>NZ_JBSWVF010000006.1:0-397641 GCF_056159445.1 Pseudomaricurvus sp. ABR4_320 | reverse complement strand
CCCCCCTCCCCTCTTCTCCTTCCCCCTCCCCCCCCCCCCCCCCCCCCCCCCCCCCCCCCCCCCCCCCCCCCCCCCCCCCCCCCCCCCGCTACCGGCATGAAAGATGACGACTTTCATAAGCCCATCATTGCCATTGCCAACTCGTTCACACAATTCGTACCCGGTCACGTCCACCTGAAAGACCTTGGACAAATGGTTGCCCGAGAGATCGAAAGTGCCGGCGGAGTTGCCAAAGAATTCAATACCATTGCCGTTGATGACGGCATCGCCATGGGGCATGACGGCATGCTCTACAGCCTTCCCTCAAGAGATATTATTGCTGACTCCGTCGAATATATGGTGAATGCTCACTGTGCCGACGCTCTGGTGTGTATTTCGAACTGCGACAAAATCACCCCCGGAATGTTGATGGCTGCGATGCGACTCAATATTCCCGTCGTTTTTGTCTCTGGCGGGCCAATGGAAGCCGGCAAGACCAAGCTTTCAGAAAATAAGCTGGATTTAATTGATGCCATGGTGGTCGCCGCGGACGACAGTTATACCGACGAACAAGTCAGTGAGATTGAGCGCAGTGCCTGCCCGACATGTGGATCCTGTTCCGGCATGTTTACCGCCAATTCAATGAATTGCCTGACCGAAGCACTGGGCTTATCACTACCCGGAAACGGCACCGTCGTCGCAACCCATTCCGATCGCAAAGAGCTGTTTTTGCGGGCGGGTCGATTGATTGTCGATTTGGCGAAACGCTATTACGAGCAAGACGATGACAGTGTGCTGCCAAGAAATATCGGCGGCTATAAAGCGTTCGAAAACAGCATGTCGCTCGATATTGCCATGGGTGGTTCGACCAATACGATTCTACACCTGCTCGCCATCGCCCAGGAAGCTGAGCTCGATTTTACGTTAAAAGATATCGACCGCTTGTCACGTAAAGTACCTCAGCTCTGCAAAGTCGCCCCGAATACCCAAAAATACCATATTGAGGATGTTCACCGCGCAGGCGGCATTATGGGCATTTTAGGCGAGCTGGACCGCGCAGGCCTTTTGCATATCGATGTTCCGACCGTGCATAGCGCAACCCTTGGCGAGGCGCTCGATACCTGGGATATCGTCCGATCATCGGATGAAACGGTTCAGGAGTTCTATCGCGCCGGGCCGGCCGGCATTCCAACCCAAGTTGCTTTCAGCCAGTCTACACGCTGGCCGTCACTCGATGGAGATCGCGCAGAGGGCTGTATTCGTTCTCTTGAACACGCCTTTAGCAAAGACGGCGGACTTGCGATCCTTTACGGCAATCTTGCGCAAGATGGCTGTGTCGTCAAAACCGCAGGGGTTGATGACTCTATCCTGGTATTCGAAGGCAATGCCCATGTAACAGAATCCCAAGATGAAGCTGTAGCCAACATTCTCGAAGACAAGGTTAAAGCGGAAGACGTTGTCATCGTCCGCTACGAAGGGCCAAGAGGTGGACCTGGTATGCAGGAGATGCTTTACCCAACGTCATACCTGAAATCTAAAGGCTTGGGGAAAGCCTGCGCGTTGCTGACTGACGGACGCTTTTCAGGAGGAACCTCAGGTCTTTCAATCGGCCATGCGTCCCCCGAAGCTGCGGCTGGCGGAATCATAGGGCTGGTACAGCAGGGTGATAAAATTCGCATCGATATTCCCAATCGCTCTATCGAGCTTTTGGTGGGCGACGACGAGCTGACTGAACGCAGACGAATTCAAGATGAGAAAGGCTGGAAACCAGAAAAACCTCGCCCTCGTAGAGTTAGTGCGGCACTCAAAGCCTACGCAATGCTAGCCACCAGTGCAGACAAGGGAGCGGTTCGCGATCTATCTAAACTTGATTAATCAAGAAGCTAGATTGCCTCCACCAATAAAAAACCCCCGAGATCGGAGATTTCGGGGGTTTTTTATTATGAACAAACAGAAATAAATATGCTCTAAAAGCGCTTAGCTTTTCAATGCATCCTCTCTCTGTTTTTCATTCTTAGCAAAGTCGATCCACTGCAAGGCGAACTTCTTACTACGCTCATCCTTTGCAGCCTTTTCGAAGGCTTCAATCGCCGCATCGTAATTACGCAGGTTGACATTCGCCATGCCTAACACGATCTGCAACTGATCAGGACGCTTGATTTTGCCACGCTTGTTTGCCTGAGTACCTGCTTCAATAGCTTTCTCATTTTGATCGCTATCCAAATACACACCGGCAAGACGAGCATACAAGTTACCGTCTTCAGCTTTTGACGCAGCCTGCTCCATATAGGGAATAGACTTCTTGACGTTCTGTGCCAAGCGCCACGCTGTTGCTAAGGTTTCCAGGTTTTTCGAAGTCTTTTCAATTTGACCCGACTCAATGCCTTTCTCAAGTACCTTGGCTGACTTATAAGGTACTTCTTTTCCGAGATACAGATAAGCGAGGTTAAGAAGCTCTTTCTCATCCGAAAGCCCCCCCATCAAGTAAACAGTCTCCATGCTGTAAAGCTGCTTACTTTCTTCCTCAACCGCTCCGTACAAACCTGCCAACTGCTTCCAGTAGGTTGTTTTAGGATAATGACGAATCATCTTAATAAGAATTTCGATAACCGTCTGGTTATCGCCCTTCTCATAATAAACAGCCCGTTGCAAAGAATACCAGTTCTCTTTAGGAACCTTATCCTTGCTCTCGTACTGCTCAACAGCGATGTCGATGTTCTCCATCGCTTTATCCATATCACCTAACTGGTAGTAACCTTGAGCCAGTAGAACGTATGCATCAGACCCTTTGATCGGCTGAAGCTCCATCCAACGTTCAAGGTAACCAACGGCACCTTTGTAGTCTTCCTGCACAAACAACAGCTGCGCCAAGGTATAAAGCGTGCCAAGCTCTAAGGCTTCACTAAGCTCTTCTTCCTCGAGCAGCATTTTGTAGTAGCGAATCGCCTCGTCATAATTCTCGAGGGAGTAATACACCCAGCCAAAATAGTTGTATAAATTGGCCTTTTCATAACTGGTATATTTTTCAGCCTTGCTACTTTCCAGCTTCTTAAGAACTTCCAACGCCGTAGGCCACTCATTTGCATCAGTGGCTTCCTGCACATCGGCAAAGTCCTTAAAGACATTCTGGCGCAGTGAATAGGTCTTCTTGGTTTTGTATTTTGGTGCCGCCTGCTCTTCTTCATCTTGAGCATAGGCTTTGCTAACAAAACCGGTGATGCCAGCACCTTCCAACGCCTGCCCCAGAAATACCGGGGACAGACCTAGAGGAATGGCGACCAGAGAGCGACCAATTATCCGTGTTAAAAAGGAGTTTGTTTTGCTCATCAGCTTCACCTCTTATTCAGCGATCGCAAAGGTAATCTTATTGCGAACACCTGGCACTTCCACTGCCTCACCATCGATCACTCGTGGCTTGTACTTAAACTTGAGAGCAGCTTTCTCGGCAGCGCTGTTGAAAATGGTTGAAGGCGACAGATTTCCGTTGCGACCGGCCATACCTTCAACGGTAACCGGATCACGAACTGACCCGTTCGTCGTCACAGTAAATTCAACAATCGCGTAACCTTCTATGCCTCGACTCAACGCACGAGATGGATATTGTGGTTGAACCTTAACGATTGGCAGATATTCACCATCCGATCCAAGATTAATCCCGCCCACGTTAATGTCTGGCTTGGCTCTGGGCGCCGCCATGTTAATCGAATCAGGATTAACATCCGGCTGCTCAAACTCAGGCTCAGGCATGTCTGGTGGTGGCTGCTCTGGCTCTTCAGGCTTATCAGGTTTTTGCGTTTCGTACTGGGTTTCAATCTCACGCTGAGGCATAAGAATGTCTGCAACTTTACGCTCTTCTGCCTCTTCCGGCGCTTTGGTATTCGCTGCAATCAATAATTGCATGAGAAACACCAAAGCGAACGTTGTAGCCGCAGCCAGTACACCGGCTAATAAGACTCTTGCTACACTCATAACGTTTTATTTCTTCTCGGTTGAGACGGAGACGTCAGTGACACCCGCTTCCCTTGCGGCTTCCGCCACTTTGGTCAGCGTTTCGATATCAGCTTCGTCATCAGCCTGAATCACAACAGCACCTTTAGGGTTCTCTGCAAACAGTCTCTCGATATTGCCTTTCACCGCGCGGATATCCACGCGGTTTTTGTCAATCCAGACTTCATTGTTTGCATTTACCGCGACCAAGATGTTGGCATTCTTTTTCAAGATTGCCGTGGTGGCTTCAGGTCGATTTACTTCGATACCGGTTTCCTTAATAAAGGACGCCGTGACGATAAAGAAAATCAACATAATGAAGACCACGTCCAACATTGGCGTAAGGTCTATCGTATTCTGATCATTCTCCGCCGAACTACTTTTTCTAGCCATAGTACTTTCTCAAAATCTCAGGTTAGGTCAGTCAGTTCGAGCTTTAATGGTCCATTGTCAAATGATCAGCCAACAACTGGTTTTCGCGCTCTGCAGTACGAGTAACGTAAGTGTTACCAAATACTCCAGAAAGAGCAGCAACCATGCCCGCCATAGTTGGAATGGTTGCTTTCGAAACCCCTCCAGCCATCGCTTTAGCATCGCCACCACCGGTAAGCGCTAAAACAGTAAAGACGTCAATCATTCCAGTAACCGTGCCCAGAAGACCAAACAGCGGGGCAAGAGCAACCAGGGTCGCAATCATGTCCATGTTGACACTGACTTTCTCGGAAACCCGAGAAATCAGTGCCTGACGGACTTTGTGTGCGCCCCAGGATTTACGCTCGGGCCGTGCCTCCCACGTATCCAACGCGCCTTGAACTTCTTTTTTGAGGCCACTGTGAAAGTACCAGATTCGCTCAAAAATCAGAGTCCACATCACGAATGTCAACGCAGCGATGAGGTACAGCACCATCCCGCCCTGGTCCATAAAGGCCACAACAGCAGCGAGCGCGTCCATCAATGCCAACATTCGAATTCTCCTATTACTTGCCGGACTCGACGTTTTCGGCTACGAGACCCGCAGACTGTTCGTCAAGAATATGGAGAACACGCTTGGCGCGACCGTTCACTACGGTATGCAAAAGCACGGTAGGAATCGCAACAACCAGACCCAATACTGTCGTTACAAGAGCACCAGAAATACCGCCAGCCATCGCTTTCGGGTCACCGGCACCAAAGATCGTGATCGCCTGGAAGGTAATGATCATACCGGTAACGGTACCAAGCAGACCCAGCAGGGGAGCAACCATTGAGATAATTTTCAACAGATTCAGACCCGACTCAATGGCTGGACGCTCTTTAAGGACAGCCTCTTCAAGCTTGAGCTCGAGAGATTCGCCATCGAGACCACGGTTATCTTCCGCAACTTTCAATACACGACCCAAGGGGTTGTTGGTATTGGCAGAGCTGGATTTCAACTGAGAAGAAACCTTGGCGCTGATTGTTGTCAGAACAATGAATCTCCACAGAGCCAGCAAGATGGCGAAGACACCGACACCGGTAATGATGTAACCGACGATGCCGCCCTGATGCCAACGTTCAACCAAAGAAGGACTGTTAATCAACGCAGCCAGGAAAGAGCCGCCACTTGGTCCGGTAGGGTCGATACCAACTTTAGTAAAGCCATCGGTTGCTGACTGCAGCTGTGATGCGGCAGACAACAGGCTGGAGGAAGGCTGACGAGTCAACTCTGCCATTTTTTCGTTTGAAGGCAGAAATTCAAGGTACTTACCGTCAGACAACAACTGGAAGTTACCGATACGTACGACGTCTTGAGGCGTTTGCTCACCGTTGGGCTTAACAACGGTACCGCTAAACTTGACGATTTTACCGCCCTCAATAGTCTCGCGCTGAATCTCGTACCAAAGACGCTCAATTTCTTCGATGGTTGGCAAACGAGTGTTGCTGTTCATCTTGTCGATCAGCTGGTCTAAGAATTCTGCACGACCAGGATATTGAGCAGAAACAATAGAGGTTGCCAAATTGGTACGCAAATCACCCGCTGTGGAGGTCAGGTGGCCAAAGAGTTCTTTCAGTGAACCCAGACGCTCCTGGTATTGTTTGCGTTTTGCTTCAACTTCCAACTCTTGATCAGCGTAAGTTTGCTCCAGCTCTTCAGAGCGAGCTTCTTCATCGGCTTTGGTTTGCTGAGCCTGATTCAACAATTCTTGCTGATTCGCTTTTTGCTGAATAAATTCAGCTTCACGCTGACGGTGCTCTGCAGTCTCTGCAACCTTGCTTTGCTTGACCATGTCCAGCAATTGGTCGAGAGATTTTGCTTGATCCGCGTCCTGAGCAAAAACATTCAAGCTGCCGCCTAGGCCCAATGCAGCGGCAATAACGACATTACGGATTGTACTAGATTTCATTGAGCAGCCTCCGGCGCCGGAATCGGCATATTCATAACTTCAATGGACGCTTGTTTCTTGGCGATGCGCAAACCTTTAAGAATCGCGCTGCGGTATTCACCAGAGTCCAATTCGGTCCAAGTGCGTGCTTTCTGATCCCAAACACCAGACATTTCAGTGTCTTTAGTCTGATACATCAAAGCAACACGTCCGACACGCAAAACATTGACTTCACGTTCTTGACCGCCGATTTCCAGAGTGTCTTCGTAAGCGTCGATCTTACGGCCATACTCAGACTCAATTTTGTACGCTTCCAATACCTGACGGAATTTCTCAGCGACAGAAATGTCCGAACGCTCCTGACTATTTCTCAACATTTCCAAACGCTCTTCACGCTCGTCCATGTGAAAGGGAACATCCAGCGCGACAAACTGCTGAAGCGCATCCAGCATCTTTAGAATCATTGGCTGAATCTGACGCTCGATGACGGTGACATTTTCGATGGATTCTTCAAGATCATTGATAACTTCCAGCTGACCAGCGATTTGCTTTTCAAGCTGAGAGTTATAAATACGGAGACCTTCGATTTGCTTGTTAACGACTTTAAAGTCATTAAGAAGGCTGGTGGTTTGCTCGGCGATGTTATCGATTTTTTCTTGCGAGTCTTGTGCAATTTTAACTTTTTCTTCGCCAACCTTAAAAATTGCGTCTAAGGTTGGATCTGCTTGGACTGCACTTGTAAAAAGCACACCAGCAGAAAGCGCCGTGGACACAGCCACAGCCAACAGTCGCTGCTTCTTCATAAATCCCCCGAATGGGTACAATCAATAAATCAAAATATTTATTGCGGTTTGTTGTTAAAAACGCATCCCGCTATATCTAGACTTTTGTCGAATAACGACAGTCAGAGATTCGCAATTTAATACTAGGGACCACAAACATTCAACGGTTAATCTGCCTTCCACCCGCCTCCTTCAAAGGTCTATAACGAAAAGTAACAGACCGAACGAACTCCCTGAGTCAAAAAGTAACACGACTCAGAGAGAGGCGAATTCAGGAATTTACACTCCTTTCAGACACATTCTCCGCTCGCGCAATCTCACCAACAATAACCCTATTGGTGAGGTTTACGCACCCTGTCCAAGGTAACAAAGGAGTAAGCGAGACCGCTGTCGCGATCAACCTCATCCTTTCGACTGACTTCCTGCCATTCCTCCGGATCTAGATCCGGGAAGCTGGCATCCCCAGTGAAATCGTCGTGAACCTCAGTCAGGTAAATGCGATTAGCAAGAGGTAGACCGGAATGATAAATCTGCGTGCCACCGATGATCATAATCTCGTTTGCGCCAGATTTTCCCGCCTCTGAAATCGCATCACAAAGGTTACTGACCACAACAACGCCTGAGTTGTTCCAATTGGGTTGTCGAGTAAGTACGTAATTAACTCTTCCTTTCAAGGGAAACCCTATGGACTCAAACGTATTGCGCCCCATGATCACGGGCTTCCCCATAGTCACCCGTTTAAAATACCGCAAATCCTCGGGCAGACGCCACGGCAGCTGGTTGTCACAACCAATAATTCCGTTGTCAGCCCGCGCCACGATCAAGGCTACGCGAGGCCCGGCTGGTGCAGACATTAGACAGCCACCGGCGCAACAATACCGGGATGAGGGTCGTATCCTTCCAGTACAAAATCATCAAACTGATATTCGTAAATGGAGTCTGGTAGACGACGAATTTGAAGCTCCGGCAAAGGACGAGGCGAGCGAGCTAATTGTCGCTCAACTTGCTCGTAATGATTTGAATAAATATGAGTGTCACCTGTCGTGACTATGATCTCAGCAGGCCGAAGGCCACATTGTTGTGCCAACATATGGGTCAAAAGCGCCAAGCTTGCTGTATTATAGGGCAGACCTAAAAAGGTGTCCGAACTGCGAATATACAATTGCGCCGATAATTCACCATCTGCGACGTAAAATTGATATAAAAGGTGACAAGGAGGCAGTGCCATGCGCCCCGCCTCGACATTTTCCTGAGGCGACATGGATTCATCTGGAAGATACTCAACGTTCCAACCATGAAACAGAATTCTTCGGCTGTCAGGTTTATGTTTGAGGCAGTTCACCACGTAATCAATCTGGTTTACTGAGCCACCGTCTGCAGTGGGCCAATCGGTCCACTGCTTGCCGTAAATCGGACCCAGATCGCCGCTAGATGTTGCCCACTCATCCCAAATGGACACCCCGTGTTCATTGAGCCATCTGACATTTGTATCGCCGTTGAGAAACCAAATCAGCTCATTAACGATACTCTTAAAATGCATTTTCTTTGTCGTCAGAAGCGGAAATCCATCCCGCAGATCATGACGAAACTGCCGAACAAAAACGCTCCGGGTTCCCGTACCAGTGCGATCAGACTTTTCCTTACCGTTCGCATATACATCCTGCAAAAGTTCCAGATACTGTTTCAATCGTTGCTCCCGGGTTGTGTAACACGCGCATCATTTTGGTGCGGATGTTTGTAGGCTAAAACCAGTAAAATGGCACCAAGAAGGATCATCGGTAAAGAAAGTAATTGGCCACGAGTTAACCAGCCGAGGGCGTCAAATCCTATGTGAGCATCTGGCTCACGGAAGAACTCAACACCAAAACGGAAGGCACCGTAGAGAAGTAGGAATAATCCACTAACCGCTTTACTGGGGCGCGGCCGAGATGAAAACAAATAGAGAATGGCAAACAATAGCAGCCCCTCAAAAAAGGCCTGATACAGCTGCGAAGGGTGACGCGGAATTTGCAAAGGATCCTTAGGGAATATCATTGCCCAGGGTACATCTGCGGCACGTCCCCAAAGCTCCTGGCCGATAAAGTTCCCAAGCCGGCCAAAGCCCAAGCCAAGAGGCACCAGAGGAGCCACAAAATCGGTAACCGCGAAGAAGCGAATTCGATTCCTCCACGCGAATAACCACATCGCGAAAATAACACCGAGCATGCCGCCATGGAATGACATCCCACCTTCCCAGACTCGGAACAGCCAGAGAGGATCCTCTACAAAGCGGTCCGCCTGGTAAAAGAAGACATAACCAAGTCGACCGCCCAGCACGACGCCCAGCGCACCATAGACGACGAGATCTTCTATTTGCTCTTGACGGACAGGCGAATCCGGACGCCGACAACGCCACATTGCCAAACCCCAGGCGGCGGCAAAGGCCAGCAAGTACATAATGCCGTACCAATGAACCTCTAATGGGCCAAGGGTTTTCCCCAAAACCTCAAACGGCCCAAGACTAAATGCAATAGGATCAATCGTTGGATAAGTAACCATAACTCCCGACACAAAGTTTTGCAGACGCGCCAAACGTCATCTGCATAATTGATTCATTGTAAATAAGGACCTACTTGCCTCGATTTCTTAGGAAGCCCCTGATTGACCTATAAGCGTAATCACGCCACTGACCAACAATTCTGATGCAATTACCAGCATAATGATCGCGAAAGCCCGCTGTAATTTTTCGCCAGGCAATTTATGAGCGAGTTGAGCGCCAAGTCTCGAGGTGGGGACACTGCAGATCAACATACCCAATGCAGCAGGTAAAAAGACGAAACCGACGGCGCCCTCTGGCAACCCCTCACGCCCCCACCCCTGATAGATGTACGCCATGCTACCAGAAATTGCCAGAGGCAAACCAAGCGCCGCCCCCGTCGCCACAGCTCGGGCCATGGGTGTTCCAAATGATCTCAAAAACGGTACCGTCATCGCACCACCGCCAACGCCGAAGAGAGACGAAATTGCCCCGATAACAACTGCCACGGATGACAACACCCAGGCACTGATCGCTCGGGCCTGGCCGGCCGGGATGGTAAATAACATTTTTAACGCAATGGCGATCAGAAAGATGGCGAAGGCAATCCTCAGCTCAACCCCATTTAAGAAAACGGCAATCTTTCCCCCAAGCGCAGCGCCAATAACAACACCTGGTACAAGCCATTTCAGTAAAGGCCACTCGACAGCATGCTTCTGCCAATGGGTCCAGGTTGCCATTGAAGCCGTAAAAACGATACAGGCCAGAGATGTTCCGATCGCGAGGTGGGTGGACACCTCAGAACCGACACCAATGATGCCGAAAGTATAAATCAGCGCAGGGACCATGATGACCCCTCCACCGAGCCCAAACAGCCCTGCAATTAACCCGGCGATGACGCCGACCATGGCAAAAATAAGAAAAAGGGAAAGCAAAATGACGTTATCCGGCGATATCTACTGCGGGCCCGCATTATGCCCCGTCTCCCAACCAAACACTAGGGAGCTCGGCCAATGGCGCCCTCCCTCTGAAAACCTGTCTTTTTGTGGTAACAGGTTGATGATTCAATCCATTCAATTCAATGCATTGATCATAATATCGCCATGTGCTTAATTTTCGCGGCTCTTCACCAACACCCAGATTTCCCTCTGATCATCGCAGCCAATCGAGACGAGTATTTTTCGCGCCCAACCTTGTCTGCTCACTATTGGCCAGATAAACCTGGTGTATTCGCAGGGAGAGACCTGCAGGCAGGCGGGACATGGATGGGAGTCAACCATGAAGGAAGATTTGGCGCTGTTACTAATTTCCGAGAATCACGTCGCCCTCCGCTTAGATCATCCTCTCGGGGCGAACTTATATTGCCTTACCTATCAATGAAACGCGACCTGGCGACAGCCAGTGCAGATATTCAACTCAATGCAACACAGTACGCTGGCTTTAATCTTATTCTCGGTGATGCCAACCATCTACAATGGTTTTGCAATCGAAATCCGAACAATGGCTGGGCACCCATTTCACCCGGTATCGTGGGTCTAAGCAACGGTCTCATGGACGCCCCTTGGGCGAAAATTCAGCGTGGCAAGATGGAAATTATCCAGCTACTAACCGGCAACCGCTTGAGCCTTGATGAGCTAGCAGACAGTTTATGGACAGTATTATCCGACAGGAAGAAAGCCGAGCTACATCAATTGCCAAATACGGGTGTTGACCTGATGACGGAATGGAAGCTGTCACCCAGATTTATTTCTATGGGGCGCTATGGAACGCGCTCGTCAACACTGGTATTTTTCGACACCAATAACGAAATTACCTTTATCGAACGAGAATACAACGCTAAAGGCGAGCCTATAGATCAACGCCGTCAACAAATTACTTCGACGTCTTTGTTGAGCGCAATCCCAGCAACCGCGTAAAGCCACCTTTCTCCATAAACTCTTCCAGGCAACGGTTTACGGACTCGGCATCTTCCTGCAACATCACCTCGGCGAGGACTTCTTCAGCCTGCTCGAGAGTGACACCACGAATGACTTTTTTAACCTTCGGCAAATTCGTGGCGTTCATCGACAAGACATCAAATCCCATGGCCATTAACAGGACGGCTGCGGCCGGATCGCCGGCCAACTCACCACAAATCCCGACGCTTGCGCCCTGACTGTGACCATCCCGAACGATTTGATTAAGGGCCCGCAACACTGCGGGATGATATGCTTGGTAGAGATCGGCGACACGTGGATTATTGCGATCAACCGCAAGTAAGTACTGTGTTAAATCATTACTGCCCACCGAGAGAAAATCCGAACGCGCGGCGATTTCGCGGGCCTGATACACGGCAGCGGGAACTTCGATCATTACGCCGATTGGGGGTAGCTCTAACTTATAACCTTCTTCAGATAACTCGTGATAAGCGCGATAAATCAAACTTTTTGCCGCTTCGAGTTCAGATATGCTCGCCACCATCGGCAACATAATCCGCATATTGTTCAAATGCTCACTGGCTTTAAGCATCGCCCTAACCTGACCGAGAAAAATCTCTGGATGATCCAGGGTAATTCGAATCCCTCGCCAGCCGAGAAACGGATTCTGCTCTTCAATAGGAAAATACGGCAGGGATTTATCACCGCCGATATCAAGCGTACGCATGGTTACGGTGTGAGGTGCAAAGGCCTCTAACTGCTCCCGGTAAATCAGACGCTGCTCTTCCTCACTGGGGAAACGATCACGTAATAGAAAAGGAATTTCTGTGCGGTAAAGGCCAACACCTTCTGCGCCACGTTCCAAAGAGCGTACCACGTCCGCAAGCAGCCCAGTATTAACCCAGAGCGGGACTCGATGCTTATCCGGAGTTTCACAGGGCAGATCCCGAAGAGCTTCGAGCCCCTTAACCAGCTCTTGCTCTTCGGCGCGAATACCATCGTACTGTCGCCGTAGGTTTGGACCGGGATCGGTATAAATCGCACCCCGATAGCCGTCTACGATAACCTCGCGCCCTTCTAACTGTATAAAAGGAAGATCGACTGCGCCCATAACAGTGGGCAACCCCATAGCTCGAGCAAGAATTGCAACATGAGAATTGCCCGACCCCTGCACAGATACCAATCCCACCAAACTGTCCCGGGGGATCTCTCCCAGCATTGAAGCGGTTAATTCCTCACCGACAAGAACGGCATTTTTAGGGAAAACACGGCTCTTCTGGTTAGATTCCTGCAAATATGCCAATACGCGGCGCCCCAAATCCCGCACATCGGCTGCCCGCTCTCGCAGGTAAGCATCGCTCATACTGCTGAAGTTGCGCTCGTGTTCGAGAATCACTTCACTCCAGGCGTAAGCGGCACCCAATCCCTGGCGAATTCGCTCAGTTACTTCGCCACCGAGCGACGCGTCATCCAACATGGCGATATAGGCATCAAAAAGAGCACGCTCTTGGGCATTTAGACGCGATTCCAGATTTTCGCTCAAGGCACGGACGTCGTCCCGGGCCTTACTCAGGCAGTCATTGAAGAAATCCAGCTCAATATCAACATTGTCACAGGTTTGATACGGCACACCGCGAAGATCTGCAGCTGGAGAAACGACAACAGCCTTCCCAATAGCGACACCTGGAGCGCCAGCGACTCCTCGAAAACGGGCCTCCTGAGCATTGCGACCCATGCGCTTCAATGCGCCCGTCGCCTCCGCGTGAGCGATCACGCCTGAGAGCTGGGCAGAGGTAGTTACCAGAAAAGCCTCTTCACCCTCATCAAACTTACGGCGCTCAATTTGCTGAATAACGAGCACCCCCAGCACCTCTCGCTGATGGATGATCGGAACGCCGAGAAAAGAACTGTAGCGCTCTTCTCCCGTGGCTTCGAAATATTGATAATTAGGATGGTCCATTGCCCGTTCAAGGTTTATGGGCTCTTCTCTCAGAGCAACCATCCCCACCAGACCTTCACCTGCAGCCAGACTGACCTGCCCGACTGACGTGTCATTGAGTCCGTCGGTGGCCATCAAAAGAAAATTACCTTGCCCATCCCTCAAATAGACGGAACAGACATTGGTTTTCATAACAATTTTGACCCGGTGCACAATAATGTTCAGTGCCGCCGGTAGATCCCGCGCTGAATTGACTTCCTGAACTAAGCTGCGCAGAGAATTAAGCATTAGACGCGCTATCCCCCGTACTGCCTCCAAGTTGCCAATGGCGGTTTTCATGATCGCTGTGAGTTGGCGCAAGTTCACGCATTGCGCGCCGATAAACATCCCGCTTAAATGCCACCACTTTATCCAGCGGATACCAATAACTGACCCAACGCCAACGATCGAATTCCGCAGGGCCGCCGTTACTCAAGCAGATCTCTGATTCATCTGACAGCAGCTGTAACAAAAACCATTTTTGCTTTTGACCGATACACAAAGGAGAGGAACCATGGCGCAGGAGCCGCTTCGGAAGCCGATAGTGTAACCACCCTCGAGTACAGGCAAGAATTGAAACGTCGCGCTTGTTTAAGCCGACCTCTTCTTTCAGCTCCCGAAACAACGCTTGTTGCGGGCTTTCATTTTTCTGGATACCCCCCTGAGGAAACTGCCAGGCATTCTGACCACCAATACGACGCGCCCAGAACACCTGTCCGCGGGTATTGGTCAGCACAATGCCGACGTTGGGTCTGAAACCATCAGGATCAATCACCAAAGCACTCCAGAATTATCTTTCTTGCTGCCTGCTCTAGCCGATCATTGTTCCACACTCTCGGAAAGTTCATCAATGCAGGCAAGGACTTACAAGCTATATACCACAGATCTCGCTTTTGTGTGACTCCTTCGTAACACTTTCCCGGCATCTGGGTTATCCTACAACGGAATTTCTGGCATCTGGAGCAATATACCCTTGAGTCTCGCGATTTTTGACCTGGATAACACCTTGATCGGTGGTGATAGTGACCACGGCTGGGGTGAATTTATGGTCACCCATGGACTGGTTGATGCAGAAGCCTACCGTAAGGCAAACGACCAATTCTACCGGGACTATGAAAATGGCCAGCTAGATCTACAAGCGTATTTGGAGTTTTCTCTTGCCCCTTTGGCCGCCCACTCAATGGAAGACCTTCTGTCCTACCGAAACCAGTTCTTAGAGGAAGTTATTAGTCCTTTAATCCTGCCAAAAGCGATAGATCTACTGAAAAAACACAAAAATGAAGGTGATTACCTTTTAATCATCACCTCTACCAACGATTTCATCACGACCCCTATAGCTGAAAAATTGGGTGTAGATCACCTTCTGGCAACACAGACAGAGCTCACGGATAATCGCTATACTGGGCGAATCACTGGCACACCTTGTTTTCGCGAAGGAAAGATAGAAAGATTGGAAAGCTGGTTAAAAGACGCTGAACACTATGGCTATCGTGGGACCAACAGCGGCGCAACCTTCTATAGCGATTCAATCAATGACTTACCTCTTCTCGACTGGGTAGATAACCCAATTGCTGTGGATCCAGATCCGCAGCTGGAGAGCGTTGCCATCGAAAAAGGCTGGCCGGTTATTAGTCTGCGATAATTTTGAGTTATGTGGCGAAGACTCTGGATAACGTCGATCCTTTTTACCCTGGGCGCCTGTACGCCCCCATCTGGGGAATCTCCATCCCCAGAAAACCTTCGCAGCGGCGTTCCGGGAAATCAACCCCCCCCTAAACAGACGGCTCACCCCAGCCACGCCGGCGACTACCCCTGGCACTATAGCGTTAGCGCGGCAGAACAGCTGGTCAACGCAAGCGAAAACCTTCACGAAACCATTGTGTCCTTTTTGCAGCGACCGAGTGGTGCTGGTCTAAACAGCGCTCGCAATGCCTGGCACCGAACCCACAACGAGCTACTGCAGCTTTATCCACTGTTCTATGCGGGCAGGCACAATCCTCAAATCGTACGACAGATTCCCGGTTATTTTTTCCTCTTAGAGCAGTGGCCAGTATCACCGGGCTACTTAGACGCCTTTGGCATCTATACCCACAGCGGCATCATCAATGATCTTACGCTACCAATGAATGCTGCAACCTTGCGGGAACAACACGGACTGACAGACAGCAGTGAAGTTGTCCTGGGTCTTCATGGCATGGAGTATTTGCTCTGGGGAGAAGACAGCAATCGAGGCGCTGAGGACTTTATACCCCCCGAGCTTACACCTGCGCAGAAGCAGGCCGAACTCTCCATTGTAGACCTTCCCGCCAGCCGCCGAAGTACAGCATTACACCTGCAATCAGAGCTTTTGTTAAACGACGCCAAACAACTCGAAGAGCGTATGACGCAACCTGGCAGCACCATGGTGTCCGAGTATCAGTCCCTGGGGAACAATAGTCAGGTCGAATTCTGGCGCGGCGGCCTGGTCGCTCTTTTACAGGATATGGTCGCCGGAGATGACACAGAGCACCAACCTTTCGCAGGTCATTTGGGTGACCTGCGAGCAAGACAAAGGGACTCACTGCAACATCTCCTGTTTGTCCCCCCAACAACCGCGGAACCTTCAACCTTAGGTCAGGCTCTATTAACCGCTGACGAACTGCAACGAGTCGCCCGTCATTTGTCAAAGGCTAAAGTTGCTTTGGAAAATACGCCTAGTTCCGATTTGCAGCCTCCCCCCCAGGCTTACCGAGATGCACTTGCCGAAATTATTTTGATATTGGATCCACTGGCAACATCAATCAATTCGAGAGAAGAGGGCCTTTAAATAGTCCGTCTCCGGAATTGCTGGGTGAATTGGATGATCTGCGCCCTGACCACCACGAGCAATCCACTGCATCGAACGCTGAGATTTATGTCCACAGGCTGCGACTATGTCGCCCAGTCGCTCATTGGGCAAGTGCATGGAACAAGATGCAGAAACCAATACGCCGCCCGGTGCGACGAGCCGAATACCAAGATCATTAATATGCCGATAGGCCGCCTCCCCCTTCTTTTGATCTTTACGGCGCTTAATAAACGCCGGAGGATCCAGAATGACAATATCAAACTGGCGCCCTTCTGCCGCGAGTTCTTTTAAACAATCTACAGCCTTCCCAACCTTAAAAGTCACTCGATCAGCAACACCTTGAGCCGAGGCATTCTCAGCGGCAACATCGAGCGCCAAGCCAGAGGCGTCAATCAGAGTAACGTCACGGGCGCCAGCAGATGCCGCCTGCAGACCCCAACCGCCAAAATAACTGAAAACATCGAGAACTCTGGCTCCCTGAGATAAACCTTGGACACGTCGGCGATTATCACGGTGATCATAAAACCACCCAGTCTTTTGACCTTCGAGTAGCGGGATCTGAAAGTAAGTACCATTTTCGACCAACGCAATTCGATCCGGCAGCTCGCCAATCACTTCATTGTATTCTTCCATACCCTCCAATTGGCGGGAGCTGTGATCGTTGCGCAAAACGATCGCCCGAGGCGCCAGCACAGCCTGCAGTGCATCTATAATCACTGACTTACGATTTTCCATACCGACAGTAGAAATTTGGACGGAAAGGTAATCACCGTAGCGATCGACGACCAAACCCGGCAGGCCGTCACTGTCACCATAAATTAACCGATAACACGATTTTTCATAGCAGCGCTCCCGCCAGGATAGCGCACTCAATATGCGCGCCTGCAGCCATTCAGGCGAGAAACGATCTTCGTCGTTACGGCTCAACAACCTTGCACAGATCAAGTTATTTGGGCTGACCAGGGCGACACCAAAAGTCATCCCGCCAGCCCCTTGGACCAATACTTGGCCACCGGCCTCCATCCCTTTTAAAGGAGAGCGCTCTACGTCCACCTCGTTGGAATAGATCCAAGGGTGTCCACGCCTCAACCGAAAATCTGCTTTGGGCTTTATGTAAAGAACGGGAAGTTCCGAAGCTGGCATGTTTTTCATCCAATCGAGCAAAATCTAAAAATTATCGTTGAATAGGAGGTCCGAGAACCCGGACTTCACCTAAACTCAAGTCTATGTGGCTGCGCCTCTGGTGCCATCATAAATGGTGATCACCACAGACCAGCAACAGCGACGAAAAGCAGTTCTTTGTCGGATACACAATAGATACCCGCTCGCTACAAAGCGTTGCCAATGGATTATCGGATTGAGTATGAGCGAACTCGAACACGACAACATCAGCCGTCTACTGCAAGGTATAACCATTCCACCTCAACCACAGATTCTGGTTGACTTGCAGATGGAACAAATGCAGCCGGATTGCGACATTGCCGCTATGGCAAAATTGATCAGTCAGGACGCGGGCTTATCGGGAAGCATTCTAAAAATCATCAATTCAGCCGCTTTTGGTATGCGCAGCCAAGTCACTTCAATTCTACAGGGCGTCAACTTACTGGGCATCAATTCTGTTATAAATTTGGTAAATGCAGTGTCAATCAAAGGCGAATTGTCTGATGGCGATATCGTCGCTCTCGGAAAGTTCTGGGATAGCTCAATGGAAGTGGCACTGGTCGCGTCGTTTCTCGCCAAGCAAATTCAGCTGGACAGCCCGGATGAGGCCTACACCTTAGGACTCTTCCACAATTGTGGCGTGCCGTTACTTATGAAGCGATTCGAGCACTATTTGGATGTGCTGCAAAAAGCCTATCAAACGGATTCAGATCGCCTTGTCGACCTCGAAAACGAAACGTTCAAAACCAATCATGCGGTTATTGGCTATTACGTCTGCAAATCGTGGAAACTGCCAGATTATATTTGTCGGGCCGTACATGATCATCACTCACTGGATCGCGCATTTATCGATAAGGATACAGCGACTCGCAAGCACAATTTGATTGCCGTGCTCAAAATGGCAGAGCACATTTGCGCCTTACCACACTACCTTGGAGAAAGTGAAGCCGACTGGGAATGGGAAAAGCATGGAGAAATGCTCCTCTTCCATTTTGGTCTCAGCGACTACGACTTTGCGAATCTACAAACTCAAGTCAATGAACAAGGTCTTGGCATGAGCTAGTCCGCCAACCACTTCTCGGAGGAATTGGCCCTTACGCGCGCGCGACCCACAAACTCTGATCGATCCTGTCTGGATAGGCATCGAGCGCCATCTCGATAGTACGATCAAAAACCGCCGGAAACGTGGACTCAACCTCATCCAAAACCGCGAAGAGCTGATGGCCTGCTGAGACAACCGGCAGAGGATGGCGAAATCGCCGCTCTATAGATCCGAGAACATCGATAACCCGGTCTCGGCTTCCGTAACTTGCCAGTAGATCATTGCGAGATGCATGACTGAGGAAACTCTGAGCGGATGGAGGCAACACCGAATAATGTTCAGTGCCAAAGTGGTAAAACCTGGCCGTAAATGCATCTAAGGGCATCGTACAATAATCGCCCCAATGGCGACTGAGAAAATGATCCAACAGCAAATCGGTCACAATTCCGCCGACGCGTTTCTCAGCGGCGGACAAGTACTTTTTTACGTCTTGCAATTCAGGTAGGGCGTCGACCTGCTGATCCAGCAAACGATGAAGTTTGATCCCTTCTATAACTCCATCAGACCAGTTTTCATAGTGTTCATGCTGCGAGCTCTGCAACGGACCTTTGACAAAATCGCCGAGGAAGCCCCCCAACTGCCAGTCCAGCTGGGCGCCTGAAACATACAAATGCCCAAGAAAATTCACGAACCTGTAACCGCCTATTGGCAGCACATATACTGACCGTAGTAATTATCCAGATAATCTTCAAAATCCACCTGCGGAGAGGCCTCCAAATCCCTCTGCTTTTGCAGAGACTCTTCAGCGGATTTCGCCATAGCTTCAAACCGATCTCGAGGCAAAGGACAACCATGAAAATGGCGGCTGTGAGCAAGGGACTGGTGAAGTGCAAACTCGAAAAAGGTCTCATTGGTGGAACGCATATCAGCGAGAATACGGGCCGATGGCGTCAATTCAGGATGACTCAGCTTTTCTTTCTGGGCCTTAAGCGCCGATGAAAAGTCACGGGTGTTATGACTGGCATCCAGAGCACAAGCGACACACGACATTTCGTCAAGCAAGGCATTGCCCCATTGAAACAGTGACTGCTCCCCGACGGCACTGAGCAATCTCACCTCAGGGTCTCGCCCGTAGTTCACCACCCGGCGTTGATTTTCCAGGGCTCGGAAATACTTATCCGCGTCGGTTTTGGGGCTCTCACTCAACAAGCAGTACACCAAAAACACATCCATAAAATGGATCTGTTCAGCCGTAATGCCAAGGGGCTCATAGGGATTGATATCCACACAGCGAACCTCGACATAATCGACACCACGCTCGAAAAGCGCATTCAGCGCTGTCTCACCCGATTCACTGGCCCTCTTGGGTCTAATAGTTGAATAGAATTCGTTTTCAATCTGCAAGAGACTGGTGTTCAACTGTTGATAATCACCATTAGCGTCCCGCAAACCCTTGCGTACATAATCTTCATGGGGCTGTGTGATGGCAGAGCAGAGTGTCTGAACATAGCTATCGAGATCGTTGTAAGACACAACCAAGGACGACTGAGCGTTACTCTGGTAACCAAGATCTCCCATACGCAAAGAGGTCGCATGGGGCAGATAAGAACTCAGCCCGCCTTCATCGAAAGCGAGCAGACTGTGACTTCGCCCCTTTACAAAGCTGGAACACACCGCTGGAGACGCGCCGAAGAAATATAGCAGCAACCAGAAGTAGCGACGGAAATTACGAATTAGATCAAAATATCGCCGGTTCTTATAATCCTGCAGTGTTTCCGCTACCGCCTCTCGGGAAAACCAGTACTCCCAAAATTCATCATTAATCGAAAAATTGTAGTGAATACCCGCAATGGTTTGCATGGCTCTGCCATAACGAACGCCCAGCCCTTCACGATAAATGGTTTTCATCTTGCCGGGGTTAGACGTGCCATAACGACCAACCGGAATTTCCGCGTCTGCACCTAACAAACAAGGCATGCTTGCTCCCCAGAGGAACTCGCCGTTCAGATTTTCATAGGTGTACCGATGAATATCTTCCAGCTCCTGCAGTAACTGTCTGACACTACTGACTGGTTGAGTGATGAATTCCAGTAAAGACTCACTGTAATCGGTCGTGATCGCTGAATGAGTCAGCGCTGAACCGAGTGAAGGCGGGTGAGGCGTCTGTGCCAGATGCCCCTCTGAGGTGACACGTAAACTTTCTTTTTCCAGCCCTCGAGTGAGGTGAAGAAGGGACTGATTGGCGGATTCCTGCAGAACCGCCAGGCGAGCACTCAATATTGACACAGCAGGCTTCCGTACAGTGGGTAACGAAGAGTTAGCGGCGCCAGTGTACTCGAGTGGGCAGGAGACCACCAGCGACAGCGGCCATCCCCCACCGGGCAAATCGCCTTTACAGGCGCTTGCCTTTATTGCGCTTTTTACCGGCTTCCGCAAAGAGAGCCGCCATGGTCGGCGCGGCCGCTGGCTGCTGGTTATTGCGGCCCCGTCCACCACCATTTCCATTCGCGCGGCCTGCTCCGGCGCGAGGAGGACGCCCTGACTGAGCCTGACCGGATGCTCCGGCCGCAGGCAACTCATCGGACAATCTCATCGTGAGAGCGATACGTTTGCGCGCCGCATCCACCTCCAAGACTTTGACCTTAACGATATCGCCGGCTTTAACCACTTCTCTCGGATCTTTTACAAACTTGTCCGAAAGCGCGGAAATATGGACCAAACCATCTTGATGCACACCAATATCAACAAATGCGCCAAAGTTCGTCACATTGGTAACAGCCCCCTCCAGAATCATCCCCGGTTTCAGGTCAGCCAGAGTCTCAACGCCGTCTTTGAACTGAGCATTGCGGAATTCCGGACGCGGATCTCGGCCCGGCTTGTCCAATTCAGAAAGGATGTCAGTCACGGTTGGGAGTCCGAAACGATCATTGACAAAATCTGTCGGCTTTAAGGATTTTAAGAAGTAGGTGTCACCTATAAACCCTTTGACCTCGCGCCCACTGCGCTGAGCGATTTCCTGCACCACATCATAAGATTCAGGGTGTACCGCAGACGCATCAAGAGGGTTGTCCCCATTGGCAATTCGCAGGAAGCCCGCGGCCTGCTCAAAAGCTTTGGCACCTAACCGCGGAACCTTCTTGAGATCTTCACGACTGCGAAACACACCATCGCGGTCACGCATTTCCACCAAATTCGATGCAATAGACTGATTCAAACCGGATACAGCGGCCAATAATGGTACGGAGGCGGAGTTCACCTCCACGCCCACTGCGTTTACACAGTCTTCCAAAACGGCATCGAGTGTTTTTGCCAACTGAGTCTGAGAGACGTCGTGCTGATATTGGCCGACACCAATGGCTTTGGGCTCAATTTTAACCAGCTCAGCCAAAGGATCCTGTAGGCGACGCGCAATAGATACCGCACTTCGAATCGTGGCGTCCAAGTCTGGAAACTCTCGAGCAGCCACTTCTGATGCGGAATAGACAGAGGCCCCAGCCTCGCTGACCATAACCCTCTGCGCGTTGATATCAGCATTTGCTTTTAGAACATCTGCGACAAATCGATCCGTCTCGCGGGAGGCTGTACCATTGCCAATGGCGATTAGCTGAACGTTGTACTTGCGGCAAAGCTGAGCGACGACCGCTTCTGCCTCCTGCACTCGCCCCTTGGCGACCGTAGGATAGATTACCGTGTGCTCAAGCAACTTACCCGTTGCATCGACAACGGCGACCTTACAACCCGTCCTCAAACCAGGATCGATCCCCATGGTGATCTTCTGCCCCGCCGGTGCGGCCAGCAACAGGTCCTTAAGGTTACTGGCAAAGACACCAATCGCCCCCGCCTCTGCACGCTCGCGCAATTCCGTTAGCAGATCCGTCTCCAAGTGGGGCAAGAGCTTGATTTTCCAGGTCCATCGCACAACTTCATTCAGCCACGTATCAGCGGGGCGTCCTGCATTCGACACTTGCCAAAACTGGGCGACGATTGCCTCACAGGGGTGGCCAGCAGATTTTTGCGCACCTTCCGCCAGCTCGTCTTCAAGCTTAACTTCAACAGAGAGAAAACCCTCCGTACGACCCCGAAAAATCGCTAGGGCTCGATGAGACGGCACTTTGCTGAGCGGCTCAGAAAATTCAAAATAGTCTCGAAATTTAGCCCCCTCATCCTCTTTTCCCTCAAGGATACGAGTGACCAACACACCGTCTTTTTGCATCATGTCACGCAATCGACCTAATAGTGCTGACGCCTCACTGAAACGCTCCATCAGGATGAACTTGGCGCCATCCAAAGCGGACTTAAGGTCAATTATCTTCTGGCTTTCTTCGGATTCGACCCAGGCATCGCCGCCAACCATGTAGCGCGCTGCTTCTTGCGCGGGATCGAGAGTAGGATCGGCGAGCAAGGCATCAGCCAGAGGCTCGAGCCCAGCTTCTCTGGCGATCTGCCCTTTCGTGCGCCTCTTTGGCTTGTACGGCAGGTAGAGATCTTCGAGCTGGGTCTTTGTTTCAGCACTTCGAATATCCGCCTCAAGAACATCTGTCAACTTGCCCTGGTCGGCAATGGACTTCAGCACAACCTCTCGGCGCTGCTCCAAATCGCGAAGGTAACCCAACCGCTCCTCCAGCTGACGCATCTGTGAATCGTCGAGACCACCTGTGACTTCTTTTCGATAACGGGTGATAAAGGGAACCGTCGAACCTTCATCAAGAAGGCCGACAGCTGCCGACACTTGTTGTTCTTTGATCTGTAGTTCGTCAGCTATTCTTGCGGCAATGCTCATCATGTTGGGAAAAATTTCTCGCTAAATAGATATGATCGGGATAATGGTAGCGGAGGGCTCCAGGGTACAGAAGCGGGAATTATGCAGATAACCCCACAATTAAAACAGTCTTGTCAGATAGGGAAATTCTGTGCTTTGGTGGAGAACGATGCGCTCGCCCCGCGACCGTCTATACGCCCCGAGAATTTGCGTACCTTGGGATGAAGCGAACGTTTCCGCACCTAAGACCAGAAAGAATAGACAGAGTTTTGCGAATTGAACAAATATATCCCGTTATTTAGGGACTGTCGAAACAACCATCACTGAGAGGAGGCACGCTCTGCATCCGAATCCTTCGGAAAAAGCTCCGCAAATCTCGCTCTATCAGCGTCGTATTTATCGCTTATTTCATCGTACTGCTGCTGTCGCGACTCGGCCAGTTCACGAGTGCGCTTAAGCTCTTCCTCAAGCGCAGCCAGAGAGTCGAGTATATTCTGGGGAATTTGACGACCGGCTCGCTCAAAGCCAGCGGCCCTTGCCTGCTCCTCACCAATTTGAGCTTTGAGGGAATTCATATTACCTTCAAGCGCCGTCATGTTGGATTGCAACTGCACCAGCTTACGATGTTTAGCAACCTCAATGTCTTCGATACTGCTATAACGGCGTCTGAGTTCAATATCTCTCTGTCGAGCCCGCTCTTGAGCCGCCCTCTCCTCCGCCAAACGGTTTGCCTCTGCTTCAGACAGAGCCGGAGCGACGTCTTTGATCACATAACCGCTTGGCGTAATAACCTGATAACCCTTTTGAGCCTGGCCGGGCGGCAATTGCGCGTTGATCACTAACAGCCCCTCAGCATTGACATAGCGAAAGTACTTGAGACCTTTATAGCCCGTATCATCCGCCGCGAACACGCCAGCCGCCGCCAGCAAAGAGAGACTTCCCCCCCACAGAAGCTGTAAAAATATCTGACGCATTCCAACTCGCAAGATCTACCACCCGGTCATATCCAATGGATAACAGCGCCGAAATTGGTCTTGGCACCATTACCCCCATCAAATCCTATTCGATGCCATAGGTCGACCTATACGTCGCTATGGCTTTAATCAATTCGGCACTGTCGCCCTTTTCTTTAAGAAACGACATGATATGTTCCAGTTTAACGATACTGACGACCGGAATACCGTACTGCTCCTCAATTTCTTGAATTGCTGAGCTTTTTCCCTGCCCCCTTTCCTGCCTATCAAGCCCAATTAGAACAGCTGCGGGAACGGCGCCGCTATCGTTTAATATAGTCATTACTTCGCGAACTGCTGTGCCTGCAGTAATAACATCGTCAACAATAACCACCTTGCCTTCGAGTGGTGCACCAATAAGGACGCCTTTTTCGCCGTGATCCTTGGCCTCTTTACGGTTAAAGCAAACCGGAGTATTGCGTTCAAAGCTGTTGGCCAGCGCAACAGCGACCGAAGTGGCGAGAGGGATTCCTTTATAAGCTGGGCCAAACATCATGTCGAAATCGACTCCAGATGCCATGAGTGCTGAGGCATAATAATTGCCCAGGCAAGCCAATGACTGCCCATCTTGGAACTTGCCTGCGTTAAAGAAGTAAGGACTGACCCGTCCAGACTTAAGCGTAAAGGCACCAAAACCCAATGCCTCTTTTTCTAACGCCAATTGAATAAAATCGCGCTGATATTGTTCCATAATTAATTACCTACTTTTTTCACAAAGCCCGTTTATTTAATATTGGCATGAAATGTGTATTTCTACGAACTCCGTTAGCCCGAAAACTGGGGAAAATAACGATAATCGCAGGGTACGAAAGACTGGCCGGTTGGCATTGATCCCATAAATATGACCAGTTAGCTAATTTTTATGACAAAAAGCGAACCAGCTCGGGTATTATAAAAGTCTGTTTATTAAGGGACCAACATGCGAATTATCAGTCTTAGCGTCGATGGTATTCATCTGGCAGCTCAACGCGGTTTATATGAGTGGCTCGCGGAACAGGACGCCGACATCATCTGCCTTCAGGATCTCAGAGCCCTGGAGTACGAACTGGATGGGGACCCTTTCCAGTTGGATGGTTATTTCGCCTACTTTTTCGACAGCGGCCAACAACACTTCAATGGCGTCGGTATCTATACCCGCAAGCAACCCAAGGCACTGATTTTTGGGCTTGGCTTCAGCAGCGGCATCGATATGGAAGGTCGCTATCTCCAGGCGGATTTTGATCAAATCAGTATCGGCTCACTGTTGGCGCCAGCCATATCGGCTGACAGTAAGGATCCAGAACACGATCAAGAAAAAAAGCTGCAGTTTTTCGATGATTTTCAAGCGCACCTCGACAAAATCACTCGCAAACGTCGGGATTTCATCTTCTGTGGTAATTGGGCTATGGCCCATAAACGCGTTGATGTGCAGAACTGGCAGAACAATGACAGCGTTCCCGGTTTTCTTCCCCACGAACAACAGTGGATGAATCAGCTATTTACCCAGGTTGGTTACGCCGATGCATTTCGTATCGGAAACACTGACACAGACGAATTTAGCTGGTGGCCAAGCGGTATTGTGGGCGAGGGTGACGGATGGCGTACGGATTACCAAGTGGTTTCAGAGAGCCTAGCCAGCCGGGTAGAGTATGCAACGACCTATAAAAGCAAACACTTCTCAAGCCATTTGCCTGTCATCATAGATTACGATCTGGAAGTTTAATCATCAGATCTCTGCAAATTTACGGTGGGGAAACGTGAGCTCAACACACCCACCGGTCAACATTCACCGCTAATTGTGCTGTTGTAACAATCAAATAAATCAGGGAATTCGGATCACTACACCCATAAACTGACGGGCATGAAGGCGGGCATTTCGGATGGAAGTCGTTGGCAGACCGAAAACTTGGACGTCCGTCCGCCAACAGCGATCTTTTAACGTTTACTGAACAGCTTCCACCATGTGATCAACGGCTGCTTTGACTTCATCGTCAGAACAATCCATGCATAAGCCTTTCGCTGGCATAGCATTAAAGCCGTTCAACGCGTGGGTATAAAGCGTCTCCACACCTTGCTCAACCCGGGGGCCCCATGCTGCGGCATCACCAAATTTCGGCGCACCCGCGGCACCCGTGCCATGGCAGGTAACACAGGTGGCATCGTACACTGCGGTTCCACTGCGCGGCTCGGAAGGGCCTGCAGCAACTGGCGCTGCGGCACAATCATCACCGGACATACAGGAGTCTCCAACCGGGGCCAACCGGTCTTCCAGCGTACTCTCAGAGAAGGCTGCTGCAGTCAGGCCGCAAGCGGCGAGTGTCAGAGTTACCGACAGGGTACGCTTGATTTTTCTATTCACATTATGAAACACGGTTATTTCCCTCTTGTAGAAAGTCAAAGCCCGACTTATAAGCGCCGCGCATTATAGCGAAAAAAACCCCGTGAAAAAAATGGATTATCGTCGCATTTGTTGTCAGAAATCAGGACAATGTCCACCAATTATCATCAGCAGACGATCTTTCTCTCAGTGAATTTTCATGATTCAGCGGGTCAATATCCCAATCTTCGCGTCAATCACCATGACTCAAATTATTAGATGCATCAATCTAACCTCATGACGAACACCTTTGACCTTAGCAAATCTGTCGCTGTCAGCGAGCTTGAACCCTTTGCTCGAGGAGGGAATAGGCTCTGTTTTGTACATCCAGACTACCCGTCTCTTTGCATTAAAATCCGCCGACCGGACTTCCCCCTTGAAGAATTGAGACGCAAAAAAGGCTTTCCAAAATCACTGAAACCGCTGATTTTCTTCGATGACAACCGGGAAGAATACTTGGTTTTACAACGTATCGCCCAGCGTTGGGGTGATCGAGGGTTTGCTCACATTAGCCGCTGCTACGGCTATATCCCAACAGATTCGGGTCGAGGACTGGTACTTGAACTGATAAAGGACGCTGATCAGAGGATTTCACGTTCGCTGAAACAACACCTTTGGGAGGAGGGGCGCAGCCCTTCATTCGAACGCGCATTTGACGAATTTTGCGATTACTGGGCCGCCGAGGCGATCCCCTCAAGAAACCTACTGTTACATAACATTGTTGCCCAAAGAGACAAGCACAGCGATGTCACCCGGCTGGTGGTGATTGATGGACTGGGAAACCAAGGTTTAGTCCCCGAAAAATTGCTACCAAGCTATTACTGGCGTCGTAAAGCGCTGCGCAAAATTGAACTGTTACGCCACCACCTGGAAATCTACTGGCAGGAATGCCAACAGGGAAAAACGCCCAGTCATGTAGGCAGACTTCTCCACGACGGCTCAACCCCACAGCAGTGACAATATATATTATCATTAATAAAAACTAAAAATCCTGCCCAGCAAGCTCATCCTAGGAAACTAAAAAATATATAAAATTTATTGACTTAAGTAGTCAGTAAAAGAAAATTCTTTGCGCAAAAAACCCTCTCGAAATATGCCCCCCGCGTAAAGGAGCCTATGCGTGAATATAAAAAAGTTATCGCTGATTTGCCTGTCACTTTTACTGTTAACACTTCCTTGTTTTGCACAATCCCGGCTACAACCCGCGCTTCTGATTATTGGCGCCTCTTTTGCCAAAGGCACGACCCCTTTTAATGACAATCTTGACGCCCCTCTCGGAGGAAGTTCCGTGAATTTCGGCAGCTACCTCTCGCTCGGAGATGCATTGGTAAAAAGCTGGCTGCTCAATGGCTTTTTGATCAATGAAGCTCAGGCCGGCGCAACGACCTTTGATCGGCTAAGTTGCTACCTCGGAGAGACATGCGGCCCAGCCTATTACGAAGGCTATGAAAAACAATTAACAAAAGCCCTAAGTAGAGTCGCAATGCCATCCTCGAATGGAAGCTCACCCGACTTCAACAGCGAGTATGTGTACGTTAGCCTACCCAATGACTGCCTCCACTCTGACGCCTTCGGCGTACCACAGAGCATCGCTGAGCCCTGCTCCTACGAAGAGTTAGACGCCATCGGTGCCCGCATCGTCGCTATTGGGCAGCAAATTTCCAGCCTCGGGCTTATCCCAGTACTGCCCCTCTTCCCATCCTGGGAAAGTTTTGACACTGAACTGGCAAAAACCTATTTCAATTTTTCTTTTGTCATTGACCGTGACAGTTTTATTTACCTTCGTAGGTCTTATGAGCGTCAATTACGGCAAGCACTGCCTGATGCTCTTATTGTAGATACCTGGGGCGCCGGCTTTAGGCATATTGGCGACGGTCTTCATCCATCTCCCAACTCTGTTAAAGTTGCGGCAAACCGAATCGCCAGCGCCATTCTTTATGATAAATTTCGGCGCACTTTCCATCATGATTAACCTTTAATGTGACAGATCACTCAGTCACGAGTCAGCGCTGACATCTACCATCTCCTTTTGAACTTTTTTAAGAAATGTAAACTCAAAGGAAGCGTCAACAAATTGACGATACCTTTGTCGATTTATCGGACAATCGTTACTGCGGCAATTGCTACCAAGGCAGTAATTACATTCTTATTTTCAATGGGAGAGTCCCGAT
Organism: Pseudomaricurvus sp. ABR4_320; assembly: GCF_056159445.1. NCBI lineage: Bacteria > Pseudomonadati > Pseudomonadota > Gammaproteobacteria > Cellvibrionales > Cellvibrionaceae > Pseudomaricurvus > Pseudomaricurvus sp. ABR4_320. The sequence goes on along the minus strand of NZ_JBSWVF010000006.1, from coordinate 368,813 downwards.
GGCCAGGGATAATGCTGGCCAGCAACAACGCATTTACGCGTTGGACTGGCTGCGCAGTGGCGCGTTTATTTTGCTGTTGTTCTTTCACAGTGCCTTACTTTTTACCCCTTATGGATGGCATCTATCGCTCGATACTTTGCCATCCATTGAAGGTTTTGTTGAATTTTGTCGCCCGTGGCGCATGCCTCTGATCTTCCTCGTCTCTGGCGCAGCACTATCCTTTTCATTTCAACGGCGAGGCGCCTGGGCATTCGGCATACAAACCCTCAAGCGGCTTTTACCGCCACTTATCTTTGGAATGTTCGTGTTGATTCCTCCGGTTTTGTACATTGAAAACCTTGATGGCAATCGAGAAATCACCTTTTGGCAATCCTATAAGGTGTATCTGCAGAATTTTGCACACGGTGACTTCCGCTGGTTGCATCTATGGTATTTGGGATACTTACTGGCCGCATGCGGCGTAGCTACCGTAGCCTGGACGCTGCTTGCGGGGCCTATGCAGAAAATTCGCGACTACCAAGTAGGCTCCAGTATTCCGAGCTATCTGTTATTGATTGGAATGTCTTTACCTATCGTTATCGCTGAAGCCAGCTTGCGCCCCCACTTCCCAATTCAACGCAACTTTTTTTCCGACATTGCCTCTCTGGCCACCTTCTTTATCGTTTTTACCTATGGCGCAACCTTGATTCGGAATCGCTCCGTTCTGGCGCTAATGGCCAAATATGTTTGGCATAGTTTGGTGCTTGGTTGTCTTTTCTATGTCCTGTCCGTCAGAATCAGCAGTCAATTTCAGTATGGACTCGAAGCGATCAACCTGTGGATGTGGATATTGTTTTTCACTGGTTTGACTTATCGCTACTGCAATCGTCAGAACCGATGGATCGAGTCGTTTAACAATATCGTGTTTCCGTTTTATCTGATCCACCAATTGATCATTCTGATCGTTGCCTATCTTCTCTCCGATGTTTTCAATCATTGGTGGCTTTATATCTCGATCGTTGGGCTATCTTTCGTCCTTTCGGTAATGCTCGTCAAACTCACCTTTAGCCCGGCAACCATGATTCATTCACTGGTTGGGATGCAAAAGGCTTAATTTTCCGTGTGCGCGAATGGTCACCAATTTTGATTGGTGACCGGGCATCCTTAGAAAGTACCATTTGAAAAATAGCCCGCCCGAGAGGGTGGAGTGAGCGCATTATGCGAAGCACAGCTTCGCGCGAACGAAACGCCAGCAATCTATGATTGATGGCAGGGAATCCGAACAAGGGCTCATGACGAAGGAGTGGCCCGCCCGAGAGGATTCGAACCTCTGACCTCAGCCTCCGGAGGGCTGCGCTCTATCCAGCTGAGCTACGGGCGGTCAATTAAGACACTCAGATTTCCCATCCGGATAGAGCGCTTGCGCTCCCCCTTCGGGGACCGGTCCTGAATCGCAGATTCAGGCCGTTTCGCCGGGCGAAAGCAGTGCTTTCGCATCTCCGGCTCCACCCAGCTGAGCTACGGGCGGTCAATTAAGACACTCAGATTTCCCATCCGGATAGAGCGCTTGCGCTCCCCCTTCGGGGACCGGTCCTGAATCGCAGATTCAGGCCGTTTCGCCGGCGAAAGCAGTGCTTTCGCATCTCCGGCTCCACCCAGCTGAGCTACGGGCGGTCAATTAAGACACTCAGATTTCCCATCCGGATAGAGCGCTTGCGCTCCCCCTTCGAGGACCGGTCCTGAATCACAGATTCAGGCCGTTTCGCCGGGCGAAAGCAGTGCTTTCGCATCTCCGGCTCCACCCAGCTGAGCTAACGAGGTGGCATTCAATCAGCTCCACGACCTGAGATTCAGAATCTAGCGTCGCTCGCCTATAAACGAGGCGGCAATCATACTGACTCTGCCAGACGGAGTCCATCCCAAGCGCAAAAACGCACACGTAATTTATCGACAGTAATGTTAGCGGCTACAGCAGAAGGACCTACACTTATTGAAAAACCCCTTCAAATGAATGGTTGGTGCCATTGTATGAACACCCATGGCTCAGAAATATATGTTCTGGCAGCAAAAATTGCATCACATCTGCACTTTGCCACCAAAGTTGCGGAGAATCTGTCATTGACCGCAAAAAATGCTCACGCCGTCAGCGCTAGGGCTGGTCAGCAAGCTTCGGGTTTCCGAGCGATCACCAGCTATATCGAAGATCTCGCTGCGTCGACTATTTCTCAGGCAAAGCGCATAAACATAAATGCAATTGAAATTTCTCGCTTGGCAACTACGCGCGAGCATTTGCTTAAAGCGTACCGCTATTTTCATCAGACTCAACATTCTGCTGCGGACGCGCCTTTTTTAAGCTCTTTAGATACGCCAATCAGTCGCACATCAAAGGAGCTCAGTGATCTGGAAGGAGATTTCAAAAGCCGCCTATGGCAGCTGGAACAATTGCTGGAAGAAACTCAACAGCAGATTCGCGCCGCCGATATTATCTCCAGCACCTCCAAAGTGGAGGCATCCCAAGCGGGTGCTTTTAAGCCTCAACTGGAAGTGATCGCAGAAAATATTGCCGATTCAGCCAGCAGTATCAAGAAACACCTTTACCAGGCTCATCGATTGCTTCTCGACGTAACCGTCGCGCTTCAAACCACAGGAAGAACCTCATGAAAGTCCACAAGCTCGCGTCAAACTCCAGAACACAATGGTTGATGTTTGGACGGGACCCTGGCAAAGCGGAAAAAATAATTGATACCAATCAATACTTACTTAGAGCGGGCGACAAAGCTCTTTTAATGGATCCAGGTGGGGTGGAAATTTTTGCCCCAATGCTTGCTGCGATTTTGCGAGAAATCAGCCTCGATGAAATCAGTTACCTATTCGCGTCTCACCAAGACCCGGATATTATCTCGTCACTGGGACTATGGGATCACACACTTCCCAAAGCGAAACTTTACGCACCTTGGCTATGGGAGGGTTTCATTCGCCACTTTGGCATGAATAACATCACCTATGAACCCATCCCGGATGCTGGTGGCACCATCAGCCTTAACGGTATCGATATCACCATGGTTCCAGCACATTATCTGCATTCGTCGGGCAACTTCCACATTTATGATCCCCACGCAAAGGTATTGATGAGTGGTGACGTCGGAGCAGCCTTGGAAGATCAAACAGCGCCTTTAGCCGTTGAAGAATTTTCAGAACACATTCCCAGAATGAAGAAGTTCCATCAGCGTTGGATGCCTTCAAACGACGCCAAAAACGATTGGGTGCAACGAGTACGACAGCTGGATATTGACATTATGGCGCCGCAACATGGCCGTATTTTTACTGGCGACAATATTGATCGATTCCTCGACTGGTTTGAAGCACTGGACGTCGGCACAGCTATTTCTTAGGTAGGGCGTGCACCGGTTACCAAAATCAGCTTTAAGCCAGTAGCCTGCCATATAGCCGGCAGGCCCTACCGAAACTCAACGGTTTAGGACGGCAAAAGCATCCCGAGTTAAATTTTCTGTACCAGAACTTGTGACACAAATGTTGTCTTCAATCCGAATACCACCGAATCCCATTAACGCTTCAATCTGAAACCAATCAACCAGTTTCGCATCTCCGTTACTGCGCAGTTTATTCAACAACGCTGGGATAAAATACAGACCTGGCTCAATCGTAAATACCATATTCTCTTCAATTGGCCGAGTGAGGCGGAGGTAAGGATGCTGATTGGGCGGAGGTAGCTCACTGCCATCCGTTGACTGCATCCAGCCACCTCGATCGTGCACCTGCAAACCCAGCAAGTGCCCTAATCCGTGAGGAAAAAAGAAGCTCGTCAATCCCCTCTCAGTTGCCACATCGGCCGAACACAACAACAGCTTCTGTGCGACAAGAAGCTCTGCCAACAAGCGATGGCAACGCAGATGGAGATCCAAGTAATTTTTGAAGCGAGGAATTTCTTCAATAACCTGCAACTGAAGCTTTTCCATTCCTGCGACGAGTTCAGTGAATAAGCCACTCTCACGAGCATAAGTTCGGCTAATATCAGCGGCATAACCGCCACAACCAAACCCCGCATCTATAAGAAAACTTCGAGATTCCTTAGGCGCCTGAAGCTGTTTTTCTGTGTAGTGAAGAATTGCACCGTGATCGTTCAGCGCGATAATATTGCCATAGGGAAGATGCTCTTCCAACGTTCCCGCAGCTTGCAGATAAGCCAAGTGAATCTGAAATTCAGAAGCCCCATCGTAAAACGCATTTTTTGCTGCGATATGACCAAGTGCCGCCCGACAAGACGCGAGCCTTAAACAGGCGAGCTCATATCGCCCTTTAAAGGCGCGTCGATAGTCCAGCTCACTGAGTAATTGCTCCGGCTGAACATCCGCATGCTCGAGAGGACAATCGGTCGGCTGACCAATAAATGCAATCGCTTTGGCCGCCAAATCTTTAAGCAACCGGGACGCCAAATGGTCAGGGTCGCTAAACACAACCACATCAAATGTATCGCAAATAACGACGTCATCAAGCGGGTTAACCTTGTGCCAAATATCTTCCGGACAAAAGTAAAACAGTCGAGGCTTCTCATCCTCGACACCGATCCAAAGTAGGCACCGGGGGCGATCGAGAATGGGTACCCAAGCTTTAAAATAGGGATTAACTCTAAATGGATAACTGTTATCGTCACGATAGGCATACAGGTCAGAACCCGCGCTGATCAACAATCCATCATAGCCGCAACCCGAAATCAGCCCGGTGGTAGTTTCGAACAGTTTTGCGACATGCTCTCTGTAATCAGACTCCAGGCCTCCAGGAATGCCTGCCAATGTTACCTCTTGTGTCATACGTTTAACTCCGATGGTCTCACCCCCGACTGTTGGCTGCCATGCCGAGGCAGTGATTGTGCGCTATGCGAGCACTCAAAAAGGCCTGCAGCCCCGTTACCCTTAGATTACGTAGACGAATAATGCACCCTTCCCCGCCAGACATTCTCTGAATCTTACCGTCCAACCTCGCTACAAGGCAGGTGAAAGTTCGCCACAAACTACCCGACCATCAGGAAAAGTGATACAACTAGCCAAAGGGCACCTCTATAAATAGTGGTTTTGGGATTCTGGCAAGAAAGGACTGAGCGAGCAAAGCCTTGATACCATCAGGATTCAAAGGGTGTATTTTTAAAGATGCCCTTCAGGCAACGGGAAAAACGGAGTTACAATGTCGACATCACTATCACCCTCGCAATTGCGTGAAAGAATTCGTCAAGGTGAACATACGGGACATACCTCGGGCTATTGCGAAGGTTACGTGCAATGCAATTTGGCGATACTTCCCCAAGACTGGGCGGCGGAATTTCTACAATTTTGCCACTTTAACCCCAAACCATGCCCTCTGGTTGCCATGTCGCAAACACCTGGAGACCCGCTAATCCCTGGGGTTGCCGAGCAGTTCGATGTACGTTCTGACCTGCCATCTTACCGAATTTGGCACAATGGCGAATGCGTTGATGAAGTCACCGATATTCACGCAGCCTGGCGAGATGACCTAGTAACCTTCCTTATAGGTTGCTCATTTTCCTTCGAGGAAGCCTTGCTGGCGGATGGTTTGGAAATTCGTAATATTTCTGAAAACAGAAACGTTCCGATGTACGATACCTCCATTAACTGTACCCCTGCGGGTCGCATAAACGCCAATATGGTTGTCAGTATGCGCCCCTTCAAGCCAGCCGATGCGATACGGATGATTCAAATTTGTTCACGATTTCCAGAAGTGCACGGCGCGCCCGTACACTTTGGTGATCCGTCAGCCATCGGAATCAGGGATATTCAGGAACCGGATTACGGCGAAGCGGTAACCATTAATACCGGTGAATATCCGGTGTTCACTGCCTGCGGAGTCACGCCACAGGCTGCCATTCGAGCCGCAAAACCTCCATTTAGCATCACCCACAGCCCAGGCTGCATGGCAGTGACAGACATCCCAAACAGCAAACTGTCAGTTTTCTAGCGTTAATTAAGAGGTACAATTCCCAATGACGTTGCTATTAAATTGTGATCTTGGCGAAAGTTTTGGCAACTGGAAGATGGGACTTGACGCTGAAGCAATGCCGCATATTGATCTGGCTAACATTGCTTGTGGATTTCACGCGGGCGATCCCCTGGTCATGCAAAAAACGCTGACATTGGCAGCGCAACATCACGTCACCATAGGTGCCCATCCGGCGTATCCTGACTTAGTTGGCTTTGGCCGCCGCTCAATGACTTGCTCCACAGATGAGCTTTCTGCCCTTTTGCTGTATCAGATATCATCCCTAGACGGCATGGCCCAATCCATGGGTTTGCAAGTGGACTATGTCAAACCTCACGGAGCTCTTTATAACGATATGATGGCAGATGCGACGATTCGCGCCACAGTCATGGCTGCAGTCGCCTCCTATCACCGACCCGTAAAGCTTATGTTGCTCGCCACCAAAGAAAGCGAAATCCATCAGCAAGAGGCGTCTAATCTTGGACTCAATTGCTTGTTCGAAGCCTTTGCAGATCGGCGTTATGACGAACAAGGCATGCTTGTCTCCCGCCGACGTGCTGCTGCCGTTCTCAATCGAGAACAGACACTCGAACAAGTGCAAAATCTGGCTAAGAATCAGGCCGTAACAAATATTGCGGGGCAACAGCAATACTTTCCAAAGGTTGACACACTTTGCGTTCACGGCGATAACATCGATGCCGTCCAGGCCATTAAAGACATACGACACATACTTAGAACATGAAAATTGTACCCGCCGGTGAAAACTCACTGATGATTTACCTGGCAGACGAAGCCTCGTCTGCAATCTTCGATATTCTGCAGAGCTTTGTTTCAGAAATTCAAAAAACGCTGGGCGACGGCCTTATCGATGTCGTGCCATCTTATGCATCCGTACTGGTGATTTACGCCGCAGATCAGCTTTCAGCGGCTGACTTGATGACAAAATTGCAGCGCGCTTATGAACAGGCGCAGACAATATCATCCGAACGACCATCACAGGTCATCGAACTACCCGTGTACTACGGTGAAGACGTAGGTATTGATCTCGAACGCGTATCTTCCCACTCTGGCCTGAAAACAGAAGCTGTCATCGAACTGCATCAAATGCAGGAATATCGTGTCTATGCCATTGGCTTTGCACCAGGCTTTGCTTATCTCGGCAAGCTGGATCCCAAGATTGCAACACCGCGGTTAGCCACACCACGCAAACAAGTCGCTCAAGGTGCTGTCGCCATCGCCGATCGACAGACTGCTGTCTACCCCGCGCCGTCCCCGGGTGGATGGAACATTATAGGTCGCTGCCCAACACCACTCTTTGATCCCAAAACACCTCCCCATATGCCGGTTCAAGTTGGCGATCGGGTACGCTTTTTTGCCATTGATCAGCAGGAATTTTTACGTCTTGGAGGACATCTTTGAGCTTTGAAATACTCAATCCCGGCATGCTAACCCTACTTCAGGATGGCGGTCGTTACGGATATCACAAACTGGGACTCACCACCGGAGGCCCCATGGACAGGGACGCCTTCCACTGGGCCGATCAATTGGTTGGCAATGAAGAGGAATCCTGCCAGCTGGAAATGACCATTGGCGGACTCAAATTGCTGGCGCACAAGCCATCATGTATCGCAATCACTGGCGCCAACGCGCCTTGCCGCATCAACGGCGAGAATGTCCCACAATGGAGCACGCTGCAGCTAAACAGCGGCGATATTCTGGATATTGGTTACGCACGAAACGGCTGCCGCCTGTATCTTGCCGTTTCTGGAGGCTTTCAGATTGCCCCCCAATTTGGCAGTTGCTCAACCGTCATTCGTGAAGGACTCGGCGGCCTTGATGGTGGCCCGATTCAAAAAGGCGATATCTTGGAAACCCTGGAGAGCAGTCACCAAACGTGTTTTCGTCTACCCAAAGAACAAATCCCCAAATACAGCAATTGGGTTACTCTGCGCGTATTGGCGGGCTATCAGTACGATGAATTCAATAGTGCCACTCGCGATCTTTTTTTTCAGTCCACCTATACAGTCGGCGAACTCTGTGATCGTATGGGTTATCGATTACAAGGTGAAAAAATTCATACGCCAAGCAAAACGTTTCTCTCCGAAGGAATCTGCTTTGGCGCGATTCAAATACCACCGGATGGCCAACCCATAGTCCTGTTAAACGATCGCCAAACAATTGGTGGCTACCCCAAAATTGGCAGCGTACTGTCACTTGATGCAAACCTCTTAGCACAGCTGACAGCGGGGGGACGCGTCAACTTTGCACTGATTGATCAATTGGCCGCAGAGAAAGCACTGCGCTTCTCTCGGCAACGACGCCAATCAACGCGCTTGGATGTGATTACCGATTAAATTCAAGGAACAAGTCTTGCTTTGTTATAACGGGTAATCGCCGGAATCTGCAACGACCGGACAAAAACTATGGCTGTCAGCTTATAGCCAGGATAGAAATTCACGTTGGAGAGAAACCACATCATGAGCAGCAGCAATGAACACGCCAGCCGCTATAAAGATCTGCTCGAACTCAGTGGTACGATCGAAGACCTCTTGGTGTGTCGCAACTTAAGGGGAATGCAGACGCTGCAACGAACCCTGGAAGCGGGATACTGCTTACGCACAGCGCAAAAATTGCTTGCCTGCGATGATCAGATACTAATCGCCACTGGATTTCCCGTCGGTAATACCCAGGAAACCGATGGTCCAGCGGGGGCTATTGCTCTGTCTGACGCCCTACAAACTCTGGAGAAATCGGTACAGATTGTCTGTGAAGATCCATTAGCCAGCCTGCTGGCAACTCAACACCCCGTCACTCGCTTGGCAACCGACCACAACGACTGCACAGCCTCACTACAGAAGCTTTCGCCCGGATTAATCATTGCCATTGAACGTCCGGGAGCTGCAGCCGATGGCAACTACTACAACATGCGGGGCGAACAGATATCTGACCGGGTTGCCCCAATCGACACCTATTTCAGCGGGTTCTGCGGAGATAAGCTTGCCATCGGCGATGGCGGCAACGAGGTCGGTATGGGTCGGGCGGCATCTTCCCTGGCTCTATTGGACATCGTTCCCGCGGCCACCAGTTGCGATGAACTTCTGGTTGCAGACGTCTCAAACTGGGGATGTTTCGGCATTATTGCGATGCTCGAAGCTCTAACCGCACAGCCTCTTCTACAGGATATTCGGCACGTGGAAGTCCTTAACTGGCTAGCGGCTCAAGGCATTGTCGATGGCGTCACTCGGCAAGCAGAACCAACAGAGGATGGGTTTAGCGCTGAGGCCAGCCAAGAACTATTAGATGAACTGAAACGTCTTTTGAATATATTTTTTAACATTACCTAGAGTCAACAACATATTACCAGGGCCAACGCCCCCTAACCATGTCACAATTACCATACCGGATAACGAATGGATCGGTAATCCGGAGTGTTTAGCCCGTTAAGTTGGAGAGGCGACATGCAACAGGTTTTTCTGAACGACCGTTTTTTGCCCGCCGCAGAAGCACGTATCTCACCAATGGACCGAGGTTTCCTGTTTGGCGACGGCATCTACGAAGTAATTCCATCGTACAGCGGGAAGATGGTGGGATTTGCTTATCATATTGAACGCCTGCAACAAGGCCTGGATGCCATTGGCATTCCTTTGCAATGGAAGCCAGAACACTGGTTCGACATTTTTCAAACATTACTGTCGGAACACACGACCACTAACGTCGGAATTTATTTACAGGTGACTCGCGGTACTGATGACAACCGCTACCATGCATTTCCAAAGGGAATTCTGCCCACCGTTTTTGCCTATACCTTTCCAATCAGCGACCCTCCGATAGCAGACATCGAAAAGGTAAAAACCTATCGTGTTAACACAGAGCAGGATCGCCGCTGGCGCCGCTGTAATATCAAATCAGTATCCCTGCTCGGCAATGTTTTACATTTTCAGTCCGGATATGCTCAAGGGTTAAATGAAACACTGCTGTACAATGAACAACAAGAGCTGACGGAAGCCAGTGCATGCAACGCCTTTATCGTGACAAATGGCAGGGTTATCACTCCACCGCTCGATCACCAGCTGCTACCCGGAGTTACTCGACGAATCGTTCTTGAGGCTCTAAATCATTTTGGCGAGATCTCCGTTGAGGAGCGGCCAATACCCATGGCAGAGGCACTCGCTGCGGACGAAGTCTGGATCACCAGCTCCAGCAAAGAGATCGCTCCTGTCGTCGCCATTGACGGTAAGCCGGTAGGCACAGGCAAACCCGGACCTGTCTGGCTCGCGGCTCAGCAGCAATACACTCAATACAAATTCGATGTCTGATCTATGACCCGCCCAGCTCAAGCCATTATCGATCTGGCCGCTCTACGCCACAATTACCGCTTGGCCCAACAACTCGCACCCCATAGCGATACGCTCGCGGTCGTGAAAGCCAATGCGTATGGACACGGAGCCGTTGCGGCTGCAAAAACGCTTGAACCCACAGCACCGGCTTTTGCTGTCGCAAGCTTCGAAGAGGCGATGGAGTTACGGGAGTCGGGAATCCATAAACCCATTATGCTTCTTGAAGGACCGTTTTCTCCGGAAGAAGTTAAAACAGCAGCCCAGTTGGATTTTTGGTTATTACTGCATTCTGAAGAACAAGTTAACTGGGTTTTACATCGTGACAAGTCCAGCAATCAGCAGCTCGCTGTCTGGCTGAAAGTTGATTCCGGCATGCATAGACTGGGATTGTCGGGCGAATCCCTCGTTCGCGCCTACCAAAAACTAAGCCAAGCGGCCGACATTCGACAGCCGATGGTACTAGCGACCCACTTTGCCGAAGCGGATGTCCCTGCCAGCAATTTTACCAGTCGTCAGCTGGAGCAATTTCATCTCGAAACAGGCCGCTTTCAGTGCCCCTGCAGCCTCGCAAATTCCGCCGGGGTTCTCGCACATCCTCAATCCCACGGCAACTTCAATCGGCCCGGGATCATGCTTTACGGCAGCTCACCCTTCTCCTCTCCTCATCCAAATGCGGCCAAATTAAAGCCTGTGATGACTCTGACAACCGAAGTGATCGCTGTTCATCAGGTTGCTCGAGGTGAAACCGTTGGCTATGGAAGAGCATGGACGGCACGTAACGACTCCACCATTGCCACTCTGGCTATAGGCTACGGGGATGGCTACCCAAGACTGACCCCTAACGGCACACCTGTATTAATAGAAGGTCAACGCGCCGCTCTGGCAGGTCGTGTTTCCATGGATATGATTACCGTCGATATCACAGGACTCGACAATATCCATATTGGATCAAAAGCAATTTTATGGGGTAATGGGCTTGATGTTAATCACATCGCTGAACTGTGCGGCACTCTGGGCTACGAATTGTTGACGCGAATGCCTTTAAGAGCCCCTCGACGCTACATCAATCAGGATTGACGTGGAAGCAAGTTCGCAGAATTTGAATAAAAGGACGACGGCAAATGGCGAGAGAACACCGCAACTGACGGGCAGTGACAGGCTATTCCAGGGTTGTTCCCTGCTGCAATTCAGAACGAGGTTTGGGATCACTGGCAAAAGCTTCGTTGAAATCAAGGGTACTGACAAAAACTCCCAGCGTAAAAACCAAAGTAACGATGGTTATCACGTCGAACTTCATGCGCTGCCTAGCCCCTTTCCTTGCCATATAATATCGCGAATTGGCTGGTAGACGCTTGACGCCAAAAGTTTCCAACCCCATTTCTCCACCAGTTTACCCAAAAATATTCTAGGCGCCAGCTTTTTGACGTTTTCAAGGAAAAGTCATTGAGAAATGCGCCCCATTCCAGGTGATGGATAACCGTCAGCTAACAAAAAATCTACCAGCCATTTCTACCAAATAGAAATAAGCCAATGATCTGTAAGTGAAATTTCTGAAACGGCAGACGGAAATTAAGTAAAACGTTGAAATGCCTCGTATCGCCTGAGCTCACAGAGGGGAAGAATTGGCGACAAGGCAGCGAGTTAGACCGGCAAGTGACGCGAACCTCTATCAGCGAGGCGACAAAATAACGTCACCTCGCCATGAGGCGGCCTTGTCATCCAAGAAAGAACTGATAGGCTTCGTTATCCGTTTCGTCCCAATAACGATAACCGAGTGTGTCGAGATAACCGTTCACTTGCTCGAGCTGCTCTTCAGCCAATTGCATGCCCACCAACACCCGGCCATAAGCCGCGCCGTGGTTGCGGTAGTGGAACATGGAAATATTCCAGCGCCCGGCAAAATGGGAGAGAAACTGATAGAGCGCGCCAGGCCGTTCGGGAAACTCAAATCGATAGACTCGCTCATCGGAAACCCCAGCCGCGTGCCCTCCAACCATGTGTCGGATATGCAGTTTCGCCATTTCGTTGTCGGTCATATCAACAACGGAATACCCTTTTTCTCTTAACTCCTGCAAGAGGTTGTTACGGTCTTCGGGGGCGGGTGCCACTTGGACACCGACAAATATCCGCGCCTCATCACGATCCGCGTAGCGATAATTAAATTCGGTGATATTGCGTTTACCCAGATCTTTACAGAAGGTCCGATAGGCGCCCGGCTTTTCAGGAATAGTCACCGCCAGAATCGCCTCTCGCTTTTCCCCGGTTTCAGTTCTTTCCGAAATGTACCTTAGCCGATCAAAGTTGGTGTTCGCACCGCTATCAATAGCGATCAACGTCTGACCTTCGCATCCCTGCTCGGCAACATATTTTTTCAAGCCTGCTAAGGCCAAGGCACCCGCTGGCTCAGCGATCGAGCGAGTATCTTCGAAAATATCTTTTATGGCCGCACACATTTCATCAGAGTTGGCAGTGATAACGCCGTCTACCGTGTCCTTCAGCACCCGATAGGTCTCTTTACCAATTTGGGCGACGGCAACGCCGTCGGCAAAAATGCCCACTTCCGGCAAGGTCACACGCTCAGACGCTTCTAAGGCTGCCTTAAGGCAGGCCGCGTCTTCTGGCTCTACCGCAAAGACTTTCGTCTGAGGACGCACATACTTTATGTAGGCCGCCACACCAGCACACAAGCCACCACCACCAACAGGTACAAAGACGGCATCAATGTGCGCAGGATGCTGGCGCAGAATTTCCATGCCAATGGTACCTTGCCCTGCGATGACATCCGGATCATCGTAAGCATGGATATAGGTCAGCCCTTTTTCTTCGACAAGTGCGGCCGCGTGCGCATAGGCTTCATCATATACATCTCCATGCAAAATCACCTTCGCACCGTGGCGTCGAACCGCATCCACCTTAATAGCAGGGGTCGTGCGCGGCATGACAATAATCGCTTTCACCCCCATTCGGGCGGCAGACAGCGCCAGGCCTTGTGCGTGATTACCTGCAGAAGCGGCAATAACCCCGGCTTTCAGTTGATCCTCGGGCAGTTGCCGCAGCTTGTTGTAGGCGCCGCGAATTTTGAAAGAAAAGACCGGTTGCAGATCTTCGCGCTTAAGCAGCACCTGATTTCCCAGGCGAGTGGAGAGATAGTGAGCGGCGTCGAGAGGTGTCTCTATCGCCACATCATAGATACGGGCATCGAGGATGCGTTTGATGTAAGACTCTGGCATGACAGAAATAACAGCTGGAGGGTGAACAGTGAGGGCGCCATAGTAAAGCATTGCCACCGACTCGGCTATCGAAGTCCCCTCTAGCACCGTATAATTGCCGCCCTTTAACATTGCACGGCAGGGAACTGGCCAAACGAGGAGACTTCCATGAACCAGGATCAGCTTAAACAAGCGGTTGCCCAGGCGGCAGTGGACTATATTCTTCCCAAATTGGAGAGCGAATCCATCGTCGGCGTCGGCACCGGTTCTACCGCCAATCTGTTCATTGATGCGCTTGCCCAGCACAAGGGCCTGTTCGACGGCGCTGTCGCCAGTTCAGAAGCCTCTGCTGAGCGCCTGAAAAGCCACGGGATTCCCGTTTACGATTTAAACAGTGTCGACGCTCTCGAGGTTTATGTCGATGGTGCCGACGAAACCAATGCCCACCTCTGCTTAATAAAAGGCGGCGGAGCGGCATTAACCCGCGAAAAAATCGTTGCCGCGGTCGCGCGCGAATTCATCTGTATCGCCGATGAATCAAAATGGGTGGACATTCTGGGCAACTTCCCCCTTCCTGTGGAAGTCATCCCCATGGCCAGATCCCACGTGGCCCGAGAGCTGGTCAAGCTAGGCGGAGACCCGGTGTATCGCGAGGGCTGTGTGACCGACAACGGCAATCAGATCATTGATGTTCACAATCTCAAGATTACACAGCCCCGCCATTTAGAATCTGACATCAATCAGATTACTGGAGTGGTAACCAACGGCCTGTTTGCCAACCGCCCCGCGGATGTTCTACTTCTCGGTAAAACCAGTGGCGTAGAGACCCTCTTCGCGCCCAAGTAGTATTGCCATAGCGAGCACGAAGAGGCATCTACGAGAAGACCCAGCGGCCGTCAGGGGACTCAGAGGACCTGAGTCTCCACCTCTAACAGGTCTTTTAATACCACCTTCAGTTGATCACCAGAGCTGATGGGACCAACGCCGGCAGGTGTTCCCGATAGAACCACATCACCTGGGTTTAAGGTAAAGTAGCGAGAGATGTAGCTGAGTAACTCAAGCACGGGTGTCAGCATATCCCCGGAGTGACCGTCCTGCTGCAATGACTCGTTACGCCACAATTGCAGCTGAAGCTGTGTCAGATCAGCCCCCGCCGGCAAGGTGACAAAAGGCGTCAAAGGACAACTGCCATCGAACGCCTTGGCCATTTCCCATGGATGCCCTTTCTCCTTCAGCGCAGACTGTAGGTCGCGCAAGGTGAGATCAAAACCGATTCCAACCCCGGCGATCACCTCCCGGCACGCCTCAGGCGCAGCTTGTTTGAGCTCCGAGCCAATCAGGAAAGCAATCTCGGTTTCGATATGACAGGATCCTTGGTCAGAGGGCACCGTAAAACCCGGCGCCAAAGGCACCAACGCGGTAGCCGGCTTCATAAAGAGCAGAGGAGCATCCGGCACCGGGTTATTCAATTCTTTCGCATGGGCGGCGTAATTGCGCCCGATACAAACGACCTTGCCGGTCGGCAAGTCGGCACTGGTAATCCCCTGCGGGGTTTTTAACTGATGACGATAGGTCAAAGCTGATCTCCTGCTGAAGCATATAGCCGCAATATCACCATTCCTGCCAAAGGATATAATCCCGTGGCGAATGAAGGTCGCTGGCTGTGCTATCATAGCGCGCTTTCGCGCCCAGCTGCATCGTAGCGGGGCAATTAACTCCCCAGATTTCGGTTGTAGCGAGGCCTGCAGCACCATGATGTCCAAAGTGTCTTTTGACAAAAACAAGATCCGCTTCCTGTTATTGGAAGGTATCCATGAATCCGCCGTACAAAGCCTACAGGCTGCCGGCTATCACAATGTCGAACTTCTGAAGACTTCGCTGCCGGAAGAAGAGCTGATTGAGAAAATTAACTCTGCCCACTTCCTGGGCATACGCTCCCGCACTCAGGTTACTCGCAAGGTGCTTGAGAACGCCCCGCGCCTGCTGGCGATTGGTTGTTTTTGCATAGGAACCAACCAAGTCGATCTGGAAGCGGCACAAGAACACGGTGTTGCCGTTTTCAATGCCCCTTACTCCAACACTCGCTCAGTTGCCGAGCTGGTTATCGCGGAAGCCATCTTATTGTTGCGGGGCATCCCTCAGAAAAATGCCTCTTGCCACAAAGGTGGCTGGATGAAATCCGCAGAAGGCAGCTACGAAGCCAGAGGAAAAATTCTCGGCATTGTCGGGTACGGATCCATTGGTACACAGGTCAGCGTTTTGGCTGAATCGCTAGGCATGGAAGTTATCTTCTTTGATGTCATGTCGAAACTGCCACTGGGCAATGCGACTCAAGTTAAGACACTGAGTGAACTCTTAAATCGCTCAGATGTGGTCTCTCTCCATGTGCCACAAACCCCCAGCACAAAGAACCTCATTGGTACGGCTCAAATCCGCCGCATGAAAAAAGGGGCGATTTTACTGAACGCGTCACGAGGCAACGTCGTCGATATTGACGCTCTTGCGGAAGCCTTGAAAGCTGGCGACCTTGCCGGCGCAGCCATCGACGTATTTCCCGTGGAGCCACGTGGTAATAATGAGGAATTCGAATCCCCCTTACGCGGTTTGGATAACACCCTATTGACGCCCCATGTCGGTGGCTCAACCATGGAAGCCCAGGAGAATATCGGCGTCGAAGTCTCAGAAAAACTGATTCGTTACTCCGACAACGGCACTACGACCTCCTGCGTCAACTTTCCAGAGGTCGCCCTACCAGAGCACACACAGGCCCACCGGTTGCTGCATGTCCATCGCAACATTCCGGGAATTCTTAGCAAGATCAACCATGTGTTTTCCGACAACGATATCAACATTGCCGCGCAATACCTGCAAACACGAGAAAGCGTCGGCTACGTGGTTATTGATATCGATGCAGAATACAGCGAGGTTGCTCTCGAAAAACTCAAGAGTATTGAAGGCACAATACGCTGCCGCGTTCTCTTCTGAGCCATCCTGAAGTTACGATGTCTGAACCGCTCTTGGAAATTGTCAACGCCAGTGCTTGCCGCGGCGAGCACCGGGTCTTCGATCGTTTAAATTTATGTATCGAGCAGGGTGAGAGGGTCGCGATTCTCGGCCCAAATGGCGCGGGAAAATCAACGCTGCTGAAATTGCTGAGTCGTGATATCTACCCCTTGGTGCGCGAGGGCAGTTTCGTCAAAATCCTTGGGGATGAGCGGGTCAGCGTTCAGCATTTGCGACAGCACATTGGTTTGGTATCCCACGATTTTCAAGCCAAGTATCTGCCGATCACCACTGGTTTCGATGTTGTTCTGTCCGGCTTGAGAGGTACAATTGGAACGCTCTACAGCGACCCGGCAACCGAGTCAGAAATCGAGCGCGTCGAAGCATTACTGGAACGTCTGCATGTGATGCACCTGAAAGATCGCATGTTTCATCATCTCTCCACCGGGCAACAACGGCGTCTAATACTGGCCAGGGCACTGGTACACAATCCCGCCAGCCTGATACTCGATGAACCCACCAGCGGTCTCGATTTGCAGGGCTCCTTTCAACTGCTAAAAGATCTCCGTGCGCAAGCCGCCTCTGGCACGGCGCTGCTGTTGGCCACTCACCACATCCATGAAGTGATTCCTGAAATCGATCGAGTCATTCTTCTGCAAGATGGCGTGATCCTGGCGGATGGCCCGAAAAAGGAAATGCTCACCGCCGATAAAATCAGTGAGCTTTACCAAACTGACGTTCATATCATCGAGCAAGACGGCTATTATCAAGCCCTCCCAGCTAACTGAAACTCCATCTGGGCTTCCTAACACAGCTCGGCACCTGGCTGTCAGACATTCACCAAAGGTAGAAACCCGTGCTGGAAACGTTTCTTCGTGTTGTCGGGATTATTTTCCCGGTGTTTGCCTGTGCGATTTTGGGCATGGCCTATTGCCGTAAATTTCGGCCAGACATGTCGACGATTAATCGTATGAATCTCGACGTCTTTAGCCCCCTACTCATCTTCTGGGCGCTGGTCGATAAACCTTTCAACATGCTCTCTTATACCGGGCTCTGCATTGGCGCCGCCGCTGTCATTCTCGGGCCTGGGTTGCTCTTGTGGCCAATCTGTCGCGCCAAAAGCATTAATATCAAAACGTTCCTTCCTCCCATGATGTTCAATAACTCAGGAAACATGGGGTTGCCGCTATTGATATTCGCATTTGGCGATACTGCCTTACAGCCCGCTGTCGTGATGCTGATTGTCGGTATGCTTTTACAGTTCACGGTCGGTGTATTTATGCTTGATCGCCGAGTGAATCTAATAGAAATGCTGAAAAACCCGATTCTGATCGCCACGATGGCAGGGCTTAGTCTCAATGGTTTGGGTGTTCAGCTGCCGTCGCCGATTAATAACACCATAGAGATGCTCGGGCAGGTTGCCATCCCCTTGTTACTATTTTCTTTAGGCGCCCGACTCCTTGAAGTCGATTTGGGGGATTGGCGTCTCGGAACATTCGGAGCCGTAGCCGGCCCCGCTGCCGGAATCATCAGCGCTTTATTGGCACTTGCGTTTATTGAACTAACGCCGCTGGAGACGTCAATGTTACTGGTCTTCGCCGCCCTTCCGCCCGCCGTCTTTAATTTACTGTTAGCAGAGCAGTTTAATCAGCAGCCAGATCGAGTAGCAAGTATTGTCATGCTAGGCAACTTGGCCAGCCTGCTCATAATTCCTGCTACTCTTTGGTTCACATTACCCTAATTGCCGCTAACTTAGCGATTCCACTTAGGCCTTTAAAGCCTCTTCAACCGCATGGATTACTCGCTCATCATCCGGGGCGATATCTGGCGCGAAACGGGCCACGATTGCACCATCTTTACCAATCAGAAATTTTTCGAAATTCCACATCACATCTGTGTCACTGGCAGGCGCCAACCCGTAGCTTTTCAGCTTTTCCAAAAACGCCCCATCGTCATTGCGGATAGATTGCGGCTGCTGCTCAGTGAGCGCTTGATAAAGCGGATGCTGGTCATCACCTGTAACGGAGATTTTTTGCGCCATAGGGAATTTGACACCAAAGTTTGCTGTACAAAAACTGGCAATTTCTTCGTTACTGCCAGGCTCCTGTCCCGCAAAATTATTCGCAGGAAAACCCAATACAACCAAACCCTGATCCTGATACTTTTCGTAAATGGCTTCGAGAGCCTCATACTGCGGCGTAAGACCACATTTTGAAGCCACATTGACTGCGAGGACGACGGATCCAGAAAATTTACCCAGACTCGCAGGGCTTCCATCCATCATCGTAAATGAAATGTCGGAAAGTGTGGTCATTACAGGCTCCTAAAATTACATGAGTGACAATCGAGGGATACGGGCCAATGAGCCTAACGGACTATCTTCTCCACAGGCAATGACAAATGACAATTGGTATTGCAATCAGCGGCCCATACGCCCTTCCAGCCATCTGCACAACGATAGAATTTGCAGAGCAGATTTGCACTGGCGCCCTTGGCGGGTTTGTTACTTTGGCGTGGATCAATGAGCAAGGTAACGCTGAGTACCTTTGCGGCCAGCGCGGTGGTATATCCGCATTGATAGGTAAAATTGAAGCTCGCCAAGCGCAATGGTGGACTCGCCCCTCAATAACAAGGGCAGCCCTAATCACCAGCGGCCCAGACCGGCCAGAGCCCTTGGCTCAATTCCTTACCACCGGAAATAAAGGTGAATTGGTTACCGGCCATAGAATGCCACACAAAGGCGCACCAGGAGCTCTGCCACTCAACCAGCAGCTATTAATATTACTGCGGCAAGGCCTCTCAGCCGCAGAATCTATCCCTAAAATCCTGTCGGCCAATCCCACTTTGGATGCCGGACTCATTGCGCTGGACCGCGATGGAAACATTGCCCTTGGCAATACCCTCCGAGTGGCTCACCGCAAAGATATAGGTAGCTGCCACCGTTGTTTTAGTTGGCACCACGGCGACGCTTCAATAGAGGTCCAAATTGGACTTCTTCATAACGCCCTTCACCCACATTCGGGATTGGCGGAATTGCTGGGCCAATATGCCCAAAATCTTATTCTCGACCACGCAGCACCAGTAATGACCCTGAAGTGCGAGGCAGGTATTCCTGTAACGATAGGAGACATTGACGCTGTCCATTGCGATGGAATTGACGGGAAGATATTACTCATCGAAACCACAAGCCCGGAACTGATGCAAAATCAAGAGACAATTGAATGCGCTCTACTCGGCCCTGAAGCAAAGGTTTTACTGGGAAAACATACTATTGGCACAATGCTCGATGGACCCTTCTCCGTTGTAACTCGAAAGCGCTTAATTCGTTTTGACGGTGCAGAAACTGGAAAACTGACTTATAGACCTGGTATTACTCTCCAACACGTACCAATTGACAGCACTATGTCGCCTAAATGACACCAATATCGTCATATGCATCACAAAGACCCAATAAACGTCAGTCGCAAAAATCAACTCGCAATTTAATTGGGCTCTGCGTAGGATGGTGACAATTTGCTGTCAAAACCTAAGTAATTCCAAACACATATCATTTTTTTAGAGCAACTGCTGATGTCAAATATCGTCGCTCAGAAGAGGCTTGCCTGTTACGCCGCGTTTTCCAAACTGCGCTGGCTAAATTATCGCAATAAAATATTTCTGGTGACTTTTTTAGGGATTCACCTCCCGCTCATCTGTCTGATTGCTTATCAGATTTCAATTCAATCCATCACCTCAAGAGAACACGTGATCATTCTCGGGGTGATTCTCGCAGCGACGTTGATCGGTACGGCTACAACCCTATTGATCATCCACCATTTACTACGACCGGTAACAGCGACCACTGAAGCACTTCAGCATTTTATGGATGCGGGTCAACTAGATCACCTTCCAACCGACTTCAACGACGAAGCCGGAAAATTGATGGCGATTACTCAACTCTCCCTTGAAAAACTCGACCGTTTGCTTAAAGAACTGACGCAAGTCGATACCGTCACAGGTTTATCTACACGAGACTTTTTTCTTCAGGGCATCAATTCACGATTGAAAAGCACCCCAGATCGTGACGAATGTGCCGCACTGGTGGTCGTTCGTATCGCGAATTATTTCGACTTGGTATCATCCGATGGCCAGCAGGCAACCAACAGCAATCTGCGAAATCTCGCCTTTGACTTTGAATATCGCCTGGGGCGCCATTCTCTTGCAGGCTATCTCGGCAATGGCGTTTTTGCGTGCTTTTTCTCCTACCCTCAAGAAGAGTTAAAGTTGCGGCGTGATGTCAGTGAGCTTCTCGATGAACTCTGCCTACAGGATGAAATTCGTGAAACTCTGACACTAAGAGCAGGAATCTCGCTCTTTCCGGAACACAGTGACTCTCCCGAACAACTACTCGACTACGCAGTCGCAGCCGCAGCTTCGGCGGAACGCCGCAGTGATCCTGTCGTTTTTTCTCCTCGCGATCGAGAGTTTATACAACGACGTCTACAGCTTGGCCTGGATCTCCACAAAGCGTTAATGAAAAGTGAGTTAATGCTGTTTTTCCAGCCGGTTATCGATATTCATAAAGGACGCATTATCGGCGCCGAAGCCCTCATCCGCTGGCGCCACCCCGAGAAAGGGTTGATATCGCCCACCAATTTTATTCCTCATTCCGAACACAGCGGACAAATAGATAACATTGGTTTCTGGGTTTTGCACCGCGCCTGCGAACAAATTTCTGTTTGGAGTTCAATGGGCTATGAGCTCAAGATAGCCGTCAACCTTTCCGCTCACCAGCTTAAGAATGAACGCCTGCTCAGTTACATTAAAGACATGGTCGAACGCTACCACCTGCGGCCAGGCATGCTGGAATTGGAGCTTACTGAAACCGCTGCTCTCGACAGTGCGGCACATGCGCTGCAGCTAATTACCGAGCTCGACAAACTCGGCATCAATGCCTCAGTCGATGATTTGGGTACAGGTTTTGGCGGCCTTGATTACTTGAGATTATTTCCAAAACTGAATTTTAAGATCGATCGCTCATTCGTGAAAAATCTGCAGGAAAACCACAACCATTTCATTCTGTGTAAGACGTTACTCGCCTTAGGGAACAGTCTTGGATGTAATGTCACGGCGGAAGGGGTAGAAACAGAAAGAGAATTCCACACTCTGCGAGAACAAGGCTGCAACCTTTATCAGGGGTATTGGTTTTCCGAACCTATCCCCGCCGATGAATTTACCCTGCTGCTGCAGGATGCCAATTTAGCTGAACGCCTACAAAACCTGCAAACACTCACCATGGCCGCACCCGGTGATACTCGCCACTGATGCTCCAGTCTCTTTTCGTCTACGGCACACTTAGAGACCCGGAACTGCAAAAACACTTATTCGGAAAGAGCTTACGCGCCACTCCAGCGATTTTATATCACTGGAAGCTGTATGAATGCCTGCGTGATGGCTACCTTTTTATCAAGCCTTGCCGCAATCAGAAGGTTGTAGGCGACATAATCGAATTGACATGCCAACAACTCTCTACGGCTGATGCCTGGGAACTCGTTCCCTACTATCAGCGAGAACGTGTTCGCCCCACTACACACACGAATAACGTCCTTCGATGTTGGGGCTACTCGCGGCGCAATGCCCGAGGAAAATCCATAACCACCTCAAAAGACTACCTTGAACAGCAGTTTCAAAACTGGCAAAAGTTACCGGAAATGCGCCAGCATCGACTCGCCCAACGCTTGCTACCGGCAGAACGACAGCCAGCATCTTGACAAACGCTATTTCCGCTGAATTATTTTCGTAACGCGATTTCCCTTTATGCGCCGTGTTGCGCACAATAGAGCTGTTCACGGGGAGGTGTGATGATATGGCCACGAATATCAAGGTTAACTTTGACAACAGTTTTTACCGACTGGGTGAAGTCTTTTACTCCGAGCAACACCCCGCCCATGTCAGGTCTCCAAGCCTCATCACCCTAAATACCTCTTTAGCAGAGGCTCTCAACCTGAATCTACAACAGGCAAGCGATGATGACATTGCCGCCGTATTTTCCGGAAATACCATTCTACCCGGCAGCCAACCACTGGCCGCGGTATACGCAGGCCATCAATTCGGCCAGTGGAACCCGCAACTAGGCGATGGGCGCGCCATTTTACTCGGAGAAGTGATTGATCCAGATGGCCAACGCTTTGATATACAGCTGAAAGGATCAGGGGAAACCCCCTACTCCCGCATGGGTGATGGATTGGCGCCTCTTGGACCCGTTCTCAGGGAATACCTGGTCAGTGAAGCCATGGCGGCACTCGGAGTTCCAACGACTCGCAGTCTCGCGGCAGTAACCACGGGAGAACGAGTGGTACGCGATCGCGTCTACCCAGCGGCAATACTCACTCGAATTGCCAGCAGTCATATTCGTATCGGCAGCTTCCAATTTTTCGCATCTCGACAGAATAGCGATGCGGTAAAGCAATTGGCCGATCACGTGATTGCCAGGCATTACCCAACGGCAATCGAAAGCGGTAATCCTTACAAAGCTCTACTTGAAAACTTGATCAGCAAACAGGCAAAACTAATTGCGCAGTGGCAATCGCTTGGTTTTATTCACGGAGTGATGAACACAGACAATATGCTCGTCAGCGGAGAAACCATTGATTACGGCCCCTGTGCGTTTCTAGACGATTACGATCCCGACAAAAAATTCAGCTCTATCGACCACCACGGACGCTATCGATATCGCAATCAGCCTGGCATTGGACATTGGAACCTGGCTTGGATGGCGCAGGTGCTGCTGCCACTTTTATCTGATAACGAAGCCGAGGCGATAAAAATCGCTGAAGCAGCGCTTGACGGGTTTCTCAGTGAGTTTCAGCAGGAATACAACCAGCGGATGACGGCGAAAATCGGACTTTCAAGTAGCGATACGAGTACTGCCTTGGTCACTGAATTATTGGAAAGCATGGCACAAGAAAAAATGGACTTTACCCTGACATTTCGCCGCCTTGCTGAATTACTTCGCGAAGACAGCAATTCCGCTCTAGCCGACATCTCCCCACTGCCTACAGCTCTAAACCCATGGCTGGACACCTGGAAGGATCAGCTGAAAATGCTGAACGTGCCGCTACAAACTATCAGCGACCGCATGCTGTCAATCAATCCCATCTATATACCACGCAATCATCTGGTTGAAGAAGCGATCACTATTGCGTACGACCAAAAATCCTACCAAGCGTTTTTTGAGTTACTGGATCGCATCACACATCCCTTTGAATGGCGCGATGACGCTCTGAAATACGCGCGACCGCCCACCCGTGACGAAGAAGTTCTCGCCACCTTTTGCGGAACGTGAAGAACCCTTGACCGAGAGCTATATATCACTTCTCGAAGAAGTCAGGCACTGTCGACTGTGTGAAGTTCATCTGCCTCTTGGGCCTCGACCAGTTATTCAGTTTCACCCGGATGCTCAGATTCTAATTGCTGGTCAGGCACCCGGTAGAAAAGTCCATGAGACGGGTATTCCGTTTAATGACCCCAGCGGTGATCGACTTCGACAGTGGCTAAATCTATCGAAAGAAGTATTCTACGACCCCACAAAAATTGCACTTGTACCCATGGGGTTTTGTTTTCCGGGAACCGCAAGCGGGGGAGATTTACCACCCAGACCGGAATGTGCAACGACTTGGCGCCATCGCTTATTGAAGCACCTTCCCAACCTTCGGTTAACATTACCAGTGGGCCGATATGCCGTTGATTACCATCTCGGAAAAAGTCGCGAGAGTCTGGCTAACCGCATCCAAAAAAGCCGATCGTTATGGAACACCTGTATTCCGATGCCTCATCCCAGCCCGCGAAATATTCGCTGGTTTAAAAACAACCCATGGTTTGAGGAAAATTTAGTTCCAATCGCACAACAACGCGTGCATGAATTGCTTTCAACAGACCAATATTTTTCTTAATAAAGCCGAAAGGCTAAACAGCTTTCGATTGTGTGTAGATGCCAAAAAGAAATCTTGGAAGTATAAACATCAGAATTAATGCGGCGGCATAAACAATCACCTGTACAACACTTGGGCTGGCTTCATAACCAATTAGTGCATAAAGAATTTGACCAGCAATTGAATCTTCAGAGACAAGCCAAGAGGTATTCCAGGCAATCGCCCCGGAAGGAATCCAATCCGCCTGAATAAGATTACGTAACGCTTGCAACGTAAATCCCGCCCCCATGATTGCTAACATCAACAAAAATAGTCTACAGCGAACTTCTCTTCCGACTGAAACCAATACAAAGTAGCAAATAGCGATGGTACTCACTCCTAGACCGACTCCAATGACAGACCCTGCCAGCACACTGACTCTATAGCTATCAACGTGAAATATTCCGCTCCAATATACCAACAACTCCGCCCCTTCATGACTAATAATGAGAGCCGTTGACGCTGCGAAAATCAAATTTAGCGAAAATATCCGATGATACTGCAAGACAATGAGCGTTCGAATGGCTAAGAGAAAGACAAACAAGAAAACTAAAATTAATCCGTTTATTACTTCTTGACCGACACCATTAAACCAATTCGAAATTGTCTCCAGATTGAAAGCATACGCGACCGCCATAACAAGACCAAGTAGCAAGCCAGGAAAGAGCCAGTGCTTATGATGGTGAATGTGATGGGTTAACCCAAGTAAAACACCCAATAAAAATGACGCTTCAAGGGCTTCCCTTAAAACAACGATGACACTTGCCGTTAACATGAAATGACCATAACGCCTAGCGTTGCAATTTGGTATGACAAACGAAAACTACCTAGCGACCATTTTTCCCTGAGCAGTTTTTGGATTAAACTCTCCAAAAAATGAATATTCTCCTGGCATCAACGGTCCAATAAAAATTGTAATTTTTCCTTCACCTACCACCACCTTTTCTCTGTTTAATTCGTAACTTTCAAATTCTTCTGGCGTTGTATCACGATTTAAAACAATCAGCTTAAACTTAACTCCTGCAGGAACCTCCAATGTACTTGGCTCAAACAGATGGTTAATGATTTCTATTTTGTAGATTGGCTGTTCTGCCCACAGATGCTGACTAAAAGTCGATAGTGTGAGAACACAGACGAATTCTATACATCGAAATTTCAGTCTCAAGATTCCTTCTCCGGAAGGCTGCCACGATAGCTTGCAGGAAAGGACACCTGAACAACAAAAACAGTTTTAGAATCTTCGAGAGATTGCTTGCGAAAATGTATATCTCCTCGATGCAAATCGATAACGTGCTTTACGATAGCTAGCCCTAATCCACATCCAAACTCTGACGACGCATGTCTGTCGCCTCCAACGCGATAGAAACGGTCAAAAACCCTTCCATAATCACTCTCAGGAATTCCATCACCGTCATCAACGACATTTAAAATAATATGATTTCTATTTTGACTAAGAGTGAGTTTGATATCCCCGCCAGCAGGAGAATATTTATGTGCATTCACCAAAAGATTACTGATCATAGCCTGCAGCATATAGCGATTGCCAAAAATTGGCGCGCAGGGCGAGGCTTGCAACTCAATATTCTGGCGCTTGCTTTCAAGGCTGGGATAAATATCACTCACCGCTTCCTGACAAAGCGCCTCAAGGTCAACACCTTCACGAAAAAACTCACTCGTATCGGGATTGGTTCGATAAAGAATGAGAACCTGCTCAACCAAATGTTCAAGCCGATCCAAATCGGTATTGAGAATACTAAGTGCGTGCGTAAGCTCTGGATAATTATTATTGATATTATATACGTGAACCTTTAATGCGCTGATGGGGGTTCTCAGCTCATGTGCGGCATCAGCGGCAAAGTTTTTCTCTCTTTGAAATGCCATCTCTAACCGCTGAAAGAGTCGATTAATTGCGAGCAGTACGGGTTCCAGTTCTTCAGGCAAGGTCTCATAGATCAAGGGTTGTAAATCATCAGGCTGTCGACTACGAAGATCTGACGCCAATCGGGTCAAAACCGACAATCCGTTTCCAATAACCCACCAAATAAATAATGCCGCAATAGGCAGAGAAATGATAACGGGTAATATCGACTCTAGAATGATGTTTTCTGCGAGTTGGTAACGAACATCTGCGCGTTCTCCAACCAAAATCCAGATCCCTTCTTGTGGTTTGTGGTGGACACGAATCCGCCAACGATATTGACGATGATTTTCAAAATAATAACCTTCTTTTAATGGCGCCAATGGCGTAATAATACCTTCGGTACCGAGAATAAGATCATCGTGCTCTCCCCAGATTTGAAAGATCAGATCTGCTTTTTGAAATCGAGTTATTTTATCGAAGGCTCTTAGATCACGAACAATATCATTAGAATCGATCAAATCATCCAAAAGATAGGTAATGGCTTCTAGCTTTTTGTCGAACAGATCTTCAGCCAGGGCAATACTTGATCGGTACCCGTGCAATGAAGCCAAAAACGTTGTGAGAGTCATCACAGATAGCACTGCAACAACGAGAAAAACACGTATCGATTTCACGGCTTCTTAATTGTGTATCCCACGCCGCGAATCGTTTTAATAAACGTCGTACCAAACTTCTTTCGCAACTGGTGAATGTGTACCTCTAGCGCATTGCTTGAGACTTCGTCGCCCCAGTTGTAGAGCCTTCCCTCAAGCTTTTCACGGGTCATCACTCTACCAGGATTTTCCATTAAGGTTTTCAATAGCGCATACTCACGCCTGGGTAATTCTAATTGCTCGCCATTGAATTCAACGACCTGCGATTCTGTATCCAGAATGACGTTACCGATCTGAATCGTATTGGTTGTTTGCTTACTCAAATGGCGGGCTATTACACGCAGACGAGCAATGAGTTCTGGGATGGCAAAGGGTTTAGACAGATAATCATCAGCACCTAGATTAAGCCCTTTAACGCGATCATCAAGTTCTGAACGAGCCGTCAAGATCAAAACAGGTAAGGTACTTCTTGCTTGACGCAAAACTTCAAAACCATCCATATCCGGTAATCCCAGATCCAGAATCATCATGTCGGGCGGATCCGTTTTTATGACATGCAACGCATCCCCACCTCTGGTAACGTGATGCAAATCAAATCCCGCTTGAGCGAGCGCCAAGTTTAAACCGTCGGCTAATGATCGATCGTCCTCAACGAGTATGATACGCAAGAGAATTTTCCTGAATTATCCGGATTAAAGGCGAAGGATTTCCCGCCTGATCTTGTAAATAGAATACGCATACAAATTCTACATTTCACTGACTTTTTTCCAACCGGCCAAGCTTCACAGATAACGAACTCGTATATGCGAAGTCTCCGCGTTATTCCATTTTCTCGCGCATATCATCCATCAACTCACTTTATTCCTGGTTTAAGTTGGATATCATTTCGTTTTCAAATTTCTTCTATAGGGATTTGCAAAATTCTAGCGCGAAAAACTTAAGATTCTCTTAGCGACATCCCACCTCTTAAGGCGCTAAGAATTAGCTCTTACTGGTATACTGATATTATTTTCGCCAGGACAGAAACAGTGACGCTTTTCAGACCATGTATCGACCTGCACCAAGGCCAGGTAAAGCAGATTGTCGGTGGCTCCTTAACCGATGATGGAGCGACAACCAATTTTATCAGCCAGCGATCTGCCGATTATTATGCAGACCTATACCGGCAAAATGATCTGCAAGGAGGGCATGTTATTGCGTTAGGACCCGGCAATCAGGAACAGCTTTATAAGGCACTCAAGGCTTGGCCAAACGGGCTTCAGGTCGGCGGGGGAGTTAATGGGAACAATGCCGCTCAGTATCTGGATGCCGGCGCTTCTCACGTTATCGTGACATCCTTCCTGTTCGAGGATGGAGAGTTTTCCTGGACACGCCTACACCAATTGACCAACCAAGTTGGCAAAGACCGGTTAGTACTCGACCTTAGTTGTCGCCGCTCAGACACCGGATGGAACATTGCAACCAATCGCTGGCAGACTATCACTCAATTAGCCGTAACCCCAGATACCCTGGCTCAGCTGGCCGACCACTGTGATGAATTTTTAATTCATGCCGCCGATGTTGAAGGCTTGCAACAAGGTATAGACGCAGATTTGGTAACACTTCTTGGGGAGCATAGCCCAATACCGGTCACCTATGCGGGCGGGGCGAGGAATTTGGCTGACTTAGAATCTGTTGAACAGCTTTCTTCTGGACGCGTCGATTTGACGATCGGAAGTGCGCTGGATATTTTTGGCGGAAAGGGAATTACTCTACAAGAGTGTATTGAGTGGAATCGACAGCGAGGATAATCGTTTTTCCTCGCTGCCAATCACAATAGTTATTCGTCGAAGGGGTGGCGCAATACGATGGTTTCTACGCGATCCGGGCCAGTGGAAATGATATCAACGGGCGCCCCGGTCAATTCTTCCAACCGCTTAACGTAGGCTTTGGCCTGTTCTGGCAATTCATCCCAAGTACGCATGCCGACAGTGCTTTCTGACCAGCCGGGCATGGTTTCGTAAACTGGATTGACCAGCTCCCAACCCTCTGCATCGTAAGGCATTTCCATAGGGTCGCCATCTTCGTCGGCATAACCGGTACAGATTTTTACCTCTTCTAAACCGTCCAGAACATCAAGTTTGGTGAGACACAGACCAGAGATACTATTAATACGTACCGCATGACGCACAGCTACCGCATCAAACCATCCTGTACGACGCTGACGACCTGTCGTCGCACCGAACTCATGCCCCTTCTCTCCCAGGTGGCGGCCGATTTCACAGGCCAATTCCGTCGGGAAAGGACCGGAGCCAACACGAGTGGTATACGCTTTGGTAATCCCAAGCACGTAATCCAGATAGAGAGGGCCAAACCCAGAACCGGTCGCTGTGCCACCGGCAGTAGTATTTGATGACGTCACAAACGGATAAGTGCCGTGATCAATATCCAGCAAGGAACCCTGGGCACCTTCAAACAGAATGCTTTCACCAGCCTCACGGCGGTTGTGCAAAATACTGCTGACATCTGCAACCGTCGGACGCAGCTCCTCGCCCATCGCGAGGGACTCGTCGAGCAGCTTTTGATAATCCACCGCGTCGGCTTTGTAGTAATTAGTCAAAACAAAGTTGTGGTAATCGAGAATTTCCCGCAGCTTGGTAGCGAAACGCTCAGGGTACATCAAATCACCAAGACGCAGACCGCGACGTGCCACTTTGTCTTCATAGGCCGGGCCGATACCCCGCCCTGTCGTGCCTATCTTGCCCGCGCCACGCGCTTGTTCGCGTGCCTGATCAAGTGCTGCGTGATACGAAAGAATCAGAGGGCAGGCAGGGGAAATACGTAAACGCTCCCGAACGGGAACCCCTTTGGCTTCCAGCTCAGCGACCTCTTTGAGCAGCGCATCTGGCGCCAACACGACACCATTACCAATTAGGCAGGTGACCTCTGGACGTAAAATGCCCGAAGGAATCAAATGCAAAACCGTCTTCTTACCATCGATCACCAGCGTGTGACCGGCGTTGTGTCCGCCCTGAAAACGAATAACCAGTGACACTTGATCTGTTAGTAGATCAACGATTTTACCTTTGCCTTCGTCACCCCACTGGGTGCCTAAGATCACAACGTTCTTGCCCATGGCTTCAATTACTCTCTCTAAAAAAACTGTCTACACCGGCACCACCTGATACTTACCTTCGATAAGTACCAGTTGGCGTTGACACTGCAACTCGGAGTCCGACGCATCCTGTCCCGGAAACCCGCAAACGACTATTTCACCAGCAGAGCGCAGTTGCTCTATGACTGGCCACTGCCCCTCGTCCTCAGACGCAGGTGCAAATATTCTCGGTACCGGGGCAGATTGCTCCGGCAGAAGCGACTCAATGGCTCGTAAATCGACGTCAAAACCTGTCGCTGATCGCGACCGGCCAAAGACCTCGCCGACATGGTCGTAACGACCACCATTGGCAACCGCAGCACCATAGCCAGGAGCAAAGGCCGCAAAGACAATTCCCGTGTGGTAGTGATAACCCCTAAGCTCACAGAGATCCAGGAAAATATTCGCCTCTGGGTAGCGGCCGATAACAGCGTTGGCGACCTGCTCCAGAGTATCAATCGCTTTGGCGACCTTGTCTGGGGCCTGCTCCAAACTCTGGCGCGCTTCGGTTAAAACCTCAATCCCGCCGGACAACTTGGGCAGTTTTGAAAACATAGTCCGCCAGGGCTCAGATACCTCATTGTCCTCCAACCACTGGCGAATATCAGCGGCGGCTTTTGCCTGCAACAAATCAAATAACTGTTGTTCCTGTTCCTCGCTAAATCCGGCGGCAGCCGCGAGACTGCGAAAAATCTCGACATGCCCCAGATCGATATTCAGTTGAGCCAGGCCGCAGGATCGTAGTGAGGCAAGAAATAACGATAACACCTCTATATCCGCAGTGACACCGGCCTCTCCAAACAGCTCGACACCTACCTTGATCGGCGATCGGGTAGCAAGAGGAAATTTCGGCTTGGTATGCAGAATATGGCCGGCATAACAGAGTCTCGTAGGACCGTTGCGGCGCAAACTGTGAGCATCGATACGAGCGACTTGGGAAGTGATGTCCGCACGGATACCTAAACTTCTTCCCGAGAGCTGATCGGTGACTTTGAACGTCATCAAATCAACGTCTTCACCCATACCAATCAACAGGGAGTCGGTATATTCCATTAGAGGAGGAATAATAAGCTCATAGCCCCAGGACTTATGGAGATCTGTGAGCCCTCTGCGCAGAGATTCAATACGGCGAGCTTTTTCGGGCAGAATGTCTTCAAAGCCGTCGGGCAGCAGCCATCGGTCAACGTTAGTCATAATCTAAAAAGGTAGCAATCGAACTTGCCCCCACCCGGACACGGGCATCAGGCTCAAAAACCGACGGACGTTCTCCCAACGGCTACATTCGCTTGCGATCTGTCATTCAATGGATGAGATAAAGTAATCCGGCGCCAAGCACCATGCAGGCCAGCCCCATGAGACGCAATTGTCGATCATCGACCGAGCCTAGCGTCATTACCAGTTTGCGCCAACGCTGGGGATACAGGAATGGAATGATACCCTCAATGACCAGCATCAGACAGAAGGCTATACCAATTTCTTCCCACATAGACCGTCACGCAGACCTTTGCCTGCAAGACTCTCCTCGCAGACACAAAAAAGCCGGACCACTCGTCCGGCTAAGTAATTTTACCACCATCTGCGACAGGGTAGAACCTGCCGCACAAGATTGTTACCAATTAGCGTTAGTTCGCTTCGTTACCGCCCTTACTATTATTGAGGTAGCGGAAGAACTCACTTTCAGGCTGTAGCAAAATGACGTCATTCTTACTCTTAAAGGAGTTTTTATAGGCAGTTAAGCTGCGCATAAACGAGTAAAACTCCGGGTTTTTCGTATAGGCACTGGAGTAAATCGCGGCGGCTTTCGCATCACCTTCACCGCGCAGTAGCTCAGCATCTCGGTAGGCTTCCGCCTCAATGATGGTCTGCTGGCGGTCAGCATCTGCACGAATCACTTCTGCTTGTTCTTTACCTTTCGAGCGGTGTTCCCGCGCTTCGCGCTCACGCTCGGTCGTCATCCGATCAAAAACAGACTGACTTACCTGCTCAGGAAGATCGATACGCTTAACACGGATATCAACTAAGCGAATGCCATAGCGATCCATCGTCAGCTTATTCAGGTTCTCCGTTAGATCAACCATGAGCTGGTCCCGCTCACCGCTGATGACCTCTTGCAGAGAGCGCTGTGCAAACTGGTTACGCAAGCCTTCGTTGATACGCTGAGCCAACAACTGTTCAGCACGCATCTCTTCGCCGTTGGTTGCCGTGTAGTAAGCGCCCACTTTTTCGATGCGCCATTTGGCATAAGAGTCGACGATCATACCCTTCTTCTCAACCGTGAGATAACGTTGAGGTTTGGAATCCAACGTGAGTACACGGCTATCGAACTTCAGAACTTCATGTACAAAAGGTATTTTGGCGTGCAGGCCTTTACGCAAGTCATCATTGACCAGCTGACCGAACTTCAAGAGTACACCACGCTCAGTTTCTTTAATGATGTACAGCGAGTTCGACGCGATCAGAACCGCGACCAGAGCGCCGATGATGAACACAAACATTTTATTGTTCATTACCGGACCTCCCTACGACGAGTTGCATTGATCGCATCACGGCGAATTTGATCACTGACACGATCGGCAATTTCACTGATCACTTCCGGAGAAACCTCTTCTGAACGCATAGTTGTCGCACCACTGCTGGACATCAGCTTATCCAACGGCAAGTACATCATGTTGTTGCCACCCTCAACATCCAGCAAGACCTTGGAACTCTGACCGAGCACCTGCTCGACAGTATCCAAGTACAAACGCTCACGGGTCACATCGGGAGATTTTTCATACTCGCCTAAGAGCTGCTCAAAGCGTTTCGCCTCACCCTCGGCTTTTGCGACTACCTGTTCACGATAGGCGTTCGCCTCTTCGATGACACGCTGAGCACGTCCGCGAGCTTCGGGAATAATTCCGTTTGAGTAAGCTTCCGCTTCATTCTTCAGACGCTCTTCATCTTCACGGGCACGGTTAACATCGTCAAATGCAGCCTGAACTTCCTGCGGCGGCGACGTATTTTCAACGTTTACGGCACTGACTTCGATGCCCGCCTGATAAGAATCAACGTATGCCTGTAAACGCTCCTGAACATCGTAGGCAATACGTTCACGACCTTCGGTTAACACTTCGTGCATTTCTGAAGAGCCAACCACATGTCGCAGCGCACTGTCAGTGGCCTGTGACAAGGAACGCTCTGGATCACGAACCTGCAGAACAAATGAACGTGCGTCGCTTATACGATACTGCACGGACATATTGACGTTAACGATATTGAGATCTTGAGTAAGCATCTCTGCTTCTGTGCTGTGCAGACGCAATTTGGTGACGTTTACCGAGGTTACTTCATCAATCAGCGGAGCATTCCAATGTAACCCAGGATTCTTGGTTTCCTTATACTCACCAAGGCGTAAAACAACAGCACGCTCCTGTTCGTTCACCTGATATATACCAAAAAGGGCATAGACAATCAGCGCGACGATAGCGACGAATCCCAGACCAGCAAAGGACATTCCGCTACCACCCGAAGAAGATCCACCACCGCTCTTGCCGGAGCCGAAGATTCCTTTCATGCGTTCCTGAAATTTTTTCAGCGCCTCATCCAGATCCGGAGGCCCATCATTATTTCCTTTATTGCCCCCCCAGGGGTCTTGATTGTTTCCACCCGGTTCGTTCCAGGCCATATTGTAAACTCCGCGTCTTTTATAAATTGAGCCGGCAGGGCCAAAGGTCTGATCTCAGACCCAAGTGTAGGCGAATTCTAGCAAAGCCCCCCGAATTGTTAAGATACTTTCCGCTGCTGAACTGGAGATTTAAAAAGAAATTGCTAGGGACAAAGAAAACAAATCGCTATCAGAGCTCAAATATTGTGCGATTGCTGCCAGTGAAGGGAATCGAAAACCAGATTCTCCTGACTAAGAATCTGCAACAGGTCCGTTTTTTCAATATCGAGAGCCAAAACAATTTCACCATTGTCAGCAAACTCTTCGTGCGTGACTGCTTGACGATCATAAAGCCGTGCCCGTAAGCGAGACTGCGCAGGTTCCAGGTACAGAGTATCACGAATACGCTGCGATCCCAGTAACTCTGAAACGGCGTCGTAGATTAGCTCCAACCCCTGTGAACGATGCGCGGATACCCAAACCGCCAGCGGCCTGCCATCATCATCCCGGTCAATTCTCGGCTTCATATCATCCAAGAGATCAATCTTGTTATAAATTTTAAGCTGAGGAATATCCGCCGCGCCGATTTCACCAAGTACCGAATCCACCTGCTCAATGTTCCGGTGCCGTTCTTCATCCGCCGCATCGATCACGTGCAGGAGCAACTCCGAGCTTGACGCTTCTTCCAGGGTCGCACGAAACGCTTCAACCAAACGGTGCGGCAAATGACTGATGAAACCAACCGTATCGGCCAAAACTGCAGCCCCCAGCCCCTGCACGCGAATTCGTCGCATCGTGGGATCCAGCGTGGCGAACAACTGATCTTCAGCAAATACAGAGGCATCGGTGATAGCATTGAAAAGCGTCGACTTCCCAGCATTGGTGTAACCCACCAACGACAAGGTCGGCAGCTGAGCGCGACGCCGAGCTCTACGGCCCTGCTCACGCTGGCTGCGAACTTTTTCCAAGCGCTTCTCAATGGATCGAATACGTACCCGCAGCAATCGGCGGTCTGTCTCCAACTGAGTTTCCCCTGGACCTCGCAGGCCAATACCACCTTTCTGTCGCTCAAGGTGAGTCCAGCCACGCACCAGGCGCGTCGACATATGCTGCAGCTGGGCCAACTCAACTTGTAACTTACCTTCGTGAGTGCGAGCTCTTTGGGCGAAGATATCCAGAATCAAGCCAGTGCGATCCAACACGCGGCAATTAAGCTCTGCTTCCAGATTGCGTTCCTGACTCGGACTTAGATTGTGGTTGAAGATCACCAGCTCTGCGTTGTGAGCATTGACGCTGACCTTCAATTCTTCAAGTTTGCCAGCCCCGATAAAATACCTGGGCTGGGGCGAAGAACACTTGGCACGAACAAAATCGACGGGATCCCCACCTGCGGATAAGACCAGCAGCTCGAATTCTCGGGGATCTTCAGATTCTTGACTATTGTATATGTCCAGGTGAACCAGAATAGCGGATTCACCGGATTTTGGACGTTCAAAAAACAACGAGTAACCTCAGATTAACTATCCGAGTCGTCGCCATCGCCTGCCTGTGGGTTGAGCATTGGAACCCGAACGGCGCGGGAAGGCACAACTGTCGATATCGCATGCTTGTAGACCATCTGACTGACAGTGTTTTTCAACAACACGACAAATTGGTCGAAAGACTCAATCTGACCCTGCAGCTTGATACCATTTACCAGATAGATGGATACTGGAATACGTTCCTTGCGCAGAACGTTAAGATAAGGGTCTTGTAAACTATGCCCTTTTGACATGTTTATTCTCCTATTTAAAGAATCGCGAAATAAAACTGTTGCAGACGCCCTTTACAGTCCCCCATTCCGACGCCTACACAATGCATTGGTTCCTGAGCCAGTGCAAATTCCTGACCATATTCCAGTCACCTCGATCCTTTTTATTATAAGGTCCTTTTTCCTAAAAAGATCAAGATTTCGTCCAGAACGGCAACTTTTTTTCGCTCCCGGCCTGCTGGGCTGTCCCAAAAGAACGTTTCTGCGCCATTCCACTTACGCAGCCACGTCAATTGTCGCTTAGCGAGTTGCCTTGTCGCGGCAATTCCTCGTTCGCGTAATTCCTCTTCGGGGAACTCACCATGAAGGAACTGCCAAACCTGACGATAGCCCACTGATCGAATCGCCGGCAGGCTCTCATGCAAATCACCGCGTGATTGCAAAGCTGCCACTTCATCAATGAAACCAGCAGACAGCATAGCATTAAAACGCTCAGCAATGCGCTTATGAAGAAGCGATCTTTCCTGCCAACCAAGTGCCAATTGCACCAGATTAAAGCGCTTTTCGAAGTCCTGCCCTGTTTCAGCTTGATGCTGCCGGTTGCGTAGCTCTGTCACGGTATGGCGGCTGTGAATACAAATTTCAAGAGCACGAGCAATTCGGTGTGAGTGATTTGGGTGGATTTTAGCCGCCACGTCCGGATCTAAGGCTTGCAGCCATTGGTGTAATGCAGGCCAGCCCTCGCGTTCCGCCCGAGCTTCGATCTCGGCCCGAAACTCCGGCTGCGCCGCAGGCATATCCGCCAAGCCTTCTTTGAGTGCTTTGAAATACATCATCGTTCCCCCCACCAGCAGGGGAATTCGCCCTTGTTCATGAATGGACGTAATTGCCTCCATAGCATCTGAGCAAAAATCAGCGGCAGAATAACTCTCTGAGGGGTCGCGAATATCCAGGAGTCGGTGAGGCGCTTCGAGCAACTCCGCGGCAGAGGGTTTGGCAGCACCGATGTTCAAGCCGCGATACACCAGAGCAGAGTCAACGCTGATAATGTCCACCGGCATGTGATGACGCAACGACATGGCGATGTCGGTTTTCCCGGAAGCCGTCGGCCCCATAAGAAAAATAACCGGCGGCCGTCGCTGTCCGGCCTCCGACTCGGAACCATCCATCACTGGCCTCGCAAGAAAAGCTTGTCCAACTCATCCATGGACTGCAGAGTCCAAGTTGGTCGGCCGTGGTTACATTGACCACTGCGTTCCGTCATTTCCATGTCTCGCAACAGCGCATTCATCTCTGTGATCGTTAAGCGCCGGTTAGCACGCACAGAGCCATGACACGCCATGGTGGCCAGAATTTCATTGATATTTTCTTCGATACGCTTACTGTTGCCATATTCCAGCAGATCCGCCAACACGTCACGAACCAACTGCTCGGGATCGCTTCGACTCAGTAATGTGGGCACTTGCCGCAACGACAGACTTTCCGGTCCCGCCCGCCTTACTTCGAATCCCAGCTGAGAAAAAATATCTGCATAACTTTCCAAACAGTCCGCCTCACGCTCGCTGACGGCAATCGATACAGGCACCAATAACGGCTGCGCCTGCAAACGCCGCTCCTGCATCGCCATCTTAAGTCGCTCATAGGTAATCCGTTCATGGGCGGCGTGCATATCGACCACGATCAATCCATCGCGGTTTTCTGCCAGAATATAGACACCCTTGAGCTGCGCGATGGCATACCCCAAAGGTGGCACCTCCTCATCTTCGCTTGCCGCCGGCATTTGCACGGGTCTAGCTGAGCCGATACCGCCACTCCCGTAGAGTGCAGAATATGCCGGCGCCATTTGCTGGACAGAACCGGCTGACGGGGGTGCCGACGACTGGAAGCTCATGCGCTCCTGCTCGCGAATGATTGGCGCAAACGTGCTGCTTCTAGCCACGCTATCACTCTGGCCAGATGTTCCGTATGGGCCTTCAGGGGACATCGACAAATTTTGGTTGGGCGACAAAGCCCCTTCAGCACCCACCTCTTCCACTTCAGGCCGCACATCCGCCAGAACCCGGTGCAAGGTTCGGAATAGGAAATCATGGACTGTGCGCCCATCCCGAAAACGCACTTCGTGCTTGGTTGGGTGAACGTTCACATCCACCAGACCGGGATCCAATTCCAGATAAAGAACATAAGCGGGATGGCGGCCATGGAACAACACATCCTGATAGGCTTGGCGAATGGCATGAGTCACTAGCTTATCCCTCACCGCGCGCCCATTCACATAAAAATGCTGTAGATCCGCCTGACTGCGTGAAAAAGTTGGCAAGGCCACCCATCCACTGAGTTTGAGCCCGGTGTGTTCGGTATCTACGTGCACGACATTTTCAATAAACGTCGGCCCACAGACCTGAGCAACCCTCCGCTCCTGCTCCAACTGAGTCGCCGCTGGAGACCAGTTATGAACCACACGACCATTGTGACGTAACTGGAACCCCACACCGAAATGCGCGAGAGCCAAGCGCCTCACAACGTCTTCGATGCGATTGAATTCCGTTTTTTCAGTGCGTAAAAACTTGCGTCTGGCAGGGGTATTAAAAAACAGGTCGCGCACCTCGATGGTCGTTCCCTGAGGGTGAGCAGCTGGTCGAATATCCGCCTGCATATCCCGCCCTTCCGTGGTGGCGCACCAGCCCATAGCGCCATCGCTGTCGTTACTGGTTAACGTGAGACGCGAGACGGAGGAAATACTCGCCAGAGCCTCGCCACGAAACCCCAGCGTAGCTACCGCTTCAAGATCATCTAATTGATAGATTTTGCTCGTTGCGTGACGGCTCAGCGCCAGCGGTAAATCTTCAGATCCGATTCCACAGCCGTCGTCCCGCAATCGGATTGTCTTGACACCACCACGTTCGATATCAATATCGAGACGTCGAGCGCCAGCATCGAGGCTGTTTTCCAGCAGCTCTTTGACAACAGATGCCGGCCGCTCGACCACTTCTCCGGCAGCGATTTGGTTAGCCAAACGCGGGCTAAGTAATTTTATCTTTGACATGAAACCTGAAGCGGAGCCTTTATGACGCCGGAATAAGCAGCCTCTGACCTACGCGGATGGTGCTGCTGCTTAATTGATTAAGTTGTTGGATCTGTTTGACGCTGACATCGTATTGTTGTGCGATGCCGCTGAGTGTATCACCCCTGGCAGTAATATGCGTACGACTGCCTCCTGCGGTCGGCAACTGCGCGGTCGGGGACAGCGTCCTGCCACCATTTTTTACCCACGCGACGTAAGTCCCTGCCGGTGGAACTCGCTCAAAATGCGTTTTTATCCCCTCGACCAGTGACTTTGCCAGTTTGCGCCGGTAGGCCGAGCTGTTAAGTCTTGCCGCTTCGTCCGGGTTGGAAATAAAGCCGGTTTCCACAAGAATGCTGGGCACATCCGGCGATTTCAGAACGGCGAAGCCAGCTTGTTCCACACGACTGCGATGCAATTTTGCAATCCCGCCCATGGATTTCAAAACGTCCTCTCCCACCTGCAGGCTCGACGCAAGCGTTGCTGTCATCGACAAATCAACCAGCACCCCCTGCAAGACGACGTCTTTATCGCCTAAGGAAACCCCGCCAACACCACCAATCAAATCGGCTTCATTTTCCTGCTCAGCCAAGAAGCGAGCCATTTCACTGGTTGCCCCATGACGCGACAACGCAAACACCGAGGCACCTTTCGCCTGCGGACTGGTAAAAGCATCTGCATGAATAGAGACAAACAAATCCGCCCGCTTACGTCGGGCGATATTACGTCTTTCACGCAGAGGAATGTAATAGTCCCCGGTTCGAACCAGCTCGGCTTTATAGCCTTTTTCTCGATTGACCAGCGTCGCCAGCTCCTTGGCGATGGACATGACAACGTCTTTTTCGCGCAGACGCCGCGATCCAAACTTTGGACCCAAGGCCCCAGGATCCTCACCTCCATGACCCGCATCAATGGCGATCACAATATCTCGCTGACCACTGTCTAGCGTCACAACCTCCCGAGCGGGGGCGGTTTTCGCCACTGCCCCCTTATCGTACAAATCGACAACCAGGCGATCATTCATTTCCCCGTGCTTTGCCAAGAAGAAGCTCTTGGGCCTGACATCCGCGCGCAAATCGAGCACAACACGCAAGTCAGATCCGTTCCTTACACCGCTGCGCACGGCAGATACCGGGGTATTATCCAGCGGAAGGCCTGCCAGTTTGGTTACCAAATTTGCCTTTTTAAGGTCGAGAACGAGACGACTGGGATTATCGAGAGAAAACATGTGATGCTGAATCGGGCCATCCAAATCGAACACCAGGCGCGTGTGATCTGGCGCACGCCATAAACGCACACTGTCGACATCGACGGCCTGGGCCACTGAGCCGACGAGCATTAAGCACAGCAGCGACAAAAACGACCAAAATTTTTGAGAGGTCAACTGATTGTGAATAGTCTGTGTAGATGACATGCCTGATATTACGCCTTACTGCCTTTTTGTAAGCGGATTCAATTCCCGAAAAAACCTGTCTATATATTAACCATCGTCAACTTTTACCAAACACGCAAATCCTTGTCACGCTAGCCAAATGATTCCGACAAATGCTGCTGCATAATCGGAAGCACCCTGTCACCGACAGGAGTTCCACTTTCAACTCTCAGAATCCGGCATACATCATCGCCTATGGTTTGCGGTGCCAAATGCACGGTCAAATCAGGCTCAGGAAGAAAACCACTGCCGCGATCTGGCCATTCCACGAGACAAATGGCACTGCCCTCAAAATAGTCACGGATTCCGATATACTCCAACTCTTCGGGATCCCCCAATCGATAAAGGTCGAAGTGGTAAACCGTTCGACGGACGAAATCATAAGGTTCGACGAGAGTATAGGTCGGAGATTTAACGGGACCTGAATGACCGAAGGCTTGCAGCAGTCCACAACAAAAGGTCGTCTTGCCCGCACCGAGGTTTCCCTGCAAAAAAACAGTGGCACCAGAATCATCAGGCAAACTGTTGCCAAGACAGTACCCGGCAGTAATGGTGGCGCGTTCATCATTGAGTCGACGTTCTAGGGACATCTCTTCACCCACAGTGGTTCAGTATCTGCTGCAAAGGTCCAAATAGATCGGTGGCTAGCATACCCCTCTGCCCAGACTCTGCAGCGACTCGATCAGCGGCCGCGCCGTGAACCGCCGCTCCCAGGCGGGACGCCAGGTTTGGCTCCAACCCTTGAGCCATTAAACCGCCGATAATGCCACTCAGCACATCGCCCATGCCGCCTGTGGCCATTCCAGGGTTACCGGTCACATTGACACTCACTCCCTGCTCCCCGGCGATCAGGGTTCCAGCACCTTTGAGCAGCACGTTGCCCCGGTATCTCTTCTGCAATTCAATCGCAGCAGAAAACCGATCACGCGAGATATCTTCAGTTGATTGATTCAACAGCCGAGCAGCCTCTCCCGGATGCGGAGTCAATACCCAATCATCTCGCAGCAGGCTGTCTTTATCTGTGAGCGCGGCAAATAGGTTTAAGCCATCCGCATCGACCACCATTGGCTTTTTGGAACGCAATACCGCCATAAGCAACTGCTCTGACCAACTGCTGCGACCAAGTCCTGGTCCGATAACGACAACAGAGGCTTTATCCAACAAGGGCTGCAGCTCTTGGCTTCGAGAGACACCCAGACACATCACTTCAGGGCGACGCACCAGCATAGCGGTGACGTGCTCCTGCCGAGTTGCCACGGACACCAGGCCTGCGCCGGCTCTCGCTGCCGCCTCTGCCGCCATCATTGCCGCACCGCCGAAGCCATGATCACCGCCAACCACCAGGACATGGCCAAAATCACCTTTATGCGCGTCGGCGTGTCGCTGTGGAAATTCCTCTAATAAATCGAAGAGATCATTTCGAGTGACTCCGTGCTGCGCTGCAGCCTGCAATAGATGAGCAGGCACACCAAGATCTGCATAAACCAAATCGCCACAGCAGGCGGGACCTCGCCCCGTAAACAGCCCTCGCTTCAGCCCGATAAAGCTCACGGTAACCTGCGCCGTTACGGCCACCCCCAGCTCAATCCCCGTATCGGCACACAGACCAGAGGGTATATCCACCGCAAGCACGGGTAAGCCAGAGCGGTTTAACGCTTCGATGACGGTGCGATACGCTGGCCTGACCTCGCCTTGTAATCCCGTGCCTAACAGGGCGTCTACAACAATACCACGCAGGCGTACCCCTTCGGCATAAGGCTGCATAACAACCCCTTCCTGGCGGGCAAATCCATAAGCCAACGCGGCATCACCTCGTAAAGACTCTGGGTCACTCAAGAAAACCACATTGACGGGCAAGCGCCGCTGCGCTGCCAGTCCGGCGATGATGTATCCATCACCAGCATTATTACCCGCGCCGCACAACACTGTGATTTCTTCCACGGAACCCCAGCGCTGAATCAGTTCCTCCAAGGCGGCGCGACCGGCACGCTTCATCAGCACAATGCCAGGTATTCCCTCCTCCTCGATCGCGGAACGATCCATTTCGCGCACCTGTTCAGCGGTGAACAGAGCATCGGGCAGCGCACTGGCGCTAGAGGTTGTTTCCAGAGAAGTCATCAGGTAGGCTCGGTCAAAATCTGTGCAGCGGAATTATACGTAAGTCTCCAGCGAGTCATACCCCTTTGTTTCGCTTGAAGTAATTGTTTCTCTGCTGACGAAGGTTCATCCATCACGACCATAAAAGACACGCCCGTGCTACCCGAATCCTCTCCCTGGTCAGCGAACTTTCTGGACGCTCTTTGGCAAGACATTCAACGCTGGAGCCGTGAACTCGGCTTTCAACAAGTTGGTATAAGCGATGGCAATCTGGATAGCGAGCGGGAGCGGCTCGAATACTGGCTGGACCAGGGCTATCAGGGAGACATGCTGTGGCTCGGCGAGCACATCGAAAAGCGTCTGCAGCCGCCACTTTTAGTGCCCGATTGCAAACGGGTGATCTCACTGCGCATGGATTATCTGCCAGAAGACACGCGCCAAATCGAAGTTTTGAAATCGCCCTCCAAGGCGTATATTTCGCGCTATGCTCTGGGAAGAGACTACCACCGACTGATACGCAAGCGACTGGCAAAGCTGGCTCAGCAGATTGAGCAGGCGGCACTGAAAGAAGCTGCAGGTTGTGACATTCAGCAGAGGCCTTTCGTTGACAGCGCACCGGTATTGGAGCGCCCCTTGGCGGAAAAAGCCGGCCTCGGCTGGATTGGCAAGCACACTCTCCTGCTGCACCCTAAAGCTGGCAGCTGGTTTTTCCTCGGTGAAGTAATGACGAACCTTCCTCTGCCGCTCACGGAAACACCGCTGATCAACCGATGCGGTGAATGCGTCGCTTGCTTGAAAATTTGTCCAACCGACGCCTTTCCGCGCCCCTATGAATTGGATGCCCGTCGTTGTATTTCCTATCTGACCATCGAAAACAAAGGCCCGATTCCTGAAGAATTTCGCGAGCCTATAGGCAATCGTGTATTCGGCTGCGACGACTGCCAGGCGATCTGTCCGTGGAACCGTTACGCCTCCCCAACCCAGGAGTCAGATTTTTCGCCACGCCACCAACTCGACTCCAGCGAACTGTCATCACTGTTTCTCTGGAGCGAAGACGAATTCCTCCGCTACACAGAAGGCTCAGCCATACGCCGAGTTGGTCACGAACGCTGGCTGCGAAATCTCGCCATCGGGCTTGGCAACGCTCCCACCAGTGAGGATGCCATAGACGCCTTGAATCAACGTCGCGAGCACCCGTCAGAGCTTGTGCGCGAACATGTCGAGTGGGCGCTCAACCAACAGTCCACCCCAAACCGTAAACGGCGTCGTAAACTGCGCCGCACGCATTCCGTATCCAACTCAGGAGATTCTCGTGCCCCCTAGTCCACATTGGCGCGAAGCCTTTGACATTAAAATACCCACAAGCCGCCATCCAGACATCAGACGATTGAAACAACAAACCCCGAAAGCTCAACTGCATGGCGGCAAAGTCTGGAACGCCAGCCTGGTTCTCATGGATTACCTGGAAGAATTTCCCTTTTCCGCAGATGCCCACATTCTCGAAATCGGCTGTGGCTGGGGTACGGCCTCGGTTTACTGCGCCACACAAGGCGCCGCAAGAATAGTGGCGCTG
This sequence comes from Pseudomaricurvus sp. ABR4_320, assembly GCF_056159445.1. Taxonomy (NCBI): domain Bacteria; kingdom Pseudomonadati; phylum Pseudomonadota; class Gammaproteobacteria; order Cellvibrionales; family Cellvibrionaceae; genus Pseudomaricurvus; species Pseudomaricurvus sp. ABR4_320. Next base: position 325,124 of record NZ_JBSWVF010000006.1, on the reverse strand, counting down.
GATGCAGATGCCGCTGTGCTACCTTACCTGGATGTGCAGGCGGCAATGAATGACGTGGAGATTGATTCCATCGCCATGGATATCGCCGACTTAACGGTTGAACAGCTGGAGATGTTTGACCTCATCATCGGCACGGACATCTGTTTTTGGCCGGAACAAGAAACCCTGCTGGAAAATCTGATCGACAAAGCTCTGCAGGCCAAGGTTCCTAGGTTGGTCTTTACGGATCCCGGACGCCCGAACTTTCGCAACCTTGTTGAAAGAATCAGCCCTCACCTAAACTGTCGCTTCACTGACTGGAGTGTGCCTGCGCCTCACAATTGCTGGGGACTTGTGCTGGATATCAGCGCAGGCGCAGAAGAAATGTTACTTGCAACTACGGCCGAATAAACGTCGCGCGATAGTGTTTGAGCTCAGCAATCGAATCGCGGATGTCATCCAGCGCCAAGTGACTGCTGGTTTTTGAAAAGCCTTCCAGCACGGTCGGCTTCCAGCGACGAGCGAGCTCTTTCAAGGTGCTCACGTCCAAATTACGATAATGGAAAAAGGCTTCTAGGTCGGGCATGTATCTCGCCAGAAAGCGGCGATCCTGACAGATGGAATTGCCGCACATGGGCGATTTCCCTTTGGGCACCCAATGGCGTAAGAACTCCAGAGTATCTCGCTCCGCCTTACCGGTATCGACATCACTGGAGAGTACTCGAGACGTCAACCCTGAATTGCCGTGTTGGTTAGTGTTCCATTCGTCCATAGCCTGCATCCGCGCTTCGCTTTGGCGAATTGCGTAGACCGGCCCTTCTGCCAAGGTGTTTAACTGTGCGTCTGTTACAATTGTGGCAATTTCAATAATGACATCGTGCTCGGGAGAGAGCCCTGTCATTTCCAGATCAATCCAAATCAGATTGTCTTCCTTTATTGTTTTGCTGCTCATAGGCTCCCTTTCCACTAAAATGTCGTCATCATCTACTCTCTATCATAGCGCCATGCCGACCATAAACCCATGCTTACCTCACTATGAGTAAACGCAAACTCACTCGCCGTCAGGCTTGGCGAATCCAAAAGATCCAGGATGAACGCCGCCGCCGGGCTGAAAAGCAACAAGCGACCGACGTCGATTTGCCAGAAGACGCGACCTTAGGTGAAGAACAAACCGGCGTGGTCATCTCTCATTTTGGCACACAAGTAGAAGTCGAAGCCGTTACGCTGGAAAATAATCGGATAGTCGGGCGTCAGGGCAAGGCCCACCGCTGTCATTTGCGAGCAAACCTTGGCGGAGTCGTGACCGGAGACCGAGTCAGTTGGCGCGCCGGCCAACCCATTGGCGTCATCGAAGCCGTTCTCCCTCGCGACTCCCAACTGTCACGACCGGATCCCTATGGCGATATGAAAACCATCGCCGCCAACATCGATCACATTTATATCGTGATCGCCGCCTACCCAGAACCTGTTTCACATTGGCTGGACCGCTACCTGGTCGCCGCTGAAACTCTCGGAATTGCCTGTACCATAGTGCTGAATAAAACGGATCGAATCACCGTCGACAATCGACCGGTTCTTTCTGCAATGTGCGAACAATATCGTTCGCTGGGCTATCCCTGGTTAAGCATTTCCGCCAAAACCAGTACAGGTATGGCCGAATTGGAAAAACAGCTGGAGGGATCAACCAATATTTTTGTCGGACAGTCTGGCGTAGGGAAATCGTCGCTGATCGCGAAACTGTTGCCGGATGAAGAATTGCGAATTGGAGAAGTCTCCGAAGCGACACAAAAAGGCACCCACACAACAACGGCAGCAAGACTTTATCATTTCGCGGGCGGAGGCAGCTTGATTGATTCACCCGGAATTCGAGAGTTCGGCCTCTGGCATATGAACAAAGATCAGGTTTTGGAAGGCTTTCGTGAGTTCAGGAACCATCTGGGACTCTGTAAATTCAGAGATTGCGCCCATGAATCTGATCCTGGCTGCGCTATTCAACAAGCACTAACTGACGGTAAAATTTCCAGGAACAGATACGAAAGCTATTGCCGGATTCTAGATTCCATTGTTGAAAAATAGTGCAAAAAAATAGGCCGCCGCCCAAAGCGACAGCCTACTTACATTCAAAAAAATGAACGGCTTTTTTAGGTTAGAAGGTATAAGCGACACCGATGGAGTAGTAATCGATGTCGACGTCAATATCATCTAGATCAAACATTTCATACTCTGCTCTGACCGCAAAGGATCCTAATTGAACTTTTGCGCCTACACCATACGCGGGATCTGTTCCTGAATCGGATGTATCCGCTTCAAAGCTTGAAACGTCACTGTCCCAATCGATAACACCGACCTTACCGAAAAGACCTACCGGTCCGATATTAAACCCAGCCAGACCAAAGACTGACAATGCGTCTGCATCTAGTGATATGGTTCCCAACTCACCGAAGGACTGCTCTTGTGATCCAAAATCAACGTAGCCAGCTTCAACAGCCAGGTCGATCATAGGCAAAAGACCAAGATTAAAACCGACAAACCCCTTCCACGCCGTATCGTCATCACTGAAATCTATATCGTCAAAATTATCGATATCTGGGTTGCTATCGTTATAATCGACGTCAGCATTACCAAATGACCCCCCGACATACAAACCAGTATCTTTCCCCGCCATCGCATAAAACGGAGTTCCAGCCAAGGCACAAGCCAACACCAACCCTTGTAATTTTTTCATAATTAACATCTCCCTAGATAAAATTTGCAATTTTTTATGCCGGGTCTACCGATATCCCTGAGATAAAGAGCAGCACTGGCAGGCTTTATGACATTGAAATTGTTAAAACGCCAAAGGCTCTTTGATCACGGAGCAAAAATGAAACCACCTTTGGAAAAACGTTGATATTCGCTGAGAGCGTACCCATATTACGCTGAATCTATTACCTATTAAGACACCATTTAGATCAATTTGATTCCGTCAAAAAGATTGGAGCCTTAAAAATTAATAAGTAACGCACGAATAAAATGAGTGAAGTGGCATCGTATTGACCATGTTGTTTTTACTCGCGACACACAGCGGCCAATTTGTTAGGACGGACAAAACATCACAGAGGGAAGCTGGCGTTTAATGCTGCAATAGAGGTTATAGATATTTATGGTAAAGTTTTCATTACTCGACCTCTGCCCGGTGGCAGAAGGCAGCTCTTTTAGCGACACCTTTGCAAAATCACGAGAACTGGCTCAACACGCGGAAGCCTGGGGCTATCATCGCTACTGGCTTGCGGAACACCACAATATGCCCGGTATCGCCAGTGCGGCAACATCCGTGGTAATTGGTAATATCGCAGAAGCAACACATTCTATTCGAGTCGGTTCCGGCGGCGTCATGCTACCGAACCACTCGCCACTGGCCATTGCCGAGCAGTTCGGCACCTTAGCGGCATTGTACCCAAACCGAATTGATCTCGGACTTGGGCGCGCGCCCGGCACCGATGGCGCAACGTCACGGGCATTGCGTAGAGACGCAATGTTGGCAGCAGAAAATTTTCCTGACGATGTTAGAGAACTCTTAGCGCTCTTGGGCGATGCCAAGCCCGGACAACAAATCACTGCGGTTCCTGGCGTCGGCTCTCTCGTACCCGTCTGGATATTAGGTTCAAGCACATTCGGTGCGCGCTTGGCGGCAGAATACGGCTTACCCTATGCGTTCGCCTCGCATTTCGCGCCTGCAGATCTGACCGCAGCCCTCAGAATTTACAGAGAATATTTCAAGCCATCACCTTACCTGCAGAAACCATATGTGATGCTCGGCTTTACCATTATCGCAGCAGATTCTGATGCCGAGGCAAACTATTTGGCCAGCTCGATGATGCAGTCTTTTGTACAATTACGACGCGGCAAACCCGGCAAGCTACAAGCTCCTATAGAAAATTTTCAGGACACCCTGAGCCCTTCGGAACAACATATGTTGCGCAGTGTTTTTCAATGTTCAGCAATTGGCGGAATAGACAGTGTCAAACATGGCGTACAACAATTTTTAGACACCACTCAAGCTGACGAACTCATGATTACCGGCAGCGTCTTTGAACACAAAAGAAGATTGAATTCTTTTCAGATGGCAGCAGACATATGTAATAGCCTTGTTGATAGGCAGGAACTATGAACGCCAGTAAACTGCTGTAAACAATACAAAAATTGTCAACAGTTCGAGCCGTCCTAATAACATGGCTACGGCCAGAATCCATTTTGCGCTATCCGGCAATGGCGCAAAATTTCCCGCTGGACCAATGATCTCACCCAAACCCGGACCAACATTTGTCAATGCGGTTGCAGCGCCTGTAAATGCAGTTAGAAAATCCACACCAATTGCCGCCAATATTAATGTTGTTGCGGCCAGTGTAAGGAAAAACAAAAATGAAAAAGCAATTGCCGACGCAATAATGTCCGATTGCACCGTCTTACCATTAAACTGAATCGCGTAAATCCCACGGGGGTGCATTAACTTGCGGAACTGTTCGGTTAAAAAATAAAACGACAATTGAAAACGAAATATTTTCATGCCTCCGCTGGTGGAGCCAGAACACCCCCCAATAAACGTCACCATAAAAAAGAGCGCGATACTGAACTGCCCCCACAATGTGTAATCTGCAGAAGCGTAGCCTGTCGTTGTAATCACCGATGCAATGTTAAACGCAGCTTGGGTTAATGCCGTAAATACTGGCATTTCTCCAGACATCACCAAGTCGATCGTCAGCAGCAACACAATGCCAATGACGATTAACAAAAATCCTTTGACCTGTTCATCATTAAAACTATTGCGATTTCTGTAGACAAGAATTCGTAGAAAATAGGTAAATGGCATACCGCCAATCAACATAAATATCGTCGCGATCCAAAGAATTGCACTGTTAAAGCGTCCCATGGAACTATCGTCGGTCGCGTATCCTCCGGTCGACACCGTTGTCATCGCGTGGTTAATTGCATCGAAGATCGTCATACCGGCGACCCAATAACAGGTAGCGCACAACACCGTCATGGAAAAATAGATAGCCAGTAGAGAGCGAGCAAGCGATTGAATTCTCGGCATAGATTTGTCGGACCAATCCGACGATTCCGTTTTAAAGAGCCGCATGCCACCAACGCGCAAAAACGGTAGAATCGCAACCGCCATACCAATAACGCCAAGTCCGCCAATCCACTGCAACAATGAGCGCCAAAGCAACACGCTACGAGGCTTATCTTGGAGACCTGAGATGACTGTAGACCCTGTCGTCGTGATCCCCGAAACTGATTCAAACACCGCGTCGGTGATGCCAAGATCCAAATTACAGAGAAAAAGAGGAACCGCACCAATCACTGACAGTAATACCCACCCACTGGTGGTTAACAGATAGAGCTGTCGCGAACTGAGAGAAAAATCAATCGGTCGCAGAAAAACGACCAATAGCAAGCCCAAGGAAACGGTGATTTCCGTCGAGAGAAGAAACGGTCGAAATTCTGGGTCGTGATGTAATCCCGCGTATACTGTGGGGATCAACATCAACACGGCCATCATCAGGCACAACAGACCACAAATATAAAAAACCGGATTGTAGATCCTTAACATGTCATAAAAATCCGACACCGGGAAACCCAGTCCCCCACTTACGAACGCCTACTGAAGGCTCTCACGCCAAGAGTAAGCAAATACCAGCAGCGCGATAGTAACCTATTCAGCCGTCTGCCGCCCCTTCTCACCGTGCATTCCCTCTCTTCAACCGTTAGGATAGCGCCCGAAACGATAGCGCGAACGTTCAGGATTTCTGACGTAAGGCCATTGCATTGCGCCGATGGTTCAATGCAAAGCCTCCGCCATAAGCATCGGTCGAAAAACGTGCTTTAGGTAGCCTCAATGAAGGCGACTATCATGTTTCAAATACTCTCAAGAACTCACTGAGGTCAACTGTGAAAAGACTATGTGTGTATTGCGGCTCGAGCAGCGGCCGCAATCCTCTCTACCAAGAGGCGGCTAAATCGCTGGCTAAGGCCTGTCTGCAGCAGGACTTGGGCCTGATCTACGGCGGTGCTCGTGTGGGTCTGATGGGTACTCTGGCCGACACTTTGCTGGCAGGCGGGGGCCAGATCATCGGGATCATTCCCAAGTCGCTGCAGGAAAAGGAAATAGCACACACCGAACTCACTCGCCTGGAAATTGTCGATTCTATGCACGAGCGCAAAGCTCGAATGGAAGAGCTGGCAGATGGATTCATCGCGCTCCCTGGCGGCATGGGCACCCTTGATGAAATGTTCGAAATTCTGACCTGGGCGCAACTTGGGCTCCATCAAAAGCCTTGTGGATTGCTCAATATCAATCACTATTTCGATGGCCTGATCAATTTTCTCGATCACAGCGTAGAAGAGGGGTTTGTTCGGGCTGAGCATAAAGAGTATTTGCTGGTCGAGAGCCAGCCAGAGAGGCTGCTCGAGCGCATGCAGTCGTTCTCACCCCCAAATGTCACCAAATGGATTGGACGAAAAGAAATATGAGAGAAGGTCACCGCTCTGGTCGCCTATCAGGCGCTACCGTCTTAGGGCTCGGGTTAATCATTGGATTGGGCATCTTAGGCTGGCTGCTAGGAAACGCCGCATTATCAGTGAAATCCCTCGAGCGCAGTGTCACCGTGAAAGGACTGGCAGAGCGCGAAGTCAATGCCAACATCGTAATTTGGCCAATCCAATTTAATGCCGCCAGCAATAATCTGACAGAGCTCTACAAAGTGCTGGATGACCAGCGGACGGAAATTGAGGCTTTCCTAAGATCAGAAGGGATAACCGCCGAGGAAATATCTTCCGCCTCGCCATCGATTACCGACAAATCTGCTCAGCAATACGGCGGAGGCTCGCGGGCAGAATTTCGGTATACCGGCTCGCAAATCGTTACGGTTTACTCTCGGGAGGTGGCCAAAACCAGAGCTGTCATGGGCAAGCTGCCGGATTTAGGTAAACAGGGAATTGTGTTCAGCGGCAACGATTATTCCGCCCAAACTCAATATCTATTTACCGAACTCAACACCATCAAACCTCAGATGGTTGAAGAAGCTACACGCAATGCGCGGGAAGTAGCACAAAAATTTGCGGCTGATTCGGACAGCAAATTGGGGAAAATTCGCCGAGCCTCTCAAGGACAGTTCAGTATTACTAACCGAGATTCCAGCAACCCTCAAATCAAACAGGTTCGCGTCGTCTCAACCATCGAATACTACTTGTCTGATTGAACGAGATTAACTCTGACGTTCGAACATAACTTGCCCGCAAGACTGGCAATCGGTAACGTGGCCGATTACAGCCGCCATCGGATTATTGGAGTTGTCCATGACTTTGCCGCTTTTACTGGAATCAGAAGAACTTTTTAACGCACTTGAATCAGGCATCAAAGGCGACCTGCTCATTGTCGATCTCTGCAATCCACAGATCTTTCAGAAAGGTCATTTACCCGACGCGGTACATGTATCTCCACAGCAGTTGGTCGGTGGCGCACCGCCAGCTCCCGGAAAAATCGCACCTCTCGACAGCTTGGAGGTTTTGTTTAACTACCTCGGCCTGAAAGAAGATACCCATGTTGTCGTTTACGACGACGAAGGCGGTGGTTGGGCGGGTCGCTTTATCTGGACCTTGGATGCCATCGGCCATTCCCACTACTCGTATTTAAACGGCGGAATACGTGCTTGGCATGACGCGGGCCTACCGCTTAGCCAAACAACAACACGACGCGAGCCTGTCGTCAGAGCATTAACGCTTAATCGAGATGTTGTTGTCGAAGCAGAGGATATCATTGGCTGGCTGGAAAAAGAGAACTTTGTCGTCTGGGACGCACGCACACCGGAGGAATATCGGGGTGACAAAGTACTGGCGGAGAGAGGCGGCCATATCCCGGGGGCGATTAACTGCGAATGGACATCGATGATGGATCCAAACCGCGCCTTGCGCATTCGTGAAGACGCTCAAATTAAACTGCGGGAACTAGGATTTGATCGCAATCAATTGATTGTTACCCACTGCCAAAGCCATCATCGCTCTGGTTTTACCTACCTTTTAGGAAAAATCCTCGGGTTTAATATTCGCGGATACCACGGCTCCTGGAGCGAATGGGGCAACCGGCCTGACACGCCTGTTGAGCGCTAATACATCAGAGACCTATTGTCGGAAACACCATGAAAACCCAACTCTTTATCTGGCTGCAATATGTGCTGCCACAACACCTGCTGTCCCGCGTAACGGGATATCTCGCCAACTCTCGACAAAGCTGGGTTAAAAAAACGTTTATTCACTGGTTCGCCAAACGATATCGCGTAGATATGAGCGAAGCGGTGGAAGAAAATCTGGACGCCTACCCAACCTTTAATGATTTTTTTACTCGTGCAATAAAGCCGCAACTGCGTCCTGTTACGCCCGGAGAAAGCGTCATTTGTTCGCCCGCGGATGGCGTTGTGAGCCAAGCCGGGAACATTTCCAAAGGGCGGATTTTTCAGGCTAAAGGACACGACTATAGCTTGTCGGACTTACTGGGCGGATCGGCAAATACCGCTGAAGATTTCGATGAAGGAAAATTCGCGGTCATTTACCTCTCACCCAAAGATTATCACCGAGTTCATATGCCTGCCACGGGGACTCTTAGGTCTATGACTTACGTGCCGGGCAAGCTGTTTTCTGTGAACGAAGCGACCACCCGCCATGTACCCTCATTATTTGCCCGCAATGAGCGCCTGGTATGTATCTTTGATACCGCCCATGGTCCGATGGCAGTTATTTTAGTCGGCGCGATGATCGTCGCAGGCATCGAAACAGTATGGGCAGGTCAGGTAGCTCCCGCATCGGGACAAATCCGAAAAACCGTTTACGGGCAAACGGGAGAAGAAAAGCCGAAGCTACTCAAAGGCGATGAGATGGGACGCTTCAAACTCGGCTCAACTGTCGTTGTTCTGTTTGGTAAGGATCAAATGCAATGGCTGAACTCTGTTTATTCAGGCTGTGCGCTTAAAATGGGAGAAACCATCGGCAACAGCACCCACTGAATTACGCAGCGGATAGCGATGACAGTGCCGTGGAAACTGGATCGTCAGCCACGGCTCTGATAGCACGGCTAATCCCGTCGCAGGAATGAGAAGAACCCCTTTTTCTTGGGTTTGGTTTCTGCAAAGAAGGCATCCCGGACTTTGGCGATGTCTAAATTGTAATGGCCCGCTTCGAGATCCTGAGTAATCTCAATTTTCGCAACTTCCTTTATGGTCTTCTTACCGGAATCGATCAACGCCTGTTTCTCACGATCATCGGCGGCTAAATCCAATAGCACGGGTTTGGGCAACGGCTGTTTATTTCCGTCCAACAGGATGATGACTTTGGGCTTAAGCCGCCGCTCAAAGTTCTGCTCGACCACCACCGCGACCTGGCCGGTACTCAGAGCAACGCAGGTGCCCGTTGGATAAAGCCCAATCGCTCGAATAAACTCGACGACCAACTCTTCTTGAAATTCGGTATCACGGATTTCATACAGCTTGGCAACGGCTTTGGAAGATGGCAAAGGATGGGAGCTGCCACGCGGATAGGTAATTTCATCATAGTAGGTGACGATACCTGCAATTTTCGCCAACAGAGGAATTTTATCGCCCTTCAACTGCTGTAAATAACCGCTGCCATCCACACGTTCCCGATGATTTTTGACGATAGAAACCACTCGCGGATCTGTTCCAGGTATTCCGCGAAGCATTTCAGCGCCATATTCGACAAACCGAAAATACTCCAACTGCTGCTCGCGAGATAAACCGATGTCGTAGCGAAGATCTTCAGATAATCGTAGACGACCAATGTCCTTCAATAGCACGCCCATCGTCAGAATCTGAAGATCTTTTACATTCAGTCCAATATGTCGACCTAAAAGGTTTGCCCATACAGCGCAACGCAGATCATGGCCATAAACATGATCGTCCTTGTCCTTGACTCGCGCCAGCCAAGAGAATGCGTCAGGGTTACGCAGGACACTGTCAACGATACCGGCACTCACCGGTTTGACATCTTCCATCGCCAGCGCACCCGTTTTTTGCATCGTGCTGATCAGCGACTCTAGTCGTTGTAGACAGTCCGTTTGCAACTGTTTGGCAGAGGTCATTTCCTCTTTAACTGGCGTCTTAGGTGGGTATTGGTCACGCTTGATAACGAGAGGGGCAACTAATGGCGCCGCATTGGAAACAGTTTCTCCAGCCCGAGGAACTTTTAGACTGGCGCCTTGAAGAGGATTCACTACCAGCGGCCTGGAGCCTTTGTTAACGTCTATATATACGAATTCGCAATGCATACGCAGCTGGCGAATCTCTTCGAGATTTCGAATATAAAATCCCTGTACCGGAAAAGGCGTCTGAGTCCAGGGGCGATCCAGCCCAGACACAAACATTCCAGTGGTCAGCTCATTTACACTCAGCTTGAATTGTTTTGCAGTCAAAACGCTTGTCTCGCGATCTCAATCCAGTTGTCGGGAACGTCGACGCCGTCATGGGTCTGGCTCCATTCCGTGTCGAAGACTGTCCCATATAGACATTCAAGAGCCTATACACGGATACGCCTCCTAAAGGATGAGTATAGTCGTGAAAACAAACTTCGAGAGACCCCGCGAACGGGGTTTAATCATCAAGCGCTGTGATATGAGGGAGACAGCTCGTGAACGGCATCAAAAAACGCTTTCACATTGTCAGGCTTGATATCAGGAGTGATCCCGTGCCCCAAATTGAAGACATGGCCACTGCCATATCCATAGTCTTCGAGAATTCGGCCAACCTCCGCCTGAATCACGTCGGGACGGGCGCTGAGTACGGCAGGATCCATGTTTCCTTGCAGGGCCACTCTCGCACCGACTCTTCGCCGCGCTTGGGCCAAATCTGTGGTCCAATCCAAGCCCAGGGCGGTGGCGCCGGTATCTGCCAATACTTCCAGCCATTGACCACCACCTTTGGTGAACACAATAACGGGTATACGTCGACCTTCGTGCTCTCGAATCAGGCCTTCAACAATTTGCGCCATCGGCAGCAATGAAAACTCACGAAAGGCGCGATGACTGAGCACACCACCCCAGCTATCAAATATCTGAACCGCTTGCGCGCCAGCGAGAATCTGATGGTTGAGATAATCGGTTACCGCAGTGGCTAGCTTTGACAGCAGGAGGTGCAAAGCTTCCGGCTCGTTATAGAGCATGGTTTTCGTACGGCGATAATCTTTGGAGGCGCCGCCTTCGATCATATATGTGGCCAGGGTCCATGGACTGCCACTAAAGCCAATCAGAGGTACACGTCCATTGAGCTCACGCCGAATCAAGCGCACGGCATCCATGACATAACCGAGATCTTTCTGAGCATCAAACGAAGGCAATGCTTCAATGTCAGCAAGGCTGCGTAACGGTTTGCGAAACTTTGGGCCCTCGCCAGTTTCGAAATACAGTCCGAGCCCAAGCGCATCAGGGATAGTCAATATATCCGAAAATAAAATGGCCGCATCGATGTCATAGCGATCCAGAGGTTGCAGCGTAACTTCACACGCCATTTCCGGATTCTGACAGAGACTCATAAAATCTCCGGCACGCTCTCGCGTCGCCCGGTATTCAGGCAGATAACGCCCGGCTTGGCGCATCATCCAGACAGGGGTGACATCAACAGGTTGTTTTAACAGCGCCCGCAGAAATCGATCGTTTTTTAATGAGCTCATGCACGGCCTTTTTATCAATAGAACGAGAAACCGAGGGACCAATTTACCATTTTAGGATCCCGGCTAATGGGGCGAGGAGTTTAGTACGAATTAGATCGGAAGCCAAAACCCAAACCTGATCCAGAGCAATTAACTCTCTGGAAAGTCGTTTCCACTGACGTGAAAAAGGCTCCACGAAGGAGCCTTTTCGACGCATGGGACGTTACTGCGATGCATCAGATATCCAGGTAGTCCATGATACCTTCTGCCGCTTTTCGGCCTTCCCAAATGGCGGTTACAACCAAATCAGAGCCCCTTACCATGTCGCCTCCAGCAAACACTTTTGGGTTGGAGGTTTGGTACTGAAACTCCTGTTCAGCCGGGGCCTCAACGCCACCCCAATCATTGATCTCGATGTTGTGATCCTCAAACCACTCCGCAGGGCTCGGACGGAAACCAAACGCGATCAATACAACATCTGCTGGCAAAATTTCTTCACTGCCCGGCACAGGCTCGGGACGGCGGCGGCCATTTTCATCGGGATCACCGAGACGGGTAGTAATAACTTTTACACCTTCAACCTTGCCATCGCCGACAATTTCGATAGGTTGACGATTGAAAAGGAATTGCACACCTTCCTCTTTGGCGTTTGCCACTTCGCGGCGAGAGCCAGGCATGTTTTCCTCATCACGGCGATAGGCGCAGGTCACAGTGGCTGCCTGCTGGCGAATCGACGTCCGGTTACAGTCCATGGCTGTATCGCCACCACCGAGTACAACCACTCGCTTACCAGCAACACTGATAAATTCTTCCGGGCTCTTTTCAAACCCCAGATTGCGATTAACATTGGAAATCAGGAACGGCAACGCGTCGTAAACACCCGATAAATCCTCGCCTGGAAATCCACCCTTCATGTAATTATAGGTTCCCATACCCATGAAGACCGCATCGTAGTCCGCCAGAATCTCTTGCATAGAGATATCTTTACCGACTTCTACGTTTAGGCGAAACTCGACACCCATCTCAGAGAAAATCTCACGGCGGCGTGACATCACCGTCTTTTCCAGCTTGAACTCGGGAATTCCAAACGTCAGCAAGCCGCCAATCTCAGGATAACGATCAAACACCACCGGTTTGACCCCATTGCGAACTAACACATCAGCACACCCCAGCCCAGCCGGACCAGCGCCGATAACCGCTACTTTTTTATCCGTCCAGACGACCTCTGACATATCTGGGCGCCAACCCAGAGCGAATGCGGTATCCGTAATGTATTTCTCGGCGTTACCAATGGTCACTGCGCCAAACCCATCGTTTAGCGTGCAAGCACCTTCACACAAGCGATCTTGAGGGCACACTCGACCACACACTTCCGGCAAGGAGTTGGTTTGATGGCTGAGCGACGCAGCCTCAAAAATATTCCCCTCGGAAATCAGCTTCAACCAATCGGGTATAAAGTTATGTACTGGACACTTCCATTCACAGTAGGGGTTACCACACGCCAGGCAACGATGTGACTGATTGCGGACCTGATCCTGAGAAAAGGTTTCGTAAATTTCGACAAATTGCGTCTTACGCATGTCGATGGGTTTTTTAGTCGGATCCTCACGGGATACATCTAAAAACTGAAAATTATTGTCGAGTCTGTCGGCCATAAATACGTTCTCTCGATTCATTCAATGTCGCTAGGAGGGGCTTATTCGCCCCGCTGCTTCACATGCTCTAGCAGCTGCTCCAATTCAGCGGCTTTGGGTTTTACCAACCAGAACCTGCCGACGTAATCGGTGAAGTTTTCCAGTAATTCTTTACCCCAGGCACTATCGGTTTCGGCGACAAATTCCGCAATGATATTGCGCAAGTGATGCCGATGAGCCTCCAAAGACTCCCGATGAATGCGGTGAATCTCAATCAACTCGTGGTTGTATTTGTCCACGAAGGTGTTGCTCTGGTCGAGGACATAGGCAAACCCGCCGGTCATACCAGCCCCAAAATTCACGCCCACTTTGCCAAGCACCGTAACGATGCCCCCTGTCATATACTCACAACAGTGGTCACCAGCACCTTCTACGACAACTTGAGCACCTGAATTACGGACCGCACAGCGCTCACCCGCTTTTCCAGCTGCGAAAAGCTTACCGCCCGTCGCGCCGTAAAGACAGGTGTTACCCATAATGCTAGTTTCTTGGGACTTAAACTCTGACTCTTTGGGTGGACGGATGACAATTTTGCCTCCAGCCATACCCTTACCAACATAATCGTTTGCGTCCCCTTCCAGGTAAAGTTCCAGGCCACCCGCATTCCAAACGCCAAAACTCTGCCCGGCGATACCCGTCAAATCAACTCGTATTGGGGCGTCAGCCATTCCCTGATTACCATAGCGCTTGGCAATTTCACCGCTCAGGCGAGCACCAATAGAGCGATCGCAATTGGTAATGTGAAAATTAAATTGTCCGCCTTGCTTAGCTTCAATCGCAGGAAGTATTGCCTCGACCATTCGCTCAGCGCATTCGCCCTTATCGTAGGGTACATTGCGTGATACGGCACAGGTCTGAGGCTTACTTTCCAGCAAACTGTCAGAGTGAATAACCGGAGACAGATCTAACTTACTTTGCTTGATGGTGGCGCCGGTAATTGGCGACAAGAGATCGACACGACCGACCAACTCATCGATGGTGCGCACACCCATCCGAGCCATCCATTCACGGGTTTCCTGAGCAACAAATTTAAAGAAATTCATCGCCATTTCTACGGTGCCGATGTAGTGATCATCCCGAAGTCGCTGCTGCTGGGTCGCAACACCGGTTGCACAGTTGTTCAAATGGCAGATACGGAGATACTTACATCCCAGTGAAACCATCGGCGCGGTGCCGAAACCAAAGCTCTCCGCACCGAGAATGGCTGCCTTGACGACATCCAGACCAGTCTTAAGTCCGCCGTCAGTCTGCACGCGCACTTTATCTCGCAGATCATTGGCCCGCAGGGTTTGATGTGTCTCACTCAAACCCAACTCCCAAGGCGAGCCGGCATAACGGATAGACGTCAGCGGACTGGCAGCGGTACCACCATCGTAACCCGAAATAGTGATGAGATCTGCGTAGGCCTTCGCCACACCGGCGGCAATCGTGCCAACACCTGGCCGCGAGACCAACTTGACCGAAACTAACGCTTCAGGATTGACCTGCTTGAGGTCGTAAATAAGCTGTGCCAAATCCTCGATCGAGTAAATATCATGATGAGGCGGCGGCGAAATCAATGTAACACCGGGGACCGAATAGCGCAGGCGAGCGATCAACTCATTGACTTTACCACCAGGTAACTGACCGCCTTCTCCAGGCTTAGCTCCCTGGGCGACCTTGATCTGCAAGACTTCAGCATTCACCAGATAGTGCGGCGTAACACCAAATCGACCGGACGCGATCTGCTTAATTTTGGATACTTTATTGGTGCCAAAACGGGCAGGATCTTCACCACCCTCGCCACTGTTGGAACGACCACCAAGCGTATTCATAGCTTCAGCGAGCGCTTCATGAGCCTCAGGTGACAATGCACCGAGGGACATCGCCGCCGAGTCAAAGCGACGCACGATAGACTCCATGGGCTCAACGTCGTCGATACTGATTGGCTTTATGTCGTCGCGCAGCTCCAGTAAGTCCCGTAGGGTTGCTGCAGGGCGATCATTTACCAACTGGGCATAATCTCGCCAAGCCGAGTAGTCCCCACCTTTCACAGCTTTCTGCAACGCCTGCACCACATCAGGATTGAAGGCGTGATACTCCTCACCGTGGACATACTTCAGTAAACCGCCTTGGGCAATCGGCTTACGCGATTTCCAGGCGACTGCCGCCAATGCTTTTTGGTCCGTCTCCAGCTCCTCAAATCCAGCGCCTTTGATGCGACTGGATGTCCCGGCGAAGCAGAGATCGATTACGTCTTCGTTAAGTCCGATCGCCTCGAACAACTGGGCGCCACGATATGACGCAACAGTCGAAATCCCCATCTTGGACAAGATTTTCATCAAGCCTTTGTTGATGGACTTGCGGTAATTATTAAACGCGGTCGTTGCATCCAACAGCAACTCGCCGGTTTCGATCATTTCTGTAAGAATCTGATAGCTGAGATAAGGATAAACGGCCGTTGCGCCATAACCGATCAACGTCGCAACCTGATGCGCGTCTCGCGCAGTACCACTGGCGATCAGGATGTTCGCGTCACAGCGCAACCCCTCCGCGGTCAATCGATGATGCACGGCACCAACAGCTAACAAGCCATGTATTGGCAACAAACCTTCGTTGATCTCACGATCGGTGAGGACAATTTGCACCTTTCCACTGCGAACTGCCGACACTGAGTCGTCAGTGAGTTTGGTAATCGCCTGCTGCAAAGACATGGCAGCAGGGTCGTAATTCAGATCAAACTCCTGAACTTCGTAACCGTCGTCATGGCAGTCCAGTAATGACTGGAACTTGGCCGGAGACAGGACAGGAGAGGTGAGGATTATACGCTTAGCGTGCTCTGGTGTTTGATCAAACAATGAGCGCTCGCGACCAACACAGGTTTCCAGGGACATAACGATCGCTTCACGCAGAGGATCGATCGGAGGATTTGTCACCTGAGCAAATTGCTGCCTGAAATAATCGTAAAGGCAGCGCCCCTGCCGAGACAGAACCGCCATAGGTGTATCATCACCCATAGAACCAACTGCTTCCTGACCACTTTCGGCCATTGGCCTCAAGACCTGATCCCGCTCCTCATAGGACACCTGGAAAAGCTTTAGGAAGACTTTGAGCTCTTCCCGGGAAAGCACGGAATCGGTTTGCTCCAGCTTAAAAGTGCTCTCCAGGCGCATCGCCTGCTCGCGCAACCATTTCTTGTACGGATTGCCAGCCTTGAGCATCTGATCCACATCACTGGTGTGGTAGAGCTTGCCGTCCTGCGTATCGACAGAAAGAATTTGACCAGGGCCAAGGCGACCCTTAGCGACCACATCGGCAGGATCGTAGCTGTAAGTGCCAATTTCAGAAGCGACGGTGATAAAACCATCTTTTGTAATTACCCAGCGCGAAGGCCGTAGCCCATTGCGGTCTAGAGTACATACCGCGTAACGTCCGTCGGTGATAACCAATCCTGCTGGGCCATCCCACGGTTCGACATGCATGGAATTGTATTCGTAGAACGCACGCAGGTCCGGATCCATCAACTCCATGTTGTTCCAAGCCGGCGGCACCAACATGCGCACAGCCCGATGCAGCTCCATTCCACCGGTCAGCAGGACTTCCAACATGTTATCGAGACTGGACGAATCCGAACCCGTACGATTAACCAGCGGGGTAACTTCGCTGAGATTTGGCAGAAGTTCACTCTGGAATTTCGGAGTGCGCGCCACTGACCAATTCCGATTCCCCATCACAGTGTTAATTTCACCGTTATGGGCCAACATGCGAAATGGCTGAGCCAGAGGCCAGCGGGGCATGGTGTTGGTAGAAAAACGCTGATGGAAGACACAGATGGCCGTTTCCAACGCCGGATCGGCCAGATCAGGGAAGAACTGCGGTAGATCCACGGGCATCATCAGGCCCTTGTAGGAAATTACCGTCGAGCTAAGACTGCCGACATAAAAACTGGGATCGTCTTCCAGACGCTTTTCCGCCTTGCGCCGCGCCATGAACAGGGCTGCGCAAAGCTGCTGCTGCGTCATTTCAACAGCGGGTTCGATAAAGACGTGATAAAACGACGGCAACGTTGCCAGGGCAATTGGGCCAAGACAATCTTTGTTTGTAGGAACGACCCGCCAACCTGAGACTTTGAGCTGTTGACCAGCCATCTCCTCTTCGAAGACCGCTTGCGCAGCCTCTGCTGCTGCCGCCTTACGCGACAACATGATCGAGCCGATACCGTAATTGGCTCCGAGATCAAGATCTAAATCCTGCTTGGCCACTTTGCGCAGAAACGTGTCCGGCTTCTGCATGAGCAAACCACAGCCGTCGCCGGTTTTGCCATCTGCGGCAATACCGCCCCGGTGGGTCATACAAGTTAATGATTCAATGGCTGTTTCCAGCAACCGGTGGCTGGTATCGCCCTGCAGATGAGCGATTAGCCCAAAACCACAGTTATCTTTGAACTCATCAAGCTGATAGAGGCCTGTGCTCATACGCGGTCTCTCAAACAAAGGTAGTAAAATTTATATGGCGTTTGCTTCAGGAAAATCGCCCAGTTGCGGTCGACAAGTACGCAAATTTCGCCTTACCAGACAAAAAAGCCCCTAACGAAATGAGGGGCTCCTTTGAAGATTGGACAAAAAATACTACCCGCTCGACGCCCTCTACGCAAGGCAAAGGCCTGCCGGGGACGTCTGGCGAGAGACTCTATGCTGCTCAGAATCTACTCAGAATCCCCCCTTCCGGCAGTATCAGCCTGGGGCTTTTTTACCTGCTTTTGCAGATTCTCAGCCAGTCGTAACCACGGCTTCATACCACGCTGCGAATCTGGCAAATCGGCCATCTTTTGGCGCGCTTCAGAGAAGCCGTCAAAAGGCCCAGCCAACACCAAAAACCAGCTTCGGTCCTGTTTCGACAAATCGAGAATTCGCAACTTATCACGGTTATCCTGCGCGACTCGAAACTCTTCTGCATCCCCCTGATAGCGACCCGCCAGAATCTGAATGAAGTAGCTACCTGCCGGAATCTCGTGAAGTTCGGCGGGACTAATTATCGAATCCTGGACCTCAGCGGTCGTGCGTTTCGCCTCTGCTAAAGGCTTCGAGCCAGTCGCGGCGGGCGCAAGTTTCGCAGGGTTCGCGCTCGCTGGCAATAATACCTCAGTTGAACGAGATTCAGACGACGGTTTTTCGACACTTTCGTCGGAGACACTGGCCGGTGAGCTTTCTCTCCGTTCAGGCTCGCTCGCCATGGCTTGCGAGGGCTTGCCAACAGCATCGAATCCTTGCTCAGTGCCCGCAATATTGTCAGTGTCTCTTGAGGCGCTTGCGGCATCGTCTATGCCATTAATATCAGAGGCATTCTCCGTTATGACTCTGGTTTTCTCTGCCTGTAATTGCTCTTCTAGCAGCTTCTGTTCCAGCATCTCAACGTCTGAAGCCCCAACCGATGCCGATAAAGCACTATTTTCTTCCGCTGTCCGTGGCAGATACTGTTCCAAGTCAGCGAGCATATGCTCTTCTGGCAAAGCTTTGGTAGAAATCTCTTCCAGCAGTGGCTGATCCGGACGATCTTCAGTCCAAAATGGTTCACCCACCTCCGAATTGGAGTTTACCGCACTAAGAACGGGCACATCGGAAATCTGGCCAGCAGCGTCAGAATCGTATAGCTGCTGAACGACCAGTACC
This sequence comes from Pseudomaricurvus sp. ABR4_320, assembly GCF_056159445.1. NCBI lineage: Bacteria > Pseudomonadati > Pseudomonadota > Gammaproteobacteria > Cellvibrionales > Cellvibrionaceae > Pseudomaricurvus > Pseudomaricurvus sp. ABR4_320. Next base: position 306,112 of record NZ_JBSWVF010000006.1, on the reverse strand, counting down.
GCGACCAGCCCGGCGATCGTCAATAGTGACGCGCCAAGTGCCGAATTGCGATTCAAAACCTTTCGCCAGGGAATAGACCCGGCACTTTCACAAACAGCATCCCAATAACACGACAAAAATTCAGAAACGTCAGCCAATTCCCCAGCGGGCTCCGAGCGCCCCTCCGCCCTAATCAAAGGTCTACGCTTCGGAGATTTATAGTCATCAAGTAGACGCGACTCTGAAACGTCCACAGCGACATAATTTTCAAGCCAATTCCAAGGCAATGCGGCCGCGGCTGTGGTAATTAAATCACGCCGGCGGTGCAAATCGCCCAGGAGCAACAACTTTAACCCGGGCCGATCTACACGCCACTCGTCACCTACCTCGGCCTTTTGTAGAGACCAGCATCCGGTAAAGGCACGAACGATCCGATTCAGGTTTTCGTCATTTAGGCAATGCGCATCCTCCACAATAATCAGACGCCAGTCTGAAATGAGCGAAACGGAGCATTCTGACTCTTGAGACGCCGAGGCAGACGCAAGCCCTTCTTGGGTTACCAATAACTCGGCCAGAGCGACAGCGGCAGGTGCCGACTGAGTGCCTTGAATTTCAGTGATTTGCCACCCGGCAGCGGAGGCCTCATCACGCACCCGATCAGTCAAAGACTGCCGTTGCAGCGTGTCGCTCTCGGCAAACACGAGCAGCGGTGCGCCAAAGTTGACGAGCTGCATCAATTCATCAAGCGTTTTGCTCGAGACACCCGATGTAAAAGACTCTGGCGGAGTCCGCTCATCCCGCAGATTGTCCACAGTCAAATAATCACTGAAAGATGGAGAGACGCCCACAGTCATAATTCTGCAGGCTGAGAAAATGGAATGGATGCCATGGCAAACCTTTTGATTAAGGTATTCACCAAGGCAGTATAGTAGACCCTGCCTCTTGCCAAGGCAGAAAACGTCAATTAATCGTCAGATGTTGCCGGAAGAGTTGCCAAAAGGCATTGCATATCAAACTCAGAGGTCGCCACCGCAATGCCCAAGCCTTTTAAAAGCACCAGACGTAGACGCCCATCGAGCACCTTTTTGTCAACCGCCATAAGCTCAAGAAAATCCGCCTGAGCCATTCCCGCCGGTGGAGCAGTGGGCAATCTGCTGCGTTCGAGCAAGCGACATGTCCGATCCAACAGAGATGGCTCAACCCAACCCAATTTAACAGAAAGATCCACGGCCATAGCCATTCCCGCCGCAACAGCCTCGCCGTGCAACCATTCGCCGTAGCCTTCGTGTGTTTCAATCGCATGGCCAAAGGTGTGGCCGAGATTTAAAATGGCACGAATACCGCCTTCACGCTCATCTCTGGCGACAACATTAGCCTTACTGGCGCAAGAACGCTGAATGGCGAATGTCATCGCGGCGCTATCTTTTGCCATAAGCGCATCTAAGTTATCTTCGAGCCATATAAAAAATTCTGCATCGCAAATGAGGCCATATTTAATAACCTCCGCAACGCCAGCACTGAACTCTCGATCAGGTAAATTGGCCAACACTTCAGTGTCAATAATCACCGCCTTGGGCTGGTAAAATGCGCCAATCATGTTTTTGCCGAGCGGATGGTTAACACCGGTTTTTCCACCAACAGAAGAGTCAACCTGGGAGAGCAACGTGGTAGGAATTTGGATAAAATCAACGCCGCGTTGATAACTCGCAGCGGCATAGCCGGCCATATCACCAACAACCCCCCCTCCCAATGCAATAACCGTCGTGGTTCGGTTGTGGCCGTTGGCGAGCAACCCATCGTAGACCTGCATAAGCTTGGCAAGGGTTTTGTGGCTTTCACCATCAGGCAAAATCACCGTCGTAACCTGGTAGTCAGCGAGAGATTGCCTCAGCATATCGCCGAATAAGGGGTCTACGGTTTCATTGGTCACAATACATACTTGGCGCCCGCGAATGTATGGCGCAAGCAGATTCGTGTCGCCCAACAAATGCTGGCCAATAAAGATTGGATAGCTTCGATCGCCAAGTTCAACGGTCAGTGTTTGCATTTTGGTATCTCTCTCACCACAAGCCATTTTCGAAGGGTGGAAGTCTACCACGTCACACCAGGGGAAACTTAAACCCGGACTGGGTGCGCCATTAACTGGAGGAGCTGACGGACTGCGGCGTCAAATAGTCTACGATTTGGAGAGCAATCGCTTTAGGTCCTCTACGACCGGTGGGCACGGTGACGTTTGCCACTTCGCGATAAAGAGGGTCGCGCTCCGCAAACAGGTGCCGAATTCGCTCTTCAGGATTTTCAACCTGCAACAGAGGCCTTTTCTTGTCTTTCTGCGTACGTTCCACCAATTGCTTTAGAGTTGCCGTCAGGTAAATAACAGGCACATCGCCCTTTAAGAGATCGCGATTTTCAGGTCGAGTTACGATACCGCCACCAGTAGCGATAACGCCTTCCGGCCCTTGGAGTAATTCACGTAATACAGCGGTCTCGCGTTGCCGAAAGCCCTCTTCGCCCTCAACATCGAATATCCACGGGATATCCGCGCCAGAACGCTGCTCAATAATGCGGTCGCTGTCGTAGAAAGGAACTTTAAGAATATTGGAAAGGACTTTGCCGATAGTGGACTTGCCGGCCCCCATTGGGCCGACAAGTACGACATTTGGATACATAGATTTTAGTGGTTAAGTTTTTCCGCCAGAATACGTGGAGTGATGAAGATCAGCAATTCGCGCTTCGTCTCACTGTTTACGTTCTGTCTGAACGCCCTGCCAATGTACGGCAAATCACCCAAAAACGGAACTTTTGTTTCGCTGACGATTTGCTCTGTCTGGAAAATGCCACCCAAAACCACAGTTTGACCGTCTTCAACCAACACCTGGGTTTCCAATTCCGTCGTGTCGATTGATGGAACTCCCTCGAAGATCTCTCCGACAGAATCCTGATTCACCAAAAGATCCATGATGATATGGTTATCTGGTGTGATCTGCGGCGTCACTTCCAGTTTCAGCAAGGCCTCCTGGAATGAGGTTGAGCTTGCTCCCGAAGATGTCGCTTCCTGATAGGGGATCTCAGTACCCGACTGGATATGAGCCACCTGCTTGTCGCCAGTGATCACTTTTGGCTGCGACACCAATTCCGCGTGACCCGCACTGGCAAGCGCGGAGAGCTCCATACCCAGCAGGATATTGTCGCTCAATACACTCAACGCGAAGCTTCCCGCGGGATTGGCGACCCCCAAATCGACAGCCAGGTTTTCATCAATGTCTGTCGTTCCACCGTTCAAAAAGAAGTCAGCAGGAGTACCTGGATCACTATCCAGGGATTCGTAAGAACCCGCGAATTCGACCACAGAGTTCCCAGGAGTGTCTATTCCAGCAACCCCCCATTTCACACCAAGCTCTTCATCGAAGTCGGTATTCGCAATGACGATACGAGCCTCGATCATGACCTGACGAATGGGAATATCGACCTGCTCGATTAATTTACGAAATTCCGCAATTTTCTCTGCGGTATCCGTGAGAATGATGCTGTTGGTACGGGCATCGACAATAGCAGAGCCGCGCTCCGACAAAATGCTCTTCGTACTGTTGCCATCACCACTACCGCCGAACCCGCCGCCATTACCGCTGCCGTTTTCGTCGGAATCAAACAGTTTGAACAGCTCTTCCGCGTTGGCGTAACGAACGCGAACATATTCGGTATAGAGCGGAGCCAGTTCCTGCAACTGCTTCTGGGTTTCCAGCTCCTGACGCTCACGCTCAGCGATTTCGGCCGCGGGCGCAACCATCAACACATTGCCCACTTGACGCTTATCAAGCCCCTTGGTTTTTAAAACCAAATCAAGCGCCTGATCCCAAGGTACGCTATCCAAACGCAGGGTAATGTTGCCGGTTACCGTATCACTCGCCACCAAGTTGAGGCCGGTAAAATCAGCGATCAACTGCAGCACGGAGCGAACTTCGATATCCTGAAAGTTGAGAGAGAGCTTTTCACCAGAAAACGCAAAAGCTTTGCGGCGCTCTTCCACTTGCTGTTTGGTCAGAGGCTTTACGCTAACAACGTATGTGTTATCCGTCTGATAGGCTAGGTAGTCGTAATCACCGTTCGCCTGAATCTCCAGTTGCGTATCCGCACCCACCTGCCTAGCGTTAACCATCGATACTGGCGTCGCAAAATCAACGACATCCAGAGCACGCTGGAGACTTCCAGGTAGATCCGTATTTAAAAAGGTGATGTGAATATTGCCGGAACGTTGGTCGACGTCGATATCTACCGCAGACTGACTCAAGTCAACGATCACTTTACCTTCGCCTTCCTCACCTCTGCGGAAATCGATATTACGAATTTCCTCATCTGCCGCGGCAACAGACTGGCTTGCATTAGATTTCGCCGAAGGCCGACTGGCCTTACTGGTTGTCGCAACGCCACCACTGCTTGCGCTTCCCACTTCAATTACTAGGGCATCACCCTGTTCTCGAGTGGAATATGCTGCCAGTTTATCCAGATTCAACACCAGTCTTGTCTTATCTGAAGTACTTAATATAACGGCAGACTTTGCGTTCTCAAATGACAACGGAAATTTCGTCTTCGCCAGATTACTGTCGACATCATCAAAGTCGAGAACAATCCGAGCTGGATCATCGATCGTATAACCCGTATGCTTATCCGGTAGGCTATCGAAATCCAGACGAACTTCAAAACGATCTCCCGGTAATTCCGCAAAGCGAATATCTTCCAGGGCAGCGGCAAACAGGGAACCGGACTGAGCGGTTAATCCAAGGCCCGCAGCAATTGCGACTCCAAGCAGTCGAGTCTTTAGACGCGCACGAATCATGTTAATTATTCCTTCTCCGCTAATTGTAGGACCTGTGGACGTTCAACCCAACCTTGAGAACCATTTGGAACGATCTCGATAATCTCGATCTGGAAAGGTGAGGTCGCCACAATGCGTCCGTGATTCTTACCTAAGTAGTTACCGTCAGTGACCCTGTGAATGCCACCCTGACCGTCATCAATCAAAGCCCAGGTAATTCCGCCACGAGCTAAGGTACCAACCATTCTTAGCCCAGTAAGATTAAAACCTTCTAAAAATTCGCGCTCCCGATTTGTATCCGGTTTTACATCGGACGCCCGGGATACCACCATGTCTTCGACCTGCTCCACCGGGGGATCGAATGGACTGCGCATAGTCATCGCGCTATATGTGAAATTTTGATATGGGACGAACGGCGGCAAAGGCTCAATATGACCGGACGGTTTCTCTTTTGTCGTCTGCATATATTCGACCAGATCCTGATGATCTCTCGCTGCACAGCCGCCGAGCACCAGGACTGCAGCCAGCAAGCTGACACTTCTATTCAATGACATCTCTTACTGCTCCCTGCTGACATAGCGGTAAGTTTTGGCAAGAATGGTCATATCCAACGTACCACTATCTTTAGATTTGCGAATTTCGTAATCATGTAAAGTTACGATTCGTGGCATACCTGCCACGCCGCTGACAAACGTTCCGAAATCGTGGTAGGGGCCAGTAACTTCAATGGAAATAGGCAGCTCTATATAGAACTCCTGCTTTTGTTCTGGACGCAGCTCGATCTTGTTGATTGCCAAGCCACTTTCAGTGCCTTTTTCATCAATATCTTCGAGTAAACCTGGAACCTCAGTATCGCTAGGCAATTGTTCAAGCAAGGCGCCAAACGAATGTTCCATTTCAACCATTTGCTCTCGGTAAGCATCTAGATTTGCAGCTTGAAACGCTTTAGTTTTAAACGTATCTCGAAGTGTTTGCTCTTCTTGCTGCACTCTATCAAATTTCACATTGAGATCTTTGATGAAGAAGTAGTAACCGCCACCCACCAGAATTGCGCAGACAATAATGCACAATGTGATTTTTCCAGCGATCGGCCAAACTCCGATTCGAGACCAGTCGATGTCATTAACATCGAAGTTGTTCAGCTGGTCCATGACATCCTGCATAGCCATCCTTAACCCCTCCCTCCAGCTTGGGCGACTCGGCCGTCGACTTCATCGTCGCTCTCTACCGGCTTAATCGTGCCAAACGTCATCGTAAATTCACTGGCAGCATCGCCATACTTAGGTGCAGCTTTCACCGACTTTAAATTCGGAGAAGTAAACCATTCTGAAGAATCCAAGTTACGCATAAACGACGACACTCGAACGTTAGACTCAGTGACACCCTCCAGAGAAATTGTTTCACCCGTCCGCTTTAGGGTCGTTAGGTAAACGCCTTCAGGTACAGCACGCGCCAACTCATCGAAATAGCGAACAATGACTGGTCTCTCACCTTGCAACCCTTGAATGACCTGCATCCGTGAGAGCAATTCTGCGCGTCGCTTTTTCAACTCTCGAATCTCTGCAACCTTTTCTTCCAATTGCGCGATTTCTTTAGTGAGAAGCTGGTTACGTGTTTCTTGATACTCGATCGAAGAGTTGATCATGGTCATCCAAACATAAACCGATAAAACGGTTAACATTCCAATGCCACCCAGGACCGTTAGGAACTCTTTCTGTTTCTCGCGGCGATATTCGTCGCGCCAAGGAAGAAGGTTAATCTTTGCCATCAGTCGAAACTCCGCATTGCCAATCCGGCAGCAATCATTAGGGCCGGCGCATCGTTAGCCAATGCGACGGAATTAACTTTGGGAGCCACGCTCATGTTGGCAAAGGGATTGGCGAGCGTTACGGGTGTTCCCAACTTTTCAGCCAAGACGTCGGTCAGGCCAGGCAGAGAAGCCGTTCCCCCTGCGATAATGACTTGATCAACATCGTTGTATTGACTTGATGAAAAGAAGAACTGTAGCGAGCGGGTCACCTGTTGCACGACGGCATAGCGGAATGGTTCCAATACTTCGGATTCATAATCCTCAGGCAAGCCACCCTGCTTTTTTGCAATACCGGCTTCTTCTTCCGATAAACCATAACGACGCTGAATTTCTTCGGTGAGCTGCTTGCCACCAAACAATTGCTCGCGGGTATATACCGTGCGACCATCAACCAGAACACTCAAAGTGGTCATGGTCGCGCCAATGTCGACAATTGCAACTACTTGATCACGCTGCTCTTCAAATTGTTCGTTGATTAACGCGAAAGCTCTTTCGACAGCGTAAGCCTCAATGTCCACAACCTTTGGGTTCAGCTCTGCCAATTCCAACGCTGAAACTCGCATATCCACATTTTCACGTCGACAAGCGGCCAGGAGGACATTGACCTGCTCAGGATTGACCTCTGAGACACCCTGAACCTCAAAATCCAGAGCAACCTCTTCTAGCGGGAAGGGAATATACTGATCGGCTTCAAGAGAGATCTGGGTTTCCAGAACGTCGTCGTTGAGCCCCGAAGGCATTTCAATGAGTTTCGTAATCACCGATGAGCCTGCAACAGCAATCGATGTTTCCTTCAGTTTGGTCTTAGCCAAACCAATGGTCGATCGAATAGCTTCACCTACGACTTCAACATCGGTAATATTCTTCTCTACCACACTACCGGGGGGCAGCGGCTTGACCGCATAAGATTCAACACGGTAACCGTCGCCTTGGCGGCTCAATTCCAACACCTTAATCGATGAAGAACTGATATCCAGTCCCAAAACCGGTTTGGCTTTACGCTCTAAGAAACCTAGAATTCCCATTTTGCTTTCAATATCCACTTGTTAGATGCAACTTTGCTTGTGCATCCAAATCCAATTACGCTTAAGGAAGCCCCAACACTGCCGCGGAAATTTCCACTGCCACTGACGGTGCTAACCGAGCGACTCCTGCCCTGCTATACGGACATCCATGACTTTCACAAAAAAGGTTCTCAAATTCGTGCTCTGGCTTTCCTTTGCCGGGGCCTGTTCAGTCCTTCTTCTTGCTTCTGGCATCTATCTATACCTTAGTCCGAAATTGCCGGAAGTGGAGTCACTGCGACAAATAAAATTACAGACCCCATTGCGCATTTTTTCCAGTGATAACCAACTCATTGGTGAATTTGGAGAAAAACGTCGCAATCCGATTGCGATTGAGGACACACCCCAATTGTTTATCGATGCCATCCTTGCCGCAGAGGACGACCGTTTCTATTCCCATTCTGGCGTGGATATCAAAGGACTTCTGCGAGCCGCTTCACAATTGGTACAAAGCGGCCAGATTCAGACGGGAGGCAGCACAATCACCATGCAGGTGGCGCGTAATTTCTTCTTAACGCGCAGGCAAACTTTTAGCCGAAAGTTTAATGAGATTCTGCTGGCCTTGCAGATTGAAAAAGAGATCAGCAAGGAAGATATTCTCGAACTTTATGTCAATAAAATTTACTTGGGCAATCGGGCTTATGGTGTCGAAGCGGCGGCACAGGTCTACTATGGAAAGCCGATTAGAGAGTTAAATTTGGCACAATTGGCAATGATTGCAGGCCTTCCAAAGGCACCTTCGACATTCAACCCGATCGTCAATCCGAGCAGAGCGCTTATTCGACGAGACTGGATTCTTGGGCGCATGCTCACACTTGGATATATCGGCGACGCCGAATACCGTAGTGCTTTGGCCGAACCCGTCACAGCGAGCTATCACGGCTCTCGCCTCCAACTCTACGCGCCCTACGCAGCGGAAATGGCTCGGCGTGAAGCGGTAGCCATACTCGGCTCGTCAGCCTATACAGATGGTTACAACGTCTACACCACCGTTGATTCCAAGCTTCAATCAGTCGGTCAACAAGCCGTTGTAGACGGTTTAATGACCTACGATAAACGCCATGGCTATCGAGGCCCGGAGGGCAACTTGTTAGGTGAGTCCCCGGAGGATGAGAATTTAGCTTCAACACCTAAAGAGCCAGCACCTGATTCCGCTACCATCTCCCCGGAACCACCCATTGAAGAATGGCAACAGACGCTAAAATCGTTCAAATCCATTGCTGGATTGAAAGCAGCCGCAATCACTCATGTCGAAGAAAAGACCGTTGAATTCATTTTGGATGATGGAACTCGTGGCCGCCTGGAATGGGACGACGGCCTCAGCGACGCGCGCCCGTATATATCAGAAAGTCGGCGTGGAACACCGCCGGAATCTGCGCCAGATTTTCTCAAATTGGGAGATGTTATCCGCGTCAGCAACCACGAAGACGGCTGGAAGCTTAGCCAGATTCCCGATGCCCAAGCGGCGTTGATCTCACTCGACCCCAAAGATGGCGCCATTCGAACTATCGTAGGTGGTCTGGACTTTAGTCAGAGCCACTTCAACCGCGCGCTCCAGGCTGAACGTCAACCTGGCTCCAATTTCAAGCCGTTTGTCTATACCGCCGCGCTGGAGAACGGCTTAACTCCTGCCACCATCATTAACGATGCGCCCATTGTCCTGAATGATGCGTCTCTCGAAGGTACCTGGCGACCAGAAAATGCCAGCGGGCGCTTCTTCGGGCCAACGCGCCTAAGACAAGCACTGTACCTGTCCCGCAACTTAGTATCGATCAGGGTATTACGACGCATTGGGATTGCCACTGCAATCGAGGGAATGCACCGCTTCGGATTTGACGAAAGCAAGCTACCTAGGGACCTGTCGCTCGCGCTCGGCAGTGCGACTCTTACCCCGATTCAAGTTGCAACAGGCTATGCGGTATTCGCCAACGGTGGCTACCAGGTCAAACCCTACATTCTTACCCGCATCGAGGATGTTCGCGGAGAGAACATCTATCAAGCCAAGCCAGCGACCGTCTGTGAAAGCTGCGAAAAATCAGACGCTGAGGAGAACACACAGCAGCCAGACAATAGCCAAGCAGACATGGATATTTCTGACCTGGAAGCAGCACTGATGGAGGAACTCTCGACATCGGACCCAGCCCCCGAAGAAGAACCCCTTCCTGAGGCTCCTCGAGTCATTTCTCCTGAAATAGCCTACCTGGTTGATGATATGCTTCGCGATGTCATACGACGCGGAACAGGACGCAAAGCCAGGGTGCTTGAGCGCGATGACCTCGCAGGTAAAACCGGCACAACCAATGGCCCCACAGATGCATGGTTTTCAGGCTACAACCCAAATTTGGTCACTACAACCTGGCTCGGGTTTGACCAAAACTCCCCACTGGGTCGCAGAGAATACGGTGGCACCTCAGCGCTACCTATTTGGATCGACTTTATGAGAGTTGCACTCGATGGTGTCGCTGAAAAGCCGCGCGTGCTACCCGACGGCCTCGCCAGTGTCCGCATCGACCCGGCAACCGGTAAACGCGCCAACGCAAGCAATCCAGACGCCATTTTTGAATTGTTTTTAGTGGATACCATCCCCCCCTTCGAAGACAGCGATGAACCCGTCGACCTACAAGGTGACGACGACAGCTCAGGAAGCGATGAGGAGCCGATTACAGAAGAGCTGTTTTAGTGTCGAGCGGTGCGCCGGCGTTCGGCGCGCAGCCCACCGAAGCAAGAATCAATATCCAGTTTCGGACAAATAAAGAGCCAAAAAAATGCCCCAATCCAAAGGATTGAGGCATCTTCTTTTCCACGCATTTTTTGCTAGCAGCAACCTCTATCCATCAGGCTGCTACAGAGCGAATACTGTCGTTCGAACGCTTTTTACTTTCCGCCGATACGACGACCAAAACGCTTCTTGAACTTATCAACACGACCACCAGTGCTGGCTTGCTTCTGCTTACCGGTGTAAAAAGGATGACAATTGGAGCATACGTCCAAGTGGATCTCTTTACCCAGGGTCGAGCCAGTCTCAATGACATTACCGCAGCTGCAGGTTGCCTTGAGCGGGCCATAATTAGGATGAATATCTGCTTTCATTTCGGGATGCCTCAGTGTATTTTGTGCCGCCACCAAGTCTGATGAATAAATCATTTGCTTGGCACCGCACCACATTTCTGTTGATCGGGCTAAAATTAAGAGGCGGCATACTACCAGAATTTTTCTCAGTAGCAAGCAACTCTTGACAAGCACCGCAACACCGGACCGCCGCCAGCACTTTGGCGACCAAGCGGCTTCTAACCCTTCAGCTACACAACCATATTTTTATTGTGCCGGATTCCAAGAACCAGACAGATTCCAATGTATTTTTAGTGCTGGCCCTGCCGACACCGCTGAATCGCACATTTGATTACCTGCCGCCAGAAAATTACTCCACAGAATTACCAATGGGCATCCGTGTCCGAGTCAGCTTTGGTCGGCAAGAACTGATCGGGGTTCTCATCGATATCCGTGGCTCCACAGACGTTCCAACAGCCAAACTTAAGCGGGCGACCGAAATCCTGGATAAGGCACCCGTACTGCGGTCAGATCTACTCACCCTCGCCCACTGGGCTTCACAATATTACCATCACCCCATCGGCGAGGTGATTGGCGCTATGTTACCTACAGCGCTTCGTCGAGGCGACTCATCGCTACCAGAACCACAAAAGGCCTGGCGCCTAACCATTGACGAATACGATTTCACGTCGAAAAGAGCCCCACGACAACAAGAGATACTCGAGTATTTTCACTCAGCACGTCGCAAGGGCCAATTGACCATCCCCAATGAGGACTTCAGAGCCCAAGCGTTTAGCGCTGCGGCGATCAAAGCGTTGCGGCATAAAGGGGCTATAGAGCCGTGTTTTGTTCCTTACAGCCCACCTAGCCGGTCGACCTCTGTGCTTGCAGAGGAGCCTTTGTCCCTGAATGATGAACAACAACTTGCCATAAACGATATTGAAGATCAGCGTTTCAAGGCTTATTTGCTCGACGGGGCTACTGGCAGTGGAAAAACAGAAGTCTATCTGCAAGCAATCTCTCGATGCCTTGAAAAGGGTCTTCAAGCACTGATCTTAATACCTGAAATTGGCTTGACACCCCAAACCGTAGATCGTTTTCGGCGGCGCTTTCATCGCCCCATTGCGGTTATCCATTCCGGTCTCAATGACAACGAGCGTAAAAATGCCTGGCTCAGTGCAAGTCGGGGTGACGTCGATATCGTTATCGGCACTCGCTCCGCCATTTTCACCCCACTGCCACAGCCGGGTATTATCATTCTGGATGAAGAACACGACCTCAGCTTTAAGCAGCAGGACAGCTTTCGCTACTCCGCCCGGGAACTGGCTCTTATACGCGCGCGAGACCTGAATATCCCCCTACTATTGGGTTCAGCCACACCGTCTTTGGAAACCCTGTGGAATTGCCAGAATAAACGCTACCATCACCTCATACTAACGCAGCGAGCTGGCACGGCCAGCCAGCCCGACGTGGAATTGATCGACCTGCAACAATTTCCTGCGACGGAAGGCATTGCTGAACCCGTTTTAGTCGAATTGGAATCGTGTCTCAGGCGAGGTGAACAGGCGCTTGTTTTTATCAATCGACGAGGCTATGCGCCCACTCTGATGTGCCGCCAATGTGCCTGGATTTGGCAGTGCCCCCACTGTGACGCTCGCCTTACCATGCACACTCGCCCGCGTCACCTACATTGCCACCACTGCGACTATCGTGAGCCGCTACCACGCCAGTGCGGCCGTTGCCAAAGTGAGCAGTTGGAACCCGTCGGCCAGGGCACTGAGCGCGCGGAAGCGTTTTTGCGCGACCACTTCAGTCAATTTCCGGTTTTGAGAGTCGACAGCAACTCCATGTCCCGCAAAGACGCCATGCAACAACTGGTAAAGCAAATCAATCACGGCGACGCCACAGTACTGGTTGGCACTCAAATGTTGGCAAAAGGGCACCATTTTCCCAAGGTCACCTGCGTGGCCATCATCGACGCCGACAGTGGCTTATTCAGTACCGATTTCCGAGGCCCGGAACGATTGGCGCAACTGCTGGTCCAGGTAGCAGGTAGAGCCGGGCGTTCCGATCGAAAAGGTAAGGTTCTGATCCAGACACACTTTCCGGAACACCCCTTGTTTTCAACCCTTCTCAATGAGGGTTACAGTAGCTTTGCCACCAAGGAGCTCGAGACTCGGCGCGCCAGCGACACCCCCCCTTTCTGCTACCTGGCACTTCTTAGAGCAGAATCGGGTGACCACGGTAAAGCGGCACGATTTCTGTCAATGGCTCGTCAGATTGGCGAATCACTGCTACCTTGCAATCAACGAGTGTCATTTCTTGGACCACTGCCAGCGCCGATGGAAAAACGCAACGGCCGCTATCGATACCAGCTACAATTTGCCAGTCCACACAGGGCAGCGCTGCATCGATTACTGGACCAATTGTTACACCAGTTATACCAGCAAGCTCCGAACAGTCGAGACCTTCGCTGGTCCATCGATATAGAACCACAGGATATGAGCTAAGGCCTGTAAGTTAGTCAAATGACAAGAGATTTTGCCAGGAAGCCTGCGGCAAAGCGCGCCGCAACACGCCCCAATAAAAGAGTGACCAAAAATGCCCCAGCCCACTCGTCTGGGAAATGGCTATGGTTTTTTTCCGGCACCCTGAGCGGTGCATTTTTGATGTTTTTGGTCTGGCTGTCAGGCGTTATGCCTCCAGCGCCCTCCTCAATCCCGACCGCTGAACCGATTCTGGAGCCGGCGCAAGCTTCGCAGATGCCGAAACCCCGATTCGATTTCTATCAGCTGCTCAAGGAGAGCGAGATTTCCGTCGAGCCTCCGCCGGAAAAATCAAGCTCAACCAAGCCGGATGAGGAATACATTCTTCAGGTCGGCTCCTTCAAACGCAGTACCGATGCCGATCGAATGCGCGCCGAATTGATTTTGCTCAACCTAAATGCGCAGGTTGAGGAGGTCAAAGTTCGCACCGGCGAAACATGGCATCGCGTCTTGGTAGGCCCCTACACATCAAGCTCAAAAGTGGCCAAAGCACGAAGCATTCTAGTTAGCAAAGACATCAATCCTCTGTTGCTCAAACGCAAAAAGCAGTCCGGATGATAGGAGTCGAGTCTCCAGACTTGAAACCATAGACTTAGCCCCAACTTCCTCCTTTCCAGTAGACGAGGAAACAGCATCATGGAACAGTATCGCGGGACGACGATTTTGTCTGTCCGCCGCAATGGTAAAGTTGTCATAGGCGGCGATGGGCAGGTCTCAATGGGTAATACCGTCATGAAAGGTAACGCCCGCAAAGTTCGCCGACTCTATCGCGATCAGGTATTGGCTGGCTTTGCAGGTGGCACTGCCGATGCCTTTACACTCTTCGAGCGCTTCGAAGCGAAATTGGAATCCCACAGTGGGCAATTGGTCCGCGCCGCCGTTGAATTGGCGAAAGACTGGCGTACCGACCGTGCTCTGCGCCGCCTTGAGGCTCTACTTGCCGTAGCTGACAAAAACGCCTCGCTGATTATTACAGGCAACGGTGATGTTATTCAGCCAGAACAAGACCTCATCGCCATTGGCTCCGGCGGCCCCTTCGCGCAATCCGCCGCACGCGCTTTGCTGGAAAACACCGAATTAAGCGCTCGCGAGATCGTAGAAAAGGGTCTCTCCATCGCCGGTGACATCTGCGTATACACCAACCACAATCACACCATTGAAGAACTGGACAGCGCGGCTTCTACCAGCGTGATCTAAGCGGCAACGACGCCCCTCCAGAACCAGAGCCTTAGTGAAAGAAGAATTATTATGTCCGAGATGACTCCCAGAGAAATTGTTCACGAACTCGACAAACACATTGTTGGCCAATCCGAAGCGAAACGCGCCGTGGCCATTGCCCTTCGTAATCGCTGGCGCCGAGCTCAGCTGGAAGAAATGATGCGGATGGAAATCACGCCGAAAAACATCCTCATGATTGGACCAACAGGGGTTGGTAAAACCGAAATCGCGCGACGCCTGGCGAAACTTGCCAATGCACCTTTCATAAAGGTCGAGGCGACGAAATTCACCGAAGTTGGCTATGTAGGACGCGATGTTGAGTCTATTGTCCGCGATCTTGTCGACAGTTCGATCAAAATGCTGCGTGAACAGGAGATGCGAAAAGTCGAACATCGCGCATCTGATGCTGCCGAGGAGCGCATTTTGGACGCGCTTCTGCCACCAGCCAGAGACGCCGAGGGCAATCGCAACAACGCTGCCGAGTCGGGAACACGCCAAGTGTTTCGCAAAAAATTACGTGAAGGCGAGCTCGACGATAAAGAAATCGACATTGAAGTGGCGTCAACTCCCGTCGGTGTAGAGATCATGGCGCCTCCTGGCATGGAGGACATGACAAATCAGTTGCAGAACATGTTTTCCTCCATGTCATCGAAGAAAACCAAAAGCTCACGTATGACGGTCAAACAGGCTTTTGCCAAAATTCGTGAGGAAGAGGCTGCGCGCTTAGTCAATGAAGAGGATTTAAAAAGTCGCGCTATCGAGCTTGCTGAACAGCACGGTATCGTCTTCATCGATGAGATCGATAAAGTCGCCAAGCGGGCCGAAACCTCTGGAGCAGACGTTTCCCGCGAAGGCGTGCAAAGGGATCTATTACCTCTCATCGAAGGGTGTACGGTAAGCACCAAGCACGGCATGATCAAAACCGATCATATTCTGTTTATTGCCAGTGGTGCCTTCCACCTGACCAAGCCGTCGGATTTGATTCCTGAACTCCAGGGTCGCCTGCCTATCCGGGTGGAATTACAGGCGTTGACGCCGGACGATTTTGAGAGGATTCTGACAGAACCTAGCGCCTCACTGACCGAGCAGCAAATCGCTTTGTTGGGAACCGAGGGTACACAACTGCAATTTACGGCGGAGGGCATACGCCGTATCGCTGAAACCGCTTACGAAGTGAACGAGCGCACGGAAAACATAGGTGCCCGACGGTTGCACACCATCATGGAACGCCTGCTGGAAGAGGTCTCTTTCAGCGCTGCCGACGGCGAAGCCAGTGATGCCATTACCATTGACGCCGACTATGTCGATCAACATCTGAATGAGCTCGCACAAAATGTGGATTTGAGCCGCTTCATTCTCTAACGCGTGAACTTTGCCGATGGAACGCCCGACCCGCATTCAATTGCGCCGTAAAAGTAAAACACTGGAACTGACCTACGGAGACAGTGTTTTTTCGCTTGGCGCCGAATTGTTGCGAGTTCACTCCCCATCGGCAGAAGTCCAGGGACATGGGCCAGGTCAGGCACAACTCCAATTCGGCAAGCGCCTGGTAGGCATCGAAAAGCTTGTGCCCGCTGGAAATTATGGCCTGCGAATCCACTTCGACGATGGCCATGATTCGGGCATTTATTCTTGGAGCTATTTGTACAAACTGGGCGCCAACCAAGACCATCTGATGGCCGACTACGAGAAGGCTCTCTTCCAGGCGGGACTCTCCCGAGATCCAGATACTCAAGTTTTGCGACTCTAATTTGTCACCAACTTAACGCAATCATCTGCTGAGCCACAGCTTGTGCTGGCAAGTACCGCCGCGACCGGTACAATAACGCCACTCGAGGAGATGCTCTATGAATGATTCCAACGAATCGCCCAAGACAACCCATTTTGGTTACCAGCAGGTTGCCGCAGAAGAAAAAGCCGGACGGGTTGCCGACGTTTTCCACTCCGTAGCCGCCAAATATGATGTGATGAATGATCTGATGTCCGGAGGCATTCACCGCCTCTGGAAACGATTTACCATCGAATTGTCTGGAGTGCGACCAGGGCATTGCGTGCTGGATATCGCTGGAGGTACTGGCGACCTCAGTCGCAGCTTTTCACGCCTGGTGGGCCCCAAAGGCCGCGTGATCCTCGCCGACATTAATGATTCCATGCTCAAAGTCGGGCGCGACAAACTGACCGATCAAGGTTATGTCGATAACCTCAGCTATGCCCTCGCCGATGCTCAATTCCTGCCATTTGCCGACAACTCTTTCGACTGTATCAGTATTGCCTTTGGACTGCGCAACGTAACGGACAAAGACAAAGCGCTGGAATCCATGTTGCGGACCCTTAAACCTGGCGGACGTCTATTGGTGCTAGAGTTTTCAAAGCCTGCAAATCCGCTGCTCAGCAAAGCCTACGATACCTACTCATTTAAAGTATTGCCGACTATGGGCAAACTGGTCGCCAATGATTCTGAGAGCTATCAGTACTTGGCGGAATCCATCCGCATGCATCCAGACCAGGAAACGTTGAAAACGATGATGGATACCGCTGGGTTTGCCAACTGCAGATATCACAACCTGACCGGGGGCATTGTCGCTCTCCACACCGGTATTAAACCCTGAACCATGCCATCGACTGTAACATCTGCTGCGGGAATTGCTCTGGAAGCTGCCTTTAATCAGCTACTGACGCTCGACCCTGCCAGTTCTCATCGAGCCGCGGCGCTTGAAGGAAAGAACCTTCAGATATCAATCACTGATATGGACCTCACCGCAGAGCTGCTGTTTGGAAACCGCCAAGTGCATATTCATATTGGCAAAGACGGTGCTGACGCCACTGCCAGCCTGAAAGGCAGCAGTCTCAATCTGTTGCGGCTGTCGAGCAACTCAACGTCGTCTTTTGTCGAAAACGACATTGAAGTACACGGTGACACAGGCTTTCTCACTGAGGTTCAGCAATTATTAACCGATTTGGATCCGGATTGGGAAGCCCTGCTTGCTCGCGCTGTTGGCGATATTGCCAGCCATCAGGTTGGCAACTTAGTCAGAGCGAATTGGCGCTGGGCTGCAAACCGAGGCAGAGAGCTTTCCCGGTTAACAAGCGATTTTTTAACCGAAGAACTCAGGGCAATCCCTTCAGCGTATGAAGTGAAAGATTTCTGTCAGCAAGTCGATGAGCTTCGACTGGACAGTGATCGACTGTCGCAGAGAATTGCCAAACTTCAGCAGCGCGCCAACCCACAACCTTAACTGCACTTTTTGCTATCGAGCCGATCTTGTACCCACTGTTCCGCTTCTTTCGCATTCTGCTTCTTTGCCTACGCTACCGGCTGGACGAGTTTGCACCACTCAACAAACGCAAACGTCGACTCTTAAATGCCCTCTGTCGACCTTGGGGTTCAACCGAACGCCCCCGGGGAGAACGTCTGCGCTATTGCTTAGAAAATCTCGGGCCAGTCTTTGTCAAATTTGGCCAACTGCTTTCCACCCGCCCAGACCTGATTCCGCCCGATATCGTCGCTGAACTCAGCTATCTCCAGGACCGGGTGACACCGTTTAGTGAGGAGGAGTGCCAGACCATTATTGAACAGGCCCTGGGGCAGCCAGTCTCGGAGCTGTTTGCCAGCTTTGATCGCAGCCCCCTGGCGTCGGCATCAGTCGCACAGGTTCATGCCGCCCAGCTGAAAGATGGAAAGGACGTCGTGGTGAAAGTTCTCCGACCCGGCATCGGCGATGTAATCGAACAGGATATCGCCCTTATGTATCTGCTCGCTCGCCTTGCCCAGAAACTCTTTCGGGATGGCTGGCGCCTGCGCCCAGTAGAAGTCGTTGCAGAATACGAGCACACCATTCTAGACGAGCTCAATTTACAACGTGAAGCAGGCAACGCATCTCAGTTGCGGCGCAACTTCAACAACTCCCCCATGCTCTATGTCCCAGAAGTCTACTGGGATTACACTCGCCGTAACGTAATGGTCATGGAGCGCATATATGGTATCCCCGTTACTGATATTGACGCACTGGAAGCCCAGAATACCAACATGAAGCTCCTCGCGGAGCGCGGAGTAGAAATCTTTTTTACCCAGGTATTTGAGCACAATTTTTTTCACGCAGACATGCATCCTGGGAATATTTTTGTTTCGCATAATCACCCTCAGAGGCCACAGTACATTGCTGTTGACATGGCAATTGTTGGCACCTTGTCAGATTCTGACCTCTTTTATATGGCCCGGAATCTCCTTGCCATTTTTCAGCGGGATTATCGCTTGGTGGCGGAGCTGCATATTCAAAGCGGCTGGGTTCCACCGGAAACCTCAATTGGAGAGTTTGAAGCCGCTATCCGCACGGTATGCGAGCCGGTCTTTGAAAAACCCATCAGCGAGATTTCCTTTGGTATGGTGCTGATTACTCTCTTTCAGACAGCACGTCGCTTCAATATGCAGGTGCAACCTCAGCTGGTGTTGCTACAGAAGACGCTGCTGAATATTGAGGGCCTTGGACGACAGCTTTATCCGGAACTGGATTTATGGAAAACCGCCTTTCCCTTTTTAGAACGGTGGATCCAAGAGAGGTACAAGCCAACAAATTTGGTCAAAGAGCTGAAACGATATGCGCCGGAGATCCTAGAACAAGCGCCTCACCTTCCCCAACATTTGGCGCTACTGGTAGAACAGCTTCACGTTCGCAGCCAAAAGCGGCCAGACGCGTCGCCTTCCAAAGGCGCCGTGAAGTCGGGATCAAACGGTGCGGCGGCGCTACTTGCGGTAGCGGCGGTGGTGACATCTGGGCTTGCTAACGGCGTCGCGGTAGAGGATATTCCGGCATCCGCCTGGGTACTGCTGGTTGCCGCTGTATGGGTTTGGAAAGGTCGCCGACAGTGAACAAAAAAGCAACAATCACATACTATTAGCACTATTTATACGTTAGAATCTGGCGTTTTTTGACGATTGAGCTAGGAACATGCCGACATCCTCCGACGACTTTCTCAATGCGGTCAAGTGGACTGCAGATGGCTTGGTAGCAGCCATCGCCCAAGACGCAGAATCAGGAGTCGTACTGATGATGGCCTGGATGAACCGCGAATCACTGGCCTTGAGCGTACAGGAAGGACGAGCAATTTACTGGTCTCGCTCCCGCTCACAATTGTGGCGCAAAGGCGAAAGCTCTGGCAATGTACAGAAAATCGTCGATATCCGACTTGATTGTGACGGAGACGTCATTTTGCTGAAAGTGGAGCAAATCGGTGGGATTGCCTGTCACACAGGGAGAGAGTCCTGCTTCTATCGGGCATTGGAAGAGAGCCAATGGCACATCAAAGACGCCGTGCTGAAAACACCCGAAGAGCTTTACGGCGAGAAGTCCAACGACTGACCGCCGAGCGAGAGAGGAAACCGATTTGATGACAGGAACTGCACACCAGACGCTTACGGCCCTGACAGCAATACTGGAAGAGCGTAAAAAAGCCGCTGACCCAGAGTCGTCCTATGTTGCCAGCCTGCACCACAAAGGGCTCAATAAGATTCTGGAAAAAGTCGGTGAAGAGTCCGTAGAGACCATTATTGCGGCAAAGGACTCAGTACACAGCGGTGAGACCAAAGCCCTGGTGGGAGAAACTGCCGATCTTTGGTTTCACACCTTGGTGATGTTGTCGCACTTGAATCTAAGTGCCGACGATGTCCTTGAAGAGTTAGCCCGGCGTTTCGGCGTTTCCGGGCATGACGAAAAAGCTGCTCGCAGCACAAAATGAATATCTGCTGATCTGGTGGTACCAGCGACCGCCTATCAGCTTGACATAGCAACACACTGAAAATTGAGTGAATTCTGGAGAATACCATGGGCCTTGGCGGAATCAGCATCTGGCAATTAGTTATCATCCTTTTGATCGTCGTCATGTTGTTTGGCACCAAACGCTTGCGCAGCTTGGGCGGCGATTTGGGCGGCGCGATCAAAGGCTTCAAGAAAGCCATGAACGATGACAAAGATCAGGAGAAAGTCGGCCACGACAAAGAGGAGAAACCTGCCGATCACGTCATTGAAGGCAAAACAGAGACCGCAGACAACCACAAGTAAACGGCCGTGTTTGATATCGGATTTTTCGAGCTGATGCTCATAGCCATCGTGGGCCTTCTGGTTATTGGCCCCGAACGGCTGCCCGAAACCCTGCGCACCCTGGCACTTTGGTGGGGTCGGCTGAAGCGAGCTGTCCACAATACCCGCTCCGAGTTTGAACAACATATCGGTGCGGACGATATCCGGCGTCAGCTTCATAACGAAGAAATCATGCGCCAATTGAATGATACCCGCCAATCTCTCAAAGGGATTGAGAGCGATGTCAATCGGGAAATCAACAAAGCAGAAAAAGCGCTCGATGATTCTCCAGCTAATAAGCCGGAAGCCCCAAAAGCTGAATTACCTGCTGACACTGAACAATCTGTATCCAAGTGAATCCTGAATCATGAATTCATCCTCTGCTCCGCACGATCAGGAAATGTCGCTTGTGCAGCACCTGACCGAACTGCGTGACCGACTTCTGAGAGTTGTTATTTTTGTGGCGTTGGTCTTCGCCTGTTTATTTTATTTCTCAGCAGAAATATACGACTACGTGTCGTCGCCGCTACAAAAGTTTCTGCCGGAAAGCAGCACCATGATTGCGACAGAAGTGGCGTCGCCTTTCCTGACACCGTTTAAATTGACGTTTTTCGTCGCCATCTTTTTCTCGATGCCCTTCATTCTGTATCAGATCTGGGGCTTTCTATCTCCGGCGCTCTACGATAAGGAACGTCAGCTGGCAGTTCCGATCTTACTGACCAGTATCATTCTCTTTTATGCCGGAATCGCGTTCGCCTACTACGTGGTTTTTCCACTGATTTTCGCCTTCTTCACCAGTGTCGGACCGGCGAACGTCACAGTCATGACAGATATCAGCAGTTATCTGGATTTTGTGCTGAAGTTGTTTTTTGCCTTCGGCATCGCGTTTGAGATCCCAATCGCGGCAATTATTCTTATCGTTGCGGGCGTAATTTCTGCAGATGACCTCGCCCGTAAACGCCCCTACATCATTGTCACTTGTTTCGTCTTTGGAATGCTGCTGACACCGCCAGATGTCGTCTCACAATCCCTGCTTGCCGTTCCTATGTGGATTCTATTCGAGTTTGGTGTGATTTTTGGTCGCGTGCTGACCCGCAAGCGAGCAGAAGCTCAAGACGAAGAAGCAGATCGCGCCTGATTCAGACGCGACTTAAGCTTCTAGCAAGAAGGTTACGGGGCCATCATTCACTAAGGACACTTGCATATCCGCACCGAAACGCCCGGTTTCGGTGTGAATGCCCAATAGACGCATGTGTTCTATAAAAGCCTCGTATAAGGCTTCAGCTTGTTCTGGCGCTGCCGCTTGAGAAAACCCCGGCCTGAGACCTTTGCGAGTATCTGCCGCCAACGTAAATTGAGAAATGACCAGCAAATCGCCATTTATATCGGCGAGACTCAGGTTCATTCGGCCTTCAGCGTCAGGAAATATTCGATACGCAGCGACTTTTTTTGCCAGCTTAGCGACGCTGTCGACATCGTCGTTTCGCTCAACCCCCAACAGCAGCAAAATTCCTCGTTGAGCCTGGCCAACTTGCTCGCCATCAACATGTACGCTGGCGGAACAGATCCGCTGTATTAACCCCTTCAAAATTGATTAATCCAACCCAACGATAAAGTACCGTGCTTAAGCCCTGGTCGGATATTCATCGGCGAAACGACGGGCCATTTCCTGTGTCGCTCGTACCAAGGCATCAACAATTCCAGGCTCTTTTGATGAATGTCCCGCGTCACGGATGATTTGTAACTCTGAATCCGCCCAACGCTTATGCAACTGATAGGCATTGTCCAACGGGCAAATGATGTCATAGCGGCCATGGACTATAATTCCAGGAATCCCCTCCAGACGCGAAGCATTTGCCAACAATTGGTCAGGTGTCAGATAACTGTCATTCATGAAGTAATGGCATTCGATACGCGCCAAAGACAAGGCCAGATGAGGGTCCGAGAACGCATCTACCACATCGTTATTCGGCCGCAAAGTGGCACATTTTGCCTCCCAAATTGACCAAGCTTTAGCGCAAGCCATCTTGGCCAGCTCATTGGGTCCAGTCAATCGATCATAATAGGCTTTTAGCAGATTGCCGCGCTCTGCTTCCGGAATCGGGTGAACAAACTCTTCCCAATAATCAGGAAAGATCAAACTGGCTCCATGTTGGTAAAACCACTGAATCTCGACTGGACGGCAGAGAAAAATTCCGCGCAAAATCAGAGCCATAACCCGCTCAGGATAGGTTTGCGCGTAGACCAAACTGAGCGTGGAGCCCCAAGAACCACCAAACAATAGCCACCGGTCAACGCCCACGAGTTCACGAATTTTCTCGATATCGGCGACCAAATGAGGTGTTGTATTAAACGCCAGTTCGGCATGGGGTAGAGATCGTCCTGAACCACGCTGATCAAACAGGACAATATGATAGGCCTCGGGATCAAAAAAACAGCGGTCCTGTTTGCCGCAACCTGCGCCGGGGCCTCCGTGAATAAACAATACCGGGATGCCCTCTGGATTCCCCGACTGTTCCACATAAATCGTGTGGCCATCGCCAACATCTAACATATGGGTTTTGAAAGGTTTGATATCCGGATAAAGCGTATGCACCTTGCCCCCTTAGCGAATGCTGGACGTGTTATGAAACGACTGCCGCTGCGACTATAGCCTGCCAGCGACACCACTTTCAATTGTCTCTATTCGACAATCTTGAGATTGTGGCTTTCGCTTCAAATAACTTCCTCTCTACTTCATTATTTTAGTGTATGTGTCGCATTGGGGATAACCGAATTTGACCCATGAGTTGATCTGAACCCTAGAAACTTCGGTAACCGAAAAACAATCGACAGAAATCTGTCGATGGCATCAGAAATAACATTTATATTGCCGCCTCTGCCCGTATTTCGGCACCTCAAAGACTCAAAGCTCTCTAAATTTCTAACTGTACACCGCTAGGTGCTTTGTCTGAGTCGTGATGTTCAGGCAGACAAACCATCAGTTGAGCTTTGTTCATTTGTAATTGGTCTATTAAATAACTGCGAAACACACTACTACGAGTTTCCCCGAGCGACTGCAGGCGTTTACTGAGTTCCGCATCACTTAGAACAGGCTGATCTACTGGCGCTGATTTTTGCTCAGTATCACCATCCTTTGCCTCTTTAGATGCCGCCTGCTGCTTTTGCTGCTGCTCTGCATCCCACTGAGCTTTTACCGCAGCCGCATCGGCTAAATTGGTAGAACCACACACCCGCAGTTTGAGAGACTCCTTGGACTTGAGCATGTCAGCAATCTTCTCACCGTATTCTCTGGCGTCCGTATTAAGCTGGGCGTCGCCGTCATTGAAGACAACGGGATCCAGTCGCACCTTAGTCATTTGATCACCAGCGAACTTAGCCACTGAAATCATGGTCGAATAGGGCTGTAACAAATACCCCAGCATGCTGACGGTGGCTTTTTTCATAGCTCCACCCAGAGCTTTATTGATCACTTGACTCAAATTGACGTTGGGATCATTTAATGGTCCATTTACAGGCACCTGTAAACGAATTTGATTTTCTTTGTCACGTATTAAGTCCAAGGCCTGATCCAAGGGCATCGTCAGTTCGTTGGCAAATTTAACCGTTTTATTTTCATTGGTGGGACGCAGGCTTAACTGGTCGATAAAAATATCATTGGTGAGATTTAGAATCTGATCTTCAACTTTGATCTTTGAATCGACATCCAGCGTGCCTGCTTCCAAAGCATATCCAATCGTAGACTGACTAAAACCACTGGCACGTAAAACCTGAAAATCATCCAGTTTAAGCGTGAGATCTGCCGCCTGAGTCAAAGCTGTAAATTGACCGTCTATCGCTAATCCTGCATCGTCTTTTAAACCGATGTCCGCATGAAGGTTCGCAGGTTGATCTTTATTCAGGCGCAGATCCGTAATTTCAAATTCGCGAAACGCCAGTGTTTCCACCAATTCTGGTGACACACTTTGATCAGCAAACCCAAGGCTAACTTCTGGACCAATGGCAAAACGTCCAATCGTGACATCAGGCATGTCCGTCGTGCCAGCAACGTTCTCACCAGCGCTGGTTACTGGAGCTGGTGACTCCGGTGTAGATTCTGGCGCATCAACTTGCTCGGCAGGGACTTCTTGAGCAGCCTCTGGCGCTGGCTCTTCACCAGAAGCCAGCGCGGCCAATTGAGGGGTATTACCATCGCGATCGCGGATAAATTCGATCTTAGCCCAGGGAATACGAATACTCTCGATGATCGCCGCCAATGCTTGATCTTCGGTCGGCACATTCACTTGAATTTTCTCAATATCAAGGCGGGCGTCTTGGAGCAATCCCGGCAAAGCCTCCGTCGAGGAGGGCAAAGCGTTGACACCATTGAGTGAAATCGAATCAATGGATACGGCGTTAGCAACACTCAAACCGTCTGGGTGAATCCCTTTAACGTCAAGCTCATCAAAACTGGCCAACACAGCACCGACATCGCTGTGCACAGAAAACTGTGTCAATGCTAAATCAGCCGTTAGCTGCTCAATCCATTCGTGCCCAAACACCAGATCCTTTTTAGTAAACAAAGACAGCTGTTGCAACTGTATCTGATAATCGGGAACATTAACCCAAAGGTCTTCCAACCCTATCGTTGTATCTCCCGCTAACGTCCAAGCTTCCTCGCTCTGCGAGACTCGAGTCTCGGACGTCAAAGAAAGCCCTACTCGCATTTCTAAGCCCGCATCTGGCAAAGTGAGAGATTGGAGTTTGAGCTGCCCAGTAATTTGTCCGCTATCACCATCACGGGTATTGATGTTTGCGAGATTCAGGTTTTCCAACAGTAAGTCAGCCCCGACTGCCGGCGTCGTCAATTGCGTATGAATATCAGCGAGAGTGACCTGCGATATGGCAATCTGCCACAACTCGCCTTCGGAGGATGCCTCTTCCTCAGGTTCCGGTTCGTCTGCGGACTCCGTGGAAATACCATTTACCGTGACGATCCCATCGGCATCTTGCACAACAGCCACATCGATACCACGTAGCTGAACATTTTCAATATGGATTAGGTGCTTGGTAAGATCCCAAAGGTTCACCTTTACCTCGAAGAGATCCGCATTAAAAGGCGCTCCCCCCTTCTCAAAATGAACACCTGCACCTGAAACCAATCCCGTGTAGGGGTTAATCCACAGGTCCTCCACCTTGACGACGGTGACACCACGATCTTCGAGAAATTTTTTTACGGCGAATTTGACGGCCTGACTGGTGATAAGTGGCAGACCGATGAGAAGCAGAAAGAATACACCGGCAATAGACAGCAGGATTTTTTTCTTCATGGACAAGCTCAGGTTCCTTCTGGCTTTATGAAAACAGCAGTCTACTCACATTGCGGGATTGAAGCACCCACAATCGGCACTTATATCTAAGATCAGGCAAACTGTGGTGTTTGCTCCTGGTGAAAACGGCGCTCCGAACAAAGATGTCGATACCAACGCTGCTCTTCCCACAGCTGCAATGAATCTCCAAGAGCAATCAGTTGACAGGTATCCAACAAGCCACACCGGCGAATGATTGATCCAGGTAACGGCAACTGCCCATCCGGGCTGATATCCAAGAGAACTGCGGATTGACGACGTTCGTTCGACCACTTTAGAAAGTCATAGTCACTCTGACAGCGACGCCGATTCTCTTCAAAGTAAGCTTTCCAGCCCGCCTCCGTATATATGCCCAAAAAACAAGCACGCTCATCTGCGGCCACCATGACCGATGATGAAATTTGCTGCTGCAACACAGCCGGAATCGTTAAGCTCCCATCCGCATCCAGCGAAAGACGAAAACTACCTGACAAACCTTTGTCCATGGATTGAGTCCAAACCTATATCTAGAAAGAGAATCTGCCATCGCTACCCAGCGCGGCGGGGGCGCAATAATAACGGATTCCTCTGAAACTTAAATGACAAATTGATCAAATATCAGACACAAAGCACGGAAATGGCACAGTCATTTTCTTTTAGGCAAGGTTTCACAGGATAACCAGCGACTAACGGTCTCGAATACCGGTCGTCGAAATCTCAGGCTTTCGTTCATCAGGTGATGATGTGCCCCTGGAATCCAGGTGAGAGTATGATTCGGAAATAAGCGGGCAAGACGAGGCAGATTGTATCGATAATCAACGGTCGTATCCAAATCACCTTGAACAATCCACACCGGAGCTGTCTGAGGCGCTGCGGTATTGACCACATCAATCCAATGGCTCATTGCCCGCACCCAGTCAAATGGGGTTAGTGCTGGCTGAAATGGATCTTTTTTTTGGATAAAGTCCAGAAATTCCAAATCGTGGCTGCCCAAGGTGAACTTTCTAGGAATTGAATCCTGAAGTCGCTGCAGAACAGGAAACACCCAACGCTGCCAACCCCATTGATGTGATCTCACCAAGGGCGCCAACAGCAGGAAATCGCTCAGAAGCCGGGGCTCAGTTTCTGACACACAATAATTCATCAACACGGCTGCGCCAGTACTCTGTCCAATCGCCCGCCATGGTTGCCCACCCATGTCCTTTGCGCTCTGCAAAAGCTCTGCTAACACGTCACGATATTGATCAAACGAATCGATGTGCGCTCGTTTTCCACTGCTCAACCCATGCCCCGGCAAATCAAAGGCGATCACATTCCACCCCTGATTAAGCAGCCATTGAATCATGTGCCGCAGCAGCCCCATATGGTCTGTGTAACCATGTACCAACCATACCGTTCCCAGAGACTCAGGTTGGCGCCATGTCTGGCAGGCAATGTCGAAATCACCGGCGGATACGCGCCCCATTTGATGGGTTAAGGGTGAACTCCGAGAGCAAAAATGCAGTTTGTAATGATCGAGATAAGCCTGTGCAACAGGTGTTTCTAGAAACGCTTCTGAATGGGTTAATCCCAGCGTTATCTCGGGCAGTTGTTCAGACAGCGCGCCGATGTCCGCTGAAGAAAAAGCCATTCAGTATGTCCAAAAAAGACGACGCGCATAGCACGTCGTCCCTGTTTATCATTGAGAAAAGAGTCAACGACAGATCTCGCTGACACAGTCTTAACAGTGAGACCTTTTACCCCCGAAGCTGCTCAGGAACAAGAGGCCTGATAGATTGACTCTACCGCCCTCTCGAGGTCAGCATTAAACGTATCATCATGTTGATGTACAG
Organism: Pseudomaricurvus sp. ABR4_320; assembly: GCF_056159445.1. Classification (NCBI taxonomy): domain Bacteria; kingdom Pseudomonadati; phylum Pseudomonadota; class Gammaproteobacteria; order Cellvibrionales; family Cellvibrionaceae; genus Pseudomaricurvus; species Pseudomaricurvus sp. ABR4_320. The sequence goes on along the minus strand of NZ_JBSWVF010000006.1, from coordinate 278,401 downwards.
AAAGTCCTTCCGTTAAGGCCCGCGAAAAACTCGCAATTACGCCATGATTCTCGGCAACTTTGGCATTTGCCTCTTCACGAGTATAGCCACCCGAGAGCGCGACAACCTTAAGGACATTGAGATGATCGACATACCGGCGATAGAAATCAGCCTCTTCTGGTAGCGTCAATTTCAACATGATCTGCTCAGAGCCTCTCAGCGCATCCAGATGTTCGGACAACTCCGCTCTGAGAATCTCTTCGGCAGCCGCCTTCTCCGGGCTGTTAATGTCAACTTCCGGCTCGATGATTGGAACCAATCCAGCAGCCATGATCTGCTGCGCAACCTCAAACTGCTGGGAGACAATCGCCGCAATACCCTTATTGTTAGCCAACTTGATCACGGATCGCATTTTCGTACCGAATATTGGTTGCGCTCTCGCTTTATTCAAAAGGTCCGGCAATTGCGGCATCGGCTTCATCAATTGCACGCCTTCAGCCTCTTCCATCAGCCCTTTATCGACTTTTAAAAAGGGCACCACGTGTTTTTCATCCCATAGAAAGCGTGCGGAGTTCACCCCCGCAATATCGCGATCTAATGTATTTTCAAACAAAATGGCGCCGAGGACCCGCTGACCATCAAAGGACGGGCTCGTGATGATACGAACCCGCATGGCGTGCACGGCATCAAACATTTCCGTCTCATTGGAATAGCTGCTTTCATCTATACCATAGAGTTTCAACGCCTTTGGCGTACTGCCACCGCTTTGATCAAGCGCTGCCAGAAAACCAGATGCTGTGCGTATTTTGTCTAGCTGTTCGTCAAATGTGCTCATGCTGTTACCTATTTGGTTGAAGCTCCCGCACACCTTAGACAGAGGCTAAAATCGACTCATTCTCCGCGAGTTTCGAGCATTGCAACAGCCGGCAGAACTTTGCCTTCTACATATTCCAGAAAGGCACCACCACCGGTTGAAATGTAAGATACTTTTTCAGCGATTCCGTATTTGTCCACAGCGGCTAAGGTGTCACCACCACCAGCGATAGAAAACCCTGCGCTATCAGCAATGGCTTTCGACAGAGATTCCGTACCTGCACCAAACTGGTCGAATTCGAAAACGCCAACGGGACCGTTCCAGATGATGGTTTTCGCATCGGCAAGAATCTTGGCGAGCTGAGAGGAAGCGTCGGGACCAATATCAAAGATCATGTCATCTTCCGCAACAACATCAGCCGATTTCAGCTCCGCCGGGGCGGTCTCAGAGAATTCCTTACCGGTCACTACGTCCGCAGGAAGAGGAATATCACATTTTTCCATTAACGCTTTGGCATTCGGAATCAGATCTTTTTCGTAGAGCGACTTACCAACCGGCTTGCCCGCAGCCGCCAGGAAGGTATTGGCTATCCCGCCCCCCACGATCAATTGATCGACTTTATCAGATAGAGTTTCCAGCACGGTCAACTTGGTAGAAACTTTGGATCCACCCACAATCGCCACCATGGGACGAGCCGGAGCCGCAAGGGCTTTTTCCAGAGCATCCAACTCAGCGGCTAAAAGTGGCCCAGCACAGGCGACAGGTGCAAACTTAGCAACACCATGCGTTGATGCCTGAGCCCGGTGCGCCGTACCAAAAGCATCCATGACGAAAACGTCACAGAGCTCAGCGTAAGCCTTGGATAAGTCTTCAGCGTCTTTTTTCTCACCCGCATTAAAACGAACGTTTTCCAGCAGCACGACATCACCGGCTGCCACCTCAAAACCATCGCGCCAAGACTTGATGACTGGAATTGTCTTACCCAGAAGCTCTCCCATGTGGTCAGCAACGGGCGCCACCGAAAACTCATCGCTGTATTCGCCTTCGGTAGGACGTCCAAGATGAGACATCAAAATGACCTTCGCACCGGCATCCAATGCAAGCTTCACAGTTGGTAGCGCTGCGCGGATGCGAGCGTCACTGGTGACCTTGCCATTTTTTACGGGAACATTGAGGTCCTCACGGATCAATACCCGCTTACCGGACAGATCCAGATCCTTCATCAATTTAATGGGCATGCGTTACTCCTATTTTCTTCCTTTAGGGGGGAGGGAATTCGGTATCATCAAGCGGCGCCAGGCCAATGCAACATCCAACATCCGGTTGGCGAATCCCCATTCATTATCAAACCACGTCAGTACTTTTACGAGCCTGCCGCCAGCAACACGAGTCTGACCGGCATCAATGACGCCAGAATGTCGATCGTGATTAAAATCACAGGACGCCAGCAACTCTTCGGTATATCCTAAAACACCATCGAATTGACATTCTGCGGCATTCGCTAACGCTCGATTAACCTCTACAGTGCCAACATCTTTCTTCACAACTACCGATAAATCAATAGCGGAAACATTGGCGATCGGAATCCGCATAGCTTGAGCTTCCACGCGGTTTTTCAATTCCGGCAAAAAACGCTCAATCCCCCGAGCCAACCCGGTGTCTACAGGAATCATTGAATTGATCGCCGAACGGGTTTTTCGAAGATCCGTGTGATGGTAGGCGTCAATGACCGGCTGATCATTCATTGCTGAATGCAGTGTGGTGATGACAACACTATCAACGCCAAAGGCATCGTCGAGGGCCTTGAGAACGGGAACACAACAGTTCGTCGTGCAGGACGCGTTGGAAACTATGCGATTTTCAGCGTTTAGAAGATGGTGATTAAACCCGAAGATAACAGTGGCATCGACATCAGCTTCTGCAGGCTGGGAAAACAGCAAATGCCGGGCGCCTTGCCGCAAATGCTGTTCGGCAGTTTCCCGGTCAGAGAAAGATCCTGAGCATTCGAGCAGTAAATCGATACCCAGATCCTGCCACGGTAGCCGATCAACACGAGTTTCGTGAAGCAATTGGACGGGTGCGCCATCAATGATCAATTGCTCACCGACGACATCGACACGGCCACGAAAGCGGCCGTGAGTAGAATCATATTTTGTCAGATGGCCGATGGTGCGAGCATCGGCCAACTCGTTGATGGCGATTAGCTGCAGCTCCTGCTGCAGCCCCGCCTCAAACAGAGACCGCAGCACACTGCGGCCAATCCTTCCGTAGCCGTTAATGGCTACCCGTAACGGATTAATCAATCATATCCTCTACAACAGCGACGACATTCTCCGGTGTAAAGCCAAAGTGCTCCATTAGCTGACCGCCAGGGCCGGATTCACCGAAAGTGCTGATGCCAACGTTTCTTCCATCTAGCCCAGTAAAACGACACCAGTAATCCGGATGTGCAGCCTCAATCGCTACCCGTGCACGAATACTGGATGGCAATACGGCTTCCCGGTAGTCTGCGTCCTGGCGTTGAAACACTTCAGCACAAGGCATGGACACCACGCGTGCAGCGATGTTCCGAGCCGCCAACTGCTGCTGAGCCTGACGAGCGACTTCAACTTCCGACCCGGTCGCAATCAGGATCACAGCCGGCTCGCCATCGCAATCACTCAGAATGTAGCCACCACGAGCAATATCGCTGACCTGCTGGGTAGTGCGCGATTGGTGGGCTAAATTCTGACGAGAGAAAATAAGCGCGCTCGGACCATCACTGCGCTCAATCGCAAATTTCCAACAAACGGCGCTTTCCACGGCGTCACAAGGCCGCCAAGTATCCAAATTGGGGGTGGAACGTAGGCTGGTTAATTGCTCAACAGGCTGGTGAGTCGGACCGTCCTCGCCAAGACCGATGGAGTCGTGGGTGTAGACAAAGATACTGCGAATCCCCATTAGCGACGCCATACGTACCGCGTTGCGGGCATACTCCATAAACATCAGGAATGTCGCACCGTAATTGACGAAGCCGCCGTGCAGAGCGATGCCATTCATCGCGGCACTCATGCCGAATTCACGCACACCGTAATACAGATAGTTGCCCGAGGCATCTTCCGCAGAAATGGGCTTAGAGCCCTTCCAAATTGTCAAGTTAGAGCCAGCCAGATCCGCAGAGCCGCCCAACAACTCCGGCAACAAGGGGCCAAACGCATTCAGTGTATTTTGCGACGCCTTGCGTGACGCAATGGTTACCCCCTCTTCCTGACAGGCGGCAATGTAGGCATCTGCCTGCTGGGAAAAATCTGCGGGGAGGTCACCAGAGGTACGTCTCTCAAACTCAGCAGCCAATTCAGGATAGGCCTGGCGATAGTCATTAAAACGGCTCTGCCAAGCAGCTTCTGCATCCGCGCCGCTGCGCTTAGCATCCCACCCTTGGTAGATTTCATTGGGAATGACAAATGGCTCGTGCTTCCAGTTCAATGTATCCCTGACCAGAGAGACTTCATCACCGCCAAGCGGTGCACCATGACAAGACTCTTTCCCTTGCTTGTTAGGCGAACCAAAGCCAATAACAGTTTTGCAACAAATCAGTGTAGGACGGGCATTATCTGAGCGCGCTTCTTCGATAGCAGTCTTGATCGCATTACGATCATGGCCATCAACACCCGCAATAACTTGCCAGCCATAGCTTTCGAAACGACCTGGCGTATCATCGGTAAACCAACCCCGCACTTCACCATCAATCGAAATGCCGTTGTCATCATAGAAAACGACCAGTTTGCCGAGTCCCAAAGTCCCAGCCAGTGAAGCGGCTTCGTGAGAAATACCCTCCATCAGACAACCATCACCGGCAAATACGTAAGTGAAATGATCGACGGGCTTGTACTGATCACGATTAAACTGGCCCGCCAGAGTTTTTTCGGCAATGGCCATACCCACGGCATTCGCCAAGCCCTGCCCTAATGGTCCGGTCGTGGTCTCGACCCCAGGAGTAATATGGCACTCGGGATGACCTGCCGTCTTGGACCCTAACTGACGAAAATTTTTCAGATCTTCTAGAGACAGATCATAGCCAGTGAGATGTAACAAAGAATAAATCAGCATGGAGCCGTGGCCGTTGGACAGTACGAAACGATCGCGATCCGCCCATGCAGGATTGGTTGGGTTGTGTTTCAGGTAGTCATTCCAGAGGACTTCGGCGATATCTGCCATGCCCATGGGCGCGCCGGGGTGTCCACTGTTGGCTTGCTGGACGGCGTCCATACTGAGGGCGCGGATGGCGTTGGCAAGTTCGGTACGAGATGTCATTGACACAGGTCTCCTTGGGCGGCGCAGGCATTTTGGGGGCAACTGCTCCGGTTTCAGGCCCTACCGGGCCCCGAAAAATGGGGCGGTATTTTCTCTTATGCGTTGACAGCCGTAAAGGAGAATTGATGAAAAAATGATCCGTCATATGGGATGAACCCTTTGGTCCACCCCAAAAAAGAAACGTTTACCTTCTTTTTGGCCGCTCTCAGTAGTGGCGAGTATGATCCGAGTCGTTTTCCTCTATGGACATACCGAAGGTCGCATTGTCGAGATAATCGGCATCCGTGTCCGAGGCCAGCTTGATTAATAGGCGAAGATCATTTGGAGAATCCGCCCGTGTGAGAGCCTCTTCGTAGGTTATCTGACCGGCATTGTAGAGATCGAACAAGCCCTGATCGAACGTCTGCATACCGTTCTCGGTCGATTTTTTCATCAACTCCTTGAGATCAGCGACCTTGCCCTTCCGAATCATATCTGACGCTAATGGTGTATTTAACAGAATCTCCAAACAGGCGCGGCGCCCCTTACCATCAGGGGTAGGAATTAGCTGCTGAGCAATAATCGCTTTTAAGTTCAACGACAAATCCATCCACAATTGGTTGTGTCTGTCTGCGGGAAAGAAATGGATGATCCTATCTAACGCCTGGTTAGCGTTGTTTGCGTGTAAGGTACAGAGACACAGGTGTCCAGTCTCAGCAAAGGCAATCGCGTGTTCCATGGTCTCGCGACTGCGCACCTCCCCAATCAAAATAACGTCTGGTGCTTGCCGAAGCGTGTTTTTTAGAGCCACCTCAAAGGATTCTGTATCAATCCCCACTTCCCGCTGAGTGACAATACAGCCTTGGTGCTGATGAATAAATTCGATCGGATCCTCAATAGAAATAATGTGGCCTTTCGAATTTTTATTACGATGTCCAACCATGGATGCTAGCGATGTCGACTTACCCGTTCCAGTGGCACCCACAAACATCACCAAGCCGCGATTTGTCATCGCCAGGTCTTTAATGATTGGGGGTAAACCCAATCCATCTACCGTGGGGATAGTGGTTTCAATACGCCGCAGTACCATACCGGCGAGATTACGCTGATAGAACGCGCTGCAACGGAATCGGCCTATGCCTCGTGCGCTAAGAGCAAAATTGAGCTCCCGCTGCGCTTTAAATTCGTGACGCTGGCGCTCGTTCATGACACTGAGCACCATTTCTCGGGCCTTTTCCGGAGTAAGGGCCGTTGTCGTCGCCGGTGTCACCCGTCCGTGGACCTTAATTGAAGGCGGTACCCCGGCTGTGATGAACAGATCCGAAGCCCCTTGTTCGACCATCATGGCCAACAGACGATCAAATTCCATAACTTTATCCGCCGTTTACGCTCAAAGACCCAGTGTCTTTTAGAAGTTGTCAGGCATTTTGGCTTTTTCCCGAGCCACTTCACGGGTCACAATGCGCCGAGCAACCAAGTCAGCAAGACACTGATCCATTGTTTGCATGCCGATAGAAGCACCGGTTTGAATTGCCGAATACATCTGCGCAACCTTGTCTTCTCTAATCAGATTTCGAATGGCTGCGGTACCACGCATGATCTCGTGGGCAGCAACCCGACCTCCACCGGTTTTCTTCAAGAGAGTTTGTGAAATCACCGCTTGCAGAGATTCCGACAGCATGGAGCGAACCATCGCCTTTTCATTGGCTGGGAATACATCCACAACCCGGTCAATGGTCTTGGCTGCGGAGGTGGTGTGCAGGGTTCCAAACACCAAGTGGCCGGTTTCCGCGGCAGTGAGTGCCAGACGGATGGTTTCCAAATCACGCATCTCACCGACGAGAATAATGTCCGGGTCTTCCCGCAGCGCTGAGCGCAAGGCTTCGGCGAATCCGAGAGTGTCTCGATGCACTTCCCGCTGGTTCACCAAACACTTTTTGGACTCATGTACAAATTCGATTGGATCCTCAATGGTGAGAATGTGTTCGTACTTGTGGTCGTTGATGTAATCCATCATCGCCGCCAGGGTTGTCGACTTACCGCTACCGGTTGGCCCAGTGACCAATACCAGTCCTCTCGGTACGGCAGAAATATCTCGAAAAACCTGGCCCATCCCCAGCTCTTCCATGGTTAACACCTTGGAAGGAATGGTCCGGAAGACCGCGCCGGCACCGCGATTGTGGTTGAATGCATTCACACGAAAGCGGGCGACACCTGGCACCTCGAAAGAAAAATCCGTCTCCAGAAACTCTTCGTAGTCTTTTCGTTGCTTGTCATTCATGATCTCGTAGATCAGACTATGCACCTGCTTGTGGTCCATAGGTGGCAGATTGATGCGACGCACGTCGCCATCGACACGAATCATGGGAGGCAAGCCCGCGGAAAGATGCAGGTCCGAAGCACCTTGTTTGGCGCTAAAGGCCAGGAGTTCCGTAATATCCATTTCAAACCTCAATTTAGCGTGGACCGGGTTATCAGGTGCCAGTGACTGGCCCTTGGTCATTTAAGTATATGCACAATATCGAAATGCGCTTGCAGGCCGTGCGGACACGCATCACAAAAGCGGCAGACCGTTGTGGCCGCAGCCCAGAATCCGTTCGACTGCTGGCGGTGAGTAAGACACGTCCGGCTGAAGATTTAGAAATCGCCTATCGCGCTGGCCAAACCTGTTTCGGCGAGAATTACTTGCAGGAGGCCCTGACCAAACAGCAGGCCTTGGAAGATCTCGATATCGAGTGGCATTTCATCGGTCCCATTCAATCCAAAAAAACCCGCGCCATTGCTGAAAATTTCAGCTGGGTGCACAGTGTAGACCGACTGAAAATCGCCGAACGACTGAACGAACAGAGGCCAATGCATTTACCCCCTCTGAATATCTGCGTTCAGGTCAATCTGGACGATGAGGAAAGCAAGTCAGGTACGTCCCTGGCTGCGTTGCCCGAGCTCCTGTACCAGATTTCCGAGCTACCGGCATTGCACCTTCGGGGTCTGATGGCAATCCCCGCACCGCGTGATTCCTTTGATCAGCAATACCTGGCCTTGCAGCCACTGCAAAACGCCTTGCTCGAGATTCGTCAGAAGATCCCCACCCTGGACACCCTATCCATGGGAATGTCGGGAGATCTCGAGGCCGCTGTCGCGGCTGGCGCTACCATAGTTCGCATTGGCACCGATATCTTCGGTGCTCGCAATAGTCACCCTTAGAGGAATATTGTCAGTGAATCCCAAAGTTCATTTCGTTGGTGCCGGTAATATGGCGGCCAGCATCATTCGTGGCCTGATCGCTCATGGCTTCGAGGTTGCCAACCTGACAGCGTCAGATCCAAGTGCCGATAATTTGGAGAGACTCGCCGGGGAACTCAGCATTCAAACCAGCACAGAAAACGGCCAGTTTGCGCGCAGTGCCGACGTCGTCGTATTGGCGGTGAAACCCCAGGTGCTGGAAGCTGTATGCCGCGATCTGCTGGCGAGCCTCAATCATCAGCCCTTGATCATCTCCATTGCAGCGGGAATCGACGTTCGCAGCCTGGAATTATGGCTCGGAGATAACCTGCCAATTGTCCGCTGTATGCCCAATACTCCAGCCCAGCTCAGTTGTGGAGCTGCAGGCCTTTACGGTAACCACAATACGACAGCCGCTCAGAAAGAAATCGCCACCGCAATTTTAGAAGCGGTTGGCAGCGTCCAATGGCTGTCGGAAGAATCATTGCTGGATGCCGTCACTGCGGTGTCCGGCAGCGGTCCCGCCTACTATTTTTTATTCATGGAAGCTATGATCGACGCCGGCGTGGCTTTGGGACTGGATAAAGAATGCGCTACTGAGCTTACTCTGCAGACTGCACTAGGAGCCGCTAAACTGGCTTTAGCAAGTAACGATGAAGTCTCTGAGCTGAGACGGCAGGTGACGTCTCCGAATGGCACCACAGAAAGAGCCATTAATGCCTTTGAGGAAGATAAGTTGCGAAAAATCGTCGCCCATGCGATGACTGCCTGCGCGGAGAGATCACAGGAACTAAGCCGCGAGCTTGGCGCACCCGAGTCCCAATAAAATCGTACCGAACTCACATATTTTCACAGATGCGGTGCATCTGAGACTGGATTACAGGAGCTTTATCTATGGGACCACTTGCGGAAATCGGTCTCCTTATCATTCAAACACTCGGCTCACTCTACCTGCTGATTGTTATACTGCGTTTTTTGCTGCAGCTCGCCCGTGCAGATTTTTACAACCCTCTTTCACAGTTTGCTGTTAAAGCCACCAACCCGCTGCTGATCCCGATCCGCCGCATCATTCCAGGAATCTATGGCATAGATATCGCCTCCCTGGTGTTAGCGCTACTGATCCAATTTTTGATTATTGAATTGAGTTCCTTGGTGGTCGGCATCGGCTTCCTGAATCCCGTTCAGGTTCTTGTATGGTCCTTTGTTGGAATTTTGTCGCTGACCGTGGACATCTTCTTTTGGTCACTTCTGATTATGGTCATCGTCAGCTGGATCGCGCCTCACAGTGATAACCCGGCCTTGGCTCTGGTTCGTCAGCTTGTCGAACCCATCACTACGCCTTTCCGCAAACTCTTACCCGATATGGGCGGACTCGATATTTCTCCCATTTTCGCTTTTTTAGCGCTTAATATTGTCCGAGTTTTAATTCAGCACCTTGCAGTCGCCACCGGCATCAACGGTGTCTTTTCTCGATTGATCGTGGGGCTTTGACCGAGACACGCGTCCCGGCTGAATCCTCCCAATGGCGCCAAGCCAAACTTGGCGCCTCAAACAACGATAACACCCATGTCATTTGAATTTTCCCAGGCGTCGGTCGGCGTAGTAACACCCCAGACCTTCCACTTTGATGAACCTCTCCCCTTGGCAAATGGCCGAGTACTGCAGCAATACGATCTGACCGTAGAAACCTACGGCCAGCTCAATGCGAACCGCAGCAATGGGATTCTGATTTGTCATGCCCTGTCAGGGCATCATCATGCCGCAGGACTTCACTCAGAGGAAGATCGTAAACCCGGTTGGTGGGATGCCTACATCGGCCCCGGCAAACCCATTGATACCAATGTGTTTTTCGTGGTTTCTCTGAATAATTTGGGTGGCTGTCACGGCTCGACCGGACCTGCATCGATAAACCCTGAAACCGGCAAACCTTGGGGAAAGGATTTCCCCACCCTCCGAGTTCGGGATTGGGTAAATTCTCAGGCCAGACTTGCCGACCGGCTCGGTATCGAGCAGTGGGCCGCCGTCATTGGCGGCAGTCTCGGTGGAATGCAAGCGATGCGCTGGGCACTCGAATATCCGGACCGCCTGCGTCACTGTGTGGTTATTGCTTCCGCGATGAAGCTATCGGCTCAAAATATTGCCTTTAACGAAACCGCCCGCCACGCCATTATTTCGGACCCTGACTATCGACAAGGGGACTACCTGAATGAGCGGGTCTATCCCAAAGGGGGACTCTCCGTAGCTCGAATGATCGGCCACATCACATATCTGTCTGATGACGGCATGGGCCAGAAATTTGGTCGCGAGATTCGCTCGGGCAGTTTCGAGCTGGGGCAGGAAGAGCCCGTTGAATTTCAAATAGAGAGCTATCTGCGCTATCAGGGCAGCGTATTTTCCGAGAGCTTTGACGCCAATACGTATATTTTAATGACGCGAGCGCTGGATTACTTCGATCTTGCGCGGGACTACGGCGACGATCCAGTGGCAGCGTTTCGTACAGCAAAATGCCGGTTTTTGGTTGTGTCCTTCACCACGGATTGGCGCTTTGCGCCCGAGCGTTCGCGTGAAATTGTTAATGCCCTGGTAGGTGCCGATCGCCCCGTCAGCTATGCAGAAGTTGAATCCAACTACGGTCACGACGCCTTTTTAATTCCTATCGAACGATACTACCAGATATTTCAGGCCTACCTAGCTGGGGTAGCGAGAGAAAACGGGGGCGTCCGATGACTCTGCGTATCGACTTAGACATCATTCAAGCCTGGATCCCCAGTGGCAGCCGGGTCCTCGATCTCGCCTGTGGTGATGGCACACTGCTGCAAAACCTGCGGGACCATAAACACGTCACCGGTTACGGCTTGGAAATTGATCCAACTCAGATCACCCAGTGTATCAGTAAAGGATTGAACGTCATCGAACAGAATCTGGACAGAGGTCTGGATAACTTTGACGATAACAGCTTTGACGCCGTGGTTATGACCCAGGCGCTACAAACCATGCAAGCGCCGGATCGAGTGCTGCGGGATATGTTGCGCGTTGGCAATGAGTGCATTGTCACTTTTCCCAACTTTGGACACTGGAAAGCCCGTTGGCAACTGTTAGCAGCAGGTCGTATGCCCGTATCCGACTTGCTCCCATATGAATGGTACAACACGCCCAACATCCACTTTTGCACCTTTAAGGACTTCGAAGTATTGTGCGGCGAATTGGATATCACGATCCTGCATCGTCAGGTGGTCGCAGAACAGGGCATCGGGCGCTTTATGAAAGACTATCGACCGAACCTGTTTGGCGAAACGGCCATTTACCATCTGTGTAAACGTGTAGGATAGAAAGTGATGTCAGCACCGGCCCTATCATCAGCCAATTTTGATTCTTGGAACTGGCGCAAGTCATTCAATGCCATAAGCGCGTTACTGACTTTATTTCTGTTCAACACAGCGGTCCATGCCGCCGAAGAAGACGCCAATCCTATTACCGAATTCGGTGACTTCAGAGTTGTACACACCATTTTTAACAGCAGCTTCATAACGGAAGATATCGCCAAAACTTACGGTATTGTGAGAGGCAAAGACCGCGCGCTGATTAATATTTCCCTGGTCAAGCAACAGGATGATGGCAGTTTTACCCTAGGCCTGCCCGTATCGATCAGTGGCAGCGCCGTAAATTTGATGCAACAAAAACAGGTGTTGGATTTTTTACCCATTGAAGAACAAAACGCCCACTACTACCTCGCAGAGGTGCGCTTCTTAGACAAGGAAATTATTCGCTTTGACATTGAAGTCACCTTCGAAGGGCAGAGCTTTCCAGTATCCTTCACCAAAAAACTCTACCACGAGTAATCATTATGCCGACTCATAAAATTGTTCTCGCCAGCGGCAATCAGGGCAAACTTAAAGAGCTTCAATCACTCCTGGGCGGCCTCTCTGTCGAACTGGTAACCCAGAGCGAACTGGAAATCGAGGGCGCAGAAGAAACCGGTTTGAGCTTTGTAGAAAACGCCATCCTCAAAGCCCGGCACGCAAGCCGAGCTAGCGGACTTGCAGCTATTGCCGACGATTCAGGGCTGGAGGTGACCGCACTCCACGGTCGCCCGGGCATCTACTCTGCTCGTTTCGCGGAAGGTACTAACGACGATCAGGACGCCGCCAATAATCGCAAGCTACTTGGTCAGATGGAGGGCTTAACCACCATGGACAGGGACGCCAGGTTTCGGTGCGTCCTCGTTTATCTACGCCACTGGGAAGATCCGTCCCCAGTGATTTGCCAAGGCAGCTGGGAAGGTCGAATTCTCCACCAACCTCAGGGCGAGGGCGGCTTTGGTTACGACCCATTATTTTACGTCTCTGGGAATGATTGTAGCGCTGCTGAATTGTCTGCTGAAGACAAAAACCGACTGAGCCATCGTGGCCAGGCACTGCAACTTTTGCTCAACGAGCTGCGTCCGATTTATAACGCCGAGTGAAAACGTCCCGCCCTGCCCAACAAGGGGATCTGCCTCCCCTTGCACTCTACTTGCATATTCCCTGGTGCGTGCGTAAATGCCCCTATTGCGACTTTAACTCTCATGAAAACCAGGGCGCGTTGCCAGAGCAAGAGTATGTCGACGCTGTCACTCGCGATTTACACGCCAGCCTCCATCAAGTTCAGGGACGCAAACTCAGCTCCATATTTATTGGGGGCGGTACACCGAGCCTGTTCTCAGACAAGGCAATTGCTGCCATGCTGGCTCTGTTTCAGGATGAAATTGGGTTTACAAGTGATATAGAAATCACGCTTGAGGCTAACCCAGGAACCGCTGAACAGAGTCGATTCAGCGGCTATCGGGCCGCTGGTGTAAACCGACTGTCAATCGGCGTGCAGAGTTTCAGCGATCCTCTGCTGGAACAACTGGGTCGAATTCACCAGTCGCAAGATGCCATCAATGCCGTTGCTATGGCGCGCGCGGCCGGGTTCGACAATATCAACATCGATCTCATGCACGGGCTACCGCAACAATCGCTTTCGATGGCCCTATCGGACCTGAATCAGGCCATCACTCTCGCACCTGAGCATCTGTCCTGGTATCAGTTAACCATTGAGCCAAACACACGTTTCTACTCCCAGCCACCCGTTCTGCCCGAAGAGGAACAGCTCGCAGATATCCTCGATTACGGCACGGCCCGACTTTCTGAAGCGGGATATCATCAGTATGAAATTTCGGCTTACGCGAGAGACAATCGAAAGTCGCAACACAACCTGAACTACTGGCAATTCGGTGATTACCTGGGGCTCGGTGCCGGCGCCCATGGCAAATGGAGCCATTGGGATGATGCGCAGTTGCTAATCCATCGAGAACATAAAACCCGCCAACCTACCGATTATCTGAAGCCCTTGACCGCACCAAAAAGCCATCAGCAACGTATTCTCGGGAAAGAACTGCGCTTTGAGTTTATGTTGAACGCCCTGAGGCTGGTCGACGGCGTTAGTTCCGAACTCTACAGCGCCAGAACCGGCGCCCCAATTGACAGCTTGATGCCGGAATGGCAGGAGCTGCAAGAGCGCCAACTTATGGTCAAAGACCCTACCCGTATTGCGACAACAGACTTGGGTTTACGCTTCCTAAACGATGTACAGAGCCACTTTTTAGTCGATTGATTCCTTATTTTCACACACGACCACAGCACTTCAGCGCGCAAAAGAAGGACGCCTGACGGAACTTAATATGAGGCACTCCGGTGTAACTATCTTGTGTGAACATACCACTCTGATTATCATCCACCTTTAATTATGCAAACGCCTGCCGGCAAACAGCACCTCGACGACTTTTATCCAAGGGAGATTTCTATGAGCGAAAGCATAACCCACGTCACTGATGCGACTTTTGAGTCCGAAGTCCTCGGTGCCGGTACTCCAGTACTGGTTGATTTCTGGGCAGAGTGGTGTGGTCCCTGCAAAATGATCGCTCCCATTCTCGATGAACTGGCTGATGACTACGAAGGCAAGATTAAATTCTGCAAGATGGACGTCGATGCCAATCGGGACACACCGTCAAAATTCAACATTCGCGGCATTCCGACCCTCATCATTTTTCAAAACGGCAATGCCGAAGCAACCAAGGTTGGCGCGTTATCCCGCACTCAACTGGTTGAATTTTTAGACAGCTGCCTGTAATTCAGCTCGACGTTGCGATGGCTGATAATCAGCGTTTTGTAAAAAACGGTTGCAAACTATCGGCCATCTCTTTATAGTCTTTTAAAACCTTCCCATATTGGTTTTGCACGGAGTTTATTTTTAGCTATACTCCGTTTATCTATAAGGTTATTGATCACTACACTGCACAGAACAAAAAAGCAGATCGAGCGATCAAATCAACTCCAAAGCCTTCCAGCCTTACTTTCTAAGTTAATTGGTCTTTACTAAAACCATTAATATTTAGTCCTTTGGAAAGCTCCAAGTTTAAGTTGGTTATCCTTAGTACCTTTTTCTTCATCTGCAGCAGTGGTCTATTGAATCAAGGTGTATAGAACCCGTCCTTCGAAAAAATCCGTTACTGGTGTCTCCGACTTTTTGGAAGATACCGTCGATTCTCCTGTTGAGCCGACCCCCGCCGAAAATTATATGAACCTGACCGATCTGAAAACTAAACCCATCGAAGACCTGATTGCCATTGCAAAAGAAATGGGCATGGAGAACCTGGCCCGTTCCCGCAAGCAGGATATTATTTTCAACATTCTCAAACGCCACGCGAAAAGCGGTGAGGATATCTACGGCGACGGCGTCCTGGAAATTTTACAGGATGGCTTTGGGTTTTTACGCTCCGCAGACAGCTCCTATTTGGCTGGACCTGATGACATCTATGTCTCACCAAGCCAAATTCGACGCTTCAATCTGCGTACCGGCGATACCATAGAGGGCAAAATTCGCCCCCCCAAAGATGGTGAACGCTATTTCGCGATGCTCAAAGTTAACCAGATTAACTTTGATAAACCGGAAAGCTCGAAAAACAAGATTCTTTTTGAAAACCTTACCCCGCTATTTCCCAATGAACGCATTGTTCTGGAAGCAGGCAACGGTTCAACGGAAGACTTGACCGGCAGGATCATCGATCTGATCGCGCCCATCGGCAAGGGACAACGCGGCTTGATTGTTGCGCCACCCAAAGCTGGTAAAACCATCATGATGCAAAATATTGCGCAGGCAATTACGCGCAATAACCCAGAGTGTCATCTGATTGTTCTGCTGATTGATGAGCGCCCGGAAGAAGTCACCGAGATGCAACGTTCCGTACGCGGTGAAGTGGTTGCCTCAACCTTTGATGAGCCACCTTCTCGCCACGTTCAAGTCGCTGAAATGGTTATTGAAAAAGCCAAGCGTCTGGTCGAACACAAAAAAGACGTGGTTATTCTGCTGGACTCCATTACCCGACTGGCCCGAGCTTACAACACCATTGTCCCGTCCTCGGGTAAGGTGCTTACGGGTGGTGTTGACGCGCACGCGTTGGAACGCCCCAAGCGCTTTTTCGGTGCCGCGAGAAATATCGAAGAAGGCGGAAGCCTTTCCATTGTTGCCACTGCCCTGGTTGAAACCGGCTCTAAGATGGATGAAGTCATCTATGAAGAGTTTAAAGGTACGGGTAACCAGGAACTGCACCTGGACCGCAAGATCGCTGAAAAACGTGTCTACCCCGCCATCAACATCCGTCGCTCCGGAACACGTCGCGAAGATCTGTTGATGCGCGAAGACGAGCTGCAGCGCGTCTGGATTCTGCGCAAGCTTCTCCACGATATGGAGGATATCAATGCCACGGAGTTCCTGGTCGACAAGCTCAAAGATCACAAGACCAACGATGAATTCTTCCTCTCTATGAAGAGGAAGTAGCCGCCACTCGAAAGCGGAAAAAGTTAACGATTTTGGGCGCTTTTTCCGGCGAAATCATCTGCATCGACTACACTGAGGTATACAAGATTCCTTCAATGTAACTGGCTCGCAGATGAACATCCTGATATGTGACGATTCCGGCATGGCACGCAAACAAATGGTTCGCGCGCTGCCGGCACAGATGATGGAAAACGTTCGTTTCGCCGAAAATGGCCAGTTGGCTATCGAAGCTCTCGAAAAAGAAGCTTTTGACATACTGCTGCTCGATCTGACCATGCCTATCATGGATGGCTACCAGACGCTGGAAGCCATGCGCGAACGTCAGATCGAATGCCTGACCTTTGTTGTCTCTGCAGATATTCAGCCACTGGCCCAAAAGCGAACCAAAGAGCTGGGCGCCGCAGCCTTTCTCACCAAGCCCGTAGACCCAACACTTCTGGCTGAAACATTTCAGCAATTTGGTCTGTTGGCCTCCGCGAGCTTGGAAGCGGAAGACGAATCCCGTAAAACGTCTCTGGAAAGCGCCGCAACCGATAACGAAGAACTCACCCCAGAAGCCTGCCTGAGAGAGGTTGCCAACATCGCGATGGGGCAAGCTGCCGATAAGCTAGCCTGTCTGCTCGGAACCTTCATCACCATCCCCATCCCGAAAGTTGCTGTGTTAACCCAGGGAGAGCTGGCCATGACCCTGTCGTCCCTCGCCAGTGGACAGCACATCGCAGTCTGCCAGGGGTTTGTCGGCAAGGGAATGGGCGCAGAAGCCCTACTCAGCACGGACCTCAATGGGCGCAACGGTTTGCAGAAGCTGATGCGCGAGATGGATAACTATTTTGGCAAAGAAAACATCGGCGCCGTCTTAGATGCCGCAGCCATTCTTACTGGGGCCTTCTTAACCGGCATTGGGCAAACCCTCGACCTGGAATTCAGTAAAGGTCCACCTGTATACATTTGGGAACATCACTTCCGAGCAAATGATTGGCAAACTCGCCTACAGAACACCTCTGATACCCTTTCAATCGAGATCCCCTACCAGTTTTCTGACCAAGGCTTCGTATGCGACCTGCTGCTACTGTTTCCCGACAAAGCCGGTGACTTTATTCTCGACCGAGCCACCTATTTGATCGACGGGGAATCCTAATGATGGAGTTACGTGATCTTCATTGGTTGATGAACCTGCTGACCCATATGGATGTGGGGATTGCCGTATTTGATTTGAGCGGCGAAGTTCTGGTGTGGAACAGCTTCATGGAAAACCATTCGGGCTTCAGCTCCACGGAAATTAAAGACCACACATCACTGTTTGATACCTTCCCCACTCTCAAAGAACCCTGGATCATGGGGAAAATGCAGTCGGCTCTAATGCTCGACAACGAAGTGTTCATCAGCTGGGAGCAAATTCCTCACCTGTTTGATTTTGCTGCCTACCGGCCGGTCACCGGTGGCTCAGAGAAGATGTACCAAAACATCACCATCAAAGCGATCAAAGATCCCAATGGATCATCAAATCTGGTTGCTCTGATGGTCTATGACGTTACGGATATTGCCGTTAACCGTCTGGCACTTCAGCAAGCGAACGAAGAGCTGGCCAAACTATCGAAAACAGATCCTCTGACCAAGCTCAACAATCGCGGCTATTGGCAAGAAAAGCTGGAAGAGGCCGTTCGACTAAATACTCGCTATGGCACCATCTACAGCCTGATCATGTTCGACATTGATCACTTTAAAAAGATCAACGATACCTATGGCCACCAGGCCGGCGATCTCGTGATCAAACAGGTGGCAGCTATTGCCCGCGAGTCGGCGCGCGCTACCGATATCGTCGGTCGCTATGGAGGTGAGGAATTCGGCATTATACTGCCAGAAACGGATGGGCGTTCCGGCTGCATACTAGCCGAGCGTATTCGCACTGGCGTAGAAGGCTCCCACGTCATCTATGGCGAGCAACAAATCAAGGTCACGATCAGCCTTGGAATCTGTGAACTCGCCCCCCCAGTCGGTACCGAAACTGCTTGGCTGGAAGCGGCCGACCAAGCCCTCTATTCCGCCAAACACGGCGGTCGCAATCAATCTAAACTGGCCGAATTTCCAGATAACCCCAAATAATCTTCGTAAGATCCATTTTATTGCTGGCTAGCCACGTCCCGCGCAGGTTGTGGCATAACCGTCGCCCATTTCCTACAATGGCGCTCCCGCCAGCGACAAGGCCATTGCATGAAATACCGCAGCCTCAGAGATTTTATTGACCTTCTAGAGGGCCGAGGCCTCCTCCAGCGAATTCGCCATCCGGTGTCACCCCATTTGGCCATGACGGAAATTTGCGACCGTACACTGCGAGCTGAAGGCCCTGCGCTTCTGTTTGAAAACCCGATCGGTCACAAGATTCCAGTCCTTGCCAATCTCTTTGGAACACCTGAGCGCGTTGCTTTAGGCATGGGACAGGAGAGTGTGCAGGCACTGCGGGAAGTCGGCAGTTTACTGGCATTCCTGAAAGAACCCGAACCACCGGCGGGCTTGCGTGATGCTTGGAGCAAAATGCCAATATTCAAGCAGGTGTTGAATATGAGCCCCAAGCTGGTCGACAAGGCGCCAGCACAAAGCGTCGTTCACCAAGGCGAGCAGGTTGACCTAACAACACTGCCTATTCAAACCTGCTGGCCAGGCGACGCTGCACCGCTGGTAACCTGGCCGTTGGTAATTACTCGAGGTCCCAACAAGAAACGCCAGAATTTGGGTATTTATCGTATGCAATTGATCGGCAAAAACCGATTGATTATGCGATGGTTATCGCACCGCGGCGGCGCTTTGGATTTCAGAGAATTCCAACTGCAGAATCCCGGCAAACCCTATCCGGTATCTGTCGCACTTGGGGCTGATCCCGCCACGATCTTAGGTGCGGTAACACCAGTGCCAGATAGCCTGAGCGAATATGCGTTTGCCGGATTGCTAAGAGGCAACAAGACGGAGGTTGTCACTTCTCTGACGAACGATTTACAAGTACCAGCATCTGCCGAAATCGTCCTGGAGGGGCATATTTATCCGGATGATCTCGCAGATGAAGGCCCCTTTGGCGATCACACGGGTTATTACAATGAAGTGGATCGCTTCCCGGTATTTACTGTGGAGACAATTACCCATCGACGCGATCCCATTTACCACAGCACCTATACGGGTAGGCCGCCCGATGAACCCGCCGTCTTGGGCCTTGCACTCAATGAAGTGTTCATTCCTCTCCTGCAAAAGCAGTTTCCCGAGATCGTAGACTTTTACTTACCTCCAGAAGGATGCTCCTATCGCCTTGCCGTCGTCACCATGAAAAAACAATATCCGGGTCATGCCAAACGGGTGATGATGGGCGTCTGGTCTTTCTTGCGGCAGTTTATGTACACGAAGTTTGTGATCGTCACAGATGACGATGTCAACGCCAGAGATTGGAAGGACGTTATCTGGGCAATAACCACACGTATGGACCCAACCCGCGATACCGTACTGATCGACAATACGCCAATCGATTATCTCGATTTTGCCTCACCCATCAGCGGGCTCGGCTCTAAAATGGGCCTCGATGCCACCCATAAATGGACTGGGGAAACTGATCGCGAATGGGGAGTTCCTATCGCGATGGATGCAGACGTCAAAGCAGAAGTTGACGCGATATGGCCAGAGCTGGGTATCACCTTACCCTAGATCTTGCTGCCTTACTTAAGCTTGCCGCCGAGGGCCTTGCTTGAGTAAGGCTTAAAATGGCGAGAAATTACGCAATAAGATCGCGATCCAAACATAAGCAGTGAAGCATAGCGCCACCAACACCGCTGCAGAACCCAGATCTTTAGCGCGACCACTGAGCTCGTGGTATTCAGGGCCAATACGGTCGATGGCCGCTTCAATGGCGGTATTGAGTAATTCTATGGTCACCACAAGCACCAAGGCACCAATCAAAGCAATTCGCTCAAGGGTCGAAACATCCAGCCAAAATGCCAGCGGCACCAAAATGACTGACGCCACGACTTCCTGCCGGAAAGCCGCCTCGTTACGCCAGGCCATACTAAAGCCATTCACGCTGTAGCCTAAGGCATTAATGAGCCTTGTCAGGCCCTTTTTACCCTTTAGTTGGGAAGCATCCATCCGCATTGCGCCTATAAAAGCTTGAACTCTATCAATGTGCACCGTTCGAACCTTGCGCCCTTTTTAGCCACATTCGATGACATTATTGTGACGAGACGTCAGAAAAGCGTGAAAGCTCGAACGGTGAATTGGACTCAACTCGGTAACGGCAGTTCCGGAAGATCGCTTGCCGTCAATTGCAGCCCCTTTTGATAATAGATCATGCTCTTATCATGCTCCCCTAAACTCGCTGCCAGCCGGGCCGTTTCCGCATAGGTTTCCGGCAACGCCTTCGCATTCAAACTGCTTTCAAAATAATCTCTCGCTTTGTCCCACAATTGATTACGCAATGCCAACCGGCCAGCAGTGAGAAGCAATGGCGCGTCATCAGGGTGATCCTTCAACCAAGCTTCAGCGGTTTGAAGCTGCTGCTGTGGATTTTCCGTTGCCAATCGACCGTAGAGCAATACCATGCCGCTGTGCCAATCCTTCGGCAGATTTCGGCGAATGGCCTGTTCAGCTGTGGCTATATCTCCACTGTCAGCCAGGGCGGTCACATACGCCAGGGCGATATCCGGATCCCGCTGCCAGGACTTGGGAATCCGCTTCCAAACCTGTTGTACCGAACCATCGGTGCGGGTTTGCTCGGCGTAGTCCAACAGATGAATATATACCTGTTTCGAAAGCTGATTGAGTTCGTCTTCCGTGACTCGCGGCTGCTGCTTCAGCATCGGCAAAATCGTTTCCAGCCCCGCCCAATCCTGCAACTGCAGATACACTTGTTTCAACATATCCAGTACGACCGCATTCCTGGGAGCGACTTTGCGAGCCCTCTCCAGTGAAGCGGCACACTGCTCATACTTCTTAGCGGCAAATTGCATCTGTGCCTGACTGAGCAATATCGCTAACTCAGCCTCTGGAGCCTGCTGCTCAGCTTTGCGCAACAACTCACCCGCCTGCTGGGCATCGCCCATTTCGTAAGCACTGTGCGCAGCACCAAGATAATTTACCAAAGGCGCGGGCGAACGCGCGGCAGATTTGTTCAACAATTGCAGAGACTGCCGCCAGTTTCCCTCAAAGTAATGAATAAAACCTTTCGCCATCTGTTGCTGAGCCCGGGCATCGGAACCTGCAACCAAACGTACCACCTGCCGTCCAACCGTTTTGACACTGCCTCGCAAAATTCCGTAAGCCAGCCAGCCCGTTAAGGCCAATACAAAAAGTACGATCAGCAAAAACCAGAGATTAAATTCAACGGATGTGTTGCCCACTGAAATCAGCAGGTATCCAGGGGTGGACGCCGCCATTCGATAAAACCAAGCACCGCCGATAAGACATAGAACAAATAGGAAAAACAGCTTTTTCATGGTGTTTCCCCTATTGCTGACCAGCGTCTAGCTGAGGTTTGCCAGCCTCACTGTCCAGCAGGTGGAGCCTGGCCACATAGCTTTCCAGTGACTTTAACGAACCGCTGATGTCTGGCATATCCTCCGCGACAGGCTCGCGAGCCAGAACCTCCAACTCTTGAGCGATGCGTTGTGCTTCGGGCCGCTCAGCGAAATATTCACGCAACAATTCCACCGCCTCACCCAAACTCGCATGGAAAATTTTCTGCTCACCACGCAGCAGGGCTAACTGCCCCTGTTCGAGGTTAAAGCGAATATTCTGGCGCAGATAGCTGGCACTGTCCGGCGGCAACAGAGGTTCGATCGGTTGATCGTGACGCTGAATCCGAACTTGATCGTTAAACGTGTTCATCGCGGACTGAAAACGCTGTTTGAGGCGGCCCCATACACTGTCGCTATTCGCTTCAGCTTCGGTGGTCGGGGTCTCTTGCGTAGTGATTGTCATTTTGGGTGGACTCATCGGCAACGCCAGCACTTGCTCTGCCAGGGCAGAAAGCTGCAAATAGAGGCCACTGCGATCAACTTCCGGCGCTAATTTAAGCGCGGCAATATCTCTTGAAAGCTGCTTTCTGACGGCGAAGAGGTCGATATCGTCAATCTCCACCATGATGTTATCTGCTGCCACCAGTAGGGCCAAAGCACCTTGCGGGCCGCGTTCCAATAAGATCCGGTGATTGGCGAGCCGCACCAGATATTCCGCCTCGGCAAGTAACCAGTCGTCCCGGTTTGTGGTGGAAAGTTGCTGTAACCTGCGGCTGTGGGCCTCTACCCGGGAATCCAGTTGATCCACACCGTCCTGAAATTGGTTCAACTCACCCTGCTGTTGTTGCTCGCGAGAGCGCAGGTCGTTGAGAACGCTGGTCAAATTGGACTGAGCAGTTTCCAATCGCCGGATCTCCTCTTCAGCCGCCGCCACCTGTTGCGATTGCTGGGCTTGCAACTGGCGCTGCTCTTCCATCCACATCCAGCCGAAATAGCCTGCAACACCCAGGGCGCCACAAAAGATCAACAGAAGCAAAAAGGAAAAGATAAATTTG
The DNA here is from genome assembly GCF_056159445.1 of Pseudomaricurvus sp. ABR4_320. NCBI lineage: Bacteria > Pseudomonadati > Pseudomonadota > Gammaproteobacteria > Cellvibrionales > Cellvibrionaceae > Pseudomaricurvus > Pseudomaricurvus sp. ABR4_320. Next base: position 255,713 of record NZ_JBSWVF010000006.1, on the reverse strand, counting down.
AGCACACCGCCTTTTTTCGCCGCAACAGGAGGCGGCGGCGTATCAGCCTTAGCGTTTGCAGCGGCCTCGATATTGTCTGTCGAAGGGCTTTCCAGACTGTCCGATGTTGATGACTTCTCGCCGAGAGCCTCGGCTTCATTATCGGATGCCGTCACAGCGGGTACTGTCAGCTCACTGTCAGCATTAGCTTTTGCATCCTGCTCCTCAGACTCATCCGCCTTAGGATTTTGCAGCAGGGGTTCATCGACGTCAGACTTTGACGAATTTGACTCGACCTCGACACTGCCTGAAGACGCCACCGTTTCAATAGAAGATTCCTTCACCGATGCCTTAGGGCCCTGACCGATGGACTCATCACTGCCGGATGATTCAGTCGCTTCCGTCGGTGTCGATTTATCGCGAGGATCGTTACTCATTCACACTCCAGTCTGTGTTTTACGCCAGTTTAGTAACGCAGCCAGCATAGTTTGGTCAGCGGCACTGTCAGCAATGATAATCTGATTAAAGTTTGCCTCTCGAGCCTGATCGGCAACCCGCTTACCGGGCGTTAAGATAGGTCGTTTGGTAATATTTGCAAGTGTACTTATAGCTTGAAGGTTACTTTCTGCATGGCAGAGGGCCACCAGATTCGCCAAAGTTTCACCACTGTAGACAGTCGCAACATCGCCTGGACGCCCCCAATGAATATCTTTCAACCCGGCACTTGCCTCCGCTGGCAATAAGCGCTCGTAAAGTTCAAGGTAATCCACCTCGGCGCCGCGGCACAGCAAAGTATCACCCAATAAGGTGCGGCCACCTCTCCCCCGACAAATCAATACCCGCTTGCCGGATACTTGCTTTAAAGAGGGCTGAGCCAAGAGCGCCTCGCTGTTCATCGCTGCACCAGCCCCTATTGCCTGAATACCGGCCGTCTGCAGAGCCCTGGTGGTCGCCTCTCCAACGCCGAAGGTGACCACGTTAGACGGCCAACTTACAGCGTGAGCGCTCATCACTGACAGGCAATTAACGACGGCATTTTGACTGACAAACAGCGCGATGTCGTAGTCGCCCAATGTCGGCATTATCACCTTAGACAGGGGTTGGATTTCCAGCAGTGGCACAGTACAAGCCTCCGCACCAACCCGCTGCAACATATCAACAAAGTGTTGAGCTTGGTGCCGAGGCCGGGTAACCAATACCCGCAACCCCTCTAAAGGCAACTTAGTCGAGTTTGACATCATCGCCGTAGACTTGTCTCAGAATACGATCCGCCCCCATTGCCAGTAGGCGCTCAGCGATGTCGATACCTAATGCTTCGCTATCTGCAAGAGACGCTCGCCCCTGAGCTTCAATCAACCCGGAACCATCTGGCCATCCCACTAGCCCCCGCAACCATAGTTGGTCCTGTTCCTCAACCGCGTAGCAGCCGATTGGCACCTGACATCCGCCTTGCAAACGGCGATTCAACGCCCTCTCAGCCAGTACCTGCCGGGCCGTTTTAATACAGTGCAGAGGCGCTAAAAGTTCGGCAATACGCTCATCCCCTGTACGGGTTTCAATACCAACAGCACCCTGTCCCCCCGCAGGAAGGCAGGTTTCCGGTGCCAACCTCTCACGAATTCTCGACGCCATATCCAATCGCAGCAATCCCGCGCTAGCGAGGATAATGGCATCGTATTCACCATCATCGAGTTTACTCAATCGAGTGTTGACGTTACCGCGCAAAAATTTAACTTGAATATCTGGCCGTCGATTCAACAATTGGCACTGACGACGCAGACTGGATGTCCCCACAATGGCTCCCGCTGGCAGATCATCAAAAGTCTGATAGGTATTGGATACGAAGGCGTCGCGGGGATCTTCGCGGGGGCAGATAATACTGAGCCCAAGACCGTCAGGAAATTCCATCGGCACATCTTTCATAGAGTGCACTGCAATGTCTGCCGAGTTTTCCAATAAAGCGGTTTCAAGCTCTTTGACAAACAGACCTTTACCGCCAACTTTTGCCAAGGGCACATCGAGAATTCGATCGCCGCGGCTGGTCATGGGAACCAGCTCAACCGTGAGATCGGGGTGATAACGCTGCAGTTCACTGCGGACATATTCAGCCTGCCATAGCGCCAGAGCACTTTGACGGGTGGCGATGCGAAGAAGCTGGGTCATTGGGGGTTTTCTGCTGCCATTCTGATTTCGGAGGCGGATCACAAAGATATCCACCCCCTGCGAGGGGCGAATCATAGCAGACGCCAAAGGCGAACGCAGGTTTTGGATCAGTTAAACGGAATGATTTCCCGCAAGCTGCCCAATTGGCGACGACTGATTTGTGGACGTAACTCAGAAGAGCGCAACTCGGCGCTGAATCCACCGCGGTCGCGCACAATACCCACAATTTGGTCGACGGCTACAAGAGCATTGCGATGGATGCGAATGAATCGATTTCCGAGTGCCGCCTCCAGCTCTTTCAGGGAATCACTGATCAAATTCTCACCATCCTTGTGAACGACAGTGACGTATTTTTGGTCAGCTAAAAAAAGATAGACATCGTCTACGGCTATCAATTTTGTGCCCGTATGAGTGCGCGCAACGATATGACCTTTGGCTTTGGTCGGCGACGCTTCCAGCGTCTGCATTTGAGCGCGATTGATTTGACCAGCACGCTGTAGCGCGAGCACCAGCTTTTCCTTGCGTACGGGTTTGAGCAGGTAATCACTCGCACTGGCGCTAAACGCCTCCAGCGCATATTGATCGTAAGCCGTACAAAATATTACGGCCGGAGACTGCTCAGATTCCGCCAAGCGACGCCCTGTTTCCAGGCCATCCAAGCCTGGCATTTGTACATCCAACAAGACCACGTCAGGCTTCAACTCTCGGGCGAGGTGTAAGGCACTGAGCCCATCTGCAGCCTCTCCAACAACGCGCACATGTGCCACGTCCTCAAGCAGACGCTGCAGGCGCTCCCTCGCAAGGGCTTCATCATCCACGAGTAATATATCCATCATACTCTACAGGATAGCTGAATTTAACGACAAACCCCTGGCCGACCCGCCCGGCGTGAAACAGGGCCTGCCTTCCGTATATCGCCTGCAATCGCGAACGGATATTATCCAGTGCCATACCGTTTCCAGCAGAAATATTCGACTCAGCATTCTCAGCGACCGGATTCTCAACCACCACCTCGAGCCGGGGCGAGGGCTCCTGACTCAGGGATAGGCAGAGACGAAGAACACCACCATTGGTCATTTGCGAGAGGCCATGTGCGATGGCATTCTCCGCCAGGGGTTGCAGAATTAAACGAGGCATAGGAATCGCGTCTATGTGTGTTTGCAACGCCGGCGATACCTGCCAATCGATCTGTAAACGATCACCCAGGCGTAATTTTTCGATCGATAAATATTGCTCGCACAATGCCCTCTCATCCGCCAGTGTCACCATTCCAGGCTTAGCAAGACTTGCCCGAAAGACATCGCAGAGATCTTCAATAACCTCTTCTGCCAACTGCGGTCGCGAGCTCACCAGGCTGGCAATGGTATTTAACGTGTTGAAAAGAAAATGAGGATGGATTCTGGCCTGCAAGGCATCAATTCGGGCCATCATCTCTGCCTGCTCGCGATTGCGTAATTGTTGACTCAAATACAAATAACGCAATACGACAGCGGCAATCAGCGTTGCCAACAACAAATCAACGATCAATTCCCGCTTGGAACCCACCGCACCTCCACCAACGACCATGTGCCCTCCTACGATACAGACACCGGCGACGCCAATAACCAGCACAAACACCAACGAGCCCGCCAGCATTGGATTCAGAACAGACAGGCGATAACGCAGAGGGCAGAGTACGCAAGCACTGAGAAGAACAATCCACTGCACCAGTACCGAATGCAAGCCGAGAACTTCCCAAAAACCCTGTACATAAGGCAGTCGCGCCAAGGTCAGCAGTAGCGCCAACAGTTCCCCGAGAAGCAACAGCAGCAAAACGGCTTGCATGTGACAGAGGTTGGGCAGAAAGGCTGGACTGCTTTTAAACGGCTCTCTATTCGAGACATTCTTTCTGGTACTGCCCTTGAGTTTCGCCTCGACCATCCCCTGTACTCGTCTGATTCACTAACAGCTATAATAGTCGGCTTTCCGCAACCGGGACTGTTCCCCAAGCCAGAGACAGGTCATGACAACCAGTAAAGATACCAACCAACAATGGGGTGGGCGTTTTAGCGAATCCACCGACGCGTTTGTGCAGCGCTTTACCGCTTCCGTGCAATTCGACCAGCGCCTCTACCGCCATGACATCCAAGGTTCCATCGCCCACGCCACCATGCTGGCCAGAGCGGGTGTTATCACCGAAGAAGAATGCCAAACCATCATCGGTGGCTTGCAGTCAGTTCAGTCTGATATCGAGAACGGAAACTTCAACTGGTCGATACCACTGGAAGACGTTCATATGAACGTGGAATCCGCCCTGGTCGACAAAATCGGGAGTGTCGGCAAAAAGCTGCACACAGGACGCTCTAGAAACGATCAGGTAGCGACCGATATTCGCCTCTGGTTGCGGGATGAAATCGATGGCATCAGCACCGAACTCACGCGTCTCCAAACGGGAGTGGTGGCATTGGCGAAGCAGGAAAATGCGACCATCATGCCGGGATTCACACATTTGCAGACAGCCCAACCGGTTACCTTTGGACACCACCTATTGGCATGGAATGAAATGTTGGAACGGGACTTTGGGCGCCTGAATGACTGTCGGCAACGCCTTAACCAGTCCCCGTTGGGTGCTGCAGCGCTCGCCGGCACCACCTATCCCATCGATCGAGAATTGACGGCGCGACTGCTGGGATTCGAACACCCCACCCGCAATAGCCTGGACTCGGTTTCCGATCGTGATTTCGCCATTGAATTCTGTGGCTTCGCCAGCATACTGCTCACACACATGTCACGTATGTCGGAGGAGCTCGTCCTCTGGACCTCGGCACAGTTCGACTTTATCGAGCTACCTGACCGTTTCTGTACTGGCTCGTCGATCATGCCTCAGAAGAAAAACCCGGATGTGCCTGAATTGGTCAGAGGAAAAACTGGGCGGGTTAACGGCCATCTGATCAGCCTGCTAACGCTGATGAAATCCCAACCCCTGGCTTACAACAAAGACAATCAAGAAGACAAAGAGCCCCTATTCGACGCTGTTGATACCGTAAAGGGTTGCCTGCGTGCCTTCGCAGATATGATTCCCGCCATCCGAGCCAAAGCCGACAATATGCGTGCAGCCGCCAGCCGCGGTTACTCCACCGCGACGGACTTGGCCGATTACCTGGTACGTAAAGGGATACCTTTCCGAGATGCCCACGAGATCGTTGGCAAATCGGTCGCCCATGCCATCAGCCAGAATTGTGATCTGGCTGATCTGGATCTGGCGACACTGCAGACCTTTTCTCAAACCATTGAGAGCGACATCTACGACTTCCTGACCTTGGAAGGCTCCGTCGCCGCACGAAATCACCTCGGCGGTACAGCGCCAGAGCAGGTATTACGCGCGGCAGAGGCTGCCGCTCTGCTACTTCAGACTCGTAGCCGCTAAGTCTTTTTCGCGGGCCGATGGCCCGCGATTCCTTCAGCAACTCTCTCAGACTCGACTAAACTAAATAAGCCTGCTGCCCTGCTTGTTTTTTATCAACGACGGGCAAATTTCCCTCAAGAGTCAAATGTATTCGCGATGCCACCTGCTGCCACACGGAGTTCCGTCGACCCGCTGAATCTGGATCGCCGACAGCTCCTGGATTTGCGCCAGAGGTTTCTCGATGTGAACGCTCAACGACTTGAGCGTACGCGACAAAGCCTGCAATCCCGGCAAGCCCAGCTTGTGGATATGCTGCCCTTGTTCTTTCATGTCAATCATCCCTCACTACCCGGCTATGTTGCAGCAGACACACCGGCAGGACTCAACGCCTACAAGCCTGAGCCACGGGTATTAGCGACCGCACGTCGAGTCTTCCGCAGCTTCCGCTATCAGCCTCACACCGCAAGACACCAATCGATTCATGCGTTGTTTGTGATGGGCAGCATCGGCACCATTGGACAAAGCCGCAGCAGTGATCTGGATATCTGGGTATGTCACGGATCTGAACTGACCCCATCCCAACGTCAGGGATTGGAAACAAAATGCCAGCGCATCAGCCTTTGGGCTAAAACATACAGCCTGGATATCTGCTTCTTTCCAATGGATGCCGAGAAATTCAGACAAGGCGAGACTCTCGCTCTATCCAGCGAATCCAGTGGCAGCGTCCAACACGGCCTGTTGCTCGATGAATTCTATCGCAGCGCAGTCTGGCTCGCTGGCCGCTACCCCCTGTGGTGGTTCATACCCGCAGCGGCAGAAGCTGACTACGATCGCTATCGCGAAGAACTGCTCGGCAAACTCTTCTTCCGGCCGACGGAAACCATCGATTTTGGCGCCCCTAGAGTACCACCGGAGGAATTTGTTACCGCAGCCATTTGGCAGTTGTACAAGGGTATTCACTCCCCCTACAAATCCGTCTTAAAGCTGCTGCTCCTCGAAGCCTATGCGGCCAGTTACCCTACGACGCAACTGCTATGCAATCGTTTTAAAGCCCAGGTTGAGGCGGGAATTACCGATTTAGAGCAACTGGACCCCTATTTGAGCGTCTACGCATTGCTGTCGGACTATCTGGCTTTGCAGGGTCAGCAAAGGCGCCTTGAAATTGTTCGACGCTGCTTCTACTTCAAAGTCGATAAGCCGCTCAGTCGTCGTTCCAAAGCGGTTCCAGCCTCTTGGCAGCAACAATGTTTGACAGACTTGGTCACCAGCTGGGGATGGACGAAACAGCATTTGGCACGTCTCGATAATCGTCGCGATTGGCGGGCAAATCAGGTAAGTGACGAGCGAAATTTACTCGTCAAAGAGCTCCTACACAGTTATCGCGCCCTCAAAGGCTTTGTTCGCCATAATCCATCGACTCAAAAACACCTCCAAAACGATCTAGCCGTATTGGGCAACCAGCTGCAAGCTGCGTTCAAACGCAAAGCGGGCAAAATAGAACTGATCAATCCCGACATTTCACCCTCACTGGAAGCACCGGCACTGGAATTTGTCGGTCGCCGTAACGACACCAGCAAGCGGCGTTGGCGGGTTATCGCGAGTGACTCAGGCAATTCCGAAGGCCCTCCACTGAAAATGGCAACCAGCCCTGTCGAACTTTTGGTGTGGTCCTACAATAACGGCATATTCACAAGTCGAACCCACGCCTGGCTGTCTGCACCAGGACAGCCTCGCTTGAGGTTGGATGGCTTCTACAAAGCCTTGCGCAACTGGACACCCATGCCGTTGGAGGATCCGACACAAGAAGTATTTGCTGAGCCCGCTCAGCCGCGACATGTGTTGATTGCCGTCAATTTACTGGATGCCGGCCCCGGCTATCAGGGCGGCTCGCAATTGCAGCTGGACCCATTCAACAATACCGAGCAAACATCGGAGCCGCTGCGAGATATCCATCTGATCATTCGCAACAGTTGGAATGAAACCTACATTATCAACAGCTCCGACAAGCCCATCGCCAGCTTGCCGGAGCGTCTTCTCAGACTGATTGATCAATCGGGAGACGCCTCACTGACCATTGGCATCTATGTCCGACCATCGCCACAGTCGGCATTGCTGCAAGAACGGCTGGAAAAACTGATAAAGGATTTGAGCAAAGCGCGCCTATTGTCGCGGCAAGGGCAAGATTGCCTTTTCATGCTGCGCTATCAGGGTACCTACTGGGCCTGGCAATTGGAAAACACCCTATCCCTCATCTCGTGCACAACCGAAAGCGACCTTCTGAAGTACCTGGAAAAGCCACGAGAAACCCCTCGAACCTTTATTCTCGATCGCACCAGTATGCACCGACATCCGCTGTGGCCACTGTCGCGCCAACCGATCCACGACAGTGTTCGCGTCGCCTATCTCCCCCAACGAGAGAGTGCCTGGTTACTGGTGGCCGATGGCAACAACAGCATCTTTAGCACCCAGGTTCCCTTTTACAAAGAAGCCAACCTCCTTAGGCCTCTGCATCAATTTATTCGACATCACCTGCAACAAGCCCAAACACAAGAAGAGATTGAACTCCATTTTGGGGTTCAACCGATACAATTCTTGCGGCTGTCCCGCAATCCAAGAACGAAAGAGTTCGATACAGAAAGAAGGCCCGTGAGCCGGGAAATCCGCAACATTGGCCTATTTGATTTTCGAGTAAGCCTACGAGACCTCAGTTTGGAACCGTCAAGTATTGCCATCGACATCGATGATCAACATTTCGATGGAAAAGAACTGGCTACAAATCTCTTCGCGATTGTTGCAGAGGTTGTAATGGCGCACCGTAAAAGCGGCAGTCGCTACGGATGCCAGATCACGGCAATGGACTTTTGCAATACCGAGCCTACAACCGCCTCCTTCTCGCAACCAGGATTGATAAAAGCACTACGTCTGCGTTACCGCCTTGAGCAAAAAATCAATAACGCTATGCGTACCCTCTGACCAGCAAAGGTGACTCTTTCAACGCGTTACCAACCTCAAACGAGGCCGACGCTGGTATGCACATAGCCTCGACCGCTATACTAGGCGGCTTTTACTTTGAGCCACTCCACACGATAGAGGGATCAGATGCGCAATCTCTTGCGACACCTAATTCTGGCCTGCGGGCTGGGTCTAGCCATATGTTCGTTAAATGGCTGTGGCCAGTATGGCCCTCTTTACCTTCCGGACGAAAATCCCGAAGAGTCAACAAGTACTGCCTCTGGCAATAGTGAGTGACGACCATCTGCGATCATAATTATGACTAAATTTCCCCACATCTCTGAACGCCAAGGCGAGATGTACATTGAAGACTGCTCACTCCAGCAGCTTGGTGAACAATACGGCACGCCTCTGTATGTCTATAGCCATAGCGCGTTAACGGCGGCCTTCGACGCCTATAAACAAGCACTTAATGGGCCGGACGACCTTGTTTGTTATGCCGTTAAAGCCAATAGCAATTTAGCGCTGTTGAATCTTCTTGCACGGCGAGGTGCCGGGTTTGATATCGTCTCTCAAGGTGAACTCGAGCGAGTCATCCGTGCAGGCGGAGATCCGGCCAAGGTGGTTTTCTCCGGCGTGGGGAAAACGCCATCAGAAATGCAACGAGCTCTTGAAGTGGGCGTTCGTTGCTTCAATGTAGAATCCGCTGCAGAGCTGGACTTACTGGCAGAAATCGCCGAAAACGAAGGTAAAGTGGCTCCGATTTCTTTTCGAGTCAATCCAGACGTCGACGCGAAGACCCATCCTTACATTTCGACCGGGCTAAAAGAGAACAAATTTGGCATAGAATTCGACCGAGCGCTGGACCTTTATAAAGAAGCAGCGGCAAAGCCATCTTTGCAAGTCGTTGGTATGGACTGCCATATCGGCTCCCAACTGACACAACTGACCCCCTTCCTCGATGCCCTCGATCGCATGCTGGCCCTCGTGGACCAGCTCGACGAGCTTGGCATTCACTTACAACATCTGGACTTGGGTGGAGGCCTGGGTGTCGCTTACGCGGATGAAACACCGCCTGCCCCCTCCGTCTATATCGAAAAAGTAAGAGAAAAATTAGCCCAGCGCAATCTGGGCGTCATCGTCGAGCCGGGTCGCTCCATATGTGCGCAAGCTGGTGTGCTTTTGACGAAAGTTCTTTACTTGAAACCAACTGAACACAAGAACTTCGCGATCATAGATGCCGCAATGAACGATAATCTGCGCCCGTCCCTGTACAGCGCCTGGCAGGAGTTTCGTTGTGTAAAACCATCGGCAACCGCTGCTCAAGATTGGGATCTGGTCGGCCCCGTGTGTGAAACAGGCGATTTTCTGGCCAAAGAAAGATCACTAGCTCTCAACTCTGGTGATTACCTGGCTATGATGTCCGCGGGCGCCTACGGCTTTACAATGGCGTCAAATTACAACACCCGGGCAAGAGCTGCGGAAGTAATGGTTGACGGCTCCAGTGCCCATCTGATTCGCGAGCGGGAAACCTTCGAGCAGCTGATTCAGGGTGAGCACCTCTTACCGCTGGAGGAATGAAGCGGTGAGAATGCGCTTTACTAAAATGCACGGACTCGGAAACGATTTCGTGATGATTGACGGTGTCAGCCAGAAAATTAAGCTCAACGAAGCCAAATTAAAATTTTTGGCTGACCGCCGCTTTGGTATTGGCTGTGATCAGATTCTGTTAGTCGAAGCACCTCGCAGTGCCGAAGCCGACTTTCGCTACCGAATTTTCAATGCCGATGGCTCGGAGGTCGAAAACTGTGGCAATGGCGCACGTTGCTTCGCCAGATTTGTTTCAGAACGAAAGCTCACTGGCAAACAAATTATCACTGTAGAAACGGCTGGCGGCAATCTTGTACTAAAATTATTAAAAAATGGTGATGTCGAAGTTGATATGGGTAAGCCGCAATTAGAGCCGGCGCAAATACCTTTTCATGCTACGGATCGGGCGCCCTTCTATTCCATTTCGCTTGATGACCGCAGCTTGGAGATAGGCGCTGTCTCCATGGGAAATCCACACGCCGTATTGTTAGTCGATGATGTCGCTACCTGTCCATTAGAAGTGGATGGGCCACGCCTGGAGAAACATCACACATTTCCCAATCGAGTCAATGTGGGATTTATGGAAGTGGTAACAAAAACCGAAATCCGCCTGCGTGTTTTTGAAAGAGGTGTGGGCGAAACCTTGGCGTGTGGAACCGGAGCCTGTGCCGCGGTCGTAGCCGGTCGCCTGCGGGGGCTTCTCGATGAAAAGGTCAGCGTGCATTTGCCCGGCGGACAACTTTCGATCTCCTGGCCAGGCGAGGGAGAAAATGTCACTATGGCCGGCCCAGCAACCACGGTATATCACGGTCAAATCAAGGTTTAAGGCCAGAAGCAAACGAGATAGCCAACATGACAAAGAATCGGAACGAGCGCCAAGCAACCCCAGTAACACCTGAGCAGGTTGCAGATTACCTTCGCGCCAATCCCGATTTTTTTGTCCAACAGCCTTCATTGTTGATGGACCTGCGCATCCCACATAATTCCGGTAAAGCCGTATCCCTTCTCGAAAAACAAATCGCTGTGATGCGCGAAAGCAATACGGACCTGCGCCATCGTCTCGATAAATTGATGCGTAACGCACGAGAAAGCAGTGCTCTGTATGAAAAAACCCGTCGCTTGGTTCTGGCGCTTATCATTAGCGACAGCCTCGATGAAATGATCGATGCTCTGCTTTACAGCTTGAAGCACGATTTCAAAATCGAATTCGCCACATTAATTCTTCTTGGAAATCCAGCAGCAGAAGTTCCACCTGGCGTCAGAGTTCTCGCACCTGAAGAAGCTCGCGGAAAATACAAGCGGCTGCTCGGAAGGAAAAAAATATTCTGCGGCAAGCCATCGAAAGCCGAGATGAGCTTTCTCTTTGAAGAATATGCCAGCGAAGTCAATTCCGCCGCTTTGGTCCCTTTAAATTCAGGCGAGCCTCTGGGAAAACTGGCTGTTGCCAGTAAAGATGCCAGCCGCTATCAGAGTGACATGGACACCTTATTTCTGGAATTTATCGGCGATGTTCTCAGCCGCCAGATTCCGTTGAAATCTGACAGCTTATTAGTCACAAACCATTAACTCATTCGGGATAGATATCGAAGCCCCCAATCATATGGATCGGCTGGTGTAATTATTCGATGGCTTTTTTGGCGGGTCTGCGGTCACATTTGGATCAACGGCCTCGATTTTTCCACCGCCGGCGAGAAACGCCTCAATATCAGCCTTCAGTTGATCTCTCTCTTGCTTTCGTGACGCCACGGAATGATCTTCCGGCGATTTATTTACCATACGGTATGATTCGTCATTACTCATGATCTGGAGCCTATACACTTTCCGTAAAACGCTAGTTTTCAGTGACTTACGTGACTGAATGGGTTGACGGAATAGTTATAGACCAGCATTTCAAGACCTTGCCAGTCAGAAAGGGGCAATTGCTTAGTTTAATTTGCACTAAATCGGCTAATAATTAACCAGTTCAGTTATTACAGGAAGATCTAAGAAGGACAGCGGAGATGACAAAAATCTCGAAATCTTTGAAAAACCAGCTTGAGCATTCTAATTATAGCAATTAAAAAGAGAAGGGATCCTTAAAAAGGCACCTTCTCCGCCAAAAGCCGTCTTGATAAAAAACAAAGAGAAAGCACGAGCCGACCGAGGGGAACTTTGGTTTCCGCCTATTGACAAGGAAAAACCAGCCCCCGGAATTACGCCAACATTTGACGCTGACTAAACAGCGTCGGATCCCGTTTCGCCGGTTCTGATTCGGACGATATTCTCAACCGGGACGATAAATATTTTGCCGTCGCCAATCTTTCCAGTCTGAGCAGCTTTTGAAATTGCTTCAATACACTGATCAACGCGATCAGACTCAACAACCGCCTCAATTTTAACCTTGGGCAGGTAATCAACGACGTATTCGGCGCCACGATACAATTCTGTGTGACCTTTCTGTCGCCCAAAGCCTTTAACTTCTGTGACTGTCATGCCTTGAACGCCAGCCTCTGATAACGCTGTTCTAACTTCTTCGAGCTTGAAGGGTTTAATGATTGCGGTAATTAATTTCATCGAAGTTTCCTGTCGCGTGATGTTCTATTTTTATCGTTATAAATTCTGTGCCAAATATTCGGGCGATAACTGCACCATTGCCAAAGGGGTAAATCCCCTCTCCCGCAACCTGCGCTAGATTACACCGAAGCATCGCAAAAATCATCTCAAAGCTGTGCGACCAAATGAAGACAACACCCATAAAAAAACCCGGCACGAGGCCGGGTTTTTCGCCAAACAAGAACAGATAGATCAGCTGTTTTTGGTGAATTCAGGATAAGCTTCCATACCGCATTCTGCGATATCGACACCGTCGAATTCTTCCTCTTCGGAAACTCTCAGTCCCATGACCACTTTCAAGATCATCCAGACAACGAGACTTACAACAAACACCCAAACAAAGATGGTCAGAGCACCAATAATTTGCCCGGAGAAAGTGGAAGCATCATTAGTGAATGGAACCAACAGCAAGCCCAACAGACCCACAACACCGTGAACAGAGATAGCACCGACAGGGTCATCGATTTTCATCTTGTCGAGGGTGAGGATGGCAAAGACCACCAGAATACCACCCAGACCACCGAAGATAGTCGCCTGTAGCGGAGAAGGTGTCGACGGCTCAGCGGTAATCGCAACCAGACCCGCCAAAGCGCCGTTCAACGCCATGGTAAGGTCCGCCTTACCAAACAAAATACGAGCAACAATCAAAGAGGCAATTAGACCACCGGCCGCTGCAGCATTGGTATTCAGAAATACAATCGCAACACTGTTGGCGCTTTCTACACTGGCAGTTGCCAAAACAGAACCACCGTTAAAGCCGAACCAGCCCATCCACAGAATGAAAGCACCTAAAGTCGCCAGAGGCAGATTGGCACCAGGAATAGCGATAACTTCTCCATTCGGGCCGTATTTGCCTTTACGAGGTCCAAGTAACAACACGCCAGCCAGCGCCGCAGCCGCACCCGCCATATGCACAATGCCAGAACCCGCGAAGTCAGAAAAGCCAAGATCGCCCAAGGTATACATACCGAATACAGAATTGCCGCCCCAAGTCCAGGAGCCTTCCATTGGATAAATAAAGCCCGTCATGACAACAGCGAAAGCCAAAAATGCCCAAAGCTTCATTCTTTCAGCGACGGCGCCAGAGACAATAGACATGGCTGTCGCAACAAAGACCACCTGGAAATAAAAGTCAGCGGAAGGTGCGTAAGTTGCAGGCTCTTCAGCGCCAGCAACACCATCAGCAACAATACCACTTAGGAACAAGTCACCGCCGTACATGATGGCGTAGCCACACACCAGATACATCGTACAGGCGACAGCGTAAAGAGTGACGTTTTTGGTCAGAATTTCAGTCGTGTTTTTCGCGCGGACGAGACCAGATTCCAGCATGGCAAAGCCAGCCGCCATCCACATAACCAGTGCGCCGGACACCAAGAAATAAAATGTGTCCAATGCGTACTGCAATTCGAAAATAGAATTTTCCATTGCTTGTTTCTCCAGGAGGATCTTTAAATTTTTTACAGAGCGTCTTCGCCGGTTTCACCGGTTCTAATGCGGACGACCTGTTCCAACGCAGAAACGAAAATCTTTCCGTCTCCAATTTTGCCGCTGTGCGCAGCCTTACTGATTGCTTCGACGACAGAATCAACCTGGTCATCACTGACAGCGACTTCCAGCTTGGTTTTGGGCAGAAAATCAACCACGTATTCAGCCCCCCGATAGAGTTCGGTATGTCCTTTCTGCCGACCAAAGCCTTTAACTTCTGTGACAGTGATTCCCTGAACTCCGATTTCAGACAGGCTTTCGCGAACCGCGTCCAACATAAAGGGTTTAATAATTGCTGTTACCAGTTTCATCGGATTACTCCTTCGAGGTTAAATGTGTGGCCCTGAGAAAAAAGCCCGAAGGATGGCTCCGGGCTCTTATTCACTGCTCTGGGCAGCACGTGTTTTACATATCAATTGGCAGACTGTAAGAAACAACGAATTTTAAATCGTCGTTACCATCACCGTCCTCTCGCAATGCATTTGGCTCATCTTGATCGACGATAAATTGGCTTAATGTAAACGCAAGGTTATCGTTATAGGCATAGCTGATGTCCAAGTGCACCGGATCACCACCATCGTCGCTATAGTCATGCATGCCTAGAGTGGCGGAGAATGAACCCATCTCGCCACTCAGTGAATAATATTCGTAACCGCTACCACCGGCGACGTTGTCGTAGTAAGAAAAGCTGATCGGGCCTGCGCCCACAGTCAGAATAACTTCTGAGAATTCAAAGAAATCTGTCTCTCCACCCGTTGGATAAACATAATTCCAAACACTCAAATCAACTGTGACGCCCCCCATTTCCATGCCATAACCCGCATAGAGATCATATTCAGTACCGGCTAAAGAATCGCCAGAGGATCCCCAAATACCCCCATAGGCACCACCTTCACTGACGGTGATATCTCCAGAAACGGCGGGTGTACCACTGCCAAGATCATAACCACGCCACAAGTAGGTGCTAGCTACAGCGGCAGACGCTGACACTTCGGCCATTACCGATGGCGCCGCAATAATCATTCCGGAAGCCAGGGCAACTGCTGAGGCCAATTGGGTCATTTTTTTCATGGGTTTTCCTCTCAACTCATAGTCCATGTGGATTTAGAATATATGGCCGATGTTAACTCGACGCTTTTAGTGTAATTTTTCGTTCGGACACCTTAGCAGGTTGCTTGCCATAATTTTCTAACACAAATAAATCAATAACTTAGCGCTAAAATGCACTAGTTTGCACCACTGAGTTAAAATGAATATTACGACATTGCACCATCCTAGCACCGAAAATTGGCGAGCCCGCTAAAATGCGCACCAATATGATGCAAACAAGCTTTTTTAACACAATTTTCCGGTGCCTTTCATCAGAATATCCAAATACAGGGAGATTGAGAAAAACACCATGATTGACACTCTAATTAACAAACTGGCCAGCGACTTAAAATCACTGACCGCAGACAAATTTCCCGCCATTCCGGAAGCGCAGCTCAAGGCACTGCTCGAAGCACGATTGCGGGATCTTAATCTGGTAACTCGAGAAGAATTTGATGCTCAGGCTGCGGTACTAAAGCGCACGCGAATGGCTCTTGAAGCTCTGGAAAAACAGGTCCGAGCACTGGAAACAAATAGCGGTTCAAAAGCAGAATAAACACCACGCTTTTTACCGAATCTTCTGACAAGAAGGCATCAGTACTGGCTTTTCATACCGTCCTGCAGGCGACATCTGACGTCAAGAGCCCTATGCTCCCAATGCTCTGTAACTGACGTTTAAAGGGATTTGTGATGGCGCTGGCAAAGCTCTATACCAGAGCCAATATTGGTATCGACGCTCCTCTCGTCACCGTAGAGGTTCACTTAACCAACGGCTTGCCCGCGCTGAATATCGTGGGAATGGCCGAGACTGCGGTCAAAGAGAGCAAAGAAAGGGTCCGCAGTGCACTATTAAGTAGCGGCTACGAATTTCCTGCACGAAGAATAACCATTAACCTCGCGCCAGCGGACCTTCCCAAAACGGGAACCCAATTCGATCTTGCCATTGCCCTGGGCATTCTCGCCGCGTCAGGACAACTTCCTACTGAACATTTGCAGCAGGTTGAATTCCTGGGAGAGCTGTCTCTATCTGGCGAATTGCGAAGTGTTAACGGTGTGCTACCAGCCGCTCTCGCGTGCAGCACTGCCGAACGGCGTTTGGTATGCCCCTCAGAAAACATCGATGAAGCGTGTCTAGCCCCGGACATAAAATTGATACCGGCGAACTCGTTACTCAGCTTATGCCAGCAGATCGCCAACCCCACAGAGCCTCTGGAGCATATGGTTGTTTCGCAGCCGATTCCTTTGGCCATTCCAGTAGATAGCTCTGATATGCGTGATGTCAGAGGGCAACAACAAGCGAAGCGCGCGCTGGAAATTGCCGCAGCGGGGGGCCATCACGCGCTCCTTTACGGCCCCCCAGGAACCGGCAAATCCATGCTCGCGAGCCGAGTAACCAGCTTACTTCCGCCTTTAACACCGGCAGAGGCGATAGAAGTCGCCGCGCTGCGATCCATCCACAGTCACCATTCCATCACAGGCTATCCTGGGCGCCCCTATATTTCGCCCCATCATAGTGCATCTGCCGTATCACTCGTGGGAGGAGGCAGTTATCCCAAACCTGGTGAAATTTCATTGGCACATAATGGTGTGTTGTTTCTCGATGAGTTGCCGGAATTCAGTCGCGCCACCCTGGAAGGATTACGCCAACCCTTGGAATCCGGTGTCGTACGCCTGTCCCGCGCGAACCTTCAAGTCGAGTTCCCAGCCCGCTTCCAGTTAATTGCCGCCATGAACCCTTGCCCCTGCGGCTATCTAGGGGCCGGCGCCTCGGCCAATGATAATCCTTGTCGCTGTACACCAGACCAAATACAGCGCTACCGGCAACGTCTCTCCGGGCCGATCGTGGATCGTATCGATATTCAAGTGCCTGTTCCGCCATTACCCAGCGGCGACCTGTTCAAAGCACCTGACGGAGAACACTCTGCTGACATTCGAGAGCGCGTCGCAGTATCTAGAAACAGACAATTACAACGCCAGGGAAAACTCAACGCACAACTTTCCAGCGCCGAACTTGAAGAAATCTGCCCACTCATCAGACCGCATCAACAACTCTTAGAGCAGGCGGTTTCGAGACTGGGCCTATCAGCACGCGCGCTGCACAAAATCATTAAGGTGGCTCGCTCCATCGCAGATCTGACCGAGTCTGAAGATTTACAGAAGAATCATTTGCTGGAAGCCATTGGCTATCGACGCCTGGACCGCCGCAACTCCTGAGAGCTAAATTAACCACGGGAATGCTTTTCCAGAAAATACAAGACTCGACTTACTCGATGGCTTTTGCAATCATTTTCCCCCGCGCAGAATGTGAACTACATTAGGGTCTGCGGACAGAGATTCAGCGACTTGTCATTGCTTCGCCATCCTCCCGGGACTAAAAGCACATTGATATTCCCGTGTGGTTGCCTTTACACCACACCTTCACAACTCCGAATGACTCATGGCCAAGCTCAATAATCGCCAACACGAGGCGGTGCATTATATTGACGGACCCTGCCTGGTATTGGCGGGCGCCGGCAGCGGCAAAACCAGCGTGATCACCCGCAAAATTGCCTATCTCATCGAATCCTGCGACATGCCGGCCAAGCATATTGCCGCGGTGACCTTCACCAACAAAGCTGCGCGCGAGATGAAAGAGCGTGTTGGGCAATTGGTCAAAGGTAAAAACAGCCGCGGCCTGATCGTTTCAACCTTCCACAATTTAGGCCTGAATCTGCTGCGTAAGGAGCTGAAAAACTTACCTTTGAAAGACGGCTTTTCCATCTTCGATGCGGAGGACAGCCGCAGCCTCATGAAAGAGCTGATGCTGCGCGACGGTGATGCCGATGGCGATCTCCTCGATATCGCCCAGCATCAGATCTCACGCTGGAAAAACGATATGTTGCTTCCCGCCGCAGCCTTAAGTCGCGCAGCGAGCGAGGGTGAAGCCAGTATTGCGAGATTGTACGAGCATTATGATACGGCGCTCAGAGCTTACAATGCGGTCGATTTTGACGACCTGATTCTTATGCCGGTCGTACTCTTGAGGGACAACAGAGACGTTCTGGAGCGCTGGCAAAAGAAAATCCGTTACCTGCTTGTTGATGAGTACCAAGATACCAACTCCAGCCAGTACGAACTCGTGCGCACGATCGTTGGCGGACGCGCGGGGCTCACCGTGGTGGGCGATGATGACCAGTCCATCTACGCCTGGCGTGGTGCACAGCCTGAAAATATGGCGCTGTTGCAAAATGATTTCCCAAATCTGAACGTGATCAAGCTCGAACAGAACTATCGCTCGACAGCCAGGGTACTCAAATGCGCCAACCATCTGATTGCCAACAATCCCCACGTTTTCGATAAGGCACTCTGGAGTGACATGGGCCTCGGCGAGCCTATTAAAGTGATTCGCTGTGCCAACGAAGATGCAGAAGCGGAACGCGTCGCCACCGAGATTTTCTCTCAGCACCACAGTCGCTCAGCCCGATTTAAAGAGTTTGCCATTCTCTATCGAGGTAATTTTCAATCCAGGCTGGTTGAACTCAAGCTGCAGCAAATGCAGATTCCCTACAGCATCAACGGAGGTTCGTCCTTTTTCGGCAAAACCGAAGTCAAAGATCTCATCGCTTACCTGCGCTTGTTGGTTAACCCAGAAGATGACAACGCATTTCTGCGAGTGGTCAATACGCCTCGTCGACAGATTGGCACTTCGACGCTCCAAACCCTGGGTCAATACGCCTCCGACCGAGGTATATCCATGTTGCCCGCCTGTGATGAGCTCGGTCTGCAAAGCCGTATACCAGAAAAAAACTTAGTGCGCTTACGACAATTTGCCGGATGGATCGAGAAGGTTTCCGAGCACTGCCGATCAGCTACACCGTTAGCGGCAGTGCGAGAAATGCTGGATGAAATGGATTACCGCGGTTGGCTGGAGCAAAACTCTTCCAGCGTTCGTATGGCAGAGAAACGTTGGGAAAACATCGAGTACTTATTAACCTCGATCCAGACAACCATGGAAAAAAGTGACGAGGACGATGAAGACAAGCTTGCCGGGGCCCTCAGCAAATTGATGTTGAGAGACCTACTGGAACGTCAATCCGAAGAAGAGGACGATCTGGATCAGGTACAAATGATGACGCTGCACGCCGCAAAGGGACTTGAATTCCCCTATGTCTTTATGATCGGAATGGAAGAGGAATTGCTTCCCCATCGAACCAGCATTGAAGAAGGCAATATTGAAGAAGAGCGGCGCCTAACATATGTGGGCATCACTCGTGCCAAGAAAGTGCTACACATGACGCTGGCCAACAAACGCAAACAATATGGTGAAATCATGGAAACCACTCCCAGCCGCTTCCTCGAAGAACTGCCAGCGGAAGATGTTGAGCGGGAAGGCTTCGGTTCCGACAGTCCGCAGGTCAATCAAGACCGGGGTCGACAAACTCTAGACAGCCTGTTAAACAGCCTTTGAGACGACGCCAACGACATACCCGTATCAGGATATTATTTTGAAAAAGATCATCGTAACCACCTCCGCTCTAATTGCCACCACCCTGCTTGCGACAAATGCACTAGCTCAACAAGCCGGCGTCGCTGACGACGGCCGCGAGATCATTCTCAAGGAAGACGGCACCTGGGAGTATAAAAGCAAGGATAAATTTGTCACCCTGGAAGATGGCAGCCGCGTACGTCTGAAAGAAGACGGCTCTTGGGAATACGATGGCAACGCCCCAGAGGTTAAACCAGAACAGATACGCACCAGCTCTCTGGATGTACGCCTTGGCGAATCATCTATGGAATATTACAAAGAGAAGCTTAATAAAAGCACTCGCTACCAAGCTCAAACACATTTCAAACTGGAGATCGCTGTCTCCCAACATGCTAAAGCGCCCGTTGATTTAAAGCTTGGCCATTTTAATTTGATTCAGGTCTCCGACAGTCGCGACGAGACCTACCCAGTCGTCGATATTTCTCCCCAGCCAAAAACGTTAAAACCGGGAGAAACTGCATCCTTAAAGATGACCGTAAAAGGTGCCCCCGCTGGATTGCTGGCAATGGGAGTAAAGTACATGGAAGTGGATATTGATAAATCGGTTTTTAATACAGAAGACAACCTGCACTTTCGCAAAAGTATGGACGATATTCCACTCAACTCCGTCGACAAGCCACTCGAATAGCCTTACATCTCTTCGGTGACTCTGCTGCCAGCGTGCTATTGCCTGGCAGCAACCGCTTCTCGACTTAACAGAAAGTCCATAATGCCCGGTAGGGACTCCAATCCCTCATGCAATGTGGATGCATCTTGATCCTTCGCAGCCCGATCGATGGCTGACACAATTTCCAACATTGGCCCCCGACAGAATAGCCTTGCTGTGCCTAAAAGTTTATGTGCGCTTTGTGCCACACTTTCCCAACTGTCCTGCGCCAAAGCCGTGCTGATTTCATCCATGAGCTTGACGAGCTCAGCGACCACTTCCGACGTTTTAATACCTCGAGGGGCCTCAATTCGGTTTGCGTCTTGAGTCAACGGAAACTCACTGCCTATGACCGTTCGCTCGCCACCCGGTGCCCGCGCTTCTCGATCATCAATAAGGCCTTGAATTTTATCCACAGACAAGGGTTTGTAGAGAATCGCACGAACGCCCGCCGCGCACAGTGCCTCTTCTTCCGAACCAGTGACATTGGCTGTTAATGCATAAACACGCAATGCTGGTTGCAACTCATGAAGAGCTGGCGCCAAACTTACGCCATCCATCCCAGGCATGTGGACATCCATAAGCGCAAAATCAAAAGTCTTGCTCTGAGCCTCCTTCAAAGCCATCTCGCCATCGGGTACCGATGTCACATCCAGATCAAATTCTTTCAGCTGAAGTTCGATCAAGCGGCGGCTCAACTGGTCATCCTCGACCACGAGTACGCTACAGGAGGCTGGCAACTCTAAATTTGTCGGCAGGCGCTCTAGCGGCTCAGGCTCTGGTCGAGCATCAGTGCGCTCAACCATGACTTTCACAGTGATGGCCACGCCCTGACCAACATCGCTTTCCAACTGAATATCACCGTTCATACTACGTGCCAGTCGATAGGCGATCGACAATCCCAGTCCACTGCCACCAAATCGTCGAGAAATATCGTCCTCAGCCTGAACAAAAGGCTTAAAGAGTTGGTGCTGTTTATCTTTCGGAATTCCTATACCGGTATCGATAACCTGAATTTGCAGCTGCGCTTTGTGCGTGCTCTGGTAACACGCTGTCGCCCGCAATTTTACGTAACCGTGGTAGGTAAACTTGATCGCGTTACTGAGCAGATTAGAAATAATTTGCGCCAACCGGACTTCGTCCCCTAATACCCAACCAGGGACACTGGTATCGATTTTACAACGCAGATCCAATCCTTTTGCCCGCGCTGCAGGAGCCTGCATTGCCGTGACATTTTTCAGGCAGCTACGTAGATCAAAGGGTAACTTTTCAAGTTTGACGTCCTCTTCTTCAAGGCGAATAAAATCGAGAATATCGTCAATCGTCGTCAGTAATACTTTAGATGCTTGAGTGAGTACATCGCTGTACTCATTGCGCTGAGACTCTGTTGCCGAGTTCTTCATCAAGTTAAGGTAACCAATGATGGAAGACAGTGGTGTTCGCAACTCATGACTCATACGCGCAAGAAATAGTGCCTTCGCTTTACCCGCTGATTCAGCGCGCTGGATAGCTTCTTCCAGAGCTTTATTTTTCATTTCCAACTGTGAAAGTGTTTGCAACAGCTCTTGGGTGGCCTTTTCCACTTTCAATTGCAAACTTTCTTTTGACTGCTCAACCTGAGCCGCCATTTCGTTAATACCCAACTCCAGCTTCAGCAACTCACCGCGGCCAGAAGGACTGGTCCGAGCATTCATATTCCCCTGCCGAATATCTTTGACGACGCGGGAGAGATTGACGATCGGGCGGGTAATGCCATTCGCGAGATAGATCGCCAGAACACCAGCAACCAAAGCGGCAATGATGGTAATCCAGAGACCATCTTTCAGCATCTTTTGCTGCAAGCTGGCCAACTGTGCAGTATCGAAAGTAAATGCCAATCGCCCGATTAACGTCTGTGAGCCACTGCTGTCGTTTTCCCCCCACTCTGGATTGCTACCGACGTCAATTTCTCGCAGATAGATATCTTTTTGAAACGGCATTCGATCACGAATGTTGTAGCAATGTTCATCGTTTTGAATACAGGCAAGTACAGCTGCGGCATCCGATGGGTCACCCGCCACCGCCAACATGCGGGCATCGGAATCGACAAACACCAACGCTGTGGCCACCCCCATATGATTGAGCTGATCTTCAGCAAATTGACTCAGCTTGACATTGTCTCCGGCAGCTACAGACAGCTCACTGGCGACGGCCAGATAATCAGCATAGCGATTGGCAAGGTTTTCCATCTCAAGTCGAGCGTCATCGATACGCGCGCTAATAAAAACATAACCCAACACGCCGGCGAGCAAAAACAACGGCAGCTGAGTGATTGCAAGAACTCTGAGTCGTATGCCCTGATCCATCAGGAGTTCTCCTGCTGATGCAAGTCTGACTCCAGGTCTCTTTCCGAAGGTAGTGTTACGCGCAAATGTTTACTGACTTCACGATTAACAAAGACGACGAAGAACCGTGGGAACGCTGGCGGAGGCAGAGCCATTGCCGCCGCTTTAAAGAAATCCTGCACGATCATACTCGCATGTAATGCGAGGTCCGCAGGGCGCGACACCACCCCCGCTAGCGCACCAGCACGAACATATTCTTCGGAAAACCCCAGTAAAGGTTTATTGAATTGGTAACTTAAATAAATGCACCACTTGGCCGTATTGCGGTTAAAGCTGTTTTTTCCCGGAATGGCAAGCACGAGATCGACAGATTTAAAGAGCGCTCGAATCGTTGCAAGGGGATTTTCATTCGGCGTGAGAGGCTGACTGGTATAGTGGATGCCCAACCGATCTGCCGACAGTTGCAGTTGATCCACCAGGGGTTTGGAATCCGGGTCGTACACTGTTCCGACTGAACCCAGAGAGGGCAGAATGAGATTTGCCAAACGCAATTGCCGCTCCGGCGGCTGATCCATAAAGATTGCGCCAAGTAGGCCATTCGCTAACCGTTCGGCAGCTTTAGGAAATTTGGCCACAATCTCAGCGAATGTCGTTGAGGGGATAAGAACACTCAGCACCGGAGCCTCTATGTCCGCCGTTACCAATTTCTCTGTGGCGACGGATCCAACGGCTATCCACAGTTCCGGCCGGCGATCTTCAGCAATACGACTTTCTAGCCTGGGATCCCAACTGGAGGCCAGCTCATTTGTTACAAAAAACTCTTCCCCAAGCAATGCCTCCAATGCGGTGTAAGTACTTTCATAGATTTCTTCATTGCCACTGAGCAGCACTCGTATACTGCGCTTGTCGCCAACCACGTCCGCTGGATTGGCGAGCAGAGGAAAGGCGCAACACAAGCACAACAAAAGCGGCGCAATAACTGGCGCTATTTTCATTCCATTGACGCTCACTGCCGACCAGGGCTCTCTGAATCCATTATGAGCCTCTCTTCTTATCAGTAGTTATCAGGGCCATGAATAACTGACGGAAATAAAGGTCCGCCGATTAATCTCATTTCCGGCCTGATATTCGATGTAACCATCGTCGAGCAAATTTTGCAAACTCAACGCGACGTCTAAGCGACTCCCCCCCACGTTCCAGCTTCTGGCCAAATTGATATCAATTCGATCATGTGTTTCCACGCGACTCGCATTCTGCCAGTTGATGTATTCCATGTAGTGATAATACGCTCCAAATCGCCAGTTTTCTGCGAAATGATACCCAAACAGCAGACTGCCAGAATGTTGTGGAACGCTCGTTGGATCGTGCTGGCGACGGTATGGCGGCGAAAACGTTCTACGATCGATATTACCCTCGGCCTCCAGAAAAGCGTATGAGGCCCTAATCCAGGCGTCCGCCGTCATCTTCCAGGTTGCCTGAGCCTCAAGACCGGATACTGTCCAGTCTGAATTGTTCGCGTAGACTCGTACCCGATCATTAAAGACTGCACCATCACCTTCGACACCATCTACATTGAAACTTGGGCAGTAGGCTGCCGTCACTCTCAAAAGCTCTGGATCACCAGTATTGTCTGCAGCGCAATCTCCGTAGCGGGTATCAAACTTTGAGATCTCATCTTCAACGTCTTCACGAAACAACTTAACGTCTAGAGATAAGTCACCGTCTTGCCAATAGCCTAGATATCCCAGCTCAATGGTATCAGTGCGTTCAGAGCCATTATCAGGGTCGGACTTTTGCACCAAATCGGCGACGCCACCGTCTTCAAAACGAATCACCCAGTTCATATCAGAATCCAGTAATGACGGCTGACGATAAGCGCGAGTCACACTGGTTCGAACATGGTGTTGCTCATTGAAATGATAATTTAACGCCAATCGTGGAGACACCTCAGGATCCAGGCCATCCTTTTTCTCTACCATAAATCCCGCGTTGATTTCGGTACTCAAGGTAGGGGACCACTGGACATTGCCAAACAGGTAATAGAGTTCTGAATCCACCTCTCCGCCATCAATGTAGCGCGAGCCTTCAAGATAGTCTCGACGGAAACCCAACCCCCAAATCGCCTGCCATTCATCAAACGTATAATGATGTTCAAATTCTGCATCGGCTACGGAAAAATCCCGCTGTCCTTCATTCAGTTCCAATTGCTGCTCACCACCCAGCAATTGCAGGTAGGCCTCTACTTGGCTGGGAAAATACTCTGCAATGATGTCCGACAGATTCACCTTGTTAGAGCTTTCGAAATTGTAATCTGTGTATGAGACCCGCACTTTTACCTGTTGATTTTCGGTAGAGGTTTGCCAGCTTCCGTTCAGCCAACTGGCCCGTCGCTCTTCATCAACAAATTCATCCGGGTGGTCCGTATCACCGATACCAATTTCACCGCCACTGGACCCCACCTCAAGCTCCAGACTGCTGGTCAGCGACGGAGTGTAAACGCCACTGACCACCAAGTGTCCAATATTGACGTCATCGTCAAACTTGCTAAAACCATCGTTTTGTTTGTGCGCTGCGCGAACGAGGATATCGGTATTACCAACGGTAAACTGCTGGCGGCCATTGATATTGCGTGTACCAATACCTCCAGCAGTTGCGTTCACCGAGCCGCCAGCTTCTTTTACTGGATTACGAGTGACAATATTGATAGCTCCCATAATGGCATTCGAGCCATAAGCAGGCACATTGCCGCCCCGGATCACTTCGATGTGATCTACATCTTCAGGCAATACACCGATGGACTCCCAAGCGACGGAAGATTTCTGCGGCAGGTAGACAGAGCGGCCATTAACTCGAACTTCCAGGCGGTGGGGGTCGCGATCACTGAACCCATGAGCAGTCACTCCAAACGTACCGCCATTGGAGTAAAATGCTTGAAATCCAGGCACCAGGTTGAAAACTTCAGCTAAATTCAACACCCCCTGCGCTTCAATCATTTCCCGAGTGATCACGGTGACAGAAGACGGAGCACTAGTAATGTTCTGCTCCTGTCGTGTTGCAAAAACGACCTTGGGGATATCCCCCATCCAGGCCTGTTCAGAGATATCATAACCTTGGACCACCGCCGTTGGCGCCAGCCCTGCCGCCAACGCCACGGAGTAACTCTTTTGCAGAAAGCACCGGTGCCGTCTCTCTGCTACCCCCTTTTTCCTCACTTCAGTCTCGCCTCATTCGTTTTCGTTTAACGCTTAGCTCTCAAAGGCCCAGTGCTGCTTTTTGCATCGCCTGAATGTCAATATTTCCTTTGCGAGCCATAGCTAACATCGCCAAAAACTGTTCTTCCGTGAAGGGTTCTCTTTCTGCCGTTCCCTGAATTTCAATAATGCCGCCCGAATCATCCATAACGATGTTCATGTCAGTCTCTGCGGTCGAATCTTCACTGTAGTCCAAATCCAGTAAAACGCTGCCCTCACAGATTCCGACAGAAACGGACGATATTCCGCGCTGAAGGGGTTCCCCGGAACATTCGCCGCGGGCTTTTAGGTGCTCTATCGCATCCGCTAATGCAACCCAGGCGCCGCTAATGGAAGCCGTGCGAGTACCACCATCGGCTTGAATCACATCGCAATCCAGACGGATGGTGACTTCACCCAGCTGATCTAAGTCAACTGCTGCTCGTAAAGAGCGCCCAATAAGACGTTGAATTTCGACGGTACGCCCGGTCTGCTTACCCCGCGCCGCCTCTCGGTCAGTGCGACTGCCGGTCGCCCTTGGCAACATGCCGTATTCAGCGGTAATCCAGCCGCGCCCCTCTCCACGCATAAATCGCGGCACACCTTCTTCGACGCTGGCGGTACAGATCACCTTGGTTGAACCGTAAGAAACCAGCACAGAACCTTCCGCATGCGCGGTGAAGCTGCGTTGAAATGTGATCGCTCGAAGCTCATCTGGCTTACGCCCCAATAACCTTTGCATAACCTACCCTTATCGTCCGACTAGCCGGCTGGATGCCGATGTCAAAAGTGCCATTATACCCATAACTCTGACGAAGCCTGTGTTACCATGCTGAGCTATTCTAAAAATTGACATGCCACGGAATCCGTATATGCCTCGCAGTATGACCGGCTTTGCCCGGCTCGAGAAAACCCTTGCCCAGGGCACCCTGGTATGGGAATTACGCAGCGTAAACCACCGCTACCTCGAATTGCAGTTCCGACTGCCGGACACTCTGCGAGAACTGGAACCTGGATTGCGCGAAAAACTTCGCAAAAATCTGGTGCGAGGGAAAGTTGAAGCCATTCTCGCCTGGCTGCCCGATAAAGGCAGCGCCCCTCAGGGATTGCAGCTGGACACCAATCTGGTCGCCGAACTTGCCGCCGCACTGGACGCAGTGACCAGTACATTGAAAAACCCGGCAAAGGTAGATCCGGTGCAGGTGCTGAGGTGGCCCGGCGTTATTCGCGACAACGAACTCGATCGCGAATTGCTGCTGAAAGAAGCGTCCGCCCTGTTCGACGCCGTCCTGCAAGAATTGATCGCCCATCGTCAGCGCGAGGGCACTCAGCTCATGGGGGTCATTGAAGAAAAAGTCGTCGCCATTAGCGAATCCGTCGCCGACATTCGACTACAGCTGCCGAGCATACTCCTTCAACAGCGCCAGCGGTTAGTGGACAAACTCAATACGCTCGCAATGGAAGTTGATCAAAACCGATTGGAGCAGGAACTGCTTTATATCACTCAAAAGGCGGACATTGCCGAAGAGTTGGATCGCATCGATACGCACCTGGGAGAGGTTCGCCACACGCTGAAACAAAAAGGCGGTATCGGTCGGCGCCTGGACTTTCTGATGCAGGAACTTAACCGAGAGGCTAATACTCTGTCTTCCAAGTCAATTGTTTCTGAAACCAGCCTCGCCGCAGTACAACTCAAAGTACTGATCGAACAAATGCGAGAGCAGATTCAGAATATTGAATAAGGCGATACCTAGTTAGAGGCCTTCCCCTCTACCCAATCGATCAGTAGATCCGCCAAAATTTGTGGCTGCTCCAGAGGAATCATATGGCCGCAATGGTCAATCCATCGCAAAACACTGCCTGAAATGGTGTCAGCGACTTCTTTAACTTCCTCCGAAGAGCGCAGCTTATCCTCTGGAGAGCCAATGACCAGCGTCGGGCATTGGATGCTTGCAGCCGGGACTCCACTACGCCGCAGACCCGACTGACGTGCAAACGACTCGTAACCCAAGCGCTGACTCATCGCTCGAATCTGCTCAATCAATTCTGTATCTTGAGAGCGACTTGAATGCAGTGAAGGTGCAACGGTGCGCCGACTGAGACCTCTGAAGGTCGAGGCAGACATAGCCTGCACCGCCCGCCGCTTTTCTTCTGCCTGACGTTCAGTGTCTTCACGCAAAGAACTCGCGATAATCACCAAGGATTCAACTCTATCGGGAAAGTCCGCCGCTATTTGACGGGCAATATACCCACCCAAAGAGAAACCAACCAAAATAAAGCGCTGCGGCGCCTGGTCGACAATACGCCTGGCCATTGCCGGGATAGTATCGCCTTGCAAGCTTGCCCGGGTCAGTATCCAGCTTGCCGGCAAGAAGGCTTCCAACGCATCCCACATGGCCCCATCGAGCATAAAACCGGGAACCAGTAAAAGGTTCGTCGTACGTGTAGTCATTCCATCACCAAAAACATCAGAGCCTGTAACATCTTTGGCGCACCATAACGGGTGTTCTTGTCGAGATAAAGACGCACAAAATCGCGACAACCCGATCCTCCAGTATCGCTGCTAAAAGAATTGAGCAAAGACTGATCATTTTTTCGTCATAGTTTGCCTAATGGGGCGCAATCTCCGCTATATTCATTTACACTACGCGACCCCAAAAAATCAGCCGTGCGATGGACTCTCAAAAGGATCCCGTCGCCCGATCGTCGGAAATCTATGCAAAATCGCGGCACGTTATATACCGTTTCAGCCCCCTCAGGGGCAGGCAAAACCAGCTTGGTAAATGCTGTGGTGGAATCCATGTCAAATGTGAGGGTCTCTGTCTCCCACACCACCAGACCAAAAAGACCCGGCGAGACGGACGGCGTCAATTATCATTTTGTCGACGCCGAGCAATTCGCCACGATGGTTGAATCCGGCGATTTCCTGGAGCACGCCGAAGTCTTCGGCAACTGCTACGGCACCTCGACACACTGGGTTAACGAACACCTGGACAACGGCGAAGACGTTATTCTCGAAATCGATTGGCAAGGTGCTCAGCAGGTTCGTTCGCAACTGCCCGATACCATTAGCATCTTTATTCTGCCGCCGTCGCTGCAATCGCTTGAAACACGACTCACCGGCCGAGGACAGGACGACTCTTCTATCATTGCGGCTCGCATGGAAGAAGCCATCAGTGAAATGTCCCACTTTGGCGAAGCCCATTTCCTGGTTATCAATGATGTTTTTAGTGAAGCGGTCCTGGACTTACAGTCGATTTTGCGCAGTCAGCGTCTGGAACTGGCCGCGCAGCAACGCCTCAACAAAACACTCCTTGAAAATCTCTTGTCCAGACCTAACTAAATAGATAGACTGACAAGCTTTTCCTAAAATATGAGCATGTGTTGGCGAATTATTGAAAATTCACTGACTAAACCCGGAAATTCTGACGATTAAGTGTCTCCGTCTGCAAGGCGTTCCAAAGATTTTCGTGGGTAGATTAACCTTTTTATCTGGAAGCATTTTCTTATGGCAAGAATTACCGTTGAAGATTGTCTCGACCACGTAGCCAACCGTTTTGAACTGGTATTGGTTGGCAGCAAACGCGCCCGACAGATCGCCACCGGCGGCAAAGATCCAATGGTCCCAATTGAAAATGACAAACCTACCGTACTTGCGCTGCGTGAGATTGAAGAAGGTCTCATCGACGCCAGCATCCTGACTCAAAAAGAAGAGCCTGAATCATTCAACGATATGCTGATCGACAACTCTGCCCTGGAGATGTAATCGGCTGGCACCGACGCGCCGGGCATCGGGGATCCACAACCCGGCGCAGCCAGTGCCACCGTAAACCCAACTGATGCAAACACTGGAATCCCTCAGCCACCGGCTTTCTTCCTATCTGGATTCCCAGCAGATCAATCGCGTCAAACGCGCCTACTACTATGCCGAACAGGCCCATGAAGGCCAGAAAAGGCGTAGTGGCGAACCTTATGTAAGCCATCCCCTGGAAGTAGCCAATATCCTGGCAGGTATGCACATGGACCATCAGAGCCTGATGGCCGCCATGCTGCACGACGTTATTGAAGACACCAACATCAGTAAAGAGGCCCTGACGGAGCAGTTTGGTGAATCCGTTGCAGAGCTGGTAGATGGAGTCAGTAAGCTCACCCAATTTGAGTTTGAAGACCAGGCCCAGAAGCAGGCAGAGAATTTTCAGAAAATGGCTTTGGCGATGGCCAAGGACATTCGAGTCATCTTGGTGAAGCTCGCTGATCGACTTCACAATATGCGCACCCTGGGTAGCCTTGCTCCAGCAAAGCGACGCCGCATCGCGAAAGAAACCTTAGAGATCTACGCACCTATTGCCCAAAGACTGGGCATGAACAATCTCCGTCTTGAGCTAGAGAATCGCGGTTTTGCGGCGATGCATCCACTAAGAAGTGAGCGCTTACAAACTGCACTCAAAGCGGCAAGAGGCAATCGCAAAGAACTGGTAGAGAAAATTCAGAATGCGATCGAGTTTCGATTAGAAAGGGAAAATATCAGCGCCCTGGTCATCGGACGAGAAAAGCACCTCTACAGCATCTATCAAAAGATGCGCGCCAAAAAGAAATCTTTCAAAGAGATCATGGATGTCTATGCATTTCGAATCGTTGTCGAAAATGTAGACACTTGTTACCGGGTGCTCGGCGCAGTTCACAATCTGTACAAGCCTGTCATTCGAGAATTTAAAGACTACATTGCCATCCCAAAAGCCAATGGCTACCAATCACTGCACACGGTTTTGGTTGGCATGCATGGTGTCCCTATCGAGGTGCAGATTCGCACCAAAGAAATGGATGAAATGGCGAATTCAGGCATTGCCGCTCACTGGCTGTACAAATCTGATGGCAGTGAAGAAGTCGCGTCTGGCAGTCGTGCCAGAGCCCGTCAATGGATCCAGGGTCTGCTGGAGATGCAACAGCGAGCGGGAGATTCTCTCGAATTTATTGAAAACGTAAAAATCGACCTGTTTCCAGACGAAGTCTATGTTTTCACCCCTAAAGGTGAAATTGTGGAGTTGCCCGCCAGCGCGACACCGGTGGATTTTGCTTATGCCGTGCACACAGACATTGGCAACCATTGCGTGGCCTGTCGTATCAATGATCGATTGGCTCCCCTTTCTCAGGTCTTACAAAGCGGCCAAAAGGTCAAAATACTCACCTCTCCTGGCGCCCAGCCAAACCCGTCCTGGTTGAATTTTGTCACCTCAGGCAAGGCTCGCAGCGCGATTCGCCATTTCCTAAAAAATCAGCGCCATCATGAATCGATCGAGCTGGGTAAACGGTTGTTTTCCCGTTCACTGCACGAAATTGGTCTCGACTTTAACAAACTGACCGATGACCAGATCGAGGAACTGATCGCCGCGGCCGGCGCGCCCTCGCTAGACGCGATATTAGAGGAGATTGGCCTTGGCAATCGAAATTCCCACGCCTTATCCAATCTTCTGGTCGATACCAGCGAAACGGAAACCCGAGGCGCTAGCATTTATGCGCCGCTGGTCATCAGCAATGCTGAGGGCCTCGTCATTAACTTTGCCCGCTGCTGCCGCCCCATACCCGGCGATCCGATTATTGGCCATGTCAGTGCTGGCAAGGGATTGGTGATCCACAGAGACACCTGCCGCAATATCGCCGATGTACGAGACAATCCGGAAAAAATCAGCAGCGTGCGCTGGGCTCCGGATATTAGCGGGGAATTTCTGGCAGAAATCCGGGTTGAAGTTGAGTCAGAAAGAGGCATTATTGCATCTCTGGCGACGCGTATCGCAGAACTCAAAGGTAATATCGAACAGGTAAACGTTGATGAGCGCGACGCACACAACAGTGTGATCAAGTTTACTCTGGGGGTCGCCAATCGTGTTCACTTGGCCACCATTATGCGGAGGCTGAGATCTGTTCCCTCTGTGATTCGCATTATTCGTAGTAAAAGCTAACTTGGAAGACCATTATGACCAACAAGGCCATCATCAGCACCCCGAATGCTCCAGCGGCAATCGGCACCTATTCTCAAGCCGTAAAGGTCAACAATACCACCTATATTTCCGGACAAATTCCATTAGTTCCGGAAACCATGGAAATGGTATCTGACGATTTTGTTGAACAAGCACACCAAGTCTTCAAAAATTTGCAGGCGGTCTGCAACGCAGCCGGCGGCGATCTGAAAGACATCGTGAAACTGACGATCTTTATGCAGGACCTGTCAAACTTCCCACTGGTTAACGAAGTGATGGGCCAATATTTCGAAGAGCCTTATCCCGCTCGTGCAGCCGTCGGCATTAAAGAGCTTCCAAAAGCGGCGCAAATTGAAGCTGACGCCATTATGGTCATCTAAACCGGCTCACGCTACTGAGCAGGTACTCTTTATTCTGTAACCTGCTCGACAATCTTCTGAACCGGAAAAATACAGGTAAACGTAGACCCTTTCCCCTTGCGACTACGGATATTCAAACGACCGCCATGACGTAAGAGCACGTGCTTAACGATGGCCAGGCCCAATCCGGTACCTCCCGTTGACGTCGCACGACTGTCGTCGACGCGATAAAAGCGCTCCGTAAGCCGGGGCAAATGGACCGGATCAATACCATCACCGCGATCTTTGATCATTACCATAAGCCCTTGGGGATGCTTGCGCACGGTTACGGTAATTTCGCTCTCTGCCGGAGTGTATTTGACCGCATTAAAAACCAGATTTGAAAACGCACTTTGCAGCTCTTTTTCATTCCCCAAAAGTACAATATCTTCATTGCATTTGTAGCGAAATTCATGGTTTTTGTCAGCTGACAGGAGTGTTGCATCGGCAATAATCTGCTCCAACATCGGCGTCAGAGGAACAGATCGATGACGCGGAAGACTTTCATTGGTTTCCAGTTTAGAAAGCTCGATCAGATCCTGAATAAGATTGGTCATGCGCGTGCACTGACCGTCCATTTGATCGACCGCCTTCGCCCATTTTTCGGGCATATCCGGACTCATGGCGAGCGTCCCGACGTAACCTCGAATCACTGTCAGAGGGGTACGCAATTCATGAGACACATTGGCAACAAAGTCTTTGCGCATTTGTTCCAACTTAAAGATACGGGAGATATCCCGCACGACCACCAATGTCTCACCTTTACCAAACCGCGTTACCTGATATTGCAGCCGAGCACCGTTTGAATTTGGAGACGGCATATCAATGGGCTCAACGAAATCCCCGGCGTGCATATAGCGGACAAATTCAGGATGACGGATAAAGTTTAACAGTGGACTGCCAGTATCTGGACGACGCAAACCTAGCATTTGCCGCGCGGTCTCGTTAAACCATTCAATCGTATCGTTGTTACTGAGCAGGATAACACCATCGGGCAGGGCTGCGGCGGTGCGCTGTACTCGCTCAATTGTTGCCAAAAGTTGCAGACGTTCTCTTTGCTGCTCGCGGCGTAATTTGGCAATGAGATAAAAGATATCATCCCATAGCCCACTGGCTTGAGGCTGCCGCCCCGACGCACGATCAATCAACCAATGGTGCAGATTACGTAGATTCCAGAGCGTCCAGATAAAGTAAACCAGCATCCCCAGAAATAAGGAGCTGAGTAGGTAACCCGAGGCAAGTCCGAACAACAAGCAGAGCGTGAACAGTAAAATCAGCCGTGTGACTTCACTGGCGATGCCCTTACCCAGGCTGCGCTCACTACTGCCCGGTTCGGATGAGGTATTGTGAATCGGTGTAATACGAGGTCCAGCGTCCAAATCAGGTTTCTTTTGCAGCAACTTTCAACGAAAAGCGGTAACCGGCGCCACGTACCGTTTGTACAAACCGGTCGTGATCATCCAGCTGCAGAGCTTTGCGCAACCGGCGAATATGTACATCAACCGTACGCTCTTCAACATACACATTGCCACCCCAGACATGGTCCAGCAATTGGCTGCGAGTGTACACCCGTTCCTGATGCGTAAGAAAAAATTCCAATAAACGATATTCTGTCGGCCCCATCTGCACCGGTTCTTCATTGATGGTGACCCGATGGCTGATTGGGTCGAGCACCAGACCTTCCACACTGATCGGGACCGCTTCAGTCTGGTCGGTACGCCTCAGTACTGCTTTCAGACGAGCGACAAGCTCTCTGGGGGAAAAGGGCTTGGTGATGTAATCATCGGCACCAACTTCAAGGCCCTGAACTTTGTTGTCCTCATCGCTTTTGGCAGTCAGCATGATGACTGGAATTGCAGAGGTGACCTCTTCGCGACGCAATCGACGCGCCAACTCAATACCACTGGTACCTGGTAGCATCCAATCCAAAAGGATCAAATCCGGCTTACGATCAACAATAATGCTGTGTGCTGATTGTGCATCAGCGGCCTCCAGACAATGGTAGTCTGCCATTTCCAGTGCGACCCGCAACATGTCACGAATTGGGGCTTCGTCGTCAACAACCAGAATGGTTTTCTGGGGCATGTTTCCTGCCTCTGTAAAAATAAGTTGCCGCCATTAAATAACCTTTTGATTAAATTTTTGTTACAACTTTAAGTCAGGTATTGCATGACGGCAAAGACTGTTTCACCAGAGCCAGTAAAAGTCAGCAAGGATTCCGGCAAATATGACGCCACCCACCCAATTATTGTTGAGAAATGCAGTGAAACACGCCTTGCGCTCACGAAACTGTATTAGATACTGCTGATAAACAAACAAAGCGAGAACGACCACCAGGCTCGATTCGTAGATCCAACCCAGATCAAAGCGTTCTCCGACCAGCTTCATGGCAAATATAAACAGCACTTGCAAAATAGCTGTGATAGCGCGATCCGCCTCACCAAATAAAATGGCGGTCGACTTAATGCCGATTTTTAGATCATCCTCACGATCTACCATGGCATAGAAAGTATCGTAGATTACCGTCCAGATAACCGCCGCAACGAATAACAACCAGATGGCGCTGTCGAGGTAGCCTCTCTGGGCCGCAAAGGCCATGGGAATTCCCCAGGAGAAGGCCGCTCCGAGTACCAATTGGGGTAAATGTGTGTGACGTTTTGCAAACGGGTAACAAGCCGCCAACAACAGAGCTGGAACTGACAAAGCAATCGTTAGAACATTCGTAAACAGCACCAGAATGAAAGAGATCAGTACCAGAATCGTAAACAAGCTCAATGCCTGTCGCGGGCTGACTCGTTTCTGGGCCATGGGCCTGTGCTGGGTCCGCTCGACCGCGCCGTCAAAATTGCGATCGGCGTAGTCATTGATAACGCAACCCGCAGCTCGCATAAGCGTGACACCGACAACAAAAATGACGATCAACACGGGATCAGGATGCCCTGAACCAGCAATCCACAAAGACCAGAGTGTCGGCCACAGCAACAACAATGTGCCGATCGGTCGATCAAAACGCATCAATTGCCAATAGTCGCGCCAACCGGGAGATGGAGTTTCCATGTGAGCCGAGGCCAGATTTTTCATAATGATGGAATGTTATCGGGAGTTTCTACGGGTCAATGCTGCGACAGATCAAGGATAGATGCGGAATTTTTGCCAATTACGCTTTATCCTGAGGACAGCAATTGATTAAAGTCTGCGAACAATAACAAAAGCCGAAACTTTACGGGAGCAGTTATGCACAAAAGTGATATTGTAAACGCGGTAGCCGACCGGACCGACCTAAGCACCACCAAAGCCTCAGATGTGGTGTTTGCCATTTTAGAAGAAATAACCAGCGCTCTGAGTCGCAAAGACTCCGTAACTCTGGTAGGTTTTGGCAGCTTTTCAACTCGAGAGCGAGCTGCCCGCACCGGTCGCAGTCCCTCAACGGGAGAAAGTATCGCAATACCAGCCTCCACATCTGTCGTCTTTAAGCCAGGGAAAGCCCTCAAAGACGCAGTCAATCCCACCTGAATTCAATAATTGATAACCCCAAGAGCCGTTTGAATGAGTCTGACATCCCGAATATTAATTGCCATGCTGGCCGGCGTAATCGTCGGCATCCTACTGAATGTTCTGTTCGGCGGAGCCGAGCAGGGATTGGGTGGTTGGCTGAATGAATTCCTGGTCATGGGGTTGTTCGATGGCGTCGGACAAATTTTTGTTAAATCCCTGAAACTGTTGGTTGTACCCCTGGTGTTTGTATCTCTGGTCTGCGGTGCCAGTGGCCTGGGTGCTAATTCCCGCATGGGTGCCATGGCGGGCAAAACTCTGGGGCTGTACCTGTGCACCACAGCGATCGCTATTTCCATCGCTCTGTTTCTTGGTACGGTCATTCAACCAGGCACAGGAATCGGACTTGGCGAAGCCACCACCTTTGAAGCGGGAGACGCTCCATCACTCAAGCAAGTTATCGTAAATATTTTTCCTAGCAACCCCTTCGAGGCAATGGCTGAAGGCAATATGCTGCAAGTTATTGTCTTTGCCTTGCTGACCGGCGTCGCCGTCGCTCACGCCGGCAAATCCGGGGAACGGATTCGCAGTTGGTTTGAAGACATCAACGAAGTCATCATGAATATGGTGAATTTCCTGATGAATCTCGCCCCTTACGGGGTCTTTTGTCTGTTGGCCAAATTATTTGCCGGTCTAGGCGCCAGTGCCATTTTGGAGCTGAGTCTCTACTTTGGCACCGTCGTTGCTGCGCTCTTCCTGCACTGTTTCGGTGTCTATTCTCTGTTCCTGAAAGCACTGGCACGAGTCAGCGTGAAAGCCTTCTTCCGGCAGATCAAACCTGTACTCGCCTTTGGCTTCAGTACATCTTCCAGCAGTGCCACCTTACCGGTCACCATGCGAGTCGCCGAGGAAAAGCTGGGTGTCGACAAACGTATCGCCTCTTTTACCGTGCCGCTCGGCGCAACCATCAATATGGATGGTACGGCAATCATGCAGGGGGTGGCGACGGCGTTTATTTCTCAGGCATACCAAATTGACATCAGTCTGACCGGGTATCTGATGGTCATTTTAACGGCGACTCTGGCGTCGGTAGGAACGGCGGGTGTACCGGGTGTAGGGCTGATTACTCTGGCGATGGTGCTGCAGCAAGTGGGTCTACCGGTTGAAGGTATCGCCTTGATTATCGGTGTTGATCGGCTTTTGGATATGATGCGCACTGCGGTTAACCTCGCCGGCGATTCCATGGTCTCCGTCATGGTCGCCAAAAGCGAAAAAGCGTGGAACCGCGCAGTATACGAAACCGAAGCGCCACTGGTTGCAGATAGTGACTTGCATCCAACCGAACACGGCAGAGATAAGAGCCTCTACTGACGTAACATCCATCGAGGCTCACAGAGGGGGTCCCTGGACTCAGGGATCTCCCGATCATCAGTCTCTGGCCGCTGCTGCCTGACAGACTTGATCACCATAATAATTATCGTTGAAGTTGCAGACGATTGGCATCGCCTTTGGACCCGCAATCCACTGGATTAACATGGACTCTTTCATGACCTTTCTGATATAGCGCATTTCAATTTCCTCGACTTGGTTAATAGGTAAAAGAAATGTATATCCCTTCTGCGATCGACAACAGCTTTAAAAACAGAAGAACATGATCAGTTTTTCAGAACTTCAACCCTTTACTTATTCGCTATTTTCGCCGGCAGCCGGAGAAAGTGTCAGCGCCAGCTGTTGTCGAAAAAGCTTCCCAAGAAGAATCAGATCATTTGCGCCCGCATAGTTCAGACGCGAAATTAGCGCTATTTTGCGGTGGGGGCCAGGTTCTGCCAATTCGATCAATCGGAATTCCTGACTACCACCTGTCAGCTGGTCCACAGCCATTTCAGGTACAAAGGTTGACCCCAATCCTCCAGCCACCATTTGCAATAATGTGTACAAACTGGCACCTGAGAGAGAACGGTTAACGCCTGCCGGCTGAAACTTACACGCAGCAAGAGCATGGTCTTTCAGACAGTGGCCGTCTTGCAACATCAGTAGGGGCTGGTCTTGCAAGACATCACTGGAAAGACGCTTGTACTCAGCCAGTTCGCTGTCTGGATACGTGACTAAAAGGAAGTTTTCCTGCCAGAACTCAAAAGCGTGTAATCCGGACAAGCCGTAGGGTAACGCAAGAACCGCGGTATCCAACTCCCCAGACCTCACCTTCTCCACCAGCACATGGCTTTGATCTTCTACAATACGCATCTCCAGATCGGGATAACAGCGGCGAACTTCCGGCAGAACCTTGGGTAACAAGTAAGGCCCAATTGTGGGAATCACACCCAATGACATCGGGAAGGAAAGCGGCTCTCGCTCCGCTCTCGAGAACAAATAAAGATCGTCTACCCGCAACTTGATGTCGCGGGCTCGTTCCAAAAACCGCTCTCCAGCGGAGGTAATCAAGACTCGCTTGTTATCTCTTTCAAAAATCTGGAACCCCAACTGATTTTCCAACTCAGCAATGGCTGTACTGAGTGCCGACTGGGATACAGAACTCTCATCAGCCGCCTTTTTAAAATGTTTGGTCTTCTCAACCGCCAGGGCATAGGTCAATTGTTTTAATGTAATCACTTGTTTACGTTCTAAAAAATAGATTGATAGATAAATTTAAATTCACTTTAACAGAAGTATCAAGTCCCTTATTATGGCTCCACTGCTTAAGAGCAGACAGTAAAACGATTTTTTCAGACCAATTTAATGGAGATATTGAAATGGCGATTATTAACAGCCCAATCCCTGAATTTAAAGCGGAAGCGTTCAAAGACGGTGAATTCGTTACTGTCACCACTGACGACGTAAAGGGCAAGTGGTCTATTTTCATCTTCTATCCGGCGGACTTCACTTTCGTATGTCCTACCGAACTGGAAGATATGGCCAAGTTCTATGACGAATTCCAAAAACTGGGCGTCGAAGTCTACTCTGTATCTACTGACACTCATTTCACTCACAAAGCTTGGCACGACACATCTGAAGCCATTGGCAAGATCAAGTACCCAATGATCGGCGATCCTACTGGCCGTATCACTCGTGGCTTCGGCGTTATGATTGAAGAAGATGGTCTGGCACTGCGCGGTACTTTCCTGGCTGACCCAGATGGCATCATCAAAGTTGCTGAAATCCACGACTTGGGTATCGGCCGCTCTGCGAAAGATATGTTGCGCAAGGTCAAAGCAGCTCAGTACGTCGCTACTCATGATGGCGAAGTATGTCCTGCAGCTTGGGAAGAAGGTCAAGCGACTCTGACTCCAAGCCTGGATCTCGTCGGCAAAATCTAAAAACTGGTCTGAAGTTCGGGAGCCGCTACGGCTCCTGTCCGGAAGTTAGGAGGTGACACATGTTAAGTAATGACATTATTAATGCTCTCAAAAGCTACACGGAAAACATGCAGAATGATGTAACTTTTGTTCTGCAGACTGGTGATCACGAGAAGCGCGCTGAACTGGTTGAATTCCTTGAGGGCGTTGCTTCCGTGACTGACCGGATTCAACTGGTAGAGCGCGACGATGATCGTCTGCGCAGCCCCATCAGCTTCCTGTTGGAAGTCGATGGTGAGTTCAACGGGATTACCTTTTCGGGCATTCCGTCAGGACATGAATTTAATTCGTTGATTCTTGCGGTTCTGCAGTCGTCCGGTACAGCACTGAAGCTGGATGAGGGAATCCAGAATGCGATCAAGAACGTCAGCGAGAAACTCAAGTTTGATGTCTACGTCAGCTTGAGCTGCCACAATTGCCCGGACGTCGTCCAGGCACTGAATCAATTTGCGATCGTAAACCCGAATATCGAAACAGAAATGATCGATGGCGGTTTGTTCCAGCAGTTGATTGAAGACAACAACATTCAGGGCGTTCCTACCGTCTTCCTAAACGGTGAAGTCTTCGCCAATGGCAAGATCGACACCGCGAAGCTATTGGAAAAATTGGAAGAGAAGTACCCAGGCGTACTGTCAGCCGCGCCAGCTGAATCTCTGCCTTTGCAAGACGTGACTGTTATTGGCGGCGGGCCTGCTGGGGTTGGCGCAGCCATCTATGCCGCACGCAAAGGGTTGAACGTCACTTTGATTGCTGATCGCATTGGTGGCCAAGTCAAAGACACCATGGGCATCGAGAATTTGATTTCCGTCCCTTACACCACAGGTCCGGAGCTGTCAGGTAAGCTGGCTCATCATTTGGATGAGTATCCCATCACCAAGCGCGAACACTTGAAAGTGTCTGAAGTGATTGCCAGCGAAGACGCCAGCGCCCCGAAAACCGTGGTGCTAAGTTCCGGCGAGAAGATCGATACCAAAACGCTGATTGTCGCGACTGGCGCCAACTGGCGAGAGTTGGGTGTCCCTGGCGAGAAAGAGAATATCGGCAATGGTGTGGCCTACTGCCCGCACTGTGACGGTCCCTTCTTTAAAGGCAAAGATGTCGCTGTGATCGGTGGCGGAAACTCAGGTATAGAAGCCGCGCTGGATCTCGCCGGAATTGTAAAGTCGGTTACAGTTTTCGAGTTCCTGCCGCAATTGAAAGCGGATAAAGTGATCGTCGATCAAGCTTTGAAGCGTGACAACATCACCATCAAAACCAACGTCGCTACAAAAGAGATTGTGGCTGATAACGGCAAAGTCGCCGCCATCGCTTACGAAGACCGGGAATCCGGTGAAGTGAAAAGCGATCAGTTGGACGGTGTCTTCGTCCAAATTGGATTGGTGCCCAACAGTAGCTTTCTGAACGGTGTGGTGGAGACGACCCGATTTGGTGAAGTCATCATCAACGAACGCTGTGAGACCAGCGTGCCAGGCATTTTCGCCTGTGGCGACGTTACCACCGTTCCTTACAAGCAGATTGTTATCGCAATGGGTGAGGGAGCAAAAGCATCGCTTAGTGCCTTCGACTACTTAATGCGTCAAGGTTAAGCGTCGAAAATGCTAAAGGGGGCTGATAAAGCCCCCTTTTTTTGACACTTTCAAGTACCCGATTTAATTAGCCTGCCAGCTGCCGGGCAATATTATTGAGTTCTTCGGACGACTCCATTACCGTTTCAATCACTCCTCGGGCTTTTTCTGGATTCAGATGCAAGGTTTTAAAGCATTCATCAGTGACAGGTTCCTCCGGCCCGAAACCAATGCCTTGTTCTCGCAAAAGGCGTCTGGCGACATGCAGCAATGTGGCGTAAATGCCGTGATCATCCGAGGTCCGCGGTTGCATATTATGGAAACGTAAGGCGTACACCACTTCTTCCGGCATATGCCAGCATTCCATCAACCAACTGGCCAGCTGATCTCTGGTGACACCCAGAACATGTGTCTCAATCAGATAATGGGGCACATGAGTATTTACCTGCGCAAACTTTTCAATGGTGACGAAATGCGGAGGAAAGACTTCCGCGAGGATAAGCCAACCAAAATTGTGAAGCAGGCCTGACAGGTAGGACATACCAAACCCGGGGCGGAACTCACGCGGTACCGCTGTTACCAAGCCTTCCACCGCCGCGGCCATAAAAACGGATTGTTCCCAATAGGGCGTCACGCCACTGGATTCATCAGGAATTTTTAATGTTCGTCCCAATGATAAACCCAGTGACAGGTTCAGCACCATGTCGAACCCCAGTACACGCACGATAGCGTCATGGATCGAGCGGATTTTCCCTGGTGCTGAATAATAGGGAGAAGCCGCCCAGCTGACCACTTGGGCTGCCAGGCTCGGGTCCAGTTCGACAATTTCTGCAAGATCACTGACATCCGCTTGAGGATCGACCCGCAGCTTGATGATCTTCTGGGCAGTGTTAGGCAGAGGTGGAAACTCGAGCGTGTCTTCAAGGCGCTGCTTAATTCTTAGAGACGTGAAGGATTTTACAGCACTGAAGATTTTTTCCTCATCGTTTTCCAGCTGCTCGTACTTTTCCTGCAAGCCTTTTAATGGCACGCCAAACTCACGGATATCGACCCCGTTGGCCATATGCGTAAAGCTCTGCTGATCCATCTTCAGAATATCTTCCGCGCCGGAATCCAGAAGTACAGATTCCTGTTCAAACAGACGCTTCTCGACCAATGTAGGCATGCCACCCAATTTAGGCAGCGCTGGAACCGACTTTAAAAAATATTTAGCGTAGAGCTTTGTGAGGTCATTAGGTTTTAACGGCCTTAAGTTTCTGGCCAATAACTGATTGACCTGATTGATATCGATAAGACAGTCCGCTGGAAAAATGACCTGCAAAGGACCTTGCTTATCCTGCAGAATCATCGAACGCGCCAGCGTCGAACCTTTGAGAATCGGTTTGTGAGTAGCGACGGCTTCCGGTTCCGGTGAATAAAAAACCGAGTAAGCAACCGTTTGGTTATCAAGCATCGTTTTGACGCTGGCAGGTACGGCCAAAATCTTTCTCCTAGAGCTGCGAATAGCGTTGCGGCAATCTGCGCCAATCTCTTCAAAGTCTAGTCCACCTGTGTCAAAGCTCAATTTATAGGCGGAGAAAGCTTCGCTGCTGGTTTGAAAATGAGAACCGTACCGAAAATCAGGCTCCTGCGTAAACAGAACGGCGGCCAATCCATCGCTCAATCAGCGCTTCAGCCATCGCTGGCGTATCCATTTGCAGGCGACGGGCGCTGTGTTGAACCTGCTGGAGCATATGCCCATCACGCTGCAGATCTGCTAAGCGGAAGCTGACCTCTCCCGTCTGACGTGTGCCGAGAAACTCTCCAGGACCTCGCAATTCCAGATCTCGCTCAGCAATCACAAAACCGTCGGTCGTTTCACGCATTGCCGCCAACCGTTCCTGACCGATTCGTGACAAGGGTGGGTTATAGAGCAAGACACAGAAGCTTTCTTGCGAGCCGCGACCGACCCGGCCACGCAACTGGTGCAGCTGGGCCAACCCTAAGCGCTCACTGTTTTCGATCACCATAAGTGTTGCATTGGGAACATCGACGCCCACTTCGATGACTGTCGTTGCGACCAACAGCTGAATATCGCCCCCACGAAAGCTGGCCATAGTCGCGTCCTTATCCGATGTCTTCATGCGCCCATGAATAAGCGCCACAGAGATTTCCGGCAACTCTTCACGGAGTTGCTCGGCCAATTCCTCAGCTGCCTGGGCTTCGATCTGCTCAGATTCTTCAATCAACGTACACACCCAATAGACCTGTCGGCCTTCCTCACAGACAGCAGCGACACGCTGTAACAATGCCTCGCGTCGCTGTTGACTCATAACCGTGGTGACTACGGGTGTCCGCCCTGGGGGCAGTTCATCGATGATGGAAGCATCCAGATCCGCGTAGAGGCTCATCGCCAAGGTCCTAGGAATTGGCGTAGCGGTCATAATCAATTGGTGACAATGCAAGCCCGGAGGGCACTTTTCCCGCAATGCCAAGCGCTGGTGAACGCCAAACCGATGCTGCTCGTCAATGACGCACAAAGCCAACGATTGAAAAGCAACATCATCTTGAATGAGTGCATGGGTACCTGCGACAAACTGGCACTTGCCATTAGCGAGGCGCTCACAGACCCGCTCTTTCTCGCTGGCTTTGAGACTGCCACTCAACCATTCCACCGAGATTCCGAGCGGCTCCAACCACCCCTGCAAGTTGATATAGTGTTGGCGCGCTAACAGCTCGGTTGGCGCCATCAAGGCCGCCTGACGCCCCGCACCAACCGCCTGCAAAATGGCCGCGGCAGCCACGACCGTTTTACCGGCTCCCACATCGCCCTGTACCAAGCGCAACATCGGTGAAGGTGCCTGTAAGTTAACACC
The DNA here is from genome assembly GCF_056159445.1 of Pseudomaricurvus sp. ABR4_320. Taxonomy (NCBI): domain Bacteria; kingdom Pseudomonadati; phylum Pseudomonadota; class Gammaproteobacteria; order Cellvibrionales; family Cellvibrionaceae; genus Pseudomaricurvus; species Pseudomaricurvus sp. ABR4_320. Next base: position 212,112 of record NZ_JBSWVF010000006.1, on the reverse strand, counting down.
CACTTCTTCGATTGCTCTTTTCTGAGCGCCGGTTAGGGTAAAACCCAACTGATGACAAAAGCGCTTGAACAAAGCGTCATCCCACGCCAGGGCAGCCGCTGATTGCTGCTCTCTCTGACGTCGGGTTTTGAGTGTGCTGAGATGGTGGGCCATCAGCTCTTCAAAGATGAGCGCCTGTTGCACGGGGTGTTCCCGCTCCACCAGTAGCGACAATTGAGCATGGGCAGGTGGATGGTGCAAATAGGCCAATCGAGAGGCGATCGATTCTCGACCATAGGGGTGATACTCAGGGCCGCAGAGTTCGGGCAAACTGACGTCGTTTAGGTGATCAAGCGCGGTCTCCACCAAAGCCCGTAGCTTTTGTTGAGTCACGCCGTCTGTCGCGCCATAAATTGGTGTTAATCGACCTTCGAGGGGAAGCGGGTGCTCACTCTTATCGGCATCCAGGTAATCAATTTCCGGATGGTAGAATTCCAAGCCAGTGACGCCTCTCCTCGCCTCACCGTAACAGCGTAACCGCAACCCCGGCTGCAATCGCTGTTGAATCGCTTTCGAAAAATAGTAAAACCGCAAAGTAACGGTTCCAGTCGTATCTTTGATCCGACATTGCAAACTCCGGCGGCGACCGAAGACGACATCCGTTTTTACCACTTCCCCTTCGATGACCACGTTGTCGTTTGGTCGCAATTGACCGAGGGGCGTAATACGGGTTCGATCCTGGTAGCGCAGCGGTAGGTGCAACAACAAATCAGCAATGGTGTAGATATGCAACCGTGCCAGCTTTTCTGCCAGCTTTGGACCAACGCCTTTGAGTGTTTCAATCGACCGGTTAGCCAGAAGCTGTGAACTACCTACCATGTCACCTCCAGTATGTCTGACCCTGTCTCAATCACCGATACGACATTGATTGATGGCTCGACGAAGCACATCAACCGCTTTAAAGCGAGGGTAACTGGCGCGCCAGGCAAGAGCTACCGTACGCCTGGGTGCCGGGTCGAGAAAAGCGCGGGTTACCAGGACATCCGGCCCATAGTAGGAGGAATTGGCGGCTGACATGGGCAATATGGTGATACCTAAACCAGAGGCAACCATGTGTCGCAAAGTATCCAGAGAGCTGCCCTCGGCAGCAACACGAGCTGGATTATGGTGGTCCAACCCCGTCTGTAAGGTGGGGCAAACAGCCATGACCTGTTCACGGAAACAATGCCCTTCGCCCAGCAATAAAACGTCTTGTCCCAAAAGGTCATCCGGATGGACACACTCAAGCTCCGCCAGCGGATGACGACGATGCATCAACACAACGAAGGGTTCATCATACAGTGGCTGAGTAACAACATCTGGCTCCGTGAATGGCAGTGAAACGACGATAACATCAAGGTCGCCATTGCGAAGTTTTTGTCGCAAAGTAGCGGTATAACCTTCTTCGACGTATAAAGGCATGCCCGGCGCAATTTTTTGCAATTCAGGGATGAAGTGGGGGAAGAGAAAAGGCCCGATGGTAAAGATCGCACCAACATTCAAGGGACTGCTGAGCTGATCTTTGCCCGCCGATGCTATTTCTTTGATGACACTGGTTTGTTCGAGCACCAATTGAGCCTGAGCGATAACTTTTTCTCCCAGTGGAGTCGCTTGTACTCGGCTCTTGGATCGCTCAAACAAGGCGACCCCTAACTCTTCTTCCAGCTTTTTGACCGCAATACTCAGAGTCGGTTGGGAGACGTAGCAGCGCTCTGCTGCATGCCCGAAATGCTGCTCTTGCGCCAGAGTGACGATATAGCGAAGCTCGGTTAGTGTCATCGGTTAGGCTCAATGAATTATGTTTAAGCACCATTTTGGCACATTGTTCACATAGTAGAAAACTATTGATTACTTAGTGATTAATAGATAATCAATTTAGGCATCAGACAATCATGAATCCAACTGCCGAAAGTGCCGCCCCAAGAATTTTACTGATCGGATGTGGCGATATCGCGCACCGATTAAGCCAAAAAGTTGCCTCTGCAACCTTCTGGGGCGTAAGGCGTAAGCCACCACACACCAATAATCGCATTCACTATCTGATCGCAGATGCGACCGATCTGAACTCCCTATCCGCCGTAATACCGGAAGACATTGACTACCTTGTTATCACCATGACACCCAGTGAACGCAGCGATACAGGCTATCGTCGAGCTTACGTGGACACAGTGACAAACCTGATAGAAATCGCACAATTGGAAACCGTGAGTCGCGTGTTTTTCGCATCCAGCACCAGTGTTTATGGACAAAATTCTGGCGAATGGGTCGATGAAAACAGTCAGACGACGCCCGTATCCTTTACTGGGGAACGGTTACTCGAGGCGGAACAAACGCTTCTTGATTCTCCATTATCCAGCACCATTGTGAGATTCTCGGGTATCTATGGTCCGGGCCGCTTAAGACTGCTACAGCAAGCAATCACCGGCCATGAAAAGGACTCAGATAACTGTACCTACAGCAACCGAATTCACAGCGAAGACTGTGCCTCGGTGCTCGCGCACTTAATCGACATGGACCAACGCGGTCAATCTGTTGCATCCTGTTATCTCGCCAGCGACAAGATGCCAGTCCCTCTCGCACTGGTAAAACAGTGGTTACGAACGAACGGCAGTCCTGCTCAGGATTTTGAGCAAAAACTGGCGCAGGAAGTGCATCGCACTAGTTCTTCCAACGCTCGGGAGCCCCGTTTCAACAAGCGCTGCTGTAACCAACGACTTGTTGATTCCGGCTACCAATTTATCCATCCTGATTTTCGATCCGGGTATCGGGAATTGATGAAAACCAACAGCGGTTAAAATAGCGATTGTCTTGCTCTATGATTCAATTCAGATTTATCGATTCTATTAACCAAATCGACGACAAACAGTGGGATGCCCTCTGGCAGACAGATTATCCCTTTGTTCAACACCGCTTTCTCAAAGCCCTGGAAGACAGCGGATGTACGATCGCAGATACCGGCTGGCAGCCATTCCATCTACTGATGGAAGACGACAGTCAGCTGATAGGGATTCTACCGCTCTTTCAGAAAACTCATTCTTACGGCGAATATGTCTTTGACTGGGGCTGGGCCGATGCATGGCATCGACACGGACTCGATTATTACCCCAAACTCCTGAATGCCATACCCTTTACCCCAGCGACCGGACCTAGAGTCGCCATTGCGGATGGAGTAGATCAGGAACTATGTGTAGAACAACTGACAAGCTTCTTGGCTGACTACTGCCAGCAGCAAGGTATCAGTGGTTGGCACAGCCTGTTCCTAAAGGAAGATAAGGCGCAACGGCTTGCGTATATGGGACACATGACCCGTATCGGCTGCCAATTTCACTGGCAGAATAGAAACTACAACGCCTTCGATGATTTTCTTGCGGAATTTAATTCCCGCAAGCGCAAGAATCTTCGTAAAGAACGGGAACAGGTATACAAAGCGGGCGTTACGCTGCAACGCTTGACCGGCGTGGACATTACGCCAACCCACTGGGACAGATTTTACCGGTTTTACCACTACACCTATCTAAAACGCAGTGGCGGCAGCGGTTATTTAAATCGGGAATTTTTCCACCAGCTGGCCGACGCTATGGCAGATCAACTGCTTATGGTCACCGCTGAACTGAACGGGCGTTTCATTGCCGCAGCACTGTGTTTCTTTGACAGCGACCAGCTGTATGGACGCTACTGGGGGTGTGAAGAGGAAATACCTGGTTTGCACTTTGAAGCCTGTTATTACCAAGGCATTGAGTTTGCCATCGAACAAGGACTCAAGCGGTTTGATCCTGGAGCCCAAGGCGAACACAAAATACAGCGAGGTTTTGAACCCACCTTAACCTACTCCAGTCACCACATCAGCGACCCTCGTTTTGCGGTAGCGATTGCTGACTTTCTTGACCAGGAAACGGAAGGGATCACCGCTTACGCGGAAGAATGCTCAGGCTATCTACCCTTTCGCAAAGCAGATGCTTGATGCTACCCCTTATTATTGCCCGGTAAATCACTGACGCTCAAAAACCAGACAGCGGTTGTTGGCCGGCATAGCAATATCATTCTGCAAAGACAGACCCACCGCCTCCAACTGAGCACACACGGCTTCAAAGTCACGAATACCTCTGTGAGGCACCTGCTCTTTTAACCAAGCATCAAATTCCCGATTGCTTTCACTGGTAAAATTACCGTTGTAATTGAATGGGCCGTAGACCACCAAACATCCGCCTGGTTTTAGTACGTCAGGCAAACGTGCAAAAAAGTGCAGATCTTCTTCCCAAGACATAATGTGCAGAGTATTTGCGGTAAAAACACCGTCAACATGAATGTCAGGCCAATGAGGTTGAGCAACATTTAACGCCAGTGGTGGTTGAAGATTGGCGCCATCGTAGATCGACTGCCAGCCCAAAATTCCAGGGTGATTTTCCGGTAGATCGCTTGTTAACCACTCTACGTTCGGTAAGTTTGCTGCAAAATGCACAGCGTGCTGACCAGTACCACTGCCGATTTCCAGAATCCGGGATGCCTTTTTAAAGGCAACTTTCAAGACCTGTAAGATGGGCTCTTTATTATTTTCACAGGCCTGAGAAAACGGTAGTTGGTCCATGCTGGCTCACTCCCTCAATTAAATGGCTAACTATTTTAGCCAGAAGCCAGCCACAACGATAGAAACTACACCATCAACGAACTTTGGCCACAAACTTAGACAGAGCTTCAAATTTCTCGGGATCGTTATCCACGAAGCGAATCTTCATTTTTATGATCTGGGTGTCCACGTGATTTTCGCCCGCCTCAATCGCGCTGAGATATCCGTTCACCCTCGCTACCTGACCGTCATCCAGCTCAATGTCCACCACGGCCTGTTCAAACAGTGATGGGAGCACATCGGGACGTGGCACCAAGCCACTAATCTCCTGAAGAGACACCCCTCGAACGACATAATTGCAATCCAAGTTTGCAAAACGAATACGTGCTTGGGTTTTCGCACTCTTCGCAGGTTTTCGGGACGCTGCTGCCTTCCCTCCAGCAGGTTTAGACGTAGCTTTCGCGTTACCCGGGTTTACCAGGGCTGAAAAGTCTGCCGCAACTGCAGATTTTGCCGCCGCTTTAGGTTTAGGCTTCGCTTTACCCGCACCGCCAGTCAAAACGTCAACCGAAGCAAACGCCACATCTTTACCGCTACTGGCAGAACTTAAACTCGTCTTTGGTGCTTTGCCGATTTTCTTAAGTTGTTTAGCGGTTTTCTTAAGCAACTCATCAGAGGTAAAGGGTTTAGTGATGAAATCAGACACGCCCGACTTGATTGCAGCGACCACATGCTCCCGATCTCCTCGGCTGGTCACCATAATAAAAGGCGTCTCTTTGAAGGCCTCCTGGCCGCGAATCCAACGCAAAAATTCTTCGCCACTCAGCCCTGGCATCTCCCAGTCACTGAGAATCACGTCGACTCGCTGCTTCTTCAGCTGCGCAATCCCTTTTTTACCATCGGTAGCCTCGTAAACCTCACAGCCAGGTATTCGCTCCCGGAGCTGCTTCTTAACCATGTCTCTGATGAAAGTCGCGTCATCAACGACCAGGAAACGTATCGCCATAAAACATCACTCACTTGAACTCCCCAAAGCCTAGTTCAAAATTCCCTCCTTTGCGGCACCGTTGAGCAACGGTTTTTGGTGGGCGTTTTTCCCTAAAAATGGAAAATTGTGGTATTCGGCAACAGATTTGTGGTGCTTTTTGCCCCGAAGCGTGGAAAATAGTGGCGATGAAATTTAGGGTCCATTTTATTTTTCAAAAATTCGGCTATTCTCTTTCTTTCAACAAGGCTCATACATTCAACTAAGACAGCAGGCACAGAGCATAGGGAAGAATCATGGTGGACAAAAATCAGCCTAACTCCTTGGCAATCATCAGCCTGATTAACGCACACGCCACTGAATTGAACGCAGAGAGCCAACGATTCCAATTGGGGCTCTGGCTCAAACAGCAGGGGATGATTTTCTCAGATGACGTAGAGTCGCCTTCAGTGACTAATCTGCACGGCAATATCTCCGCCTTAGAAAGCCGCTTAAAAATGCAATCGTGTCAACTCGTTCTGATGTGGCGCTTGAGCTGTCTGGATATCGGCCTACCGGGAGCGCTTCGCTGCCTTAAAGGCCTCAATCAAAAGGGAATTCGGTTGGTCGCCGCAGGCGATGGGCTGGATATTCAACCTCAAAACAATGATTCAATAACAACGCTTTATGACAGCCTATTGTCTCTAGACAACAGCTTTCGTAGCCAGCGCCAGCAACGAGGCATTGCCAGCGCATCAGCCGAGGGGAAATATCGCGGGCGGCAACGTGGAACCACGAAAGCCAAACCCGTTAAAGCCAAGAAGTTGAAATTACAAGGCTACAGCTTGGCGGAAATTGCAGAAGCCCTGGGGGTAACCGAACGTACCGTGCGCAACTATTTGCGCAGCTGAAGCAATCCGGTCAGCTCTCTCGCCGAGTAAAGACCCATTGGGTGTCCGTCGACAAGGTTTCGTCGAACCCATAGCCTCCATCCGAAAATGTCTTCAGCTGATCGGCAGACTCCAATCTATTGCGAATGGCAAAAGCCGCCATCATGCCCCGCGCTTTTTTTGCGAAGAAGCTGATCACCCGATACTGGCCATTTTTCCAATCTTTGAATACTGGCGTTATGACCTTGCCGTCTAGAGCCTTGGGTTGGACCGATTTAAAATATTCTTGAGATGCGAGATTTACCAACTCATTACTTTTCAGCTTATTGAGCTGTTTGTTCAAGCCCTCTGTCAGTAATTCTCCCCAAAACTGATAGAGATCTTTACCGCGACTGTTCTCAAACTTCGTTCCCATTTCCAGGCGATAGGCCTGCATCAAGTCCAATGGCCGCAACAATCCGTAGAGCCCAGACAAAATACGCAAGTGATCCTGTGCAAAAGCGAAATCGTCGGCACTAAACTCATAGGCCTGTAAGCCGCTATAAACATCCCCATTAAATGCCAAAACAGCGGGCCGAGCGTTTTTTGGTGTGAAAGGGAGACTCCACTGTTGGTAACGGTCGTAGTTCAGCAACCCTAGCTTGTCGCTTATGCCCATCAAGGCAGACACGTCCTGTGGTGCGAGAGTTCGTAATTGTTCCATGAGGGCCTCCGCATCACCGAGATATTCCGGTGTTGACCGACGTTTGGTCGGCAGAGGTGTTTCATAATCCAAGTTTTTTGCCGGTGACAATACAATTAACATATACAACTCATTTCAATAAAAATGCAGGCCTCTGACTGGAAAGACAAAACCCGCTCACCCATAAGTAGACGCTACTCAGGTTGTAAAATCTCTTGCCACCAATTTAATGGTGTCTCACCATCCGTGGGATCGTATACATTACCGTACATCCAAAAAACATCGTCACTGACGACGCCGTTTAAAATTTTTTCAATGGTCTGGAAGCCACAGCTGACATGAATGCTGTACACCAGCATTCGCGGTGTTTCGATATCCAACTGAGCACCAAGTTTTTCCAAGGGTGGACTTAACTCGTCGACAAGCTCACTACTGTCATCGCGGCAAAATACCCGAATCGACAAGTTGCCGCTGCGCTGCAGTATTTCAAACTGGCCCGTGTCTGTATCGAGGCGAATAACATCGCCACTGGCGAGGCCTTTGACGAAAGCCGGTGAATTGACCAGCTCACAACTGTTGTCCTCGTTAATTCGGACCCTGAGACGTTCAGCCACTGGTTGACCGTCTGCACCGGTTCCGGCGAACAATTCGATCACCTGTAACGCTGACATGACCACTACTCCCGATTCAATATCCGTAAAAGGTGGGCAAGTATACGTCAACTGGATGGATACTGCAGTTTACTCGACGGCTTATCAACTGCCAGGCGCCAGTCGACAAACATAAAACCCCAGTTCCTGCCGTCGTCTGACACATTCACGATTCACATTATCACAGGATTGCGCCCATCCTGGCGCGGAAGGCTTTTTTTGCAGGCAGGCTTCCTGCATTTGCGAGAGATCGTAGTCATTCATCCTCCTCAGTCGATCATCTCGCTGACACGCTGTCAGAGCGAAAACTAACGGAAGAGTGAACCAAAACGTTTTTAGAAAGGGATAGTCTTTCATCAGAACTCATCAACTGTCGCTGGAAAGAACTATAACTCGAAGGGAAACACCGAGACCAGCAACCGACGGTCACTGGTCTCCGTCGGGCGATCAGCTGTCGTCTTCTTCCAGCTTGCGCTGAATTTCCTTGACGCTGACATGGCGTACATCAAATCCTTTAACAAGATAGATGATATGCTCACAAATGTTACGAGCATGATCGCCAATGCGTTCCAACGAACGCAACGCCCAAATGATATTCATAACTCGGGATATCGAACGGGGATCTTCCATCATATAGGTCGCCAATTCTCGCATGGCAGACTTATATTCCTGATCGACGCGTTTGTCCTCTTTGGCCACACTGAGCGCTAAACCAACATCAAAACGAGCAAAGGCATCCAGGGTGTTGATGACCATTTGATGCACGATGGATCCAATGTGGCGTAATTCCACATAACCTCTGGGAGACTCACCGATTTCTCCAAGGTGTATTGCCATCTTAGCAACCTTGTGAGCTTCATCTCCCATGCGCTCAAGGTCACGGGTAATACGGGCAACAGAAAGTACCATACGCAAATCAGAGGCCGCAGGCTGGCGACGGGCTAACACCAGAGTACAATGCTCATCGAGACGAAGTTCCCGCTCATCCACTTCAGGCTCATAGTCAATGACGCTCTCAGCCAGCTCAGTATCGGCTTGAGTCACTGCATTGACGGAATTGATGATCTGTTGTTCAACCAGACCACCCATTTCCAGAAGCTCTGTCTTTAATGCCTCAAGATCAGCGTTGAACTGACCGGAGTAGTGATGATCGAGATGCAGTTTATCCATTAATTGTAATCCTGCGGGATAGTTGTCTGAGTCGGTAAGCGATTCCGGTTAACCAAAACGGCCAGTAATATAGGCTTCCGTCAACTCGTGATCTGGATTGGTAAATACCTTCTCAGTTTCGTTGACTTCGATCAAATTGCCAAGATGAAAATACGCGGTCCGGTCAGAAACCCGTGCCGCCTGTTGCATCGAATGGGTCACAATGGCAATCGTGTAGTTTTCGCTTAATTCAGCAATCAATTCTTCAATTTTTGCAGTCGCGATAGGGTCGAGCGCTGAACAGGGTTCGTCCATCAAAATAACTTCCGGACTTACCGCGATGGTTCTGGCAATACACAATCGTTGCTGCTGACCGCCGGACAACCCGGTACCAGGCGAGTGCAATCGATCTTTCACCTCATTCCACAAACCCGCCTTTTGCAGGCTGGACTCGACGATTTCATCCAGCTCGGTGCGATGACTGACCAAGCCGTGAATACGAGGACCATAGGCGACATTATCATAAATACTTTTGGGAAATGGGTTCGGCTTCTGGAAGACCATACCTACCCTTGCTCGCAATGGCACAACATCCAACTTTGGATCGTAGATGTCGTCATTTTCCAACTTAAGCGATCCCTGCACACGGCAGATCTCAATGGTGTCATTCATACGATTCAAGCAACGCAGAAACGTCGACTTACCACAGCCAGAAGGGCCGATCATCGCCACCACTTCACCGTGACCAATGTCGAGGCCGACATCAAATATCGCCTGTTTGTCGCCGTAAAAAACATCCACATTACGCATGGACATTTTAGCGTTCTCACAAAAAGGAATACCGACCGTTTGAGTTGTTGACGATTTATCGACCGGAGGTATCGTACCAGTCGCAGATGTCTCTGCGGTTACGCCTGATTTCGCAGACTCAGCAATTACATCCATTGATTCACCTTTCATAGTTCTGGGCTCGCTTACCAACGGCGCTCAAGCCGTCGGCGCAGCAGAACCGCAAGAGTATTCATTATGACGAGAAAACCCAGCAGGACCATAATTGCCGCCGACGTTTTCTCTACAAACGCGCGCTCTGGGCTGTCCGCCCACAAATAAATTTGTACCGGCAATACCGTAGCAGGATCCGTGATGCCACCAGGTACATCCACGATAAACGCAACCATTCCAATCATCAGCAAAGGAGCGGTTTCTCCCAGCGCCTGCGCCATGCCGATGATCGCACCGGTCAACATGCCCGGCATAGCCAACGGCAAAACATGATGCATGATAACCTGCATTTTAGACGCTCCGATGCCTAACGCCGCTTCTCGAATCGACGGAGGTACGGCTTTGATCGCTGCACGACTGGAAATAATGATTGTCGGCAATGTCATCAAGGTCAGAACAAATCCTCCTACGAGAGGAATGGACCTTGGCATGCTGAAAAAGTTGATAAAAATGGCAAGGCCCAAAAGACCGAAAATAATGGACGGTACGGCCGCCAGATTATTGATATTGACTTCAATAAAATCAGTTAAGCGGTTTTTCTGGGCATATTCTTCGAGATAAACAGCAGCGGCAACGCCAATGGGGAAAGAGAAGGCAAATGTCACCAATAGCGTGAATAATGACCCCATGATTGCACCGCGGATACCGGCCTGTTCAGGTTCCCGCGAGTCCCCCGCCTGAAAGAAATGCGCATTAAATTTCTTATCGACCTCACCCGAGGCAATGAGATCTTCGATCCAGGAGACTTGCTGCTCAGTGAATCTCCCTTTATAGGCCGATTCCGCATCACCTTTCCGACTTTTGACATAGGTATCATAGTCATCATCAGCCATAACCCAAACACTGACGGTTTTATCGAGCATGTCCTGATTTTCTTCAACCATCTCAGCAAGCTGATAACCGGCACCACTGCTGACAATACCATTCAGTGCACGCTTATCTCTGCGACCAGTGACCTCAGGAAAACGCTCTCTTAGAGCTTGTTTGATCGCTCCTTGAAAATCCGCCAGACGACGCTCTTCGGGGTTGTGAACGTTAGCAACGCCCAGAGCCTCCGACGTCAATGGAATATCCAGCTTGATATAAGTCTGGAAAAACCCACCGCTGCCTTTACCGATAATGTCACTGAATAAAAATACCAGGCACAGTAATCCAAAGATGACGGAAGCCATGCCATAAAATCGAAAGCGACGCTCCTTACGATAGCGTTTAGCAAGGTTGCGATTGACCAGCTCTATGGTCGATGGATTCTTGGCGTCTGAGTGGCCGGATGAGGGCTTATTCATATTGCTCTCTGTATTTCTTAACGACGTGCAGGGCGACGTAATTCAACGCCAGAGTGGTTACAAACAACATCAACCCTAAGGCAAAGGCTGACAGAGTCTTAGGACTGTCAAACTCCTGATCTCCAACCAACAGTGTCACAATCTGAACAGTGACTGTCGTGACGGACTCCAATGGATTCGCCGTCAAATTGGCCGCAAGTCCCGCAGCCATAACCACAATCATGGTTTCTCCAATCGCGCGGCTCGCCGCCAGGAGTACCCCTCCGACAATCCCGGGAAGGGCCGCCGGCATGATCACTCTTTTGATCGTTTCAGAGCGGGTAGCGCCAAGACCATAGGAACCATCCCTCAAGGATTGAGGTACAGCATTGATAACGTCATCGGATAAAGAGGACACAAAGGGAATGATCATCACCCCCATCACCAAACCAGCAGCCAGAGCACTCTCAGAAGAAACACCCACTTGCATGCCCAGCAATTCAAAGGTCCAGGTGCCGCCATCTCGAATTAAAGGCGCAATCGTCAGGGCGGCAAAAAAACCGTAAACCACGGTCGGAATACCCGCCAACACCTCCAACAGAGGTTTAACAATTGATCGCAGACGCGGACTGGCATACTCCGATAAATAAATCGCCGACATCAGCCCAGTCGGTACTGCGACCAACAGAGCAATAAATGAAATCAACAGGGTTCCAACAAACAGAGGAACTGCACCAAACGCTCCGGAACCTCCCACTTGGTCAGCCCGTATGGCCATCTGAGGGCTCCACTGCAATCCAAACAGAAATTCCGTCACTGGAACGCTGCGGAAAAACATTAACGACTCAAATATCACCGAAAAGACAATACCAACGGTGGTCAGAATCGCCAAACTGGCGCAACTGAGCAAAATAAAGCGGAACGCCTTTTCTACACTCAACCTGGCACGGGTTTCTGGCTTAATACGCATCCAGGCTAGCGCGGTTAGCAGCACACAGCTCGATAACCCCGCCACAGCAAGAATACGACCACTTAGGCTTTCCAGAAATTTCAATTCTGCGGCGGCTTCTGCCATATAGTCGGGAGTGCCGGCTCCCAGTGTATGTCCTTCAGCAAGGTTCTTTATCTGATTGAGGATAAGCCCCTGTTCCGACTGACTTAGGCTATGTACGGAATCCGGCAACGACCGCAAAACAAAGCTATCGATGACACTGCCATCGAACATCACCCACAGAGCAACCAGAATCAGCGCTGGCACACCACACCATAGTGCGGTTAATACACCGTAGTAAAACGGCAATGAGTTGAGATTACGGTAGCCGCCTCGACTGGTATCAGCGAGTGCGACCGAACGCTGGCGACCGAGAAAGAAAGCAACTGCGATCAAAACCGCAATCGTCAGCAATAAAGTGGATGTGTTCATATGACAGAGTTCTGTCTCTAAAGAAAAAAATAGCCCGGAATCATCGGGCTATTAACGGCGTTTAGTCAAATCAGGCGGTCTCGCCGCCCGATTGATTACATTTCCAGGTTTTTCAGCGACTTGACGTCAGCAACCACTTTGGCACGGACTTCGTCACCAAGTGGAATCATGCCTTTTTCACTGAGATACCCTTCTTCACCGAAAGATCTTTCGCTGGTGAATTCAGCCAGGAATTCGGTAATGCCGGGGATTGTACCAATATGCTCCTTCTTGACATAGAAGTAGAGCGGACGAGATACCGGATAACTGCCATCGGCGATGGATTCAAAGGTAGGCTCTTGACCTTCAACGAGTGAGCCTTGAATCTTGTCAACGTTCTGATCCAGGAAGCTGAAACCAAAAATGCCCAGTGCATTTTTGTTAGCACCCAACTTTTGTACGATGAGATTATCGTTTTCACCGGCCTCGATATAAGAACCGTCTTCCCGTACCGTCAGACAAGCCGACTTAAACTTGTCCTTATCCGAATCTTCCAGAGCTTCTACCCACTCATAGCTGGTGCAGCCAGCTTCCAATACCAGCTCCTGAAAGGCGTCGCGGGTACCCGAGGTTGGCGGTGGTCCCAAAACTTCAATTTTGGTCGCGGGCAGTGCTGGATTAACGTCCTTCCAGGTCTTGTAGGGATTCTCTACAAAGGATTCAGAACCGTCTGGATTAGGAACAACTTTAGCCAGAGCCAGATAGAGATCCTTACGCGTCAGTTCCAACTGTTCAGACGCGACGGAATTACCGATAACAATACCGTCATAACCAATCAGAACTTCAACAATGTTTTTGACACCATTGGACTGACAAGTATCGAATTCGGACTTTTTAATACGGCGAGAGGCATTGGTGATATCTGGAGAGGTAATACCGACACCATCACAAAAGAGTTTCATACCACCACCGGAGCCGGTGGACTCAATCTTTGGCGTTTTGAAATCTGTGGTTTTACCAAACCGCTCTGCGACAACGGTCGAGAACGGGTAGACTGTGGATGAACCCACAATGCTGATGTAGTCACGGGCTGCAGATACTGCCTGAGCACCCATAGCTGACGCTGCCAAAGTGGCAATCACTAATGCTTTTTTCATTTATCCTCCTGAGCCCGAAAGGGTAAAACCGACCAGGTTGGCTCGTGTCACCTAGCAAACGGGATCGATGCTAGGTTCGTTCGGTGACAATATTATGAATCTTATATGACAGAATTATGACAAGCGATAACTGTCTCGTACATGTCAGAAGGGTCGGTTTTTAGGCCGTTTAGTTATACTATCGGCTGGCAATCAAAAGAATAATTGGACTGGGCTGCTTTGTCTCTTAATTGTATCCGTCAACTCACCGTTTGGTTGGACAACATCAATCTGAAAATAGGAAACGGATTGCGTTGGTTGTGCGTTGCAATGATGCTTATTTCAAGCTCAATCGTTTTATTGAGATATTCATTTTCCATTGGCAGTATAGCGCTTCAGGAATCCCTGGGGTATATCCATGGGATGTTTTTTATGGGCGGTCTAGGCTACGCGCTACAGACCGACAGTCATGTGCGCGTCGACCCCTTTTATCGACGCTGGTCTCCAAGAACACAAGCCTGGATAAATTGTTGCGGTACCCTGTTCTTTTTACTGCCTTTTAGTGGCTTCATCATCTTCTCAAGTTGGAATTTCGTTCACGCGGCCTGGCTCGTTCGAGAAGCCTCCCCCAACGCCAATGGCCTGCCAATTGTTTATCTCGCCAAAACACTGATTCCAATAACGGGACTGCTGCTCTTTGTTCAGGGTATCGCCGAGCTTTTGAAAAACACTCTCACCATCGTGATACGGAATAACGACTAATGGGTGGTTATCTGGCGCTACTCATGTTTATAGCCGTCTGTTGTGTGTTGTTGGCCGGCTACCCTGTCGCATTTACCCTTGGTGGTGTTGCGCTTATCACTGCGGCTCTAGGAATTCTTGTTGGCGCATTTGACGCCAATCTCCTCTTTGCGCTACCCGACCGCATCTACGGCACGATGAACAGCTATACCTTGATTGCAGTGCCTCTGTTTATTCTCATGGGCAACATTCTGGAGCGCTCACGTTTGGCAGAAAAGCTGCTTCGCGATATGGCCCTTATCTGTATCAGGCTGCCTGCAGGACTGGGCATCTCCGTCGTATTAGTCGGCGTACTTTTAGCAGCCTGCACTGGCATTGTTGGCGCCACCGTCATCACCATGGGGCTAATCAGTCTGCCAACCCTGTTACAGAATGGATATAAACCCTCATTGGCCGCTGGCACTATCTGCGCGACGGGGACTTTGGGTCAGATTATTCCTCCCTCTATCGCACTGGTGCTTCTGGGGGATGTTCTCTCAATTGCCTACCAGCAGGCACAGCTGCGCCTCGGCATCTTCAATCCACAACCTGTCTCCGTGGGTGATTTGTTTATCGGAGCCATCATTCCTGGATTGCTGCTGGTTTTTCTCTATGTGATTTACCTGCTCTACGCAGCAGGCAATCCAACAACAGAATCCTGTCAGACTTCTGAGATCAGTGAGCGCCCAAGTATTCGCGAGCTTCTTACCGATCTTGCTCCGCCCATACTTCTGATCGTTTTGGTCTTGGGTTCGATCATTGCCGGCGCAGCTACACCGACTGAAGCGGCGGGCATTGGCGCTCTTGGTGCCTTCCTGATGGCAGTGAGCAAAGGTTCAATGTCACTGGAGGCGCTCGCCGAAGTCTGTAGATCAACCCTCAGAATTACCGCTATGGTATTCGCCATACTATTGGGTGCTTCGTTATTCTCTCTCGTTTTCCGTGGACTTGGTGGCGAGCACTATATTTTTCAGCTATTTGAGCAGCTACCTGGCGGTCGGCTAACAGCCCTATTCGTTGTCATGCTGCTCATTTTTTTATTGGGGTTTATTCTCGATTTTATTGAAATCACCTTTGTGGTAATTCCAATCGTTGGTCCGGTACTTCTACAGATGGGAATTGATCCTATTTGGCTTGGCATCATGATTGCGCTAAACCTGCAAACATCATTCTTAACCCCACCGTTTGGCTTCGCTCTATTCTATTTGCGAGGCGTCGCCCCAGATAGCGTTTCATCTGGCGATATATTCCGTGGCGTCGTTCCTTTTATTATGATCCAATTAACACTTATGTTGGCGCTGGCAGTCTGGCCGGGTTTAGTTACCTGGTTACCACAGTTCCTACATTGATCCGCTTGATGAGGAAAAATAGTGATAGACGAATATCAAGATATGGATGTAGACCCAACCCCAACCGGTGAATTAATGAGCCAAACCCTGGTCATGCCCACCGCAACCAATAACTGGGGGGATGTCTACGGCGGTTGGCTAATGAGTCAGATGGACCTCGCTGGTTCTATGAAAGCTTCCAGTATTGCAAAAGGCCGCGTAACAACCGTTGCCGCTGGCAGCATGGTGTTCTTGCATCCCGTACCTATGGGTTCAACGGTATGCTGTTATGCAGAAATCGTAGAGGTTGGACGTTCATCGGTCAAAATTCTGGTCGATGTTTGGTTAAAACCACCCACCGCTAAGGACATGCAGAAACTGACAGAAAGCGAATTCGTATTTGTTGCGATCGATGATAACGGCAGAACTCGCCCCATTAACCGAGCTAACTTGAATCGTTAATGAAGAGAGTCTGAAGCGGTTTCCCGAAATTGGTAATATGCCGCTTCTGAAAGGCTATGGTATTGAGCGGCGCTGTCCTGAAACGATTGATAGGACTGATACACCCTTTCAAAATCTGGATTACGTGCAGCCTCTTCGCGGTAAATTTGCTGTGCTATTTTTTCCAGGCCTGACAGAACGCTGTCAGGTAACCGTTGAATGCTCACTTGATATCGGTCTTTCAATTCCTGCAAAGCGGCATGGTTTCTGGCAGTGTATTCATCCAACATATTCTGATTGGTCGCACGCGCCGCCGCTGCCACAATTGAGCGCAAATCCTCTGGTAAGGCGTTATAGGCGTCGAGGTTAAAAATAAATTCCAGCATGGGCCCAGGTTCCTGCCAACCTGGGTAATAGTAATAGTCTGCGACCTCTTGAAGCCCGAAAGCAAGATCGTTATAGGGACCAACCCATTCTGTCGCTTCAATAACCCCCGTTTGCAGAGACGTGTAAATCTCGCCCCCCGGTATATTAACGGATGTTCCCCCGGCACGATTCCACACTTCTCCACCCAGACCAGGGATACGCATCTTTAACCCTTTGATGTCGTCGAGGGACTTTATTTCCCGGTTAAACCAACCAGCCATTTGCACCCCCGTACTGCCTCCGGCAAACGGAATCACATTAAAGGGTTGATAGATGTCTCGCCATAGTTCCAAACCACCACCAAACTGCAACCATCCGTTCATTTCCTGAACATTCATCCCGAACGGAATGGTTGTAAAAAACTGAGTCGCAGAGTTTTTGCCTTTCCAATAATAAGCCGCGCCATGACCCGCCTGGACCGTCCCGGAAGATACCGCATCGAAAACCCCTAAGGCAGGAACCAATTCTCCGGCTCCATACACGTCGATGTTGAGACGTCCACCACTCATTTCGCGAACGCGATTCGCAAAATATTCTGGCGCAGAACCTAATCCGGGAAAATTTTTCGGCCAAGTTGTTACTAATCGCCAGTGCACTGTCTCAGATATCGGCGAACCCTGCTCTGTTGCGCTACTCTTAGATTGGACATGTTTTGAACTAAATCCCACCAACAGCCAAAATAAACCACTGACGGCAAAAAGAAGCAGAAGTATGACCAGCGATTTAACATCGATTGACGTTTTATTGGTGGAATCCATGGCTTTTCTGTTTTTATAAACGAAGGGTTTTCCAGTCTCTGTTTAGCTCAATCTTTTACCTAAACGTTACTAGAGTTATGATCAGACACCTTCAAGATTCGCTAGGCGCAAAATTAATTCCTTCGTACCCACTTCGTCAAAATTGACTTTTACCGTGGCGTTGTGATCATTTCCCTGGAAGCGGAGAATTTTCCCCTCACCAAATTTTTTGTGTCGCACACGCTGCCCCAAATAAAACCCGGTATCGTCACCATGATCACTGATTTCGGGTGTTGCACGTCTCCCCTCTCTCTGCAAGCTCACCGGCCGAGTCACGGTATTCTTCACGCGAACTTCATTGACTAATTCCGGCGGAATTTCACGAACAAACCTGGAGAGTGGATTATACGTCTCGCGACCATGCAGTCGTCGACACTCCGCATAGGTAATCACCAACTGCGACATAGCACGAGTAATACCGACGTAACAGAGTCGACGTTCTTCCTCAAGACGATCCGGATCTTCAGCGGACATGCTGTGAGGAAATAAATTTTCTTCCGCTCCAGCCAAAAAAACCAATGGAAATTCCAGTCCCTTAGCCGAATGCAAGGTCATCATTTGGACAGCGTCTTCATACTCATCAGCTTGAGTATCCCCAGCATCCAGAGCCGCAGTTTCGAGAAAGCTCTCCAGAATTGGCGCTCCGGCTTCATCCGGCTCAAACGCTCGGCAAGCATTCACCAATTCTTCAAGGTTTTCGATTCGCGCCTGACCTTTTTCACCTTTCTCCGCTTTATGAAAATCATAAAGTCCTGTTTTATGGATAACATCTTCGACGAGTTGTCCGAGTTCCATGCCGACGCTCTTCTCAGCGAGACCATCGATCAGCAAGACAAAACTGCCTAGCGCGGTTTTTGCCCGACCTGACATACTACCTTTGCTGATCAGTCCTTGAGCGGCCGACCAAAGTGAAATGCCCTGCTCCCTCGCTACTTCGCGGATACCATCCAGAGTTTTGGCACCAATCCCCCGCGTAGGAACATTAATAACCCGCTCGAATGCTGGATCATCATTACGATTTACCAACAGTCTTAAATAAGCCAGGGCATTGCGAATTTCCAGGCGCTCATAAAACCTCTGTCCCCCGTAAATTCGATAGGGAACGCCTTGGCGTAACAGAGCTTCTTCTAATACTCTGGATTGCGCATTGGATCGATACAAGACAGCACACTGCTGACGCTGATTGCCAGCCTGCGCCCACTGTTCAATGCGATCAACAATGAACCTCGCCTCATCCTGCTCGTTGAAACCGGCATAGAGGTCGATGGATTTACCTTTGTCCCCATCGGTACGCAGTGTTTTTCCCAAGCGCCCCGTGTTGTTTTCGATGACAGCGTTAGCGGCATCAAGAATCGTCGCCGTAGAGCGATAATTTTGCTCCAGTCGAGTCGTTTGAGTCTGCGCGAAATCCAATTCGAACCGCTGAATATTTTCGATCTTGGCGCCTCGCCAGCCATAGATAGACTGGTCATCATCACCTACTGCGGTAACACGACAACGATCACCGGCGAGAACCCTTAGCCACGCATACTGAATGGTATTGGTATCCTGAAATTCATCAACGAGAATAAATGGAAAACGCGACTGGTAATGAGCAAGTAATTCAGCGTCGTTTAGCCAGAGTTCATGGGATCTTAGTAACAGCTCTCCAAAATCCACGAGGCCACTACGCTGACAAACCGCCTCATACTCTTTATACAGCTCAGCGAGAGTTGCTGTGTAAAGATCCCCGCCTGGTTCAATATACGCGGCACGCAGCCCTTCATCTTTTCTGGAGTTGATAAACCACTGGGTCTGGCGGGCAGGCCATTTTTTTTCGTCCAACCCCTGCTGAGCGGTAATTCTTTTAATTAACCGAAGCTGGTCGTCGCTGTCTAGAATCTGGAAATTCTGCGGTAATTTCGCCTCCAGCCAATGGCGTTTCAATAAACGATGGGCAATTCCGTGAAAGGTTCCTACCCACAGGCCACTGGCATGGAAATCCAATAATTCTTCAAGCCTACCACGCATTTCGCGAGCGGCCTTATTGGTAAAGGTAACCGCCATTATAGAATAGGGTGATACCTTCTCGACCTGGACTAACCAGGCAATACGGTGGACCAGCACACGGGTTTTCCCGCTACCGGCTCCTGCCAGAATCAGTTGATTGGCAGCGGAAGCTGTAACGGCTTCTCGCTGGGCTTCATTGAGATGATTAAGAATAGTCGACACGTCCATGGCGACAGTTTACACCAGAAGCCAGGAATACTGGTTATCTATTTAGTAGTCGTCGTACAACTCTGTGACCGTTACAGCCAGCCGCGCTTTTTGAATAGGGTCAATAAGGAGATGGTCACGCCAGCCATAACACTGAGCAACACAAAATATCCATAGGGTTTATGGAGCTCTGGCATATTGTCGAAGTTCATTCCATACAGGCCCGCCAGAAAACTCAAGGGTACAAAGATCGCTGTAATGACCGTTAATATCTTCATGGTCTGATTCAATTGATGCGAGGTAATGGAAAGATAGCCTTCTATCAAGTCGCCACAGAGTTCATAGAACATATGACCCAAACTGCACAAACGCTCGCAACGTTCATGTAGATTTTGAATAGAATGCTGGATCTCTCCGCTTTGATCATCAATGAACGGATATTGATCTTCTCTTAATTGTGCGCCAATGCGCTCGTGGTAATTGAAAATTCGATTGAGTTTTCGTAAACGTGACCGGTAAGCGACCATATCCCGCAACTGGTCATCGCTGCCGATATCCCCTTGCAATGAATCTTCGATATCACTCAACGTTTCTTCAAAACCAATGAGGTTTTCAAGGTATGCATCCAAAGAGTAATGCATGATCTCAATCGCCAATTCTGCAGGTGTTTTGAGAATCTTTGCCAACGTATCTCCCGCGGACATCCAATGTTCAATGCTGTGGGATCTGGCCTTGTGGCGACTGATTAAAATTCGATCACCAACAAACAGAGAAATATCCAGTGGTGTGACATCTAACTGTCCGTTGACCTTGGCAATTCCTCGGTAGAGAATCAATGTGTAATTATCAAAAGATTCGATTTTTGGCGGCCGACGCTCTTTTCGGGATTGTTCAATGGCGACTTGGTGACAACCCAACTTCTTGAGTAGACGAATTTCCGCATTGCTGGTTTCAGACTCAATATCGACCCATAAAAACGCTTCCTCACTGGTCTGCCACGAGGCTATAAGTTCCTTCCCTCCCGATAGACATTCCCCATTTCCACTAATCAATACTGTACGAATCATGGGAAGCCATTATTCGACCGTGACAGACTTTGCCAAATTTCTTGGCTGATCCACATCCGTGCCTTTCAATACTGCTGCATGATAAGCCAATAATTGAAGGGGTATGGTAAAGAGTATGGGTACTAAGCTCTCGGGAGCATGAGGAAAATTCAATACCTGGGTATTGGTATCATTTTGAAAGCCTGATTCTTCATCAGCAAACACAAATAACTTCCCACCCCGAGCTTTTACTTCCTGCAGGTTAGATCTTAATTTTTCCAGCAGTTCATTGCTGGGCGCTACGGCAATAACGGGCATCTCAGAATCAACTAAAGCCAACGGGCCATGTTTGAGCTCGCCCGCTGGATAGGCTTCTGCATGGATATAGGAGATTTCTTTAAGCTTTAACGCCCCTTCCATAGCAACAGGAAATTCGACCCCCCGCCCGAGGTAGAGTGCATGACGCTTATCTGAAAAGGCTTCACTCATTTTTTCAATGGCAATATCCATTGCCAAATAGCGACGAATGAGATCTGGCAACTGGGACAGAGCCGACACCATTTCCGTTTCACGCGCTTCGTCAATTTCCGCTCGGCGCCCAAGTGCAATAACCAAAAGCTGGAGTGCAACTAACTGAGTGGTAAACGCTTTCGTGGAGGCAACACCAATTTCCCTCCCGGCCTGAGTCAACAGACTCAAGGTGGACGCCCTAACCAATGAGCTGTTTGCAACGTTACATATCGCCAAACTGGCGAGATAACCCAAATCCTTACTGTAGTTCAAAGCCGACATGGTATCGGCTGTTTCTCCGGATTGAGAAATTGTGACAAACAAGGTGTTCGGCAGTACAACGCTCTTGCGATAGCGGTATTCACTGGCGATTTCCACTGAACACGGTATTCCCGCCCAATCCTCAAACCAATATTTGGCAATTAAACCGGCGTGATAACTGGTACCACAGGCAACAATTTGAACAGCGCTGACTCGATCAAATACGTCAGACGCTTCACTGCCAAAACAGGCTTCCAGCAAATGGGTTTTTGAAATACGACCTTGCAGAGTTGCCCTGATCACTTTTTCCTGCTCAAAAATTTCTTTGAGCATGAAATGTCGAAAGTGCCCCTTATCAGAAGATTCTTCAGCATCACTGAGCAACTGTACACTGCGGGTGACCCGTGTCCCATTCGCATCGACTACCTTGTAACTGTCGCCTGAAATTTGAGCTGCATCGCCTTCTTCAAGATAAATAAAACGATCGGTTACCTGGCGTAAGGCAAGAGGATCAGAGGCGATGAAGTTCTCTTCGATACCAACTCCTAACACCAGCGGACTTCCCTTTCTGGCACAGACAACCTTTCCCTTTTCGCGACTGCTCACAACACCCAGTGCGTAGGCGCCAGTTAAGCGTGCTGTAGACTTTAGGAAAGCCGCAAAGAGATCATTCTCTTCTTCGAAGTAAAAGTGAATAAGATGCGCAACAACTTCCGTATCGGTTTCGGAAACGAAGGAATAACCTGCAGATTCCAGTTCACTTCGCAGCTCTTGATGATTTTCGATGATACCGTTGTGGACGACGGCAATGTGATCTGAGGTATGCGGGTGTGCATTGATCTCCGTTGGTACACCGTGGGTAGCCCAACGCGTATGCGCTATCCCTGTACGACCGCTGGGATCCAGATCCTCGGTCTTGGCGGTAAGGGCGGCTACTTTTCCAACGGCTTTTGCCACCTGGACTTCCGCCCCTACCAGCGTGGCAATGCCCGCAGAATCATACCCGCGATACTCCAGACGCTTGAGCCCTTCTATCAGGATTGGAATGACATTACGCTGTGCTACCGCACCAACAATTCCGCACATAAAATACCCGCTCTCATTGACGCACTCTGCCGCTGAACTTGGCAGTCTACTGTTTTTCTTTTTTGGTCGGCCGTTGCCAGGTCGAAATTTCAACCTGCCGCCCTCTGGCAACTCCGAGATTGCCATCCGAGACATCTTTGGTAATGGTAGAACCAGCCCCAATCGTCGCGTCCGACCCGACAGTCACCGGCGCTACCAAACTGGTATTCGAGCCAATAAACGCCCGATCGCCTATCCGAGTTTTAGACTTGTTAACACCATCATAGTTGCAAGTGATTGTTCCTGCCCCTACGTTGACGTCCCGACCAATCTCGGCATCGCCGATATAGGTAAGGTGATTCACCTTACTTCCGGGTCCGATAACAGATTTCTTCGTTTCGACAAAATTGCCGAGCTTTGCGTTGTCGGCCAGTTTGGTTCCAGGCCTAACTCGTGCAAAAGGACCAACATCACAGCTTTCTTCGATGACAGAATCATCGATGATGGAATTGGCTTTAATATGGCTATTCCGTCCAATCGATGCATTCCGGATGATGCAATTTGGCTCGATAGTTACTCCGTCCGCTAGAACGACCTCGCCTTCAAAAAGGCAGTTGATGTCGATAGAAACGTCTATCCCACAATGCAATTGACCTCGACAGTCAAACCGCTGTGGATCACTGATTACGACCCCTTGATCCAGAAACGATCTCGCCATTTTGAATTGGAACCGTCTCTCCAAATCTGCTAACTGAGCGCGACTATTGATACCTTGAATTTCGTATTCTGAAAGACAAGTTTCCGAAACAATGGCAATATCTTCCTCATGCGCCATTGCAACAATATCCGTGAGATAGTATTCCTGCTGAGCATTATCGGCTGACAGGGCTGGCAACCAGCGCTGCAGATCATCACTCCGCATCAACATAATGCCGGTGTTGATCTCACAGATCTGTTTCTGTTCGGGATTGGCATCTTTTTCTTCAACAATCCCGATAATTTTTCCTTCATCGCGCAGTATTCTACCGTACCCCTTTGCATCGGCTAACTCAGCGGTCAGTAGACAAAAGCGGGCGTTTTGCGCGAGCATCGCTGTAAGGGTTTTTGGACTCAGTAAAGGAACGTCCCCGTAAAGAACCAGAACCCGACTGCCAGACTGCATTAATGGCAGCGCTTGCGCGACGGCATCTCCTGTGCCTGACACCTTTTCCTGCACAACAAATCGTACATCCGGCGCAGCGAAATCCTCAGAGATTTGCTGATGTTCCGGACCGATTACGAGGGTAATAACATCTGGATTTAGCTGTCGAGCGGTCGAGAGAACATGTTCCAGTAATGGCTTACCCGCCAGCTTATGAAGGACTTTTGGCAGCTTGGACTTCATCCGCGTCCCTTTTCCCGCCGCCAATATAACAATCTCAAGCATAGTCGTTTCCATTACAAAAGAGTGAGTTTAAAAACGAAAAAAGGGTAGCATATTGCTACCCTTTCTACCGTTGGAACAAGAGGAGAGTATAATCAGCTCTTATTCCGACGTATTGCCTGGATCGTACGCAGTCTGGCTGCGGCCTCGGCTAATTGAGCCGACGCTCTTACATAATCAATTTCGCTGTTTTGATTAGCCAGAGCTTGTTCAGCTTCGCGCTTAGCTTCCAAGGCAGCAGCTTCGTCCATATCATGGGCGCGCAGCGCAGTATCTGCCAACACGGAAACGACATGAGGCTGAACTTCTAAATAGCCGCCAGAGACATAGTATATCTCTGTCGTTCCATCGGTCTTAATTAACCGAATTGGCCCAGGTTGCAAGGATGTCAGCAGAGGTGCATGACCATAAGCCACACCAACGTCCCCTTCTGTACCGGCAGCGATAACCATCTCTACCAATCCAGAAAAGATCTCTTCCTCGGCACTGACAATATCACAGTGAACTGTCATAGCCATAATAGTGCTCCTCTTCACCGATGTCGGCAAATCGCAGACATCGGCAGGTGGTTAAGCTTGAAGATTCAAAGAGAATAATCAGAGCTTTTTGGCTTTCTCGACAGCTTCGTCAATAGAGCCAACCATGTAGAACGCCTGTTCAGGCAGATCATCATAATCACCGTTAAGAATCGAGCTAAAGCCAGACAGGGTATCTTTCAAAGATACATACTTACCTGGTGATCCTGTGAAGACTTCCGCAACATGGAAAGGCTGGGACAGGAAACGCTCAATCTTACGAGCACGGGATACAGTGAGCTTGTCTTCTTCAGATAGTTCATCCATACCAAGAATCGCGATGATGTCCTTCAATTCTTTGTAACGCTGGAGAACTGTTTGAACGCCACGGGCAATCCCATAGTGCTCTTCACCAATAATCAATGGATCCAGCTGACGAGAGGTGGAGTCCAAAGGATCAATCGCGGGATAAATACCTTTTGCGGCAATATCACGACTCAGTACAACCGTTGAGTCCAAGTGCGCAAAGGTGGTTGCCGGAGATGGATCCGTCAAGTCATCCGCAGGTACATAAACTGCCTGAACAGAGGTAATAGAACCCGTCTTGGTGGAAGTAATACGTTCCTGAAGCACACCCATCTCTTCCGCCAGAGTTGGCTGATAACCTACCGCCGATGGCATACGACCCAGAAGTGCAGATACTTCAGTTCCCGCCAGCGTATAACGATAGATGTTATCGACGAAGAGCAGTACGTCACGACCTTCATCACGGAATTTCTCCGCCATGGTCAAACCTGTCAATGCGACACGCAGACGGTTACCCGGTGGCTCATTCATCTGACCGTAAACCATGGCAACCTTGTCCAGTACGTTGGACTCTTCCATCTCATAGTAGAAGTCGTTACCTTCACGAGTCCGCTCACCCACACCGGCAAATACAGACAAACCGCTGTGCTCTTTCGCGATGTTGTTGATCAACTCCATCATGTTTACGGTCTTACCAACACCCGCACCACCGAAGAGACCAACCTTACCACCCTTAGCGAAAGGACAGACCAAGTCGATTACTTTAATACCTGTTTCAAGAAGTTCCGCTGACGGTGCCAGTTCGTCGTAAGCAGGAGCTTTACGATGGATGGCACTTCGATCTTTCTCACCGATAGGACCGGCTTCGTCAATGGGGTTTCCCAAAACATCCATGATGCGACCCAAAGTCTCTGTACCTACAGGCACTGAGATAGGAGCATTGGTGTTTTCTACCGCGAGACCACGACTGATACCTTCAGAGGAGCCCATGGCAATTGCCCGAACCACTCCATCACCCAACTGCTGCTGAACTTCAAGAGTCAGATCTTTTTGACTGACTTTCAGCGCATCATAGATGTTAGGTACCGAATCCCGAGGAAACTCCACGTCGATGACGGCACCGATAATTTGCACGATACGTCCGCTGCTCATTTTCAATTCCTCAATATTTTAAAAAACTTTTCCGACTGACTCACTGAAGCAGAAATTAGACTGCGGCCGCGCCACTGACAATTTCCGAAAGCTCCTGGGTAATCGCAGCCTGTCTGGCCTTGTTATAAACCAGTTCCAGGTCATCGATAAGATCACCAGCGTTGTCGGTTGCATTTTTCATGGCGATCATCCGCGCTGCCATTTCACATGCTCCGTTCTCAACAACGGCCTGATAAACCTGCGATTCGATGTAGCGAGTCAGTAAACCTTCCAGCAATTCTTTAGCTTCCGGCTCGTAGAGGTAATCCCACTGATGCTTCAGTTTGCTATCCTCATCCGGGAGCAGCGGTAATAACTGCTGTACGTAGGGTTGTTGAGTCATCGTATTAACGAACTCATTACCCACCAAATAAAGCCGGTCTACCTTGCTCTCTGCGTAGCTGTCTAACATGATTTTGACACTACCAATTAAGCTTTCGACCGTCGGTGCTTCACCCAGATCACGTACTGCCGCGACAACATTACCGCCGTAGCTTTTAAAAAATGCAGCAGCTTTCGCACCGATTAAGCACAAGTCAATCTGCACACCTTGTGCGCTCAATTCGCGCATGGAGGCAATTGCCTTCTTAAACAGGTTTATATTCAAACCGCCACACAGACCGCGATCTGTTGAGACGAGAATAAACCCTGCTCGCTTCAACTCCCGTTCTTCCATAAACAGGTGCTTGTATTCGGGGTTGGCATTGGCAATATGCCCCACCACGTCCCGAATACGTTGAGCGTAAGGCTTGCCCACTTCCATACGATCCTGAGCTTTACGCATTTTACTCGCAGCAACCATTTCCATTGCGCTGGTAATTTTCTGCGTGTTTTTAATGCTCGATATCTGTGATCGAATTTCCTTTCCGCTAGCCATAATTAACTCTCGAATTTATCCAGTAAACACAAACGTTATTTCAGAGTTTCTCGCTCTTACCAAGTTTGAGTTGACTTGAATTTCTCCAGAGCCGCTTTAAAGCCAGACTCGATTTCGTCGTTGTAATTACCGGTATCGTTGACCTTACCCATAAGATCAGCATGTTCGGAATTCATGTACGACAGGAGTGAAGATTCGAAATCACCAATCTTGGCCACTTCTACATCTTTCAAGAAACCTTCGTTGGCGGCATAAAGAATAACGCCCATCTCAGCGATGCTGAGTGGTGTGTATTGCTTCTGCTTCATCAATTCGGTAACACGCTCACCGTGATCCAACTGAGACTTGGTCGCTTCATCAAGATCAGAGGCAAACTGGGAGAACGCCGCCAGTTCACGATACTGAGCCAGAGCAGTACGAATACCACCGGAAAGCTTCTTGATGACTTTAGTCTGCGCAGAACCACCTACCCGAGATACGGAAATACCGGCGTTCATTGCTGGACGAATACCAGCGTTAAACAGATCCGACTCAAGGAAGATCTGGCCATCGGTAATGGAAATTACGTTGGTCGGTACGAACGCAGAAACGTCACCCGCCTGAGTTTCAATGATTGGCAGAGCGGTCAGAGAACCCGTTTGGCCCGTCACTTCACCGTTGGTGAACTTTTCGACATAATCTGCATTAACTCGAGATGCGCGTTCCAACAAGCGAGAGTGCAAGTAGAAAACGTCACCAGGATAAGCTTCACGACCGGGCGGACGCTTCAACAGCAGGGAGATCTGACGATACGCCCAAGCCTGCTTGGTCAAGTCATCGTGTACGATGAGTGCATCTTGCCCGCGGTCACGGAAGTACTCACCCATTGTGGTACCAGCGAAAGGTGCCAAAAATTGCATAGACGCTGGATCTGATGCGGTAGCCGCAACAACGATGGTGTGATCCATCGCACCGTGCTCTTCCAGTTTACGCACAACCGCGGCAATAGAAGATGCTTTTTGACCAACAGCAACATAGATACACTTAATGCCTGTACCTTTCTGGTTGATGATCGCATCAACGGCAATCGCGGTTTTCCCAGTCTGACGGTCACCGATAATCAGCTCACGCTGACCACGACCAACTGGAACCATCGCATCTACCGATTTCAGACCAAATTGAACGGGCTGATCAACGGATTTACGGGCGATTACCCCAGGTGCAATCTTTTCGATCGCATCGGTCATGCTTGCGCCAATGGGACCTTTACCATCGATTGGATTACCCAGTGCATCAACGACGCGACCGAGCAGTTCATTACCGACAGGAACTTCAAGGATACGGCCAGTACACTTACACGTTTGGCCTTCAGCGATCGACTGATAATCACCCAGGATTACCGCACCGACACTATCTCTCTCCAGGTTGAGCGCGAGGCCGTAGACGCCGCCCTCAAATTCAATCATTTCACCATACATTACGTCCTGGAGGCCGTGAATGCGGATAATACCGTCGGTGACTGAAACTACTGTACCTTCATTTTGCGCTTTCGCGGTTACATCTAACCCTTCGATGCGCTGCTTGATGATGTCACTGATTTCGGAAGGATTCAGTTGCTGCATGCTCTGTTCCTCAATTCCCTGCCGGCCGAACCGGCATTAGGAGTTCATGGCTTCGGCGAGTTTCGCTAAGCGACCTCTAACCGAACCGTCAATTACTGTGTCGCCAGCCCGGATTACCGCTCCACCCAAAAGACTCTGATCTGTCGTCGTTGTCAGCACAATTTCGCGATTAAGTTTCGCCGTCAATGCTGAAACAAGACTTTGCTGAGTCTCTTGAGGTAGTTCGTATGCGGAAATTAATTCCACATCCACTGAGCGTTCACGCTGAGCTTTAAGTTCTTCGAAGATTTGCTGAATCTGTGGGAGTAGACCAAGTCGATGGTTCTCAGACAGAACGCCAATCAGATTGACTGCCTGGTTGCTGAGTTCACCGGAAAACAGCGCAGTGAACTGTTGAGCTTTCTGCTCCGCAGTCAGTGCTGGGGTCGAAATCAATTCGACCACTTTGTCCTGTGACGCTACAGTTGCCATGTTTACCAACATGGCTGACCAGCCAGCGAGATCCCCAGAACTTTCAGCCGCCTGAAAAGCAGCTTTCGCATAGGGCCTGGCAAGAGTCGTTAATTCGGCCATTTGCCACCTCTCTTATAGTTCAGCAGCTAATTGACCGACGATCTGATTACTGGCATTTGCATCGATGGTCGAACCGAGAATTTTCTCTGCACCAGCGACAGCGAGTACGGCAACCTTGCTGCGGAGTTCTTCCTTAGCACGATTGATTTCCTGCTCGATCTGGGCTTCAGCCGCGTCTTTCATACGCTGGCCTTCGACAACTGCCTGATCTTTGGCTTCCTCGACGATCTGGCTGGCACGCTTGTTCGCTTGCTCGATAATTGCGGCAGCCTCTTCTTTGGCTTCACGCAATTGTTGAGTTGCTTTTTTCTGTGCCAGTTCCAGGTCTTTGTCAGCGCGATCAGCAGCTTCAAGACCATCTGCAATCTTCTTCTCGCGCTCTGCCATAACAGACGTTAGCGCGGGCCAGACAAACTTCATGCAAAACCATACGAAGAATGCAAATGAGATTGTCTGTCCGATTAAAGTGAGATTGATATTCACACCGCCACCTCTTTGTGTTTAACGGAAAGTTAGCAAAGGGTGTAAATAATCAGCCTGCCAGCCCGGGTGCAACAACGAAGATGAGGTACATACCGATACCCACACCGATCATAGGAACCGCATCGAGCAGACCTGCCATTAAGAACATCTTGCCCTGCAGAGCTGGACCTTGTTCTGGCTGACGAGCTGATCCTTCCAACAGCTTGCCGCCCAGAGTACCAAAGCCGATCGCAGTACCCAGAGCTCCCAGACCGATCAACAGTGCGCTAGCAACGTAAACTAAACCAAGTGCTTCCATTTTCTTCTCCAAGTTTTCAAGTTTTAAAGTTTAAGAAGTCGTTTTATTAATGCTGCTCTTCAACATCGTGAGCCATCCCCATGTACACGGTTGTCAATACCATGAACACGAAGGCCTGCAGTGTAATAACCAGAATGTGGAATATCGCCCATCCCAGCTGCAGGATACCGCCCCCTACACCAGCAATTAAACCGGCCGAATAAAGCAGAGCAATCAAGATAAAGATCATTTCCCCTGCGTAGAGATTTCCGAAAAGTCGCAGCCCTAACGAAATTGGCTTTGCGATCAACCCTACCAATTCAAGGAAAAGGTTAAACGGAATCATCACAGGATGGTGGAATGGATGTAGCGCCAATTCTTTGGCAAAACCCTTCAACCCTTTATTCTTGATACTGAAGAAAATCATCAGCAAAAAGACGCCGATAGCCATACCTAATGTGGCGTTAGGGTCTGTGGTTGGCACCACTTTAAAAAACAGATGCGGATCGCCAGTGACAACCTGGGCACCGAGCGGTAACCAGTCAATTGGGACCAAATCCATTAAATTCATCAAGAACACCCAACAAAATATGGTTAACGCCATCGGCGCAATCATCTTGTTGGTGTGATGAAAGGTGTCTTTGACAACACCGTCAACAAATTCAACGACGAGCTCTACAAAACTCTGAAAACCGGATGGAACACCGGTCGTCGCATTTTTTGCCGCTCGAGAAAAGAAAAAAGAAAACACCAGTCCAAGAATTAAAGACCAGCCTATTGTGTCCAGGTGTACTGCCCAGAAACCCATTGCCGCAGCTTCTTCGGAACTGTGAGCCAGTGTCCAAGTCGCCTGCTGCAGGACTTCTCCGTCCTCCCTCACGTAACCTGCAGGCAATTTACCATACGCCATATTTTGCAGGTGGTGTTGAATGTAACCTGTTTGTGTGAGTTCCTCGCTTGCCATAAGTATCAAGCACCTTCAGTTTTAAAAAGTCGTGAAAAGCCACTGCGTGACAGCAGCCTTTCAGGACTCTTCAAAAATCAGCATGGAAATAATTGTTATCCAATTTAGCGTATGACGCGTGGCGTCACTAACAATTGCAGGATCAACATTCCAATGTAACCGGCAAATACGCCACCGGCGCGCACCTCTTCAGAACCGGCGAAGACGCAGCCAAAGCCCACCATGGTCAGGATAAATTTACCGGTCTCCCCCCGATAAAAACCCTGCAAAATCTGAGGACTTGAACTGACACCCCGATAGCGAAATGCATATACAGCAAAAAGGAGATGGGTAGCGACGGCGATAAGCCCACCCGAGAGTACAGATATCGCCAGCGTTATGTCGACGATCCAGACAACGGCAACTGCACAAAGAAGCAGAACCAATTGAATGACAGTAATCTTGTAGTATGGTGGTCTTTTGATGCTAACCACTGATATTGCTCTGGCGGTATCCGTCAGAGTTCCCCCTTCGAATGGTTTTCACAATTCGTAATATCAGTAAATTTCATCCCCAAAAGCGACGCGAATTATAGGGTCTTGCAATCTGGGGATCAACTCAAACGATGGTCGTAAAGCATTCCTTCGTTGTGCGATTTATCATTGCCGCACTTTTGCTGTTTTAATCACGCATAGGATCATAGCCCATATGCGCTAGTATCCCGTCCAATTCATCAAGGCTGTTATAATTTAAGACCATCTTACCTTTGCCCTTCGCATTGTAACTGATTGCCACAGGCACGCCGATTTTTTCTGACAGGCGCTCTTGTAGTTTTAAGACATCGCCTCCAATTTCAGGCTGGGTCTCAGCTTCAGGCTGGGCCTGTTGGATCTTTCGAACCAGAGCCTCCGTTTGACGCACTGACAGGCCTTTACCGACCACGACACTCGCCGCTTCACGTTGCTCACGCCCTTCAAGAGCAAGTAAGGCACGGGCGTGTCCCATCTCTAGATCACCATGTTCCAACATGGTTTTGACCTCATCGGTCAAAGACATCAGACGCAGTAGATTGGTAATTGTCGTCCGGGACTTGCCGACGGCGGCAGCGACTTCCTGATGGGTCAACTCAAACTCATCTTGCAGGCGTTTCAGCGCAAACGCCTCCTCCATCGGATTGAGATCCTCCCTTTGGATATTCTCAATCAACGCCATGGCGATGGCAGCATCGTCCGTAACGTCTCGTACAACACAAGGAATGTCTTGCAGACCGGCAAGCTGGGTCGCACGCCAGCGGCGTTCGCCCGCTATGATTTCATACTTCTCAGCGGAAATCGGACGCACAACGATAGGCTGCATTACGCCCTGAGCTCGAATCGAATCAGCGAGCTCCTGCAACGCTTCCTGATTCATATCGCGACGCGGTTGATACTTACCGCGCTGAATCAGATCTACCGGCAAGTTGACCAATCGGTCCCCGTCACGCGGCTGACTGACATCAACACCACCTTTGGGTTCAGTCGTGGTAGTAGATGATGCTGGCTGAGATTTTGTGGCTGTGGCTGATGCACTACTGCCCAGTAATGCGTCTAGCCCACGACCAAGACCTTTGCGCTTTGTTGCCATGGCTGTTTTAGTAATCTATTTAGAGGCGAATATCTGGCGGCGCGGTTACGCTTCCGCCGCTTGCTGTTTTTCGGCGGCTTCATTGCGCCGCAGTATCTCTCCGGCCAACGCCAGATAAGCCACAGCCCCTTTCGACTGGCGGTCATAGACCAGCGCAGGCTGGCCAAAGCTGGGAGCCTCTGCCAGGCGAACATTCCTTGGGATACAGGTTCGATACAGTCGATCACCAAAAAAATTTGATAACTGCTCGGAAACATCGTTTGTGAGGCTGTTGCGAGGATCGTACATCGTCCGCAAGATGCCCTCGATCTGTAGTGCCGGATTAGATACCGATTGTATTTGCTCTACGGTATTCACCAAAGCCGATAACCCCTCCAGAGCATAGTACTCGCACTGCATAGGGATAATAACGCCATCACAGGCCACCAGACCGTTGATGGTCAGCATATTCAGAGAAGGTGGACAATCTACGATCACATAGTCAAAGCGATCGGATAGAGTGTCGAGCGCTTGGCGAAGTCGTTGATCACGATCGTCAAGTTCGAGCAGCTCAACCTCTGCGGCGGTTAAATCCTGGTTAGCAGGTAGCACCTGAAAATCGCCAGATTCTGAGTAGGATAACCCCTCCTCTGCGCTACACTCCCCAACTAAGACATCAAAAACCGAGCGCTCTAACGCGGCTTTGTCGATCCCGGAGCCCATGGTGGCATTGCCCTGAGGATCCAGATCCACAAGCAGCACGCGACGCTTGGTGGCCGCCAGTGATGCGGCGAGGTTGACGCTGGTTGTCGTTTTACCAACGCCACCTTTCTGGTTGGCTACGGCGTATTTTTTGGTCAAAAGAAAATCCTGCCAATTATGATGTGATCAGATACTCAAAACGATGAGGTGTCGCTGTGCTTCGACACCAGGTACTGAAATCGGTTGAACCTGTACTACGGTAAAGTCCCGCGCCAGGACATTCAACTCTTCTTCCGGAACCAGCCCTTTCATGGCGTAGATACGGGCGCCGGATTGCCCAAGATGGCGTGAATACGCAAGTATATCCGGCAAACTGGCAAAAGCTCTACAGATGATAGCGTCAAACTGCGGCTCTGGGTGAAAATTTTCCGCCCTTAGATTTACCACTTCGACGTTTTCCAGGGACAATTCTGAACGAACTTGATGTAAAAAACGCGTTTTTTTGCCATTGCTGTCGAGCAATGTGAAATGGCAATCGGGATTCAAAATCGCCAGGGGTATGCCAGGTAGCCCCCCGCCGCTGCCCACGTCGACAAAGCGATGATCCTGCAAATAAGGTGAAACGCTGATCGAATCCAACAAATGCAAGGCGACCATATCCGCAGGATCACGAATCGCGGATAAATTATACGCTCGATTCCACTTGATCATTAACGACAGATACTGCATTAGCAATTGTAACTGGGTATCGCTTAACTCAAGAGACAGAGCCTCGGCACCCCACTGCAGTTTTTCCAGCAGTTTACTGTCAGTCGATACCGTATTCACGCGTTACTGCGTCCTAACAGCCCTGATTTTTTTAGATAGATCAGCAACAAGGATACCGCAGCCGGGGTAACCCCCTGTATTCTCGAAGCCCGGGCCAAAGTGTCTGGTCGCTGCGCATCGAGCTTCTGCTTAACTTCGTTGGACAGACCGTCGATGTCTGCAAAATTCAGTGTCTCGGGGATTTTAGTATCCTCGTAGCGTTTCAAGCGCTCAATTTCATCCTGTTGTCGTTGAATATAACCAGAATATTTGGCTTCTATAGCAACCTGCTCGGAAACCGATTCATCAACCTGCGCAGTCTCTTCCAATGACGCGATATCTTCAACCGTCAGTTCGGGCCGCTTAAGGAGTTCATACAAATTATACTCACGGGCTAACGGTGCGGGTAACTTTGATTCGAGCTTGGCTGCGCGCTCCGTCCTCGGCTGAACCCAGGTTTCCTTCATGCGTTCGAGCTCTCTCGCAATCGCTTCACGCTTTTCGGAAAACGCACGCCAACGTTCCTCTCCAACCAATCCAAGATGCCTGCCCTGCTCAGTCAATCTTAGATCCGCGTTATCTTCCCGTAACAACAATCGATATTCTGCACGGCTGGTAAACATGCGATAAGGCTCTGAAGCGCCCATGGTAATCAGATCATCAACGAGAACCCCGAGATAGGACTCATCACGCCGAGGACACCATGCGGCCTCACCTCGGGCGGCAAGAGCGGCATTGGCGCCCGCCAGCAATCCCTGAGCACCCGCCTCTTCGTAACCGGTTGTACCGTTGATTTGACCCGCGAAATAGAGACCTTTGAGATGTCGGTTTTCCAAACTGTACAAAAGCTCTTGTGGGTTAAAGAAGTCGTATTCGATGGCATACCCTGGGCGTGTAATGTGGGCATTTTCCAGACCTCGAATAGATCGGACTAAATCCAGCTGAACATCGAAAGGCAAACTGGTGGATATACCATTTGGGTAAAGTTCGTTCGTGGTAAGCCCCTCAGGTTCAATAAAAATCTGATGAGAATTTTTATCGGCAAAACGATGAACTTTATCCTCAATTGAGGGGCAGTAACGGGGACCTACACCATCGATAACCCCAGTGTACATGGGTGAACGATCCAATCCGGCGAAGATAATGTCGTGGGTACGCTCATTGGTATGTGTGATATAGCAATTAATTTGGGTGGGATGCTCATCTCGCGATCCCATATAGGACATCACCGGAGTAGGTGTATCTCCGGGTTGCGCCTGCATGGCAGAAAAATCAACACTACGAGCGTCAATTCTCGGAGGTGTTCCGGTTTTCAATCGTGAAACCGACAGAGGAAGCGCTCTCAGTCGTTCTGCAAGCGCATTCGCAGGGGGATCACCGGCACGGCCTCCTGCGTAGTTGTCTAAGCCTATATGTATTAACCCACCGAGAAAGGTTCCAACCGTTAAAACGACGGTTGGAGCATAAAATTTTAATCCCATTTGGGTGACAACACCGGAAATACGATCTTTGCCCCCATCGTTTTCTACGATGACATCCGTAACCGGCTGCTGAAAGATGTCGAGACCAGGCTGGTTTTCCAATGTCGCGCGGATAGCCGACCGATATAAGGCTCTATCTGCCTGAGCTCTGGTTGCTCTCACTGCAGGGCCTTTACGAGCGTTTAAGACCCGAAATTGAATTCCCGCACTATCTGTCGCTCGGGCCATAGCACCATCTAGGGCATCGATTTCCTTTACCAAATGACTTTTACCAATGCCACCGATGGCTGGATTACAGCTCATCTGGCCCAAGGTTTCGATATTGTGAGTCAACAATAAGGTTCGAGCGCCCATTCTAGCAGAGGCCAAGCAGGCTTCAGTACCTGCATGACCACCACCCACCACGATGACATCGTAGCTCTCTGGAAACTTCATAGCTGTGACTCTTTAAAAGAAGAATAGGGGGAGTAAGGAAATTTAGGTCGCCGATTATATAGAAGCTGAAAAATTGTTCAAAATGTCAGCAATCTAATTCAATAAAAATACAAAATATAAATATATGAAAGATTTATGTTTTTTATTTTTGTTGTTGTTTAATAGAGAGTGAAAAACTGTGTATAACCTTATTTTCCCTTTTCAATTCAAATGGTTATTAAGATGATAAGTGGGTGTCAATCTCGCTTATAAGTGGTCTTAAAAACTGAGGGTAAGCGTTAGATGAAAATGTGGATAAGTCACTCACGCAGGTGGAACTCGCGTTATCCACATTTTTTTTAGCAGTTAACTCGCTGTTTTTACCAGGTTTCTTCACATGTGAGACGGTTCGAGTGGGCAAATCAACGAAAAATGAAGAAGTTCGGGGATAAACTTGTGAATAAATGTGGATAACCCATTGATGTCTTGGGTAAAAGGGGAGGGTTGGTTATATTTTAGACAGTTTGGGATGTTGATTTTGGCCAGATTTGCCGGTGGTTATTCACAGTGGAAATACGGTCGTTTGCTGTATAGCAAGGCGTTCGGCGGCGAATAATCTCTATGATTTAACAAAAAATGAGTGAGAAGCTATGCAGTCGGAACTTATTTACCGATGCAAAAATTCGAAAATATTTCGCCGAGGAGGTCATCGGATGAGAACTCTCCGGTGATTTCTCCTAGGACTTGGTGGGCTTGGCGTAGATCTTCCGCCAGTAGCTCTCCAGCGCCGCTACCAAGCAGTTGAGCACGACCAATCAATAATAACTCGGAGGCCCGAGAGAGGGCATCTAAATGGCGTTGGCGGGCAATGAAGCCATCCTCGCCGGTATTTTGATAGCCTGCGATGTCTTTTAAGTGCTCTTTGAGGTCTTTGAGACCGCTTTCGGTCGCAACGGAAAGCGCTAGGGTGGTTGCGGCTGAAATATGGGGCTGCGGGCCAATTGGTAGGTGGCTTAGATCCGCTTTATTGAGAACCAGGGTCCAATCGCGCTGATCAGGTATCGTTAACCCAAATTCCGCAAATTCCTGTTCTGGATCGGGATTGGGATTGGTGGCACTGTCAACGAGAAGCAGAACGTGATCAGCGCGTTCAAATTCTTTTCTGGCGCGTTCGATGCCAATTATTTCGACGGTATCTGATGACTGTCGGAGTCCAGCAGTATCAATGATATGTATCGGTAGACCGTCGATGACTATTTGTTCTCGTAGGATATCCCGGGTCGTACCCTCGATCGGTGTTACGATCGCACTGTCGCGGCCGGTTAACGCGTTGAGTAGACTCGATTTACCCGCGTTAGGCCGCCCGATAATAATGACATGAATGCCTTCTCTCAGCAGAGAGCCCTGCTGTGCCTGGTTTTGAATGTGAGACAACTTATCAATTATGTTGTCCAGTCGTTCGACGACGAGGCCATCCGCCAGAAAATCGATTTCTTCTTCAGGAAAGTCGATTGCGGCTTCAACATAGACCCTTAGTGCTACAAGTGATTCGCAGAGGTGTCGAATCTCTGTGGCGAATTTGCCTTCTAAGGAGTGGAGGGCGCTTTTCGCTGCCTGTAATGAGGATGCCTCAATAAGATCCGCGATCGCTTCAGCTTGGGTGAGGTCGAGCTTGCCATTTAAAAACGCTCGTTCCGAGAACTCACCGGGCCGGGCGTGGCGGGCGCCAGAATGAAATGTCTGCTGTAGAAGATGGTTGAGGATAACAGGGCCGCCGTGTCCCTGAAGTTCCAAAACGTCTTCGCCAGTGAAAGAATTGGGGGCGGGGAACCAAAGAGCAATGCCCTGATCGAGGGTCTCTCCCTCGATGTCAAAAAACGGTGTGTATAACGCTTCCCTTGGTGGGAGTTCGCGCTTCAACAGAGCTCGCGCAATATCCGCTGCCTTCGATCCAGAAATTCGAACAATGCCAACACCACCCTGACCGGGTGGTGTTGCAATGGCGGCAATGGTCTCAGTGCTATGAAAGCTCATGCCTAGCTTCCAGTTCTGTCGGTATTACGCGTTACTGGCTTCAATCTGCCGAGTAATAATGTACTGCTGCAGAATGGAGAGTGTGTTGTTGACGACCCAGTAGAGCACCAAGCCAGCTGGGAACCACATAAACATAAACGTAAATACGATCGGCAACATTTGCATGATGCGAGCTTGAGTCGGATCTGGCGGCGTAGGATTAAGTTTCTGCTGGATAAACATAGTGACACCCATAATAACCGGCAGAATGTAAAGTGGGTCTTTTACCGAGAGGTCCGAGATCCAGCCAAGGAATGGGGTATGGCGCAGTTCGACACTTTCCATTAATACCCAGTATAGAGAAATAAATACTGGCATCTGTACAATGATGGGTAGGCAACCACTGAGTGGATTGATTTTCTCCTTGCTATAAAGCTTCATCATCTCTTGGGACATACGCTGACGATCATCGCCGTATAGCTCTTTCATCCGCTGAAGTTCAGGCCCAAATTTGCGCATCTTCGCCATCGAGCGATAGCTGGTCGCGGAGAGATGAAAAAATGCCAATTTAATAATGACGGTAAGGGCGATGATGGACCAACCCCAGCTGCCTAAAATGCCATGGATAAAATCCAGCAGATGGAAAAGGGGCTTGGCAATCCACCAGAGCCAGCCGTAATCAACGGTCAAATCGAGGTAGGGAGAAATTTCTTCCAGTCGATTGATGTCTTTAGGGCCTGCATAAAAAGACGCAGTAAGACTGCCTTCCTGGCCTGGAGCTACGGTGACAGCAGGGGAAGTGAAGCCAAAGAGATAGGTTCCTTCTTGGCCACGACGTAGATTGAAATGGTTCTCCATGCCTTGATCGGGCACCCAGGCACTGAGGAAGTAGTGCTGAACCATGGCGACCCAACCACCCTCGAGAGAGGTTTTGAATCCATTGGATTCATCGAGGTCTTTAAAATCGACCTTTTTGTAATTTTCGTCAGGTGTCGTGATCGCTGCGCCAAGATAAGGGCGCATACCAAAACCTTCGACTTTTACAGGGTCGTGGCTATCTCGTTTGATTTGGCCAAAAAGATTGGCTTTCCAGGGTTCACTGCCGCCGTTGTTGACCAGGTAGGACATCTTAACCAGGTGGTCACCGCGGTAAAACGTATAGCGCTTGGTTAATTTCACATCGCCTTGTTGCAAGGTCAGATCGACATTCAATTCGTTGCTGTCATCCGACATGGTGTAGTTGGTCTGAGCACTGCTAAACAGAGGTCTACCATCAGCGGTGTCGGTGGCGTTTTGGCCAATCAACCCACTTTGAGCAACATAGGTGGTTGATTGAGTGCGATTGAGAAGAATCAACGGAGCATTTGGATCGTCTATTTCAGCCAGGTAGTCCAGTAGGGCTACCTTGACCAGATCACCGCCACGTGGATCTATATAAATAGAAAAAACATCGGTGGTCACTTGAATCAATGAACCAGAGGCAGTTTCGGACGTTGTATCCGGGGCCGTACTGGTTGCGGCGTCATTGGATGCGACGCTCGGCAGATCACTCTGGTTCAGAGATGAATCAGCAACGGCAGGCGGTGCATCCGGTATTGCTGTGGTTAGAGTGGTTTCCTGAGATTGAACAGGTGCATTTCTGTCTTGAAATTCAGTCCACTGATTGATCAACATGAGCGATACAAGGGCGATCGCACCGATCAGTATATATCGTTGCCAGTCCATTTATTTCCGTCTTTTAAATAGTTTGAATCTGAAGTCTGGTTTGGACGCGCTAGTTTGCCCGTAATCTTCCACAAGATCGACTCCACCAGGGTGCCAGGGATGACATTTACATAGGCGTTGGCCTGCCATCCAGGAGCCTTTTAGGAAACCGTGAGTTGAAATCGCCTCTTCAGCGTAATTAGAACAACTGGGATAAAATCGGCACTGCTGACCAAGCCAAGGGCTTGCGAGGTAACGATAAGTGCGAATCAGGAAAATAGCGATGATTTTCACGATGGATTCCCAGAGTAATTTTAGAGCGACGGGCGCCGAACTTTGCGCAGCAACTTTGGCCAGCTGCTGTCGATCATTTCTCTGAGCTTGGACCTGTCGGAATCTGCCAGTCCGCGTCTTGCTAGAAAAACAATATCCATTTCCGTCAATTCCTGTTGCCAGTGCCGGAAGGATTCTCTCACGATTCGTTTTACAAAATTACGTTGTGACGCATTGCGGATATTTTTTTTTGCCACGACTAAGCCCAGGCGAGCAGGACTTCCAGGATTGTGCCTGGCCAATATCAAAAAACGCTGATGAGAAACCTTTCCGTCGGTGCGATTGAAAACCGACGCATAATCACTGGAATTCAGTAAGCGCGAAGACTTGGGAAACCCGAGTAAGGGGCTTGAAGTGAGAATTTCCGATGATTGGGCGGAATCTGTCAAAGGTAGAGGAAGAGAGTGGCTGCATGCGGGACTTGCGACTAAACAAATCCCGCAATCAATCAGGCTGCCAGGCTCTTGCGGCCCTTAGCGCGACGTCGTGCCAGAATCTTGCGGCCGTTTTTGGTTGCCATGCGGCTTCTGAATCCGTGTGTACGTTTGCGTTTCAGTACGCTCGGCTGAAAAGTACGTTTCATTTTTCAATCCTGCCCTGTGTCGTCGATGAGAAAACTTGCGATGCCCGCCCGGCGCAAATTGCTCTCGAAGGTGGCGGGTACAAAAATGAGGCGCGAATTCTAATTAATTTTGCTCTTCAACACAATTGTTTCTGCATGTAAT
The DNA here is from genome assembly GCF_056159445.1 of Pseudomaricurvus sp. ABR4_320. Classification (NCBI taxonomy): domain Bacteria; kingdom Pseudomonadati; phylum Pseudomonadota; class Gammaproteobacteria; order Cellvibrionales; family Cellvibrionaceae; genus Pseudomaricurvus; species Pseudomaricurvus sp. ABR4_320. Next base: position 171,570 of record NZ_JBSWVF010000006.1, on the reverse strand, counting down.
TTGTTGAAATTTTAGTCGGTGTTGTGCGTCTATATAACCAACAAGTTACAACCAGTTTATTAAAAATTTTTCCACAGACTTATGCACAGGTGGTTGTGGGTAAGATGTTCCGGAAAAAAATTTTCCGATTAATTGATGCCGTATATTTCCATTAAGTTATTGAAATATAATAATAAGTTGGTTTTATATTAGTTTTCCCCAATGTAATATTTTTGTGGATAAAACTGATAATGGGGGTAGAATAAGTACGTTCCGTTTTATTTTTTGCTGAATTTCAACATCGATGATTTTTTGATTATCGTAATTGGAAGGGGGAGATTTTGTCCGAAGCAGTCTGGAAAAAGTGTGCTGACTTGCTTAAAAGTGAGCTGCCTATTCAACAATTCAATACCTGGATTCGGCCGTTGAAGGTCGATACAGACTGCCCTGGTAACAACTTGAAGTTGCTGGCGCCGAATCGTTTTGTTCTCGATTGGGTCAACGATAAGTTCCTGGGAAGAATTCAAGAGCTTGCAGGTGAATTTGGCGAGCAGAGAGGCCTTTCTGTTGAAGTGACAGTTTCAAGCAGTCAGTCACCTGCGCGCTACTATCGTCGCGAAAGTCAACAGCGGCCCGATAGGTTGTCCTCAGCGACAGTGGGAGCTTCATCGGTATCACAAGAATCCGGCGCTTTGGATACCTCGGTCAGTGAGTTGGTCAGTCCAAGTTTGGATCCTTCTACGTCGATCGAAAAAGCTCCAATCAGTCGCGCAGCTCCGGCACCTAGGGTTACCGCGGTAGAGGTGGAGGGTGGTTTAAAGCACCGTAATTACCTCAATGAGAGTTTTACATTTCCCAGTTTTGTAGAAGGTAAGTCAAACCAACTTGGATTGGCTGCTGCACGGCAGGTCGCTGAAAATCCCGGTGGAGCTTACAACCCTCTATTTATATACGGTGGTGTTGGTCTTGGAAAGACGCACTTGATGCACGCTGTAGGAAATGAGCTGGTAGATCAAAACCCCAGCGCGAAGGTTGTCTATTTGCATTCTGAGCGTTTTGTAGCGGATATGGTAAAAGCACTGCAGCTGAACGCGATCACCGATTTTAAACGCTATTATCGATCTGTAGACGCGCTCTTAATCGATGATATTCAGTTTTTTGCAAATAAGGAAAGGTCACAGGAAGAGTTTTTTCACACCTTTAATGCGCTTTTGGAAGGTGGCCAACAGATCATCGTTACCTGTGATCGTTTTCCAAAAGAGATCAACGGTCTGGAAGAGCGTCTTAAATCTCGTTTTGGCTGGGGGCTGACGGTTGCGATTGAGCCGCCTGAGCTGGAAACCCGCGTTGCAATTCTTATGAAGAAGGCAGAGCAGTCGAATATGTTTCTGCCCAATGATGCCGCATTTTTTATCGCTCAGAGAATTCGGAGTAACGTCCGTGAGTTAGAGGGCGCGCTGAAGCGGGTTATCGCCAGCGCGCATTTCACAGGGCGTCCCATTGATGTTCCTTTAGTTCGAGAGGCGCTTAAAGATTTATTGGCGCTTCAGGACAAGCAGGTCAGTATTGATAATATTCAGCGAGTGGTCGCGGAGTACTACAAAATCAAAGTCAGTGATTTGCATTCTAAGCGCCGAAATCGATCGGTTGCCAGGCCGAGGCAAGTAGCTATGGCGTTAGCGAAAGAGTTGACGAACCACAGTCTGCCAGAAATTGGTGATTCCTTTGGTGGGAAGGACCATACAACAGTTTTGCATGCCCATCGAAAAATCAAAGAATTGAGGGAGGAGGATGCAGATATTCGCGAAGATTGGAAAAATCTTATGCGCTCCCTAACCACCTGATCCGTACCATTCGTCAGTCGACCGTTGGTCTATCTTCTTTATATAGTTACTTAGCGATAGAGATTGTTCATGAAATTTACCGTATCCAGAGAATCATTACTTCGACCTCTGCAATTGGTTTCTGGTGTCGTTGAGCGGCGCCAAACACTTCCGGTTTTGGCAAACGTACTCATAGAGCTGGACAGTCATTTCCTTTCTTTAACCGGTACGGATTTAGAGGTGGAAATTAGAGCGTTGATTGGCGTTGAAGACTCTGGACTGGATATTGGCTCAGCGAAGATGGGACGTATCACAGTACCAGCAAGGAAGCTGCTCGATATCTGTCGTTCGTTACCCGATGATTCCGATATTCATTTTTCTGTTGATAATCAGAAGGCTCTGGTTCAGTGCGGGCGTAGTCGTTTTACTTTAACCACGCTGCCGGCTGACGATTTCCCTAAAGTCCAACCAAGTGAAGAGGATTTTACATTTGTATGTCCTCAGAAAACGCTGAAGCGATTGATCGAGCGAACCAGTTTTGCAATGGCGCAGCAGGATGTGCGCTATTACCTCAACGGCATGTTGTGGGAAATTAACCAAGGTGGATTAAGAGTTGTTGCAACGGATGGCCACCGTCTAGCGATGTGCACGAACGATATTGACGTCTCAGAGGATATCAAAAAGCAAGCAATACTGCCTCGTAAGGGCGTTTTAGAGTTGTCTCGTTTGCTGGCGGAAGAGGGCGATGCAGAAGTTTCTCTTGGTTCTCATCACATTCGAGTGAACAGCAACGAATACATTTTCACATCAAAATTAGTGGATGGAAAATTCCCCGATTATGAACGCGTGCTTCCCGTTGGAGGGAATAAGCTGGTATTTGCGAACCGTGATCTGTTGAAGCAAGCGTTGGCTCGAGCATCCATTTTATCCAATGAGAAGTATCGTGGTGTACGTTTGCTGGTGAGTAAAGGGCTTCTAAAAATCGTTGCGAATAACCCGGAGCAGGAGCAAGCAGAAGAAGAAGTGGTCGTCGACTATAGTGGTTCAGAGATAGAAATTGGCTTCAATGTTAGTTATCTACAAGATGTTGCGAATGTTCTCTCCTCAGAAAATGTTCAGATCTCACTTTCCGATTCAAACAGTAGTGCTCTTCTACAGGAACCCGATGAAGACAGTGATTCTCTTTATGTTGTTATGCCAATGAGGCTGTAACTTTTTAGGCCTGCAGGAAGTTTTTTTCTGTAGGCCTCACCTCTGATTTTATGCATCTTAAAACCCTATCTATTTCAAGCTTTCGTAACATCTCCCATCAGAACTTCGAGTTCAGCCCTCAGTTAAATCTAATTTTCGGTGCTAACGGTAGTGGTAAAACCAGCCTTCTTGAAGCTGTAAATCATATCGCTACTGGTCGTTCTTTTCGTACTCGAAAAAACAAGTCAATCATAAATTTTCAGTCGGATGCTTTCAGTTTATTTTCAAAAACTGTTTCGCAGTCTGGCTCCGTGATACCTGTCGGTATTCAGAAAGCAAAAGATGGTTCAACTATAATAAAAAAGGCGGGGAAAAAATGTTTGTCTTCCGCTGAATTGGCGATAGATTTACCCATTCGTTTGTTAAATGAATCATTGTTCGACTTGGTTAGTGGTGCTCCAGCGGTTCGGAGACAGTTCTTAGACTGGTTAGTGTTCCACGTGGAACATGAGTTTCACAAAGAGTGGGTTGCCTATGAGGGCGCGTTAAGACAGCGTAACTCTTTGCTTAAAAGTGATAAAATATCCTATAGGCAACTGGAACCATGGGACAAGACGCTGGCTCTGGCTGGATTAGGTATCACAGAAAAGCGCCTAAGGCGTTTTTTAGAGCTCCGAGATGCCTTCTCAGCCTTGGCTGGCGTACAAGACACCGTATCTGACATCACATTGGAATTTGAAACTGGATTTGGTAGAGCTTTAACTGCTGATGCCGTGAAACAACTTCGGGAGCTTTCACAGTCGGAACAACAAAGAGTTTATCTCGAGTTGTTTAGGGAAGGCTACGAGCAGGATCGAGCAAAAGGCTTTACCGGAAAAGGTCCCCATAGATCAGAATTCAGAATTAAATACCAAGGTGTACCTGTCGTAGATTCTCTATCGCGAGGGCAGCAAAAGCTCTTTGTCTGTGTGCTTCTCTTGTCAAAAATCAAAGTTTTGACAGAAATGACGAGTAAGCGCTGTGTGTTGTTAATCGATGACCTGTTGGCTGAGCTCGATGATAATTTAGCGCAGATGGTTGCTCGATGGTCAATGGAAACCAAATGCCAGGTGTTTTGCACTGGGATTGAGTCGGCTAGATTACAAGAGATATGGCATCTAGCCCTAGGATTAGAAAATAGTTTGGAATCAAAGTGGATTCCCAAAATGTTCCACGTGGAACATGGTCAATTTAACCCTGTAGAGTGGAGCTTCTCCTAACTACACTTATTAGCTTCTAGCTGGAGTGGAAAATATGTCCGATACCCCTACTTACGATTCGTCCAGTATTAAAGTCCTGAAAGGGCTGGACGCGGTTCGTAAGCGCCCGGGAATGTATATTGGTGACACAGACGATGGTACAGGTCTTCACCATATGGTATTCGAGGTCGTGGATAATTCTATTGATGAAGCCCTCGCAGGTTACTGTACGGAAGTGAAAGTCACCATTCACACCGATGAATCAGTCTCTGTATCGGATAACGGAAGAGGAATTCCTACCGAAATTCATGAAGAGGAGGGGGTTTCCGCTGCAGAAGTAATCCTTACTGTCCTGCATGCGGGTGGTAAGTTTGACGATAATACGTACAAAGTATCTGGCGGATTGCACGGTGTAGGTGTCTCCGTAGTGAATGCGCTGTCTGAGCACCTACAGTTGGAGATTCGGCGAGGTGGAAAGGTGTTTGAGCAGGTGTACCGTCATGGTGTCCCTGACGAGCCTTTAAAAGTGGTTGGGGAAACAGAAGCAACAGGCACAAAAATCCGCTTTAAACCCTCAGCTGAAACCTTTTCGAATATTGAATTCCACTTCGAATACCTGGCGAAGCGTTTGAGAGAACTGTCATTTTTGAATTCTGGTATCAAAATTCAATTAAAAGATGACCGCAGCGGTAAGGAAGAGATCTATGAATATGAAGGTGGTTTAAAAGCCTTTGTAGAACATCTAAACAAAAACAAAACTCCGATTAATAAGGTAATGCACTTCACTCGAACACGTGAATCTGAAGATGGAGTCGCCGTTGAAGTTGCCTTGCAATGGAATGATTCATTCCAGGAAAACCTGTTTTGCTATACAAATAACATTCCTCAAAGAGATGGCGGTACGCACTTGGCAGGCTTCCGAGCAGCATTGACGCGTAGTCTGAATAGTTATATCGAGCGCGAAGGCTTGGGGAAAAAAGAGAAAGTTGCGACTACCGGAGATGACGCCAGAGAAGGGCTTACTGCTATTATTTCCGTGAAGGTGCCCGACCCTAAATTCTCTTCGCAAACAAAAGACAAGCTGGTTTCTTCAGAAGTGAAGACTGCAGTTGAACAAGAAATGAGCGCAGCCTTCAACGATTACCTACTTGAGAACCCTCAAGAAGCAAAAATGATTGTGGGCAAAATGCTTGAAGCCGCTAAAGCGCGTGAGGCCGCTCGTAAGGCCCGTGAAATGACGCGAAGGAAAGGCGCCCTAGACATCGCTGGATTGCCTGGAAAGCTTGCTGACTGCCAGGAAAAGGACCCTGCGCTATCAGAGATATACCTCGTGGAGGGTGATTCTGCAGGGGGGTCAGCCAAGCAGGGCCGCGCCAGAAAAACACAGGCAATTCTTCCTCTGAAGGGCAAGATCTTAAACGTCGAGAAAGCTCGGTTTGATAAGATGCTGTCCAGTGCAGAAGTCGGAACGTTGATTACTGCTTTAGGGTGTGGCATTGGCAATCAAGATTTTAATCCGGATAAACTTCGCTACCACAGCATTATCATTATGACGGATGCGGACGTTGATGGTTCTCATATTCGAACGTTGTTGCTGACCTTTTTCTTTCGTCAAATGCGAGAGCTTGTCGAGCGTGGGCACATTTATATCGCTCAGCCACCTCTTTATAAAATCAGTAAGGGAAAGCAGGAGCAATATTTAAAAGATGACGAAGCTCTTACAAATTACCTGACTCAGGTGGCTTTGCAAGGCGCTGCACTTCACGTGAACCAAGAGGCGCCTCCAATTATCGGAGAAGCTTTGGAAACCTTGGTAACCGAGTACCGGACAGTGATGAATCGTATTGATAAATTATCACGAATTTATCCTGCCGATATGTTGGAGCATATGATTTACCTTCCGAAGCTGGAAGAGGGAGATCTCGATAATCGGGAGCGTGTGTCGCAATGGAGTGAAAAGCTGCTGGCCCGATTAACCCTAAATGCGGTCGGTACACACAGATATGAAGTTGAAATTCACGAAGACTCAGAAAGAAATCTCTTCTTACCTGTTGTCAAAGTTACTCTACATGGCGTGCCGAATAATTACATTCTCAACCGAGATTTCTTTATCTCAACAGACTATCGGACCCTCGTCGCACTCGGTCAAAAATTAGAAAATTTGATCGAAGAGAGCGGTTATGTTCAGCGTGGAGAGAAAACCTTTGAAACGACCAGTTTCAAAGCAGCTCTCGAATGGCTTTTGTCTGAGTCGAAGAAGGGTTACAACATTCAGCGCTACAAAGGCTTGGGTGAAATGAATCCAGAGCAATTGTGGGAAACCACTATGGATCCTGAAACCCGACGCATGCTTCAAGTAACCGTTGAAGACGCGATCGCGGCGGATCTTATTTTTACCACGCTCATGGGCGATCAAGTAGAGCCTCGTCGAGACTTTATTGAAACAAATGCTTTGGCCGTAGCGAATCTCGACATTTAACCTATGCTCAAAGCTAGCTGGAGTAATAGGACTCTCTAGTTAGATGATGAGGCAAAAACTCTGTGAGGGTGACTTCACAGAGTTTTTTATGTGTATAAAAAACAGCATGGCATTACGCCAAGTGCTTTCTATTGATCCTTCCATTTTGCATCAAATTATCAATCTTCTATAGCATCCGCTCGTCAATTCCAGAGCGCGAAATCGCCCAGTTTGAACTAGTATTAAACGATGTGAATACAACACTCTAGTCGTTTAAAACACGCGATGATACGTCATCGATTCCTGCTACCCCTCAGTGAATAATTAAATTGAGGCATACATGTTCAACAAAAAATTGAAGTCTGACTATAAGGCAGCGCTCGAACAACTCGACGAAGTTAACCAGATTTATAAGAGCTTAAAGTCAGAAATGATGCACTGGGAACTGGATGGCTCCGGGGTTATTCGTTCCGCCAACAACTTGGTGGGGCAGGAATTGAACATCAGCGCAGGACGAATGACAGGCGGGCATTTCACTGAGCTAGTGCCCGATGCCAATAAATCTACGAATCATTTTCGCGAGATGTCTTCGGCAATTCAAAGCCAGCGACATTGGAGCGGCGCGGTAGAAATGGCGATGGGCAAAGACATCGCTTGGGTAAGAGTTATTGTTCAACCGGTGGTTTCTGAAACGAGTGGATGTAAGCGTATTGACGTGTTCGGTAACAACTTAACACGCACCATTTCAAACTCGCGTGAAAACGAGGATATTCTCGGGGCTTTGAATCGCTCTATGGCGGTAATTGAATTCTGGCCATCAGGTAATATTGTAACTGCCAACAGCCTCTTTTTACAGACGGTTGGGTACTCATTAAGTGAGATCGAAGGACAGCATCACCGTATTTTTTGCTCTCAGGAGGAGGCAAACAGTGCGGGTTATAAGCAGTTTTGGGAGCGTTTAAATCGGGGGGAGTTCTTTTCTGATCGCTATCAACGATATGACAAGCATGGCCAATCACTATGGCTGGAGGCGTCTTATAATCCGGTTTTCGATAAGCAGGGTCGTTTATACAAGATCGTGAAATTTGCTACCAATATTACTCGCCAGGTTGAACAAGAAAAACGCGTTGCTGAGGCTGCTCACCTTGCTTCAGAGATGTCTAAAGAAACTGGGCAGTACTCCCAGAAAGGCAAGCAGTTGATGATGGAAACCGTGAGTTCGCTGGGTGATCTGAGTAATCAAATGCAAATGGCCTCGGATAAAATCGGTGCGTTAGAGGCTCAGTCAGGGGCCCTCAGTCAAATGGTAAGCGCAATCAGTGCCATTGCAGATCAGACTAACTTACTTGCTTTAAACGCCGCTATTGAAGCAGCTCGAGCGGGTGAACAGGGTAGAGGGTTTGCCGTGGTCGCCGATGAGGTTCGAGAGCTGGCGTCGCGAACGACGCAGTCGACTAAAGAAATTATGAAGGTCTTTTCGGAAAACGATAATTCCACGAAAGATGCGGTGATTACGATTCGAGATGGTTTGGCGATCATGGAAAAAGTCAGTGCCCATATCGAAGAGACCAAGCACTCAATCGTTGATATTGAATCCGGATCCAGACAAGTTATCGAAGCTGTCGAAAAACTCTCTTTTGGCTAAGTTTAATGGATGGAAAGCGAGGCCCGAAAGGGGCCTCCATCGTCCCTTAATTTGCGCTGGCGAGATACGAGATATCAGCAATATCAAGGAACATTGCACGTAAGCTACTCAATAAGCGCAGCCTGTTATTTCTGACAGTGGTATCGTCAACCATGACCATGACTTTATCAAAGAACTGATCAACAGGGTCTCTCAAACCTGCCAGCAAATTGAGGGCACTTATGTAGTCGCCTTTGGCAAGTAGGCCTGAAAAACTCCCACGTACTTCCATTAATGCATCGGACAACGCCCGTTCTTCGTCTTCGCTAAACAAGCTTGTATCGAATTCGCCTGAGAAGGCTGAACTGTCCTGCTTTGCCAGAATATTAGAGACACGCTTATTGGCTGCGGCAAGTGCAGCGGCTTCAGGTCGTTGTACAAACTGATTAACTGCCTGAATGCGACGATCGACATCTGAGGGACGAGTTAACTTTAAAGACAATACTGATTCGTAGACGCCAAAACTAATACCTTTCTCGTCATACCAGTTGCGAAGACGATCAAGTATGTAGCTGATGCCATCGGTCACGGCTAGCTCTCTGTCTATCGTTTCTCCGTGTAGATTTGCTGAAGCTTCCAGAAGGCCCTGGAGATCGATGTTGAGGTCTTTTTCGATGATTAGGCGCAACACACTGACGCTGGCACGACGTAGCGCAAAGGGATCTTTAGAGCCGGTTGGCTTTTGTCCCAACCCCAGAATACCAGTAATGGTATCTATCCGATCACAAATAGCGACAATACAGCCGGGCATGGATTCCGGTAGGTCATCACCCGCATACTTAGGCAGATAGTGTTCTTGAATACCCGTGGCGATCTCGTCGCTGAGTCCCTGATTTCGTGCGTAATAGGCGCCAGCGATGCCTTGCATTTTATCAAACTCACCAACCATAGAAGAGACCAGATCAGCTTTGCAAAGTTTGGCCGCCTCCGTTGCAACTCGTTGGTCACAATCAAGCTCGTTTGACAATTTACTGGCCAGTTGACTCACCCGTTCGGTTTTATCGTAAACGGATCCAAGCTTTGCCTGAAATACGACGGTTTTCAGACGTTCACGGAAATCGTAAAGGCTGGTCTTTTTATCGGTTTCAAAAAAGAATGCGGCATCGCTCAGGCGCGGGCGAATCACTCTTTCATTTCCGTCAATGACCTGTTGAATATTCTTACTATCGATATTCGAGACGGTGATAAAGTTGGGAAGCAGACTGCCGTTCTCATCGAATACAGGAAAATATTTTTGGTGCTCCTGCATGGAAGATATCAAAGCTTCCTGAGGAACTTCCAAAAACGTTTTATCGAAATTCCCTGTGATGGCAACGGGCCATTCGACCAAAGAAGTCACTTCTTCAAGAAGATCCTCATCAATCTGTGCGACACCGTTAATGTTCTTAGCCTGTGTTTCGACCTGTTCGCGAATCATCTGTTTGCGTTCGTCATAATCGGCAATCACTTTACCTTGGTCCTTTAGGAGACTCAGGTATTTTTGTGCGTTATCGATTACGAGTTTTTGGTTGAAATGAAAACGATGTCCAAGGGTGGTATTCGAGGACTGTAAACCAAGAATTTCTGCGTTCACAACGTCTCCGCCATACATCATCACCAGCCAATGTACCGGTCTTACAAACTGAGTGCGGTTGGCACCCCAACGCATGCGCTTGGGAATAGGAAGTTGATCTAACGAATCACTGATGATCTGGGGAAGTATTCCCGTAGCCTGGTCGCCACCCACCTGAGTGCGGAACAAAAGCTTGTCCACCTTGCCGTCATTTTCGTGTGCTAAATCGGCCAGTTGGACGCCATTCTTTGCGGCAAAAGCTTCTGCTGCGCGGGTTGGGTTGCCGTCTTTATCAAAAGCAACTTTGAGAGGCGGCCCCCATATTAATGCCTCGTCCAGAGGGGTCTTTTCTTCCAGCGCGGAAATAATGACGGCTAGGCGCCGCGGCGAGGCAAAGCCTTTGGCGGAGGCGTATGCCAATTTGTTTTTATGTAGCCCTTCAATAATGCCGTTGGTGAAGGCATTCATCAGATCCTTCAGGGCCGTTGGTGGTAACTCTTCGGTTCCCAATTCGACGATAAAATCCTGGGCCATGTTATTTATCTCCTTCCAACGCTGCCAGTACCTGGGCTTTTACCGAATCTTCCGCGAGAGGAAATCCGAGTGACCGGCGCGCCGCGAAATAACATTCAGCGACACTTCTGGCCAATGTTCTGACTCTGAGTATGTATCGTTGACGTTCGGTAACAGAAATCGCGTTGCGGGCATCTAGGAGGTTAAATGCATGAGAGGCCTTCATGACCAATTCATAAGCAGGTAGCGGCAGGTTGTTTTCAACCAAACGCTGACATTCTTTTTCGCAGGTATCGAAGGTCTGCAGATAAAAATCAACGTTGGCGTATTCGAAATTAAAGGTGGACATTTCCACCTCATTTTGGTGAAAAACATCACCATATGTGACCGGCTTGCCGTCGGGATTATATGTCCAGATAAGGTCGTAGATCGAATCGACCCCTTGGAGGTACATGGCAATGCGCTCAAGGCCATAGGTTATCTCGCCGGTTACCGGGAAACACTCCAATCCGCCCACTTGTTGAAAATAGGTGAACTGAGTGACTTCCATGCCATTGAGCCAGATCTCCCAGCCCAGGCCCCAAGCTCCCAAGGTTGGGGATTCCCAGTTATCTTCAACAAAGCGAATATCATGAACCAAGCTGTCGATACCGAGTTCTTTTAATGAACCAAGATAGAGTTCTTGAAAATTGTCCGGAGATGGCTTGAGTACGACCTGAAATTGATAGTAATGCTGAAGCCGATTTGGATTTTCACCATAGCGACCATCAGTAGGGCGGCGACTGGGCTGCACGTAAGCCGCATTCCAAGTTTCAGGCCCAATGGCCCGAAGGAATGTAGCAGGGTGAAAGGTTCCCGCACCAACTTCCAAATCCAGTGGCTGCAGTACGACGCAACCTTGACGAGCCCAGTAGTTTTGCAGTGCGAGTATCAAGCCTTGGAACGTAGAAACATCTGGCGTATTGGTTTCGGACACAGCCTCGAAATCCTCTTGGTTGTGGTCTAAGGTTCTGCAAGCAGAATCCCTTTAACCCGTAAATTTCAGGGGCGTGATTATAGCGTTCGCAGGCATTCATCTCCATGTTTGCCGGCTGATTACCGGATAAGTCGGTGACGTTTTTGACAAGTGTTGAGGGCAACATAGCCTTTCTATAAGCTCTGCTACTTCTACAATGCTGCCGGATATCCGATGACTGTTCATCAAATCGAGTCGATTAAAGAAAAGCTCGCCGTTGGGTTACTGCGAGCCAGTGCGCACTTGCCTTTGGGGGTAGCTCGTTGCATCGGTGCAGCAATCGGTCGGCTTAATGCCCTGTTACATACTCAAATGTATTGGGTAACCCTGGAAAATCTTGAGCTTTGCTATCCAGAAATGTCGGCATCAGAGCGGCAGCGACTCGCGGTGAAGAGCTTGCGGGAAACCGGCAAGTTGCTGTGCGAGACAGGGTCAATTTGGTTGCGAGATTATCAATGGACGGCAGATCGGATTCTTGAGGTTAAAGGGGAGGCCAAAATTACCGCCGCACTCGAGAGCGGAGAAGGACTTCTGGTATTGGCACCTCACATTGGCAACTGGGAAGTGCTAGGACTCTATCTCGCTAAGTTAGGTCCTATCGTAAGCCTATATCAACCTCCTGATATGGCAGCGTTTGAAGCCATTATTCGAGGTAGTCGGGAAAAATCCGGCGCCAAGCTCGTACCTACAAATCGCCGTGGTGTGACAGAACTATTAAAAACATTAAAGAGTGGCGGCTTTACCGGTATTCTGCCGGATCAAGTGCCTGACAAAAATGCTGGCGGGGCATTTGCTCCCTTTTTTGGTCATCCAGCACTTACGATGACATTGGTTCACAGTTTGAGAAGTCGTGCTAAGTGCCGGGTTTTGACGGCCGTGGCGGAGCGGGTCGATAAAGGTTTCCGTATCCACGTGATGGACCCAGATCCGGGCATTTATTCCGAAGAAGAATCTGAGGCTTTGGCAGGGTTAAATCGCAGTGTTGAAAACTGCATAGACCTGTGCCCGGAACAATATCAATGGGAGTACAAACGTTTCCGTAAACAGCCTGATCAGCGCAAGATGTATAAAAAACGCCGGTGAGTATCAATTCCGCCAGAACATCGGGCTGAATAGAACAAGCAAGGTGAATACCTCGAGACGACCCAACAGCATTGCGAAACAGAGTATCCATTTGGCAGCATCACTGATGTTGCCATAATGTGCGGCAACCTCGCCCAGTCCAGGGCCCAGATTATTGATACAGGCGCCGACGGCGAAAAATGCGGTAATCACATCCAAGCCTGTACCAACCAAAAGTAAAAACATCACCATATAGGCAAACACGTAGACCGACAAAAATCCCCATACCGCATCTACAATTCGATCGGACACACTGGTTTCGCCGAGCTTAATGGGAAAAATACCATTGGGATGAATCAGCCGGTGAATCTCCCGCAATCCCTGCTTAAAAATTAACAAAACTCGAATGACTTTCAAACCACCTGCGGTTGATGTAGCACATCCGCCCATAAACGCAAAATACAGCAACATAAAAGGCAGAATACTGGGCCAGACGCTGAAATTTGTGGTCGAATATCCCGTTGTGGTGAGGATAGATACCAGTTGAAAAACTCCATGAAATAAACTGTCTCGGAAATCAAAGATGGAGTAGTAGTAGAGTAGACCAACCGTCAGGACACAGCCGAGCAATATTGCTGCGATGTAAAATTGAAATTCCGGATCTTTCAAATAGTGGGTAAATTGCTTGGATTGCCAACTGTAGAAATGCAACGCGAAATTCACGCCGGATATAATCATGAAGAAGACAGCAATGGCCATGATCGCTTCATTCTGAAAATAACCGATACTGGCGTCGTGCGTGGAAAAACCACCAATAGCAACGGTACTGAAGGCATGGCATATCGCATCGAACAAGGACATGCCTGCAACCCAATAAGCAATACCGCAGGCGCAGGTGAGGCTGAGATAAATTAAAAAAAGCGCCTTTGCTGTTTCTGTTATGCGGGGAGTTAGCTTGCTGTCTTTTACCGGCCCGGGTGTTTCTGCTCGATACAGCTGCATACCACCAATGCCGAGCATCGGCAGAATGGCTACTGCAATCACAACAATACCGATGCCTCCAAGCCAATTTAATTGTTGTCGGTAGTAGAGAATGGACGGTGAAAGCTCATCCAGTCCGGTGATTACAGTTGCTCCGGTTGTCGTTAATCCTGATAGCGATTCAAAAACTGCATCGGTTACGCTTAAATCCAGATCATTGGAAAATATCAGTGGCAGAGAACCAAAGACGCCCAAGACAGACCAGAAGAGGGCTGTAATTAAAAAGCCGTCTCGAGTTCTCAAATCCTGTGCTTTTCGGTGAACAGGGAACCAAATAATAAGCCCGGTAATAAAAGTAATTGCAAAGGCAAGCCAAAAGGCAAATTGATTTTTGTCTTCGAACCAAATGGAAACAAGAATCGGCGGGAAGAGGGTAAGGCTGAATAGCATCAGCAAGACCCCGAGAATTCTGGCGATAACCGATAGATGCATAATTAAAAGAAGGCAAATCCGACCTGAAAGAGTTTTTCAATATCTTTCGTATGCTTTTTATCGACAAGGAAGACGATTACATGGTCTTCGGATTCGACGACAATATTATCGTGCGCAATAACTACCTCGTTGCCTTTATCACTTTCTCGGACAATTGCACCGATGGTTGCGCCTGCAGGCAGATCAATATCTTCAATGGCTTTACCAACCACTTTGGAGGTTTTTGCATCGCCGTGGGCAATAACCTCAATAGCTTCCGCAGCGCCTCTACGCAGAGAATGCACATTGACAATATCGCCTCTCCTTACATAGGTCAGCATGCTGCCAATAGTCGTTTGTTGAGGAGAAATGGCAATATCGATTTCTCCGCCTTGAACCAGATCCACGTACGCAGGATTGTTAATCAGCGTCATAACTTTGCGAGCGCCTAATCGCTTCGCCAGCATTGATGACATGATATTAGCTTCATCATCATTGGTCAGCGCCAGAAACACATCGGTATCCTCGATGTTTTCTTCCATTAGCAGTTCTTTATCTGAGCCGCTTCCCTGCAGAACAATCGCTTGACGCAAATTTTCGGAGAGGAACTTACAGCGCTCTTTGGTCAGCTCAATAATTTTGACGCGATAATCGGTTTCGAGACTGCGGGCAAGACGATAACCAATATTGCCGCCCCCTGCGATGAAAATATGTTTGTACTGTGTTTCGATTCGTCGCAGCTCGCTCATCACCGCACGGATATCAGTGCGAGCGGCGATAAAGAAAACCTCATCGTCGGCTTCAATGATGGTTGAACCCTCAGGGGTGATGGCTCGATCGCGTCGGTAAATTGCGGCTACTCGTGTATCGACACTTGGCATGTGTTCACGCAAATAACTGAGCTCTTGACCGACAAGTGGACCTCCGTAGTAGGCTTTTACTGCCACGAGTTGTACCTGGCCATCAGCAAATTCGAGTACCTGAAGTGCGCCCGGGTGTTCGATAAGCCTGAAGATATAGTCAGACACCAAACGCTCAGGGCTGATGATAACATCGATGGGAATCGCATCAGGTCGGAAGAGCTCGGGTTTGGCGAGGTAGGCATTTGAACGAATTCGGGCAATCTTGGTAGGCGTCTTATAAAGACTGTGTGCAACCTGACAGGCGACCATATTGAGTTCGTCATCGCTGGTTACCGCAATCAATAAGTCGGCATCTTCGATACCAGCTTGGAGCAAAATGGCAGGATGTGCGGCTTCGCCATTGACGATGCCGATATCGATACGATCAACCAGCTCTCGAAGACGGCTTTCGTCTTTATCAATGATGGTGATGTCATTTGCTTCGTTTGCGAGGTTTTGCGCCAGTGATCCACCGACCTGGCCAGCGCCCAAAATAATAATTTTCATTACTCAGTCAGAACGTTTCCGGTTGGGTGGCAACGACCACACATGAATTTTCAGCAATGAGCTGCTGTCGATCAGCCTTTCCTAAGACAAGCATAATAAAAACCATCGTGACCTGCAGGCACTGGGAAAAGTTGCCTTCCATAGGGTTCTTTTATTCCCCACGGAGCATCTATGGGTTCTTCAATGGCGTCCGTGGTCTGAGTTAAAAACTTTTCGATGACCAGGGCATTTTCAGTCCGAATTATTGAGCATGTTGCATAGACAAGTCGGCCTCCATTTTGAAGCAGCGGCCAAAGTGCTACGAGCAGTTTTAGCTGCAGCTGCGCAAGCTTAGCAATGTCTGTCGCTTTGCGCAGTAGCTTAATGTCTGGATGACGTCTTAATACGCCGGTTGCCGAGCAGGGAGCGTCCAAGAGAATGCGATCAAACGGCTTGCCGTCCCACCAGGATTCAATATCGAGAGCGTCAGCGCAGATAAGCTCAATTTCGGTCGTTCCTGCGTTGGCTTTGAGTCTTTCAAAATTGTCTTCAATTCTTTGAAGACGTCGCTGATCGACGTCAAGAGCAACTAAATTTTGCGAAGATTCTGGAGGGCTACGGCGAGCCATACATTCCAGTATATGTCCGGTTTTACCGCCGGGGGCAGCACAGGCATCTAAAATACGCTGGCCACCATCGGCGACCAGTAAATCGGCAGCCAACTGTGCAGCTTCATCCTGTACGCTGCAACTTCCCTCGAGAAATCCAGGTATCTCACTGACGTTACAGGGTTCGCTAAGCAATAATCCATAGGGAGAATAGGGAGTTGTCTGGCTGTCGATCCCTACGGCTGAAAGTTGGTCTTGGAGTTGCTCTCTGGAGTGCTGCTGAAGATTTACCCGCAGGGTCATTGGCGGTTGTTGATCATTGCCAGAAAAGAGGGCGTCAGCGTGTGACGGCCAATCCTGGCTGATTTGCTTGCGCAACCAATTGGGATGATTGCTGGTGAATGCTGGACTGCTTTGGAGTTCTGTTTCTAGAGCCTTGCCGTCCCGTTGGTAACGTCTCAAGACTGCATTTACAAGCTTCGCCGCCCAGGGTTTATTGAGCTGGCGACAGAGGTCGACACTGGTGCTGATCGCCGCGTGATCCGGTGTCCTCAACTCCCTCAATTGGAGCAATCCTAAAATGAGGACCCATTCAATATCTCTGTCTTTCTCTTTGAGCGGTTTGTCTACTAATCGCTTCAAAATAGCGGTAAGCCTTGGATACCAGCGGCAGGCCTCATAGCAAAGATTTTGCAGATGAGCGCGTTCGTCCTGTGGCACTGTATCTAGGGCAGGCGGAAGTAGTGATGCCAATGAGCCCTTGCCGGATGTCAGTGCCTGCAGAGTTGTAACGGCTGTGAGCCGCGCATTCGTCACAGATTAATCCGCCTGAGTGGCAATGGGTTGGCCGATAACAAAGCGATCTCGGTAGCCATTGACAATGGTAGCCACCGGTTGACTCTTTTTGCCGGGCATTTGCAGCGCCTGAAGACGAACAAGACCGTCACCTGTGGCGACGTCAATTCCTGCGTCTGTGATGTTTACGATGGTTCCAGGTAATGCGCTGGTCGCTTCGTTTAAGAGACTGGCCTCCCAAACTCGGATGGCATCTTGTTTCTGTTTAAAAAAGGCGACAGGAAAGGGGTTAAACGCTCTGATTTTCTGCTCGATCGTGATTGCCGGTTGTTGCCAGTAAATTTCGGCCTCGGCTTTCGTTAGTTTCGATGCATAGCAAGCCTTTGTATTGTCTTGATTACTCGCCTGTAATGATCCTGTTTTCATCAACGATAGGGTTTCCAGCAAGGCTGGAGGCCCTAATTCTGCGAGCTTGTCTTCCAATGAAGACGAGGTTTCCTGTGGCTCGATCGCGCATTCCTGAGTCAACAGCATAGGGCCGGTATCAAGACCTGCTTCCATCTGCATGATGGTGACACCGGTGGAGGTGTCGCCGGCTTCAATGGCACGCTGAATTGGAGCAGCCCCACGCCAACGCGGTAGTAATGAGGCATGCACGTTGAGGCACCCATGCTTGGGAATATCGAGAACTGCTTGCGGTAACAGCAGCCCGTAGGCGACTACGATCATGACGTCAGCATCGTAGCTCGCCAATTGATCCTGTGTCTGCGCATCTTTTAATGACACCGGTTGTTCAATACTGATGCCTTGCTGTTCTGCCAGTTGCTTTACCGGACTGGCAAGAAGCTTCTTACCGCGTCCAGCACGTCGGTCTGGTTGCGTGTAAACCGCAATAATCGTGTGGGAACTGTCTATTAAGCTGGAGAGGTGTTTCGCAGCAAATTCAGGTGTGCCGGCGAAGATGATACGCATAATGGTTTTCAGATTTCTGCAGGTAGTAGGGGCAAGGGGCGATTGCAGAGAGCAATGCCCGCTGATCGAGATTTAGGCGCGCTGACGCTGAGATTTTTCCAGTTTCTTACGAATACGCTGACGTTTGATGGGCGATACATAATCCACAAACAATTTACCCGCGAGGTGATCCATTTCGTGTTGAATACAGGTTGCCAGTAAGCCATCTGGCTCCAACTGGAAGGTGTTCCCGTCTCTGTCCAGAGCCTCAACGATGATATTGGCTGGTCGCTCTACGGTTTCATAGAATCCCGGTACTGACAGACAGCCTTCATCATAAGGGGCTACAGACTCGTCCAGTACGGTAATTTTGGGGTTGATGAAAACCAGGGGATCGCTTTTATCCTCTGAAATGTCCATCACGATCACTTGTTTGTGAACATTGACTTGTGTCGCCGCCAAGCCGATACCAGGGGCGTCGTACATTGTTTCAAACATGTCGTCGACCAATTGACGGAGATCATCATCGACCTCATCCACGGGAGTTGCGACGGTGCGCAGACGGGGATCGGGGAATTCGAGAATTGTTAGGATCGACATAAGTTTGTGACCGATTTCTGATATTTGCCGGTAATGATTGATTACCATTCCCTGACTCTGGCCGGTAATTTCCTTCTGCTTATGGAATAGCAAGGGAAATTTTCGCTGACCTGTCTATATGCGACTACTATTAAAGTGGCAACACTTCCGGAATGGTTGTCTGTGACATTCGGGTCGCCATGAAGCGGAATTCCATGGGTTGCCAGCACAGGATTTGAACATTATACCTTTTTCGGCGAGGACACGCCGAATAAACAGGACGGGTTTCTATGAAAAAACTGATGGTCGCGCTCTTGTTCTCGGCGCTGTCCCTGTCGTCGCAGGCAGAAGAGCTGCGTTTGAAGCAGTCTCATCCGGACGAATATACAGTCAAGAAAGGTGACACTCTCTGGGATATTTCTGAAACATTTCTGCAAAATCCCTGGATGTGGCCCGAGATATGGCATGTTAACCCTCAAATTGAAAATCCTCACCTGATCTATCCCGGTGATAGAGTGCGTTTGGTGTATATGGATGGCAAACCACGTCTAATGTTGGACCGTGGCACGCGCGTCGTTAAGTTGTCTCCACAGGCCCGTGAATTGCCATTGGATCAAGCCATACCGGCTATTCCACTTGATGAGATCGAACACTTTTTGTCGAAAAGTCGTGTGGTCACCAATGCGGAAATGGACGCGGCGCCGTACGTATTGACGGGTTCAGAAGAGCATCTGATCGTTGGTGCTGGTGACCAGCTCTACGCTCGAGGCGACTTCAATAATACGATCAATACTTTCGGTGTCTATCGAGGCGGACAGCAGTTTATTGACCCTGAAACCAAGGAAGTGCTTGGCCTGCAGGCGTTGGATATCGGTACCGTTAAAAAACAGGCTGAAAATGGCGATGTGGGTACGTTTGAAGTAACCCGCACAACAGAAGAAATTCGCATCAGTGATCGCCTACTTCCTCGTGAAGAGCGCGCCATTGAGACCGTTTTTTATCCCTCCAGTCCAGATCAGCAAGTTGAAGGTGTCATTATGGCTGTTGAGGGTGGAGTATCTCAGGTTGGCCCGATGAACGTGGTCGCGATCAACCGCGGTACTCGTGAAGGGTTAACGGAAGGTAATGTGATGGCCATTTTCAAAGAGGGTGGTGTCGTGAAAGATCGCATTGCTGGCGATGTCGTTCGTCTGCCAGATGAGAGAGCGGGTTTGCTGATGGTCTTTCGTACGTTCGAAAAAATGAGCTTTGCTCTGGTCATTGAGGCGTCGCGCCCGCTGGCCGTAGATGATCGCGTTAAAAATCCCTGATTAGTTCCTTTTAGGCTCAGGGATGAGGTAAGCAGCTGTGGGTGAGTATCAACTAAACTCGCCGTTGCTGATCCTTTTTCTACTGTCATGTCCCAGATTTGGTGTGCGCAGTTATTGGAAGCTGCGCAAACACTTTCCTCAGTTACAACAAATTTTTTCACAGCCTGATGATGCTTTGGCATTGGTTCCCGCCGCCTCCCGTTCGCGTATCCAAGGTCTTTTGACTCATGGTGATGCGAGTACTGACTGGCGCCAGTTGGTTGAGCAGACGCAGGAGCACCTCTCTGACGGGGTAACATTAATCAGCCATGAGCAGAATTCTTACCCACCTCTCTTGCAACAAATTTCTGATCCACCGCCTTTTCTATTTCTGCGCGGTGCTGTTGGTGTACTGCAACGACCGCAGCTGGCATTTGTCGGTAGCCGTAATGCCAGTCCTGGCGGCCTAAAAAATGCCCATAACTTTGCACGCGCTCTTGCCGCTGCGGGTCTAGTGATCACCAGTGGTCTCGCTCTTGGGATTGATGGTGCTGCTCATGCAGGAGCATTGGCCGCGGGAGGGCAAACCGTCGCGGTGATGGGGACAGGTATCGATCGTATTTATCCTCGCAGGAATCACCGGCTTGCGCAGGAAATTGTCGCAACGGGTGGGTTGTTGGTATCAGAATTTATGCCGGGTACCTCGCCAGTAAGCGCTAACTTTCCAAGAAGAAATCGTATTGTGAGCGGCCTTAGTCTGGGTGTCTTAGTGGTTGAAGCGGCGCTGAAAAGTGGATCTTTGATCACGGCGCGATTGGCGTTGGAGCAAAATCGGGAGGTATTTGCGATCCCGGGATCTATTCACAATCCCCAGGCCCGCGGTTGCCACGCACTGATTCGTGACGGAGCAACCTTGGTGGAATCCGCGCTTGATATTGCCCAACAGCTAGGTCATTGGACGGAGGTTGAGATTGCTGCGACGGATGCTTCACAAGCTTCTGTGGATAAGTCGCCATTGCTGGATTCCGAGGCCGAGAAAACCCTGTGGCCACAGCTGAGTTTTGATCCTCAAAGTGTTGATGAACTGGTTGAACAGACGGGGCTTGGCGTTGGTGATGTTATGGAGTGTCTAATGGGGTGGGAACTGGAAGGGTATCTGATTCAAACCGACTCGGGCTATACGAAAGCTTGAGACAGTTGAGTCCCCTAGCACTATGAGTTAATTTCCTGCTCTTTTTGAAGAGTTTGCAGAGATGACAGTCCATCAATGGTTAGATAATGCACGAGCTCACCAAGCGGCGCAGAGTCTTCTTCGGGGAGACGTTATTGCTTATCCAACAGAAGCTGTCTGGGGGCTGGGATGTTTGCCAGAATCTGAGAGTGGTATTCGCACAATCCTGTCGATGAAAACGCGGGCACCCAGCAAAGGATTGATAATGGTTGCCGCTCATCAGCGGCAATTGGGCGCTTTGTATTCGGATCTGACGGATGAGCAGAAATACCGTTTGGATTCGTCTTGGCCTGGCCCGAATACCTGGCTGATTCCAGATCCGAAGAACCGTGTATCTCCGTGGATTAAAGGGGATCATTCAGCTGTTGCAGTGAGGGTAAGTGCTCACACTTTTGTGGCCGCTCTCTGTATTTTGGTTGGTGGTCCCATTATATCGACGTCAGCAAATCCTCAAGGCGCCAGTCCAGCACGCCATCAATGGCAGGTAATGCGCTATTTTCGTCAGTTTTTAAGATCCGGCGAATTGAGTGTTGTGGCGCCAGGTCGAGTGGGCAGCTCGTCCAGTCCGTCGCAGATTCGTGATCTTGTCTCTGGGGATTTGATTCGACCGGGCGGGTAAATTCGCCATAGGTTGTTAGAGCGTCTCTGCGTTAAAGAACCTCCGACTTTCCTGAATCTGCTATCATTTGTAGCCGTTTTTACGCGACCTTGTGACCAGGGTACTTCTAAAAGCTCATCGTTGAATGTCGATGCTGATACTGCTGGAGATTAATTAAGCTGTGGATTTTCCCGATAAACATTTAGTGAGTGAGTACTTGCTTTCGCTGCAGGATTCAATATGTCAGGGGTTGTCTGACGTAGATGGTGAAAAGGGCTTTGTTGAGGAAAACTGGCAACGACCAACGGGAGGCGGTGGACGCACGCGAGTCCTCAGTGATGGCGGGGTGATCGAGAAAGGCGGCGTTAATTTCTCCCATGTTAGTGGTTCGGCGTTGCCAGCTTCTGCGACGGCAAATCGACCAGAATTAGCAGGGCGCTCATTCGAGGCGATGGGCGTATCTTTGGTTATTCATCCGAAGAATCCATACGTACCCACGAGCCACGCGAACGTACGTTTTTTTATCGCCGAAAAAGAGGGTGCGGATCCAGTATGGTGGTTTGGCGGCGGCTATGATCTTACACCTTACTATGGTGATGCTGACGACTGCCGTCACTGGCACAGAACGGCGAAAAACGCCTGCGATCCTTTTGGTGATGGACTTTACGGTCGTTTCAAAGAGTGGTGCGATACGTATTTTTATTTGCCGCATCGTCAGGAAACCCGAGGCGTTGGAGGGTTGTTTTTCGACGATTTCAATGAATTGGGTTTTACTGAGAGCTTTAATTTCATGAAGTCGATCGGCGATAGCTATTTGCCAGCCTACCTGCCAATCGTGACTCGGCACAAAGAGAAAGCTTTTGGAGAGCGCCAGCGGGATTTTCAGCTTTACCGGCGAGGTCGCTATGTTGAGTTTAACCTTGTCTATGATCGTGGCACGTTGTTTGGTCTTCAGACCGGCGGACGTACCGAGTCGATTTTGATGTCTCTGCCGCCCCTGGTCCGCTGGGAGTATAACTGGACTCCCGAAGATGGCTCCGAAGAAGCCGATTTACAGGCCCTTTTTTTGGGTGCCAGAGATTGGCTGTCAGAGTCGTTAGATTAAGGGGTAGGCGTTATGGACCGCTATCTTGTGGTGGGAAATCCTATTGCCCACTCCAAATCACCGCTGATTCATTCGCTTTTTGCTCAGCAAACCCAGCAGCAGATGCACTATGATCGACTTTTGATTGAGCCGGGCGAATTTAACGAAGACGTTCGCCAACAGCTTGCAGCAGGGTGTCTTGGCTTGAACGTGACTCTGCCGTTTAAACAAGATGCTTTTACTTTGGCAGATAGTTTAAGCGAGGCCGCGCGACAGGCCGGTGCAGTTAATACGCTTTCGCTATCTGACGATAATCGTCTGTTGGGCCACAACACAGACGGCATTGGTCTGGTTATGGCCCTACGCCAATTGCACGGTTGGCAGATTTGCGGGCGTAAAGTGTTGATTATTGGTGCTGGAGGTGCTGTTCGAGGTGTCTTGGGGCCACTTCTTGCTGAGGCGCCATCACTCTTAACAATCGTCAACCGCAGCGAGGCGAAAGCCGAGCAATTGGCTGAAACTTTTGCATCGCCCACTGTATCCTCGGCTGGCTTTCAGAGCCTGGGTGCTGACGTCTATGATCTGGTCATCAATGGCACTTCCGCCAGCCTCAGTGGAACTCTGCCGGATCTTCCTTCTTCTGTCATTGGTCCATATACCTGTGTATACGATATGGTCTATGGGGATGAACCCACCGTATTTTTAAGGTGGGCAGAAAGTTGCGGTGCCGTTTCTGTTGCCGATGGACTGAGTATGCTTGTCGGACAGGCTGCAGAATCTTTCCATATTTGGCGGGGTGTACGGCCGGAAATTCAGCCGGTTGTTAATGCGTTACGTCGACACGCCGATTGATGAATCAAGATATTGGTCTTTGAGTTTGACGTAATTGTTCGCTGAATAGGTGAAATAAGAAAGTTCTGATTCCTTCAGGGCTCGCGCCTGCTTGCAGGGTTGACCGATGTAAAGATAGCCACTGACGAGTCGTTTGCCTGGCGGGACAAGAGTACCGGCGCCTATGACGACATCGTCTTCGATTACGGCACCATCGAGAACAATGGACCCAATTCCGATCAGTACACGGTTGCCTATGCTGCAACCGTGCAGCACTGCCGAGTGGCCGACCGTGACATCGTCACCAATCGTCAGTGGCCAGCCTGCTTCGTTATAGGGGCCGGCGTGGGTAATGTGCAGTACGGTATTGTCTTGAATACTGGTGCGGGCCCCGATCTTGATTCGATGCATATCTCCACGGGCTGCAACTTGCGGCCAAACGGAACTGTCGTCACCAATAGTGATATCGCCGATCAATCTGGCACTGGGATCCACAAAGACTCTCTCCCCGAGTGTAGGGGTTTTGCCGTTAAAGCTCTGAATGGCGGGCACGTTGGTTCTCCTTGGCAAATCACACCTAGTGTCTGAACAAATGAATTTTCCGGCAAGGTAACTTGAAGTTGGGAAAACTGTCCACACCTGTAAATAAATATGTGTCTGCCGTGTATTATGAATACATGACTCTAGAAAAGGTTTTTGTCCATGGATAATCCGTTGTTACAGGCCTCTGTCCTGCCTAAATTTCAGGCTATTCAAGCCGATCATGTCGTACCTGCGATAGAGAAACTCATAGCAGACTGCCGTGCAAAAATGTCTGAAGTCATTGCTGCCAATCAGAATGAAGACGTCAGTTGGGAGACCCTGGTTGCGCCTTTAGAAGAACAAGGCGACCTTCTCAGTAAAGCCTGGTCTCCGGTCGGCCATCTGAACGCCGTTATGAACAACGATGATTTGAGGGACGCCTACGAAAAGGCCGTGGCGATGATGACCGCCTACGGCACCGAAGTTGGACAAAACGCTGACTTATATCGTGCTTACCAAGCGCTTCAAGAAAGCGACTCTTTTAAAACGTTAAGCACTGAGCGAAAAACTGCCGTGGAACAGGAGTTGAGAGATTTCAGGTTAGCCGGAGTCGATTTACCGACCGCAGAGAAAAAAGAATACGCGGACATTCAGCAACGCTTGTCAGAATTGAGTACACGATTTGCCAATCAGGTGATGGACGCGACTCAAGGTTGGACCAAACATGTAACAGACGACAGTGCTCTGGCCGGCCTTCCTGAAAGTGCGAAGGCGCTAGCGGCTCAAGCGGCTCATAGAAAGGATTTGCAGGGGTATTTGGTGACACTGGATATTCCGTCTTATTTGGCGATTATGAAATATGCTGACAATCGCGCGCTCCGTGAAGAAGTTTACAGTGCCTACGTCACCCGAGCGTCGGACCAGGGGCCAAATGCTGGGCAGTGGGATAATTCCCCGCTGATTGATGAAATTTTATCCCTGCGACATCGAGCGGCCAAATTGTTGGGATTCAACAATTACGCTGAGCGATCGTTGGCGACAAAAATGGCGGAGACACCAGAGCAGGTCGAGACATTTTTGTTGGAATTAGCGGCAAAAAGCCGCGCGGCTGCGCAAGAGGATATGGCGGAGCTTACTCAGTTTGCAAAGCAGGAAGACGGACTGGAAGAACTGCAGGCTTGGGATGTGAGTTATTACAGTGAAAAATTAAAACAGGAGAAATATTCTGTTTCTCAAGAGGAATTACGTCCCTATTTTCCTGTTGACCGGGTACTAACGGGTTTGTTCGGTATCGTCGAAAAATTGTTCGACGTATCAGTGGTTCCGGCGAAAGCTGAAGTTTGGCACCCAGATGTAAAATTTTTCGAGTTGCAGCGAGATGGGCAGACCATTGCCAGCTTTTATTTTGATTTATTCGCCAGGGAGAATAAGCGCGGTGGAGCCTGGATGGATGAGTGTCGTAATCGCCGGCGAACCGAGGAGGGAACACAGCTGCCTGTCGCTTATATGGTGTGTAATTTCGCACCGGGCACAGGTGATCAGCCGGCATTGTTGACTCACGATGAAGTTCTGACGTTGTTTCATGAATTTGGGCATGGTTTGCATCACATGCTAACGCGTATTGAAACCTCGTCGGTGAGCGGTATTCATGGTGTTGCCTGGGACGCGGTGGAGTTACCCAGTCAGTTTTTGGAAAACTGGTGTTGGGAGGCGGAAGCTCTGGCGTTAATCAGTGGTCATTTTGAAACGGGTGATCCTCTGCCTTCAGAGATGCTCAACAACCTCTTGAAGGCTCGTAATTTTCAATCGGGAATGATGATGCTTCGGCAGTTGGAGTTCGCCTTGTTTGATCTGCGTTTGCATCGCTTTTATAACCCGGAAGCGCCCGAATCACCTCAATCGGTGATTGATAACGTACGTAGCGACGTGGCCGTCAGTATTCCTCCGTCGTTTAATCGCTTTCAAAACAGTTTCACTCACATTTTTGCCGGTGGTTATGCGGCTGGATATTACAGCTACAAGTGGGCGGAAGTTCTTTCGAGTGATGCATTCTCAAAATTTGAAGAAGAGGGGATCTTTAACCCGGATACCGGCCGGAGTTTCCGTGAGGAAATTCTCGAAAAAGGCGGTTCTGAGGATGCCATGTCACTGTTTATAAATTTCCGTGGGCGTTCACCAAGTCCCGATGCGTTATTGCGCCACAGTGGTATCGCAGGGGAGTGATTGATGTCTGATTTGCCAGTACGTAAACGGTTTATTGCCGGGGCGGTGTGTCCGAAATGTGAAGCGATGGACACGATTCGCGTCTATCAGGAAGAGCAAAAAGATTACCGAGAGTGCGTCCAGTGTGGCTTTACGGATCGCTTACATTTTCAGCCACAAGTAAGAGAGCTGGAAACGCGCGTTAATCAGACAGAAGAGCAACGCAAAGAAGCGGTACAAATATTGGAATTACAACCCCTCTCTAAAAAAGCTGATTCTGACAAAGGTAACGAGTAATTTAGAGGTAAGGCAGGATGCAACCTCATTAGTGAATGGGGTTGTGACTTCCGTCGGTGTGATCATCTAGATGGCCAAACTCAAGGGTAATGGCCAAATCTTCTGTAAGGCAAGGCCACTCATCGAGTTCTTTGCTCCAGCCCTGAGATTCCCGTTGTTTGGCGTATTCCTGAAACTGCTGTGACTCGAAAATTTTTTCTTTTTCGATACAGAGTTCTAAGGCAAATTGCACCGCCATATCTAACTCATTGGCGTAGGACTCACCCAATACGCTATGTACAATTAGATTGGCTCGTGTCATGTCCATGGGTGCTAAAGGGATGCCCGCCTTTCCTAGAAAGCGATCGTTGATTTCTTCCATCAACCGGTGTGCCAGATAGGCTTTACCCAGTAGCGCAATCATGCCACTGTTGGCTTCCAAAGATTCGGGGGGATTGACAAAAAAATCCTCAGCAATTTTCAGAAAGGTATCCGTATAGTCGGATATATTTGCCTGTCGGGTGACATCGATAATGGCCTCCATAAACATGGGGACCAAGTCGATATACCGGGTGACAAATTCAAAAAGCGCGACGGCTTCTCGATTGGCAGGCAAGTGTATGGAACCATGCAGTGTTGGTGCCAAATGTTGTAACCTGTGGGTCAGCTGTTGCGTGTCACGCTCCTGGGTTTTGGCAAGCTGGATCGTGTCGCGCAATGCCGTGAGATTTTGAGTATCCATAGATCAGTTACTGGCTCAAACAAATAATCTCTGGCGCACACCTGCAAATAAACTGGCTAACGTCATACTTCAAGATTCCCTAACTCTACGCTAAATCAAACTTTGATTCCATCGTATGTAACTATAGATGCCAAACAGCATGCCGTATACTTCCTTTTCATTTCAATGTGTATATTTGCTTTTCAGTGGCGGCAATTTCATTTATGGCAAATTAGCCATGCTTTTTTATTCGTGTGTAGGTGTACGACTTTTCAGTATGTTTTCAAATATTTGGAATGTTGGCCGAAATGGACAGAACTGAATGAAATAAAAGCGTTGACTCCAGATCGACCTTGTAGCTACTCTAGTAGACGAAAGGGTGGGAGGAAGCGCAGTTTCCAGGCTTCGAAATTTGCAAGCGGATACGTGGATAACGATGTACCTTGCAGAGATCAATAATAATAGAAGTAGCCAGTTTCACCGTTGATCCTTTAACGTATTCAGCCGTATGTCACAGCCAGTCGTGCTGTGCCCGCAGGCATATCTTGCAGAGTGATTCTGCCCCGACGTTGTAGAACTATTAGAACCATAAAAAGCGTTATCTACACGGAGATCTGTGCCGATGTTCACCAGAGTAGGACAGCAGCTTGCCTGTCTGCTGTGTTGTTGCGTTGTGTTTGGGGCGGAGATGGCGATCGCTGCAGAGAGCGGTGGTAGCTGGGGGATGAACATGACCGAGGGGGTCACCCCGGTCAGTCGGGAAATCTATGGCCTGCATATGAATATTCTCTGGTGGTGTATTGCCATCGGAATAGTCGTATTTGGCGTCATGTTTTACACGATGATTGCCCATCGCAAATCTGTTGGCGCAAAAGCGTCAAATTTCCATGAGAGTACCACTCTCGAAATCATTTGGACGATCGTCCCGATTTTAATATTGGTCATCATGGCGATCCCCGCGACAAAATCTCTTCTTAAAATCTATGACACGTCTGAAGCCGATATGGATATCGTCGTAACCGGCTATCAGTGGAAGTGGAAATACGAATATCTGGGTGAAGACATTTCTTTTTTCAGTAACCTCAGTACGCCGCGTGGTGAAATCGAAAATGTCGAGCAAAAAAACGCGAACTATCTGCTTGAAGTCGATGAGCACCTAATCATACCCGTTGAACGTAAGGTCAGATTTTTGGTTACTGCCAGCGATGTTATTCACTCCTGGTGGGTACCAGATCTTGCCGTAAAACGCGATGCCATTCCTGGTTACATTAACGAATCCTGGACCTATGTGGAAAAGCCCGGAATATATCGTGGTCAGTGCGCAGAATTGTGCGGTAAGGATCATGGTTTTATGCCAATTGTCGTTGAGGCTCTACCTCAAGATGAATACGACCAGTGGCTTATGGCCAAGAAGGAAGAGGTTGCAAAAATGAAAGCTCTAACCGAAAAAGAGTTTTCTTTCGACGAGCTCTATGCCCAAGGCGAATCTGTCTATAACCGAGTCTGTGCTGCCTGTCATCAAATTAATGGTGAGGGCGTGCCGCCAACATTTCCTGCGATGAAAGCAAGTCCGATTGCTACGGGTGATATTAGCGCGCATCTGGATATGGTCGTTAATGGTAGTAAAGCAAATCCAGCA
The DNA here is from genome assembly GCF_056159445.1 of Pseudomaricurvus sp. ABR4_320. Taxonomy (NCBI): domain Bacteria; kingdom Pseudomonadati; phylum Pseudomonadota; class Gammaproteobacteria; order Cellvibrionales; family Cellvibrionaceae; genus Pseudomaricurvus; species Pseudomaricurvus sp. ABR4_320. The sequence goes on along the minus strand of NZ_JBSWVF010000006.1, from coordinate 142,889 downwards.
ATGCAGGCATTTGGTGGTCAACTTTCCGAAGTGGATCTCGCCGCGGTCATCACATACGAGCGCAATGCCTTTGGCAACAATATGGGTGATTCAGTTCAACCAATCGATGTTCTCAAGTTCAAAGAGGGAGGACAGTAAGATGGCGCATGGTCCTGCGAAAGGTGTAACCCGTTGGTTGTTTACGACAAACCACAAAGACATAGGAACGCTTTATTTGTGGTTTAGCTTTTCGATGTTTTTATTAGGTGGGGTGTTTGCGCTTGTCATTCGGGCAGAGCTCTTTGAACCTGGACTGCAGATCGTTCAGCCAGAGTTCTTTAATCAAATGACTACGATGCATGGCTTGATCATGGTTTTTGGCGCGGTTATGCCGGCGTTTGTAGGTCTCGCGAATTGGATGATTCCGATGATGATCGGAGCGCCAGATATGGCATTGCCAAGAATGAACAACTGGAGTTTCTGGATCCTCCCTTTTGCGTTTGCCATGCTGGCGTCAACCTTACTGATGGAAGGTGGAGCTCCGAATTTTGGGTGGACCTTCTATGCACCTCTTTCCACCACCTACGCGCCCCCGAGTGTCACCTTCTTTATCTTCGCGATTCATATCATGGGTGCCAGTTCGATAATGGGCGCAATTAATATCATCGCCACAATATTAAATATGCGTGCGCCGGGCATGACCATGATGAAAATGCCATTGTTTGTCTGGACATGGTTGATCACCGCCTACTTGCTAATCGCGGTTATGCCCGTGCTGGCAGGTGTCGTTACCATGATGCTAATGGACATTCATTTTGGCACCAGTTTCTTCGATGCGGCTGGTGGTGGCGACCCTGTGCTGTTCCAACATGTTTTCTGGTTTTTTGGACACCCAGAAGTCTACATCATGATCCTCCCTGCGTTTGGTATCGTGAGCCAAATCATTCCGACATTCGCTCGGAAGCCCCTATTTGGTTATGCGTCTATGGTTTACGCCACCAGCTCCATTGCATTTTTAAGCTTCATTGTATGGGCGCATCATATGTTTACGGTAGGTATGCCCATTGCTGGAGAGCTGTTTTTTATGTGGGCGACAATGGCAATTGCTGTGCCGACGGGCGTTAAGGTTTTCAACTGGGTAACGACCATGTTCCGCGGGTCGATTACTTTTGAAACACCGATGTTGTTTGCAGTGGCCTTTGTTATTTTATTCACCATCGGTGGGTTTTCAGGGTTGATGTTGGCAATCGCACCTGCGGATTTCCAATACCACGACACCTATTTTGTCGTAGCACATTTTCACTATGTATTAGTACCTGGTGCGATATTCTCGATTACTGCTGCGGTCTACTACTGGCTGCCTAAATGGTGCGGCAACATGTACAACGAATTGTTGGGTAAAACGCATTTCTGGATCGCGTTTATTGGTCTCAACGTCACCTTCTTCCCAATGCACTTTGTTGGGCTTGCGGGAATGCCACGGCGAATTCCAGATTACAACCTTCAATTTGCAGACTTCAATATGATCAGCAGTGTTGGTGCGTTTATGTTCGGTGCCGCACAGCTGTTATTTTTATACAACGTGATTTCCACAATTAGAAAAGGTAAACCGGCTTCTGATGAAGTTTGGGAAGCGCCAGAAGGGCTTGAGTGGACGGTTGCTTCACCGGCACCGTACCACACTTTTAGTACACCACCTCGCGTTGCCTAGAGAGATTGAGTGATGCAAGCGGCCCATAGAGGTGTGGCAAAGTTAATTACCTTAGCTGTGGGAATGTTTCTGTTTTCTCTTTATGTTATGCCGCCTCTCTATAATTTATTTTGTGAGGTGACTGGGCTCAATGGCAAAACCGGAGACAAATATACTGCGGTCAACAGCTCCATTGATAAAAGCCGATGGGTAACTGTGCAATTTGTGGCGAGCAATAACGAAAATATGCCTTGGTATTTTGCGCCTGCTATTCAGAGCATTCGAGTTCACCCGGGAGAGGAGCAGGAGATTCGATATGCTGCTCGTAATACCACAGGTTCGACGATGGTGGGGCAGGCGATACCCAGTCTTATACCATTTAAGGCAACGGACTATTTTCATAAAACTGAATGCTTTTGTTTTAACCAACAACATCTTTTGGCTGGCGAAAGTGCAGAATTACCCCTTAAGTTTATTGTTGATCGAGATATTCCAAAGCACATTACGACCATCACATTAGCGTATACGATATTCGATGTGACCGAGAGGTTCGCGAATTCTGGAGGCTGGAAAAGCGCGGAATTGGTACAGTGGTAGTTAGTCGACACCGCATTGCTTAAGAGAAAAACGTTGTAGAGATACCTTCGTCCTTAGTCACAATGATAACAGGTAAACAAAAATGGCGAGTCAAGGAACCTACTATGTACCGGAGCAGAGTAAGCTTCCAATTTTCGCGACGATTGGACTCTTTCTGATTGTCTTCGGATTGGCAAATTGGTTAAACGGAAACGACCGAGGGCCAATGTTCTTTTTTGCTGGCGGCCTCTGCTTTGCTTTTATTCTTTGGCAATGGTTTTCGGCAGTAATCGATGAAAATTTACAGGGATTGAACAACGCACAGCTCAAGCGATCCTATGTGTGGGGAATGGGATGGTTTATCTTTAGTGAGGTAATGTTCTTCGCGGCTTTTTTCGGCGCGTTATTTTACGTGCGCCATATTTCTCTGCCGGAACTGGGTGGTCAGACGGAGTCAATGACCAACGAAATTCTCTGGCAGGGGTTTAATGCCCAGTGGCCGCTAATGACCACTCCTGATGCAGCGGTCAGTGGAGATGCCGCTAAATTTTCCGGCCCAGATGAGAGTATGTCGTTTTCAACCGCCGGATCTTTATTTGGGTGGCTTCCCTTTTGGAACACCCTCATCTTGCTGTCTTCCTCCGTCACTGTCCACATCGCTCATTTGGCGCTGAAAAATGACAATAAAAAAAGATTCAATCAATGGCTGGCGGCTACGGTATTCCTAGGTGTGGCATTCGTATTTCTACAAATTGAAGAGTACATGGAAGCCTACCACCATATGGGATTAACGTTGGAATCCGGAATTTATGGCAGCACCTTCTTTATGTTGACTGGGTTTCACGGTGCTCATGTAACACTGGGAACGTTTATGTTGTTGGTCATGCTTCTGCGATCCTATCTTAAAGGTCACTTTAAGCACGATAACTGTTTCGGGTTTGAGGCCGCGAGTTGGTATTGGCACTTTGTGGATGTCGTCTGGGTAGGGTTGTTTTTATTTGTTTATATTCTGGGATGAAACTAACGGGTTTATTGATTTAAATGCGGACCACTATCCCAGGGGGCTGAGCTGCTGAGGCGGCCGGTTTGTAAGCCAAAAAAGATGGTACCCAATAGCAGAGTGGCGAGCACAATACGAATTCCTAACGCATAGACAGTGCGTTTGGAGTCGTTGCCGACATCTTTTAATAAAAAAAATAACGCACTGCTCAAACTGGCTAGGACAGAAAAAAACAAAATTACAATAATAACTTTGAGAATCATAGAGTCACCTTCTCGATTGATCGAACTGTGCAGGACAAATGATTCATGTCTTCTGACATAGCAGTAACTCACAGCATATCACTTTCGCGAAATTGGAAGTTGCTTTTATTTGGTTTGATTTTTTCCCCTCTCTTTATTCTGTTGGGCTTTTGGCAACTTGATCGAGAAGAGGAAAAAAAAAGTATTGTCGCTCGGTTAGAAAATACAAATGACAGTTCTATTGATACTCAAGAGTTAGTCAACGTTTTTAATCCCGAGCTGCAATACCAACGAATTCAACGATATGGACGGTTTCTAAAAACTAACTACTTGTTAGATAACAGGATTATGAATGGACGAGTGGGCTATGAGGTTATTTCGCCATTCATAGATTCCTTTGGGCAAGCGTGGTTGGTTAATCGAGGTTGGGTTGAGGCGCCCAGACTTCGAAAGGATTTGCCTGTCATTACGACGCCAAACAATGGTAAAGGCCTCATTCTTTCGGGAAGACTGGTTCGTCCTAGTATCAACCCTATGGTTCGCAATTTGGATGTCAGTGAACATTGGCCAAAGCGAATTCAGCAAATTGATATTGCCAGTATCCAACAGGATCTTTCTTCTGACTTTGCTCATTGGGTTATTAATATCGATCGCGACGATGATGTCGCACTAAACACAGATTGGCACTACAGCATAGTGTCTCCCGAGCGGCATAGAGCCTATGCCATTCAGTGGTTTGCTATGGCGGTAACGCTGGTTATTGCTGTTTTTATAGCCTGTTTTAGAAAAACAAAAATAAAATGACACACAGGATCATAAATTATGAATGCAGAAAATCATCGGTTTTTTGTCGTTCCACCCGAAAAGCGGAAAAGCAATTTCGTCGGCTGGTTGATTTTGGCAACGCTTCTTGTTCCTATGATTATTGCCTACGCTATGTTCAAAGGGCAGTGGGGAATACCGGCAGGAACAACAAATAAAGGCGAGTTAATACAACCGGCTCAACAGATTGGTGAACTACCATTAGTGTACGGTCAATCACTATCGGGGGTTATCGGTGACAGCAACGGTCATTGGCGTATTGTCATTGTTGGTACCAACCACTGCGACGATTTATGCCGACAACAGCTCTATTTAACACGACAAGTTCATACTCGCTTGGGTGAAAAATCGAAACGAGTTGAACGTTTTTATTTAAACGTTGACCCGTCTTTCTCTGAAGATCTTAAAGCGGAATTGTTGCGACATGACCCTCGTTTGAAGTTGGCCAGCGTCAACATCATTGAATGGCGTAAGGTCGTGAAAAATGATGGTGCAATTAATGAACTCAATGGACACAGCGTTTTTTTAGTCGATCAAGATGGCTTCGCCATGATGCGATACGGCCCGGGCGTAGCAGGGGCTGATTATCTCAAAGACTTAAAACGATTACTTAAATATTCCTACGGCGAGGAAGTCTAGCCCCATGACTCGTCATAGAATTTTTTCTCAATATTTCTTATCGGCATCACTTCTATTGGCCTTTGTAGTGATCGGTCTTGGTGCTTTTACCAGATTGGTCGATGCGGGACTTGGATGCCCGGATTGGCCCGGTTGCTATGGCCATTTAACCTGGCCGGAAACCCAATTGGAAATTGCTAGGGCAGAGAATCTATTTCCTCACGCTCCGGTTGACCTGGATAAGACATGGCCGGAAATGGTACATCGGTATTGCGCCGGGATTTTAGGAATACTCGTTCTGTTGCAATTTTGTATAGCCTGTCATTCAAAACAACAGAAAAGCATCTTTTATTCAGGCGTCCTTTTGCTGGTGATTATTGCTCAAGCGTTATTCGGCATGTGGACGGTGACACTCAAGTTATGGCCGCAAGTTGTTACAGCACACCTACTAGGAGGGTTTGCCACCCTGTCCATGATCTGGTTGCTTTTGTTGAGGCATAGGAGACAACGTCAATCCGAAGAGAAAAGCACAAAGCACTACCCAATCTCCCAGCATTTTTTGTCGACGAGAATTCTAGCCGGCGCAGCTCTGATAATCGTTTTGTGCCAAATTAGTTTAGGGGGTTGGACATCAGCAAACTACGCAGCGGTAGCTTGTCTGGATTTTCCAACGTGCCACGGGGAGTGGCTACCATCGGTTGATTTCGGAAAAGGTTTCGACTTGGCTCAATCCGTTGGACCGAGTTACCTAGGAGGGCGGCTCGACAGTGATGCGCGGACGGCGATACATATTGCTCACCGGACCGGCGCTTTAGTTGTTGTTTTGATAACGCTTTTACTTTCAGTACGGCTTTTTGTAGAGCCTGCCTGGCAAGACAGTAAAGCACCTATTGGTATGATCTTGGCGCTTGTTGTTCAAGTCGGATTAGGGATTACCAATGTGCTTGCGGTTATTCCGTTACCTGTTGCGGTCGCACACAATCTGGTAGCAGCGTTGCTTTTGTTATTTATGGTTTCGGTTAATTATCAGCTGTATCGTATCAGTGATCTTGCGGTACCGACAATTCGTCTGAAAGGGAGGGCATCAGATGGCGAACTCAAATATGCCAACAGCTAGAAAATATTTTTTTGTTGATCGAGTTGAATGGCGGGACTATTTGGAGTTGTGTAAACCAAAAGTTGTTGCCCTGATGATTCTGACGTCTGTCATAGGAATGCTATTAGCCAGTGAAGGGCAGCTACCGGTAGGGGCGTTGATATGGGGCAACCTAGGTATTGCACTGTGTGCGGGATCGGCAGCAGTGGTGAACCATGTTGTCGATCGCCACGTCGATATTAAGATGTTACGCACCCTTAATCGCCCTGTTGCCAATGGTCGAGTCACACCACAACAAGCATTAATTTTTGCGGCGTTCGTTGGTTGCTTGGGAATGGTCATCCTTTTCGTCTTTATTAATAGCGTTACAGCCTGGTTAACCTTTGCCTCTCTGTTAGGGTATGCATTGATTTATACACTGTATTTAAAACGCAGTACGCCACAGAATATCGTGATCGGTGGGCTGGCGGGCGCAGCACCCCCGCTGTTGGGCTGGACATCAGTGACAGGACAAATTGACGGTCATGGTTTGTTATTGGTGCTTATAATCTTTGCGTGGACACCACCGCATTTTTGGGCGTTAGCGGTTTATCGTAAGGATGAGTATGCGAAGGCGGGTATTCCGATGTTACCCGTGACACATGGTGACTTTTATACCAAGCTACATATTCTTTTTTACACAATTATTTTACTGCTGGTATCTCTCTTACCCTACGCAACGGGAATGCTGAATTGGCTTTATGCGCTAGGGGCTATTTGTTTAGGGGTTGGCTTTCTTTACTGGGTGGTCAAATTCCTATTCAGTCAAAATCGAAAAGTTGGTTTGGACACCTTCAAATACTCTATTGTTTATTTGATGGCACTGTTTGTGGTTATGTTGCTGGATCATTATTTGATCCCTGCCAGCAGTTTGATGAACCGACTTGGATAGCGTTATATGGCCGATCCTATTTCAGCAGAATACGTAAATGCAGTGTCAAACGATAAGGCTCGTCGCGGTGTTGGTAGAACACTTGTCGTTATAGTCATTTTTATAGCGATGGTGTTGGGGTTGTTCGTTCATAAAATTTTGACACCACGTTACCTAACAGAAACGGAATTGCGAGTTAATGGCACATTTGTTTTTGAGCAGCCCAGAAAGATAAGTGAATTCTCATTGCAGAATCACACCGGAGAGCCTTTCACATTAGCCGCATTAAAGGGACATTGGACCTTAATGTTTTTCGGATTTACGGCGTGTCCGGACGTCTGTCCGGCAACGCTTTCCGTGCTAAAAGATGTCAAGAGCCAGTTGCCGTCAGACGTATCCAATAATATTCGATTTGTTTTGGTTTCAGTTGATCCGGCGCGCGATAGCGTTGAACAGATGTCGCAGTACGTAACTTATTTTGACCCGGAGTTTGTCGGTGTAACCGGTGAATTTTTGGATATAAAACGCCTGGCGAATCAATTGAACGTGGCCTTTATGAAAGTGAGTACGGGGAACGCTAGTGATGAATACACGATCGATCATACTGCTCACTTAGCGCTGATCAATCCCAATGGTGATTTCCATGGGTTTGTGAAGTCTCCCCCGGATCAAGCGCGTTTAACCTTGTCTCTCTCGTCGATCCTCACCCACAACACCTATTAAAGGTTAGCAGCGTCATTGGGGCTGCCTTCGAAATAGGGTCAATAGGAATACCCCCGTGGCACAAATCACAGCGGATGGGCCTGCCGGTGTATCTAGCCAGAACGAGAGGGCAAGGCCTCCGGCAATTGCCAGTGCGCCAATGATGCTGGCAACAAAGGCCATTTTGGAAGGGGTATTCACTAGGCGCCGGCTGGCTGCGGCAGGAATGATAAGCAGAGCGGTGATGAGCAATACACCGACGATTTTCATCGCCATGGCGATTACCAGGGCCATCATGGACATGAGCAGTGTGCGAATGGCATTAACAGGTATGCCTTCGACACGGGCCAATTCTTCATGTACGGTTATCGCCAGTAGCGGCCGCCAGAAGATAACCAGTAACGGTATTACGATCGCGACGGTGATATAGATGGTATAAAAGTCTTCCCAGGTGGCGGACAGGATATCACCAAACAGATACGCATACAGATCGATGCGAGTCTCTGCAAAGACACTTACAACAACCAGCCCAAGCGCGAGCATTGAATGAGAGAGAATTCCCAGCAGTGTGTCGGTCGCCAGTGTGCGGTTGTTTTGTAAAACAACCAGCAATAACGCAATAAATAAGCACACCAGGGTGATCGACAGATTCAGATCCAGTGAAAACAACAGCCCAAGTGCGACCCCGGTCAATGCTGAATGGGCCAATGTATCGCCAAAATAAGCCATCTGCCGCCAGACCGCGAAGCAGCCTAAGGGACCTGCCAGCAAAGCAACCCCAATACCACAACCCAGGGATAGAAGAATAATTTCCAGCATAATTGGTTTTCTGTTTTAACTATCGACCGGCACCGTGTTCATGGGTAGGTTCGGGTCCGTCGTGGGTGTGATTATGATGATGGGTGTATAAAGCGATGTTCGAAGCGGTACCGCGACCGAACAGCTCCAGGTAGGCAGGGTGTTCACTGACAGAATGGGGATGGCCCTCACAGCATACGTGCCCATTAAGGCAGACAACATGGTCTGTTGCGGCCATTACAAGATGAAGGTCGTGGGACACCATGAGTACACCGCATTGGCGATCTTCACGAATCGTTTGAAGAAGTTCGTAGAGCTTTGCTTGCCCAACAACATCGACTCCCTGCATGGGTTCATCCAGTATAAGGATCTCTGGATTGCGGGTCAGTGCTCGAGCGAGGAGAACCCGCTGAGTTTCTCCGCCGGAAAGAGAATGCAGAGGTTGGTGTAGCAGATGTTCTGCACCACAGAGAGAGAGGTTACTGGCGATCGACGAGGTGTCTCGGCTGGCAAGAGCCAAAAAATGAGCCACATCCAGAGGCATGCTGGAATGTAATTGCAGCTTTTGAGGCAGATAGCCCACTTTAAGGTCTTTCTTTTTTACCAGAATTCCTGCATTCGGAGATTGCAGCCCTAAGATGATCCTCAATAGAGACGTCTTGCCAGCTCCGCTTGGCCCGATAATCGTTACAATTTCACCGGGTTTGACCGTCAGATCCACATTGTGAAGAATCTGCCGGTCCCCATAATTCAAACCAAGCTTTTCGGCGCTGATCAATGGCTCTGAATTCATGGTGTTTCCTCGACGGCGCTACTATCCAGGCAATTTTGACAAAAGCCTGCCAATTCAATCGCCTGAGTATCAACTTTAAAAGCGAATTTCGACGCAATCGCTCGGATACTCTCTTGAATTTGCGCATCGGTGAATTCAATCGCAATACCGCAATTGCGGCAGATGAGAAAATTGTCCGCGTGGCTCGCCCCCGGGTGAGTGCAGCCGACGTAGGCATTGAGTGTATTGATGCGATGTATGAGTCCCTGTTCTAACAGGAACTCGAGGGTTCGATACACGGTTGGCGGGGCGATCTGACGTGTGGCAGATTCGGCCAGCATGGCCATCAATTTATACGCGCCAAGTGGTTTGTGACTCTGCCAGATCAATCGCAAAACCTCTTCGCGTAGTGCTGTCATTCTCACGCCATTGCGCTGGCAGATCGACTTAGCGTTCTGCATGGCATTGGCAATGCAGTGGTCGTGATCATGTGCTTCTGAAGCTATTGAAGGTGTCGTATCCATAATCGCGGGCTGGCGTTGATTTCGTGTTATTATATAACATTGCTCCATATGGCCCTAGCAGTGTATTCCATGAAATCCTGGTATCTTTTATTGCTGTTGACTTTCTCCAGTGCCCTGTCAGCGGATACTCTCAATATTGTCGCTTCCGTGCGTCCGTTGGCGTTAATGGCCTCGGATATCCTCGGCCATAGAGAGGGTGTCAGTACGCTGCTCGGAAAAGGTGAAAGTCCTCACGATTTTGCCCTGACGTTGTCTGATCGCAAGCGATTGCAAGACGCCGATCTGGTTCTGTGGGTGGGTCCAGATATGGAGCCCTACCTGGAGGGGATGGTCGATGCTTCCCGGTCCCTATCATTGGCCGATGTCGGGAGTGTCGAAGCGGACAGTCTTGACCCTCACTTGTGGCTTAGCCCCGAAATTGCCAGTGAAATGTTGCAGGTTCTGGCGAAAAGATTGGGAGAGTTGTTGCCGGAGCATGCCGATGAGTTTGCCGAGAGAGCTGCAGCAGAGAGCCAAGATATTGAAAATATGTTGATTCGTGTCCGCGCGCGAATGCAGCCTTACCAGTCGGCGGTGTATCTTGCAGACCATAATGCCTATGCGCTTCTGGCGAATTCTATCGGTGTAGCATCTCCATTGCTGGCGACTCAAAACCCGGAAATCGCACCGGGGTTACGTAGATTGGTGGAACTGGAGGCTCAGTTACCCAAGGGCAGTTGCTTTCTTGTGGATAAGTCGCACCGCGTGCGTTGGGTGACGTCGGTGACTCAGCGTCTAGATCTTAAAGAGTCTCCCGTCGATATCATGGGAGACTTTAACGAACCCAGCAGTTATTACCTGCTGTTACGGCAGCTGCTGATCAGCTACTACGATTGCTTAAGGCCAGCCTAAGCCGTTTGTACGCAATAAAAAATGCGCCAGTCAAATGGGAGGAGTACATCTTATCGACTGGCGCACGAGAAAACGGTTGTAGCGGGCGAGTATCTGTTCGCCCGCATTCGCTTTTAGTTGTTTAGAGACGACTCCAACATACCTGCGAAGCGTTTTTCCATCTGAGAATTCAGACGCTCGTTGACTTCCGCAACTCGCATTTCCAAATTCTTTTCTGATTGACTCTTCAGGTCGTTTTCGATTTTAGCGTTGCTATAAGCCACAACCATTGGCGTTTGGTCGACCAATGTAAAGCTTGCTGGATTAATAGATGCCTCATCTGCATTCGCAGCAGATCCGAACATAATGAGCACGAGTGCGCATAGTTTTTTCATTGTGTATTCCCTCTGATTTGGCCCCACTTTTGTGTGTGTGGGTATTTGTTACCTTATGTTACATATGGTAACACTGCATTAAATGTTACGCTACCGAATGAACTGCCAAAAATGTCTCAGAAACATTAATGTTTTGTTAACTTGTTGTAATTAAATAGAAATATTGTGATTTGCATCTCAAATCATTTTGTGCAGTCAAATAAGCATAGTTGTTAATTCTGTTACTGTGCGAGATGGGGTGACAAATTTTCAGATGCTTTCGTTTGAGGTCGATGAAGCGATATAAGAAAATAGAGATTCACTACTCCTGAACTCTGATCTAGCCCAAGTTGGTCCTTAATGTCTCAGCCTCTCGTTCTTGTCGATGGTTCTTCATACCTATATCGCGCCTTTCATGCGCTACCCCCGTTAACCAACTCCAAAGGTGTGCCGACGGGCGCCGTAAAAGGTGTTATCAACATGATTCGGCGCCTGCAAAAAGATTATTCCGGCTCAGTGATCGCCGTCATTTTTGATGCCAAAGGTAAAACCTTTCGCGACGAGTTGTATGCAGACTACAAAGCTCAACGCCCGCCAATGCCCGATGATCTTCGTGTTCAAGTAGCGCCTATCCATAAGATCGTGAAAGCCATGGGATTGCCCTTGCTCATTATTGAAGGGGTTGAGGCGGATGACGTCATTGGAACACTGGCGACTCAGGCGACAGCAGGTGGGGTCGACGTTGTGGTGTCCACTGGTGACAAAGATATGGCTCAGTTAGTGAGTGATCACGTCACGTTGGTGAACACGATGACTAATACCGAGTTGAATCCAGAAGGTGTGAAAGAAAAATTTGGTGTTCCGGTTGAGCTTATCATCGATTTCCTGGCTCTGATGGGAGACAAGGTCGACAACATTCCCGGCGTGCCAGGCGTTGGTGAAAAGACCGCCGTAGCGCTTCTCAATGGTGCTGGTGATCTTGATGCCATTTATGCCGATCCGGAAAAAGTTCGCACTTTGGATTTTCGCGGAGCGAAAAAAATGCCGGAGAAACTCATTGAAAACAAAGAGATAGCTTTTTTATCTCGGCAATTGGCGACGATTAAGACGGATGTAGAATTACCTTATGGAATCGATGATCTCGCCCTTGGAGAGCCAGATTCAGAGGCACTACTGAGTGTGTTTTCAGAGCTGGAATTCAAAAGCTGGGTGTCAGACCTACAAGAAGACTCGGTTGAGCCAAAGGATTCGGCGAGTAATGACAATGTATCTGCAACGGCCGCAGAGTACGAAATCATTACCACTCAAGAGCGCTGTTTGGATTGGATCGATAGATTGCGTTCGGCGCCACTTTTTGCGTTCGATACTGAAACCACCAGTCTTGATTATATGGCCGCCAGAGTGGTTGGATTTTCTTTTGCCGTCAACGCCAATGAGGCAGCGTATTTGCCGTTCGGACACGATTACCCGGAGGCGCCGGAGCAGTTGGCGGAAGAGTGGGTCATTGAGCAGTTTAAACCTCTGCTAGAAGATGCTGACGTTGCCAAAGTTGGGCAAAACCTGAAATACGACAAGAACGTGCTTGCCAACCACGGCATTAATTTGCGGGGCATCGCATTCGACACCATGTTGGAATCCTACGTGCTCGATTCTGTCGGAAGCCGACACGATATGGATACCCTGGCAGACAAATTCCTAAGCCATAAGACGATCAAGTTTGAAGAGATTGCTGGTAAGGGAGCAAAGCAGCTGACGTTTAATCAGATACCTTTGGAGCAGGCAGGTCCATACGCTGCTGAAGATGCTGACGTTACCCTGCGATTGCATCAGGCAATTTATCCTCAGTTGCAGGCGACGCCGAGCCTGGAAAAGCTGTTCCAGGATGTTGAGTTACCGCTGGTCCGCGTGCTCTCAAAAATTGAAAGAACCGGGGCGCTGATCGACTGCGATCTCTTGCAAAAACAGAGTGACGAGATAAGTGAGCGCTTACTTTCTATTCAGTCTGAAGCCTATGATATCGCAGGTGAAGAATTCAATCTTGCGTCGACAAAACAGCTTGGGCAAGTTCTGTTCGAAAAGCTGGGTCATCCGATCCTCAAAAAGACGCCTAAGGGTGCTCCATCAACGGCAGAGGAAGTCCTGCAGGAGTTGGCGTTGGATTATCCGCTGCCAAAGTTACTGATGGAGCATCGCGGTCTGTCTAAGCTCAAGTCGACCTACACGGATAAGCTGCCAAAAATGGTGAGTGCGGATACTGGGCGAGTGCATACCTCCTATCACCAGGCGGTGACGGCGACGGGTCGTTTATCGTCGTCAGATCCGAACTTACAAAATATTCCAATTCGAACGGAAGAGGGGCGTCGTATCCGTAAGGCCTTCGTTGCGCCGCAGGGATCGCGCCTGGTGGCAGCGGATTATTCCCAAATTGAATTGCGGATAATGGCTCACCTTTCGGGAGATAAGAGTCTGCAAAACGCCTTCTCAGAAGGGCTGGATGTCCATCGAGCAACAGCCGCAGAAGTGTTTTCATGCAGTTTGGAGGAGGTCACTGATCAGCAGCGTCGCAGCGCTAAAGCCATCAACTTCGGCTTGATCTATGGCATGTCGGCGTTTGGTTTGGCAAGGCAGCTCCATGTCGGCCGCAATGAAGCGCAGGAATATATCGATCTCTATTTTGAGCGGTATCCCGGTGTTCGGGAGTATATGGAGAAAACCCGATCTCAAGCCGCTGAAAAAGGTTACGTTGAAACGCTTATGGGGCGTCGACTTTATCTGCCGGAGATTAATTCTCGCAATGGAATGCGTCGCCAGGCAGCAGAGCGCACGGCGATCAATGCCCCTATGCAAGGAACCGCAGCAGACATAATCAAGCGGGCGATGCTGGATGTGGATCAATGGCTGACTGAATCCACAATTCCGGCAAAGATGATTATGCAGGTTCACGACGAATTGGTGGTCGAGGTGCAAGAGGCTTCGGTTGATGAGCTGTGTGATGGCCTGCAAAAGCGGATGGAGAACGCTTTCACGCTGAGTGTGCCACTCTTGGTGGAGACTGGCGTCGGTGCTAATTGGGATGAAGCCCACTAGGTTTTGCAAAGTAGGCGGGTATTTACTAAGCAGCTGGGCGTTGCACCGCTTTTGTTAACAAGCGTAAGCGATCGGTGGCATAAAGGTTTATAAGTGCAAATTTGAGCGAAAATCAACGTTTTTTTTTCGCGTGCGCTGAACTTTGGCTGTTCCCGTGAGTCTCAAGAAGCAAGATATTTCATGGTGTCTTGCTCTCCTTACTAAGTGGCTTAAATAGCCAAACAGCTTTTACTTAGAAGCGCCCTGACTCCCATCAGGGCTTTTTTTTGCCTATCTAATGCCCTAGCTCTTACTGAGAGTCATTTTGGAGAGAGCCATTGGCCTAATTTTGCCGCTAGAGTCTCTTTCCCGTCTTTTTTTAACGACGAAAATGTCTGCACACTTAATGTGCGAAGTTCTGGGTCGTGTTCCCGAAAGGCTTTTTCAACGCTTAACAACTGATTTTTGGCGGCTCCGCGCTTTAATTTATCGGATTTTGTCAGAATGGCGTGGAGTGAAATTCCCTTCTCTTGAGACCAGTTTACGAAATTCATATCATAATTCTGTAGTGGGTGCCTGATATCCATTACAAGAATCAGTCCTTTTAGGGATTTTCTTTCATTAAGATATTCAATCATTGTCGCTTCCCAGGCCCGTTGCAGTGCCAGAGGTACTTTTGCGAAGCCATAACCAGGGAGATCAACCAGCCTGGACTGATCGGACATGCTAAAGAAATTGATAAGCTGTGTTCTGCCTGGTGTTTTACTGGTTCGGGCTAAACTTCTTTGGTTGGTAAGGCAATTAATAGCGCTGGACTTGCCAGCATTGGACCGGCCGGCAAAAGCGACTTCGGCGCCCTCGTCAGTTGGGCATTGAATCATTTTAGCCGCACTGATTAAAAATTGTGCGGTGCCGAAATTTGGCGTCTGCTTGACCTGTTGCAAAAGATAACCCTTTATAAATAATGAGATTTCGCAGCGTTAGTATATAATGTCGCCGCTTTTGATCACCAGAGCACGCCCATAGGGATCTCTTGTGGCTTCAGGGTGACAGGCGACCGGGTCCAGGAAACGACAAATATCGACAGATTTACGGATTAGCCAATGAACAATTTTATTAAAACAGCGGTAGTTGTCGCCGCGATGTTACTAGTAAATCAGGGAGTGTCGGCTGAAGGAGATGCCGCTGCTGGTGAAGGTAAAACGGCTGTATGTGCGGCCTGCCATGGGCCGGATGGTAATAGCCCTGCGCCGATGTATCCTAAGCTCTCCGGTCTTGGGGAAGCTTACCTGCTAAAACAGCTTCAAGATATTAAATCCGGCGATCGTGTCATCATGGAAATGACAGGTCTTCTTGACAATATGTCAGACCAAGACCTTGAAGACATCGCCGCCTATTTCGACTCTAAGTCTCTGCAGCTCAGTGGTTCCAAAGAATTGACCGTAAAGTTGAACGACGGTTCCGAAGCGAATGGTTTGGAATTGGGTCAGACGCTGTATCGCGGGGGTAATCCTGAAGTGGGCACGCCAGCCTGCACAGGCTGTCACTCGCCTCGAGGACAAGGCAACGAGCCTGCCGGGTATCCGAGACTCAGTGGCCAGTATCCAGAGTATATCGAGAAACAGCTTAAGGCATTTCGTGCGGGCGAGCGCATGAATGACGGTGATCAAAGAACCATGCGTCTGGTTGCTCAATATTTGAGTGACGCGCAGATCACTGCTTTGGCCAATTACATTGCAGGCCTTAACTGACGGTCAAGGCCCGGCGATGACTGGTATAGTGGGCGATTGCCAGCTAATATCTGTGTATTATGCAGACTCGAAAAGTTTGTTGAAATCATCGGTTTGCAGTGAAAAAAGCGGCTTATAGGCCGCTTTTTTGTGGGCGAACTTTTTTGGCTTTATTCTCTCAAAGCCTAGATTCGGTCAGTTAGCCGTATTTCTGTTCAACCTGGGTTCAGTATGCGTAGGTTTGAATAGTGAATTCTGGAATCACATAAGTTGTTCACGATCGAGAATTCAACCACAGTTTTGTTCTGGTAAGGAGATCTTCATGAAATATATTCTCGCGACGCTGGCGCTGCTGCTTGCTGTCACTGTTCAAGCACAGGAGACCTATCGGGAGGGTAAGGATTATCAGGTACTCGCCAGCCCTGTCCGCACTCAGGATCCCAATAAGATTGAGGTGACAGAGGTTTTTTGGTACGGCTGTGGGCATTGCTTCCACTTTGAGCCGGTCATTGAAAAGTGGGCAGAGACTCTTCCAGATGATGTCGATTTTCAGCAGAGCCCTGCGATTTGGAACGGGCTGATGGAAGTCCACGCTCGAGCTTACTATGTCGCTAAAGCGCTGGGTGTGTTGGATAAGGTTCATACGCCAATTTTTAAAGCGCTGAATGAACAAGGCAAGCGTTTGGCGAATGAAAAGGCTCTGGCGGATATTTTCGCAGAAAATGGGGTTGACCGAGAGACCTTCACCAAAGCCTATAACTCGTTTGGCATTAACAGTCAGGTGAAGCAGGCAGATGCTCGTGCGCGGAGCTATAAAATCGAAGGAACTCCGGAAGTTATCGTCGATGGGCGCTATCGTGTCAGTGCCCGTATGGCTGGTAGTCAAGAGGGCATGTTAAAGGTTGCTGACTTCCTCGTAGATAAGATCCGCTCCGAAAAGTAAGGTGGCGGTTGATTGTGCCGGTATCAGCTGACCGATACCGGCATTTCTCTCAGAAAGCCTCGGGTCATAATTGACCACTGTTCTTCCCACCCTTGCGTTGGCGACTTCTTAAATTCACTGCGCACAAACTGAGCTATACGGCCTTCTGCGGTCGCCATTAGCAAGTTGGCCGCTGTAGAAATTTGCAGCACCGGCCGTACACTCTCGCGTATTTCCGCCTCTCTTAGCACCTGTCGTATCTGAGTTTCCAGCCGATCGAATAACTGGACAATACGAACACGCAACCGCTCATTTTCCCCGGTGAGGGCGTCTCCTGTCAGAATCCGCGTGATACCTGGGTTTTTTTCCGCAAAGGATAGGACCACCATCAGAGATCTTTGGCACTTTTCCAGGCACGGAATACGCTCACCGCAGATCGTGTTTACGCGACTGAAAATGGTTTCCTCGACAAACTCAATTAAGCCTTCGTACATTTTGGCTTTACTGGGAAAGTGCCGGTACAGTGCGGCTTCAGATACGCCTACCTGGCGGGCAAGGGCTGCGGTGGTTATACGCACACCAGGTGAGGATTCCAGCATCTGTGCAAGGGCCTGTAAAATCTGTTCACGACGGCTCATTTTTGCGTCTGGCTTGCTCACTTAGCCAATACTCCTCAATTTATCATCCCAGCTGAAATTAAAGGAAAATGGCGGCGGTTGATATTCCCATTTGGTCGCAGGTTTTGTCAGCCAATGTTCAAACTGCGGTTGGAAATGAGTGTGCCGACACCTTCATCCGTGAAAATCTCCAGGAGAACAGCGTGATCGACACGGCCGTCAATGATATGGGCGCTGGTTACGCCGCCTTTTACCGCATCTATCGCGCAGGCGATTTTCGGCAACATTCCGCCGTAAATCGTGCCATCTTCGATCAGCGCATCTACTTGTCGTGTGGTAAGGCCGGTAAGGATATTACCTTCCTTATCCTGTAGCCCAGCGACGTTCGTCAACAGCATGAGTTTCTCAGCCTGCAGGACCTCGGCGATTTTACCGGCAACTAGGTCGGCATTAATGTTAAACGTTCTTCCGTCGCGACCAACGCCTATGGGGGCGATAACCGGGATGAAGTTGCTGTTTAACAGCATATGTATAACGGCGGTGTTGATAGAGGCGACTTCGCCAACATGGCCAATATCGATGATCTCTGGCTCGCTCATATCTGGTGTTTGACGCGTCGCTTTTAGCTGGCGAGCGTTAATTAACTGGCCATCTTTACCGGTGATACCGATGGCTTGACCGCCGTTTCGATTGATCAAACTGACAATCTGCTTATTGACGGTGGCGCCCAGCACCATTTCTACGACATCCATAGTCGCATTGTCAGTCACCCGCATACCATCGATAAATTCGGACTGGATATTGAGTTTATTCAGCAGGTCTCCAATTTGGGGACCTCCGCCGTGCACGACAATTGGATTCATTCCGACCAGCTTCATCATGACAATATCTCGGGCGAAGCTGTTTTGCAGAGCTTCGTCTGTCATGGCGTTGCCGCCAAACTTAACGACTATGGTTTTTTGTGTGAAACGCTGGATATAGGGCAGGGCCTCGGTGAGGACCTGAGCAATGTTGGTGGCTGCAGCGCGATCTAGTGACATGGCATTTCCTTACTGAAAGCGTACTTCTATCGATGTCTTAAAAGGGTATTTTAAGATCCGGATCGATTTTTCGTAACTCTTCTTTGAAAATTGCCTGAATTGATCGTAAATGCTCTTCTGTTTCTGCTTCAAATCGTAGGGTCAGAGCGGGTGACGTATTCGATGCACGCACTAATCCCCAGCCGTGTAGAAACTCGACGCGCAAGCCGTCGAGATTGTTGACTCGTCCGTCGCCAAACTGGGCTCGTTTTGACAAGGTGTTCATCAATACAAATTTCTCGTCCTCGCCGGTGTAGATTTTAATTTCAGGTGTGGATGGCAGGACGGGGAAAGAAGCAAAAAGTTCGTCGATGGACTGGTCGCGAAGTGTCATGATTTCCAATAGTCGTGCGGCGGCATACATCCCGTCATCAAAGCCATACCACCGGTCTTTGATAAAAATGTGACCGGACATTTCGCCACCAACTAACGCGCCTGTCTCCTTAATTTTGCTTTTCATATTGGAGTGCCCGGTTTTCCACATAATCGGGCGGCCGCCGTAGCTGCTGATGAGCGCATTGAGTTCCCGGGTTGATTTGACGTCGAATACGACGTCTGCTCCCGGATTTCCCGAAACAATGTCTTTGGCAAAGAGCATCAGCAGCCGATCGGGCCAGATAATCTCTCCTGCTGGTGTGACAACGACTACTCGATCCCCATCACCATCCAAGGCGATACCTAGGTCTGCACCGGTACTTTTTACTCGCTCGATCAGGGGGGTAAGATTGGTTACTACTGTGGGATCTGGATCATGGTTGGGGAAGTGTCCGTCGATCTCGCAGAACAAAGGATCTACCCGACAGCCGAGCTCTTCAAACAACCGCGGTGCAATGCTACCCGTGATGCCATTGGCTGCATCGATCACGAGATTTACATTACCGGCAAGGGCGATGTCTGAGAAAATACGCTCGATGTAAGAGGGGGCTATATCGACGCTGGTTTCGTTACCTAAGCCCATATCAAAGTTGCCGTTTTCCATTCGGGAACGTATGCGCGCGACATCCTGCTCAATCAGTGTGTCGCGCCCCAGAACCATCTTAAAGCCGTTGTATTGCGCGGCATTGTGGCTTGCCGTCACGATGATGCCGCTGTCAGCATCTGGCAGCTCATGAGTTGCGAAGTAGAGTAATGGGGTCGGTACGGCACCGATGTTTATGACATGGCAGCCCGTGCTGAGAATTCCGTCGACCAGAGCATTAGAGAGCTTCAGGCTGTCGTTGCGTCCGTCTCTGGCGACAATAAGGCTAGTTTTGCCTGCAGCCAGAGCTTCACTGGCAAACGCCTGGCCGAGAAGCCTGGCAAATTCTAGCGTTATCTCATATTCCGATTTTCCGCGGATATCATAGGCTCTGAACACATGAGAAGGAATTTCCGGCCCTTCTGGTTGGGCCTGAGGCACTTTGTTGTGTGATTTGTGGCGGGTTTCGTCTCGGTTATCCAGTAAGAGGTGTTCTTCATCCGCGGAGAGATCTATGTCGAGAATGTCGTCAAAGGCTTCTGATGAGGACGGTGGTTTTTTGTCAACGGACATTCGGAAAGGATCATTTGAATCCTGAGTTTTCTGGCGCCGGGGATCGAGTGGAGCTATGGCAAACCAGCAGAGTGCTGCGAGCAATACAGACGCCAAAAGGCTAATCGACCAGAACGGCAGTGAGTTTCTCAAGGCGTTGTCCGCTAGATTTTCTCCACCGACAAATCGCACTGTCCAAAAAGACTGAGGTATGTCTTTTTCAGCCGTGTGGATACTATCGCCCTGGCCACTGCTATAGACCGTGATCGGCTGTCCAGGCGCCTCCCTGAGCAATGCCAACCTCCCTTTACCGTCACTTTCCCGATCGATAATGGCGAACAGCTCATTGGCGTCAAAACTCAACAAGATCGAACCAATCGTGGGTGAGGCCTGGTCTTTACGGACGGGGGCAGCAAAAAACAATTGCCACGTATCATCGCGCTTGAGAGCTTCCGGATAGACCGTTTCACCGCGTTCTGCGCGATTGATCATGTCCAGTTCGGTAAATGAGAGTTCCGTGGTCTGATTGCTGAGCTTTTCCTCCCGATCCAAGCCAAATATGCGGATAGCTCTAGCATTATTGAAGGTGTTGTTTAAGCCCTGCAAGGCCGTCGCTCGCATGGCGTCACTGGGTTCGGAAATGGATTTCAAGATCGAACTGCGGCTGGCGAAGGATGAAACCTGACGATTCTTTTCTTCGATAAACCGCTTGATGGCGTCAACCTGTTGAACCACCTGTTGCTCGGCTGCGACTTCCAGAGCGTTAGAATTGAAACTTGAGATATAACGGTGGTGTACAAAGACTGCGGCAACAAGTACGACAATAACGACGATTCCACTAGCACTCAGAGACAGTACAGGCAGTTGAGCGGATTTGGGTAATGCAATTTTTTTCATGGGGGAATCGTGAGCAATCTAAAACGTCTTTTTTGACAAGAATCTTAATAGAGACTGTGATCCTGAAAAACAGGAATTGTTACTGAAATTGTAGCCTTCTACGGGGAAAAGGTTAGGCATTTATTGCTTGGTGTATCACACGGGCGCACATTCTTTGCCAATTTTGCCGAGTTCAACGGCAATTTGAGTCACAATATCTTGAGCGATGGCTGCTTTACTGGCGACAGGGAGGCTCTGGTGCCCCTCGCGAGTAATAATGACGACGGCGTTATTGTCACTATTAAATCCAATATCGCTACCTGACACATCGTTGGCAATGACCATATCCAGATTTTTTCGATGCAATTTATCGGTCGCGTAAGTCAAGAGATCACTCGTTTCCGCAGCGAAGCCAACGCAGAATGGGCGTGGTTCTGACGCTGCAACATCGCGAATAATGTCCGGGTTTTTGATGAGTGACAGTGTCATGGTGGAATTGCTGTCGGTTTTCTTGATTTTGCTCCCGGCGATGGTATCTGGTCGAAAGTCAGCTACGGCCGCCGAGCCGATAAAAACATCGCAATGGCCGATGGTGTCGAGGCTTGCCTTATGCATTTCCGTGGCGCTCTGAACAGATATAAAGGAATGGCATTCTGGTGGTGGCAGAGCCGTCGGCCCGCTAATGAGGTAGACCTCGGCACCGGCACGGGTTGCGGCTGCAGCGAGGGCATAACCCATTTTTCCGGAGCTGTGATTGGTGAGATAGCGTACCGGGTCAATGGCTTCGCGGGTTGGTCCTGCGGTGATGACGACGCGCTTACCCGAGAGCAGAGGCTCAACACAACGGCTTTCTAATCTGTCGACCAACTCCAAGGGTTCAAGCATTCGCCCGAGACCAATATCTCCGCAAGCCTGAGCTCCGGCCGCGGGGCCAAAGATCGACACGGCGCGGGCTTTGAGAATTGATAGGTTGTCCTGGGTAGCCGCATTAGCCCACATAGCCTGATTCATAGCGGGGGCCACGCAAATGGGTTTATTTGTGGCGAGACATAATGTTGTTAACAAATCATCGGCGAAACCGCCTCGAAGTCTGGCAAGGAAATCCGCAGATGCGGGCGCAATTAAAATATCGTCTGGCCAGCGTGCAAGTTCGATATGTCCCATGCCAGCTTCGGCAGCTGGATCTAATAAATGTGTATGGACTGGGTTTCCTGACAGCGCTTGTAGGGTTAACGGGGTTATGAATTCCTGTGCGGCGGCGGTCATAACGACACGAACTTCTGCACCACGTTCTTTTAGTTTGCGGACCAGATCCGCGCTTTTATAGGCTGCTATACCACCGGTAATTCCGATCAGAACCTTTCTTTGGGTGAGTCGCGTCATGCTTTTTACCGGCTGGTGGAGGGCTTGGTGGCGCTTTAAACTGGCACCGTTCCTGACAATTAGGTCGGGACCCTAAATGAAAATCTTGCGCATAGTATAGGAAATACAGGACTTTGATCACAGGGATGCAGAAATGAGTATTAAAGAATGGCCAGCGGCTGAGCGTCCAAGAGAAAAGCTGCTGGCTCAGGGAGCTGGCGCCTTGTCGGATTCGGAACTGCTGGCTATTTTTCTTCGCACGGGAAGTCGTGGGCGATCTGCGGTCGATCTTGCTCGAGATCTATTGCAGCGATTTGGAGGCCTGCGCCAGATACTCGAAGCCGATCAGGATCTGTTCTGTAACGCCAACGGGCTCGGGATCGCTAAATACACACAACTGCAGGCTACGTTGGAGATGGGGCGGCGTCACTTGGCGCAAACGCTGGCCGCCGGTGCGGTATTTCTCAACCCGGATACCGTCAAAGCCTATCTTTCCAGCGAACTCAGGCACGCGCAGCGGGAGATTTTCAGTGTGCTGTTTCTTAATGCGCAGCATGCGTTGATCGCTTATGAGGAGCTGTTTCACGGCACCATCGACGCAGCTTCAGTATACCCTCGTGAAGTGGTTAAACAGGTGCTTTTTCATAATGCGGCTGCCGTTATATTTGCCCACAATCATCCGTCGGGAGTATCTGAGCCAAGCCAGGCCGACCGAAGTATTACAGAGCGATTGTCGCGGGCATTGAATTTAATTGATGTTAGAGTTCTGGATCACATGGTCGTCGGAGACGACAACGTCTACTCATTTGCGGAAAATGGACTGCTTTAGGCAATATTGATTGCTATTCAATCAACCTTCTGGTATAAAACGCGGCTCTTTGAGGGAGGCAAAGCCCTGGTCCAGGTCAGATCCTGCGACACTTCTCCAAACGAGTGATAAAGGGCGCCTCAAATTATGACTTTTACACCAGCCGTTGCACTTGTTGTTTTGACCGTGGGCGGCGCGATCTAGGGGCCAGAACATGTCCAAGGTATGCCAGGTAACCGGAAAGCGGCCGATTACCGGAAACAACGTTTCACACGCTAAGAATCACACAAAAAGACGCTTCCTGCCAAACCTTCATACTCACCGTTTTTGGGTTGAGTCTGAAAAGCGTTTTGTAAAATTGCGTGTTTCTTCTAAAGGTATGCGTGTTATCGATAAAAAAGGCATTGAGTCAGTTTTGTCTGATATCCGTGCTCGCGGTGAAAAGATTTAGGAGTTTAAGCAATGGCCAAAGGTGTTAGAGAAAAAATCCGCCTGAATTCAACTGCAGGCACTGGACACTTCTATACTACGGACAAAAACAAGCGTAATACGCCTGAAAAAATGGAGATTAAAAAATACGATCCCGTTGTTCGTAAGCACGTTGTCTACAAAGAAGGCAAAATCAAGTAACTTGGTTTTCGCTTTAAAAAGCCCGGCACAGTCCGGGCTTTTTTGTGCCTTGCTGTCGTCAGTAAATTGATGGGCGTTTTGCGCCGCTACTGTCCCATCCCCAGTTCATTTCACTATGCCAGAACTACCTGAAGTTGAAACGACCCGTCGCGGGATAGAGCCCCATGTCGTTGGGCGCCAAATATCCAATGTTATTGTGCGAGATTCCCGTTTGCGCTGGCCTGTGCCAGAGGGGCTGGCGGAAATTCTTAAAGGACAAGAAGTCAGGTCTTTGCACCGCCGAGGAAAATACTTGCTGGTTGAATTTCCCTTAGGGCATCTGTTAATTCATCTTGGTATGTCCGGTTCATTGCGCATGGTGGGTCCTGAAGATACTTTGAAAGTCCATGATCATGTGCAATTTGATTTTAACAGTGGGCTGTCGCTTAGGTTGCATGATCCCAGACGATTTGGGGCGGTTTTATGGACAGAGCTGCCCTTAGAGGAGCATCCTCTATTGTCGCATTTGGGGCCTGAGCCACTAGAGGCAGGGTTTACTGCCGAATACCTTTGGTCCAAAGCGCGCCGACGTAAACAGCCGATTAAAACTTATATCATGGATAGTCGGATTGTCGTTGGCGTCGGTAATATTTACGCTAACGAGTCTCTTTTTCGGGCAGGTATCCGTCCGACATTAGCCGCTGGTAAGGTGTCGTTAAAGCGTTGCGAACGTTTAGTCGAAGAAATCAAATTGACGCTATCAGAAGCGATCACCCAGGGTGGAACGACGTTGAGAGATTTTGTCGGTGGTGACAGCAAACCAGGTTACTTTAGTCAAAAACTGTTGGTGTACGGACGTGAAGGCAAAGCTTGTCGCGTGTGCAAAACACGCTTAAAGGAAATCCGCCTCGGGCAGCGTTCAACGGTGTATTGCACAAAGTGTCAGAAATAAGTCTAGACTCTTAAGCAGGTTCATTCGTGTTTCACATCGCGCCGATTGAAACGCTTAATTGAGGAGTCTGCCATGATTGGCAATGTTCGTTGGCTGCTTTGCAGCATTCTGTCATTTGTACTTATTGTCAGCCCCGTTGCCTATGCTGCGGACACGAATACGGTGGAAGAATCACCATCTGCATTGGCGATGACCACAGATTTGGTTGTCGTGCGACCGGTCATGTTTGCGACTACGGTCGTTGGTTCTGCACTGTGGTTGGTGGGATTACCATTCTCTGCAATCGGGGGAAATGTTAAAGAATCCGCCGATACTCTGGTGGTAGAGCCGGCCAAGATGACATTCTATCGCTGCTTGGGTTGTACATCGACTGGTCGTACAACACCAGTCAATGAAGACTAATTCGGGTAAAGCAATTACTGGTCAGAAAACTTGTTGGCAAGTTTGGCTACGACAGGCTCTGGAACAAACTTGCTGACATCGCCCCCCAGCGAGGCGATTTCTTTCACCAGTGACGATGAAATATAAGACAGGTGCTCCGAGGGGGTTAAAAAGACACTTTCCATTTGGTGCGACAGTGCGCGATTCATGTTGGCGAGCTGAAATTCGTATTCAAAATCAGAAACCGCTCTCAAGCCCCGCAGCACTGCATTGGCCTTCACTTTATCCACAAAATGAGCCAGCAGAATGTCAAACCCAATGACCTCAACGTTGTCAATATGAGAGAGCACTTCTTGTGCAAGGGCGACGCGCTCGTCCATGGGAAAAAGCGGGTTCTTGCGAGTGTTGGCCGCGATCGCCAAAGTGACTTTATCGAACAGTCGGCAGGCTCTTTCCACAAGGTCAATATGCCCATTCGTAATCGGGTCAAATGTGCCGGGATACACCACATGTTTCATTGGGTCGGTCTCGTCAAAAGTTAAATGGCGCGTAATGCATTGATCGCTGTTTCTGATAGTAACAATAATTCGTTTGGTAACAAACTGTCGTCAAAGGCTGGGTTTATCCAAACGCCATTTTTTTATGGATGTGGTTATTTTTCGGTATAGATGTAGACGCTGTAGTTTATTTTGCCGGCTTCTTTCTGGCGCCATTGGTGGCAGTTCTTTGGAAATGCTAAAGGCGTTTCGATGGGGGATTCAACATAAATCAGCGCATTTTCAGCGAGCCAGTTTTTGCGCAGAAGGCCCTCAAAGACGGGTTGCCACAGTTGCGCGGCAAACGGCGGGTCGATGAATATTATGTCGAAAGGGCATTTTGGTTGAGTTTCCTCAAGCCATTTCAAGGCATCCATGCAAACAAGGTCGTAGTCGGCAGCGGCCAATGCTGTCAGGTTTTTACGAAGGCATTGTGCCGCCCCCGTATCCTTTTCAATAAATGTTGTGTGATTGGCTCCCCGCGACAGAGCCTCTATTCCGAGAATTCCCGAACCGCTAAAGCAGTCGAGACAGTAGGCGCCCGCGACATCTGCCATCAACCAGTTGAACAAGGTTTCCCGAATGCGATCGCCGGTCGGGCGAAGCCCTGGAACATCGGCGAAGTCAATGCGTCGGCGCCGCCACTTGCCACCAATGATGCGGACTTCCCCGGTAGGGCGGTGTGTGGAGCGGGGCGAGTTTTTAGTCATTGTGAAAATTACTTGATTGCTGTGGATAAATCTCTACTGAAAATTGCCGCGATGTTGTGCTGCAAGTCACTTATTATGCCGGTAAAATGCCGTGCAAATGATGTTTTTCAGACGGTTACAGTCAGAGAGATTGCGGGAGCCTTGTAGGCTCGTCAAGATGGTTTGAATTTTAGGGCGTACAAAATTTGTGAGCAGTGAACATAGTGGCAGCTCTGCCAATACAGCGGAAGACTCCAAGGGACGAGGCTTTTTCCAACGCCACTTTCCAGTTTGTCTGCGCATACTGACGTTTTTATTTGGCTGGTTGTTTAAATCGTCGTCTTCATCCCCCGAGCAGGACAAGCAAAAATTGGATGATGACGCCGCGCCAGTCGTGGTTGTGGAGCAGAGTCTCTGGGCGAGAATGCGTCAGGGGTTGGCTAAAACCCGAGGTGGTCTTGCCGAGGGGTTAGCAGGTCTTTTATCGGGTCGCCAGGCGGTCGATGATGAGCTTCTTGAAGAGGTTGAAGGCCAGCTTTTGATGGCTGACGTGGGGCTAGATGCATCGACTCGGGTCATTGAAGAACTCAAAGAACGGGTTCGTCGTCAGCCGCCGCAAAATTCGGATGCGCTATACCGTGTTTTGCAGGAGTGTCTGCAGGACATCTTGGCGCCTGCCGAGCAGCCTTTGGTGTTGCCAGAAGCCAGTAAACCCGCGGTGATACTTGTCGTCGGCGTCAATGGGGTAGGGAAAACCACGACCATTGGAAAGCTGGCAAAACGGTTTCAACAGCAAGGAAAGTCGGTAGTCCTGGCCGCGGGTGATACATTTCGCGCGGCCGCGGTAGAGCAGTTACAGGTGTGGGGTGAACGTAACAATATCCCGGTGATTGCCCAGCATCAGGGAGCAGACAGCGCTTCTGTCATTTTTGATGCCATTAAATCGGCTAAGGCGCGCAAGGCTGATATTTTAATCGCCGATACGGCGGGTAGATTGCACAATAAAAGTAACCTGATGACAGAGCTGGCTAAGGTCCGTCGAGTTATGCAGCAGATTGATCCAGAGGCGCCCCATGAGGTGCTATTGGTTCTCGATGCAGGTACGGGACAAAATGCAATCAATCAAGCTTCGGAATTTCGCGATGCTGCCGGTGTGACCGGCATTGTGCTGACGAAATTGGATGGAACTGCCAAAGGCGGTGTTATTTTCGCACTTACCGAAAAATTTGGCCTTCCCGTGCGATTTATTGGGGTGGGTGAGCAACTTGATGACTTACAGCCGTTTTCTGCACAGCGTTTTATCCAAGCCTTATTTGGCAAGGAGGGCAATTAAGCCCGTATGATTCGCTTTGAGGCCGTAAGTAAGCAGTTCGCCAACGGACACCTGGCGCTTGATGATGTCAGCTTTGAGGTAAACCGGGGGGAATTGGTGTTTCTAACCGGGCACTCAGGTGCAGGCAAGAGCACCCTGCTAAAATTGTTGTTGCTGATCGAGCGTGCCACCAGTGGTGAAATCTGGGTTGATTCCCGTCGTTTGGATAAACTTAAATCCCGCCATATTCCGGGGCTTAGACGCCGGGTAGGTGTTGTATTTCAAAATCCCCATTTGCTCTACGATCGGTCGGTTTACGACAATATTGCGCTTCCGCTCCTGATTGAGGGTTACTCTCCGAAAGAGGCGGGACGTAGAATTCGAGCGGCATTGGACAAAGTTGGCTTGCTGCACTGCGAAAAACAAAATCCCCACGTATTGTCTGGAGGCGAGCAGCAGCGAATTGGTATTGCACGGGCAATTGTCAACAAACCCAGAATGCTCATCGCCGATGAGCCAACGGGAAATTTGGATCCCGATCTCTCCAGTGAAATCATGGAACTCTTTCAGCAATTTAGTGCAGTGGGCGTTACGGTGCTCGTTGCGACGCACGATATTTCATTGATTCGGCAGATGCAACGCAGGGTATTGCATCTTGAACAGGGACAATTAATTGCAGACGAGTTCTTAGCACATGTCGACTAAACGCGATGGGTCAGCCCGGCGCGGCGAAGGACGTGGGGCACAGGTGCGAAAGAAGCGAACCGGTTCAAAACTGGTCAATTGGGTACATCATCATCGCGAGAGTGCTTTGGGAAGCTTGCGCCGGATTTTTCGCCATCCTTTGCAAAGTTTGGCGACTTGCCTGGTCATTGCTGTAGCGCTTGCCATGCCGGCCCTGATGTATTTAGGCGTCAACAATGTTCAACAATTAGACCAGCATTGGAATGGCAATCCGAAGTTCACCTTGTTTTTGAAAGAGGCTCCAAAACTGGAAGCGCTTGACCTTTGGCGTCAGCAGCTACTGGAAAATCCGTTGATTGCTTCGGTGACCTATATCTCGCCGGAACGTGCGCTTGATGATTTTGAGCAGGCTTCGGGTCTTGGGGCTGCTATCCGTATTCTCGATGAAAATCCATTGCCCCCTGTTCTGGAGGTTCTGCCCGAGGCCAGTGCCGAACCCTATGAGCTGGACCAGTTGGCGCTAAAATTTAACGCTGACGTCCGCATTGACGACATGGTGTTTGATCGCACTTGGGTCAAACGGTTACATGCACTGTTGGCTGCGGGGCAGAGGCTAGCACTTCTAACGGCACTTCTTCTGGGGTTTGGCATTCTTATCATTATTGGTAACACCTTGCGGCTTGCCGTTGAAAACCGCCGCGAAGAGATCATCGTAATCAAGCTGGTTGGCGGCTCAAGGGCATTTGTACGTAGGCCCTTTTTGTATTCCGGCTTCTGGTTGGGCTTGTTAGGAGGACTTTTGACCTTGCTTATGGTTTGGGGAGTCTCGGAAGCACTGCGCGAGCCCATTGCTCAGCTGGTGAGCGCTTATGGTTCCAGTTTTCGGCTACAGGGGCCGGATGTCTCTGAAGTCGTCGTCTTTCTTGCGGGGGCTGCGGGTCTTGGGCTGATTGGCGCGTGGTTGTCTGTAGGACGCCATCTGAAAGCCGTTGAGCCAGAATGATTAAGTTGTGGATAAGTTTTTAACTGGATGATTTCATTGTAAAATTTTCAATAACAATATGTGGGTAAATAATCGTAAAAAGGGAACTTTTCCACATCCTGGAACTCTATAATTCGAGATGCTAAACTTCTTACGCTTTAGCTTCTGACTTGTTTGTCCATTTACGGTAGCTGTTTCAATTTTGGAGAGATTTAATGGGTAAAAGCTTAATGCCTGCTGGAGTTCTTGCGCCGGGGGGTAACCTCAACGCATACATTCAGGCGGTTAACGGCTTCTCAATCCTTTCCGCAGAAGAAGAGAAGCAACTGGCGGAAGAGCTCTACTATCATAATGACCTCGAGTCTGCACGTCGCCTTGTTATGGCGCACTTGCGCTTCGTGGTTCATATAGCCAAGTCTTATTCTGGCTATGGCTTATCTCAAGCTGACTTGATCCAAGAGGGAAACGTCGGCTTGATGAAGGCTGTGAAACGTTTCAATCCTGAAAAAGGTGTTCGCCTGGTGTCCTTCGCGGTGCACTGGATCAAGGCTGAAATGCATGAATTCATCCTCCGCAACTGGAGGATTGTGAAAGTTGCAACCACGAAAGCTCAGCGCAAACTGTTCTTTAACTTGCGCGGCGCTAAAAAGCGGCTGGCGTGGTTGTCTAACGAAGAAGCTGCAGCTGTTGCGAGTGACTTAAACGTTGAAGTAAACCAAGTGCGCGAGATGGAAGGTCGTCTTGCCGCTTATGACTCCGCGTTTGATGTCGGTGTTGATGACGACGACGACACTGCGTTCCAAGCTCCTGTGCACAGTCTTGAAGACAAAAGATTTGACCCAGCGCGTCAGTTAGAAGATGCCGATTGGGAAGAGTCTAATGTCAACAGCCTTATTCTAGCCCTTGATGGTCTGGACGATCGGGCGAGGGATATCATCCAGCAACGCTGGTTGAACGAAGAAAAGGCAACATTGCATGAACTGGCGGCGAAGTACAGTGTTTCTGCGGAGCGCATTCGTCAGTTAGAAAAAAATGCGATGAAAAAAGTAAAAGCCGCTATGGAGGCTTAACAGCTTTTTTCTACGGTCTTTGTACCTCTTAATCAAAAGCCGCCCATTTGGCGGCTTTTTTATTCGTTTAAGGTAAGGCAAAATACGCTTTATCAGGTATTCAGTGAGACTGATTGCCCCTTTTTGCTTCGTTTTATATGCATCCATTTATGGCTAAGATGTTTTTGCTGGCAGCTACGCTCAGTGGCTTTCTGGCGGTTTGTTTTGGCGCCTTTGCTGCTCACGGTTTGCGCGGAAAAATTGAACCACACCTGCTGTCGGCGTTTACGACCGGTGTTCAATACCATTTTTACCACACGCTGGCGCTGCTGTTGTTGGGCTTGTGGATGCTGAATGGCCGGCCTAGCGGTGAAGAGCCAAGTAGAGCTCTTAACTGGAGCGGTTACGCCTTTATCTTCGGTATTATTCTGTTTTCCGGAAGTCTATACGCAATGGCGCTGGGCGGACCGTCATGGTTAGGTCCACTGACACCGGTAGGTGGCGTTAGCTTTTTGGTTGGCTGGATTTTACTTTTTTGGGCTGCTGGTCGAGTCGAGCGCTAGCTGTTCCTGCAAATTACCTCTCATACACTCTCGGTCAATGATCGTTGCTACGACCACAAAAGAAATAACATCATGAACACTGAAAGCCGAGAACCGGTCATTGAATCAAAACAGAAATCGATCCGTTCTTATGTAATTCGTGGCGGGCGTATTACCGAAGCTCAACGACGCTCCTTTGATCAGCACTGGCAGACATTTGGGCTCAGCTTACACGACGGCTTAATGCAACCTCAGGATACCTTTGGACGCAACGGCTCTGTGATTGTGGAAGTAGGGTTTGGTATGGGGGACAGTCTGTTAGAGATGGCTATTAACGAACCCGACAACCTTTTCATCGGTATAGAAGTCCACCCTCCAGGTGTTGGCGCGTTATTGAATAACGCGTCTAAGGCTGGTGTCGAGAATCTGAGAATTTATATGGCTGATGCCATAGATGTTCTTAGCGACTGTATTGAAGATGGCAGTCTGGACCGGTTTCAACTCTACTTTCCCGATCCCTGGCCGAAGAAAAAACATCATAAACGCCGAATTGTTCAGACCCCTTTTGTTGAGTTAATAAAGCGAAAGCTGCGGCCAAATGGGATTTTGCATATGGCGACCGATTGGGAGCCCTATGCCGAATATATGTCCGAAGTATTAGAGGGCGCTGAAGGGTTGACCAATACAGCGACAGGATCTTATGCAGAGCGTCCTGACTTTCGGCCGGTGACAAAGTTTGAAAAGCGAGGGGAGCGGCTGGGTCACGGTGTCTGGGATTTACTCTATTCTCGTACTCCAGAGTAAGCCCAAAAAACCATTGTTACGTAGATACCTTCTTGTGTGCTTATGCGCCATTGCAGAATGACAGCCCTGTTGGCTGAGAGGAATAGATATCAATGAAGAAACTGATGTTGGGAGCAATGCTTGTTTTGGCGGGTTGCCAGAGCACCTACTACAGTGCGATGGAATCTGTAGGTTTTCACAAGCGTGATATCTTGGTTGATCGAATTGAAGAGGTTCAAGAGTCGCAGGAAGACGTAAAAGAGCAATTTTCCTCCGCTCTCGACAGGTTCACTATCGAGCTTGATTTTGATGGTGGTGATCTCGAAAAAATCTACAAAATCGTTAATACAGAATATGAGAAAAGCCGCGAGCGTGCGGACGAGCTCAGCGAAAGAATTGATGATGTTGATAGTGTCGCCAATGCCTTGTTCCGCGAGTGGGATAAAGAGCTCGATGAGTACAGTAATACGGCTCTGCGTCGAGACAGTGAAGCGCAGCTGAAGGAAACTCAGCAGCAGTACAGCCAGATGATCACAGCGATGCGCAGTACTGAAAGTAAGATGCAGCCTGTCTTGTCAACACTGAAAGATCAGTCGCTTTACTTGAAGCATAACCTTAACGCTCGGGCCATCGCATCGTTGAAAACAGAATTCGGTGGACTTCGTGAAGACATTAACCAACTGATTCGTGACGTCGAAACGTCTATCGAAGAAGCTGAGCGGTTTATGGCAGCGCTGCAAAACTAAATGGTATAAGCCAATATTAATTTACGACCAAAATATCCGTATCTAGCTGGTCGAGAATTTTCTCAGCGGTGTTGCCGATGAGCGCACCGTTGATGCCCCGTCTTGCTACAGTCCCAATAATTAACGCGTCTGCTTTCAGTTCATCGCAAACGCCAACAATGGCAGATGTTGCTGCTCCAGTACGAAAATGTACTCTACTCGCTGGAATACCATAGGTTTCCGCGACTCGGTCTTCATCTGTTTCTTCTTCGTCGCCGTCAACCAACGGATCCAAAGTAAGGGAAAAGTCACCATCAGAGTGGAAAGCGGCGGCGATATGCAATTCCGATTGCGTGGCTTTTGCCAGGCGCTGTCCCTCGGTAATAATCGCATTGTTCAGTAATTCATGACCGGAATCGGCGGCGTCCAGGCATAGTGCTGCCACCAGTCTCTGTTCCATCCACGGGCTACCGTCTTTTACGAGCAAGGTCGCACAGGGGGCATGGCGAAGCAGCGTGATATCAGACGTTTTTTGTAACTGGCGAGAAACTCTTGAATGCCGGAAAGACGATTTCAATACCATGTCTGCACCTGTGCGACTGCAGGCATGCACGATGGCGTCACGCCAATTCTGATTCCAATAGGCTTCTGTGCGGACGCTCAACCCTTCTTTGCGCAATGGTTCAGCCAGAAACTCCAGACTGTCTTTGATACCGTTAAGAATGGATTGTTTGGCGTCTTTACGTGAACGATAACCGGTAAAATCATCGGTAAAGTCACAACAAAACAGGTGTAATGCAGCGCCGCTATCTACGGCGATCTGCTCGGCACGTTTGAGAGCAATTTGATCATTTTGCGTGGGATCAATGACAACCAGAAGCGTTGCGGGAACCATGTTTGCCTCCTGTTTTATCGTTGTGTTTACTATGTCATAAAACCACGAGGGGGAGTAGAAATACTCGGCTAGAGTTGACTGGGAACAAGATCAGGACGTCAAATCTTCGAGTTGCTGCTGTAACTCGAACCATTCCTCTTCTACAGATTCAAGTTGCTGTCGCAGTTCACCTTGAGCTTTTAAATGTTCCTGTAATTTGTCTTTGTTTTCATCTTCGTACAAGCTGGTGTCGGCGAGCTTTTCTTCAAGTTTATTCAGCCGAGATTGCAGTTTTTCAACGTCGGACTCTCGTTTCCGAATCTCTTTCCGCAGCGGCTGTAATTTCTCCCGCGCTGCAGCACTGGCCTTACGTTCCGCTTTGCGGTCAACGCTAGGAGCGCCACTTGGCGCGGATGTCGATGCGTTTTTCTGGCGTCCTTCCAACCATTGGTGATAATCATCCAGATCGCCATCGAAAGGGCTGACACTACCGTCTGCAACCAGTAAAAACTCGTCGACACAATTTCGCATTAAGTGGCGATCGTGAGATATCAATAAAACAGCGCCGGGAAAGGTTTGCAATGCCATTGTCAGGGCTTCGCGCATTTCCAGATCCAAATGGTTAGTCGGCTCATCGAGCACGAGTAAATTGGGGCGCTGCCATGCAATGAGAGCCAGTGCGAGTCGCGCTTTTTCTCCGCCGGAAAAATGGGTGATCACCTCGAAGGCTCTATCGCCGTGAAATCCGAAGCCGCCGAGAAAGTTCCTTATCGACTGCTCGCTGGCCTTGGGGTCGGAGCGCTGCAAATGCATAGCGGAAGAAGCGGATAAATCCAAAGCTTCTAACTGGTGTTGATTAAAATAGCCGACGGCGAGATGTTCACCGCTTACCCGCTGGCCGTTCTGAGGAGAGATTTCTCCGATCAAAGCCTTAAGCAGCGTCGATTTTCCCGCGCCATTAGGACCGAGTAGTCCCAGTCGCGAATCTGGCTCAATTCGCAAATCCACTTTTTCCAAAATGGTCTTATCGTCATAACCAATAACGGCCTGCTGCAGTGTCAGGAGCGGTTGCGAGGTCTTCTCTGCACAGGGCAAGGAAAACTGGAAGGGAGAGTCGACATGAGCGGGCGCTATAAGCTGCATCCGCTCGAGCGCTTTTAGGCGACTCTGAGCCTGCCTGGCTTTTGTTGCCTTGGCGCGAAAGCGATTGACGAATTTTTCGATGGATTCAATTTGTCGTTGCTGGCGTACAAACATTTGCTGCTGTTGCGCGAGTTGTTCGGAGCGTTGCCGTTCAAACGCACTGTAGCCACCGGAGAACAAATGCAGTTGTTGCTGATCAATTTGAACAATATGGTTGACGGTATTGTCCAGAAAATCCCTGTCGTGGGAAATAATGATGAGTGTACCTCGAAATTGTTCAAGGCGCTGCTCCAGCCACCAGGTGGTGTCCAAATCCAAGTGGTTGGTCGGCTCGTCAAGTAACAGCAAATCCGCTGGACACATCAGGGTTTGAGCAAGATTTAACCGTATGCGCCATCCACCGGAAAAGTCGGTGACAGGTCGGGCCCCGTCTCCGGGGGCGAAGCCGA
This sequence comes from Pseudomaricurvus sp. ABR4_320, assembly GCF_056159445.1. Taxonomy (NCBI): domain Bacteria; kingdom Pseudomonadati; phylum Pseudomonadota; class Gammaproteobacteria; order Cellvibrionales; family Cellvibrionaceae; genus Pseudomaricurvus; species Pseudomaricurvus sp. ABR4_320. The sequence continues at coordinate 108,236 of NZ_JBSWVF010000006.1, read as the reverse complement.
GACCTCGTAGTAATTCCTGAGCGCGGGCTTCTGCGGTGTAGCCGTCGATGGTTTCAAGCTCGCCGTACAGATGAGCCAGTTGCTCGCCTTTATCAGCGGGTGTCTGATCAATCTGACGCTGGATATCACGGAGTTTTTGATCACCATCGAGAACGAAATCCAGTGCCAGACGCGTGTCGTTCCCGGTTTCCTGCCGCATATAGCCGATGCGCCAATTTTGCGGAATTTGGCAATCACCGCCATCGGCGCTCAGCTGTCCGCTTAACAGCTGAAAAAATGTCGATTTGCCACACCCGTTTTTTCCAATTAACCCAATACGTTGACCGTCATGAAGACGAACGGACGCGCTGTTAAGCAGTATTTTACTGCCACGTTGCAGGCTGAGTTCGTTGATGACAATCATGGTAGCTTCCTATTGGTACAATCTGGAAAAGGCAGAAATGGCTTAGTCGTCACCGAATAAACTGGGATGTTTGGGCGGCTCAGGCTCTTTTTCTTCGCGATCAGTTTCAGCGGGCGTATCCAGAGATAGTTCGGCTTGACCGCTATCGATGGTGTCGTTTGCAGCTTCAGTGATCGGCAATGTCGCTTGCGGAGACGTTTCCTCCTCGATAGGTTGTGAAGGCTCCTCTGGCAAATCGAGTTTGAGTTCGGTCTGAGCTTCGTGGCGGGCTTTTTTGCCGCGCGCCCCGGCTTTTGATGTTGTAGCCGTCGACTTCTTGACTCGTTTCTGCTGTTTCTTTTCAAGATCTTTCAGCAGTTGGGCTTCGGCTTTCGCACTTGCCGCGGCGAGCAGGCTGACCATGCGCATACTCTGTTTTAGGCTTTTCAGCGCCTCTCTGGCTTCAGCCAGTTGGTTACGGCAGTCTGCGACCTGTACTGATTTTTCGCTGACCAGTTGCGACAGGGTTTCGACTTTATTCTGCGCCGCCGCAGTTTTCCGCTTTTTTGCGGCAACTTTTGCTGTGGTTAAGCGGGTGCGAGCTGTCGTCAGCTGTTTTTTACTGGCATCACTTGCTTTCATCGCTTGGGCAACGGCTTTCTCTGCGGCAGAGAGCTTCTGCGCGCGAGCTTTTTGCAGTTTAACTTCAAGCTTGCCGATTTCTTTTTCGATGATTGCCACTGGATCAACGGGCTTCTTACGTGCGGCCATGAAATCCTCCTTATTGAAACTGGGCGCTATAATAGCCGCTTTCTGCCAAGAATATTACGGCTGAAAAAGGAAAATTTAGCGACGGTGGCAGAATTTCCTCAGCTTTTGGTGGTGAGCATCTAATCCGATATCCGTGTTGGGGTGTGCTTTTGAGGATATCCATAATTATTTGTGCCAACGGCTGAACCAGCCTTGCATTCCCCGGTCTTAGTGGTCAGCATAGGCTTCGCCGAGCGGCATACTCGAATTATTACAGGACTACCCATGTTATCTAAGAAAATCTGTAAACCTTTGGCCCTGACCATGTTAATTAGCGGTATAGGCTTTTCTCAGGCGCCATTGGCAGAAGATGAAGAATTCAAAACTCTGTCCGAGAAGGTCAGCTATATCTTGGGCTACAACATCGGACAGAACTTTAAGCGCGAGCAACTTGACGTTGACTTGGATATTTTCCGTAAAGCGATGGAAGATGTTCAAAAAGGCGAAGAGCCGCAAATGACCCAAGAAGAAATGCAAACGGCAATGCAACAGCTGCAAGAAATGCAGCAGGCCAAGCGCAATGAAATGTTGGAAATGGTCGGCAGTGCGAATCAAAAAGAAGGCGAAGCTTTCCTGGCTGAAAATGCCAAAAAAGATGGCGTTGTCACAACAGATTCTGGCTTGCAGTATAAAGTCGTGAAAGAAGGTAGTGGACCCAAGCCTTCTGCGACCAGCAAAGTGACAGTTCACTATCGCGGAACGCTGCTCGACGGCACTGAGTTCGACAGCTCTCACAGCCGTGGCGAGCCGGCGACTTTTGGTGTTAATCAGGTGATTCCTGGTTGGACCGAAGTGTTGCAATTAATGCCGGAAGGTTCTACCTGGGAAGTTTATATCCCGTCTGAATTGGCTTATGGTCAAGGCGGTGCAGGCAGCGATATCGGTCCTAACGCTACTCTGATCTTTGAAATCGAGCTGCTCAGCGCCAACGCTGAAGGCTAATCTTCGCTGAGGGCTGGAAAGCAGCCCTCACTCAAGCCTTCTGGTTTTCACGTCGGTAGTAGAGTGAGGACCAGATTGGCGGTTATTTCTCTCGTTTCAGCCCAAACTGCAATCCATTTGATGCGGTTGCCAGGTATTGGCCGGATTTACCACTAAAGGCGACAGCGAGAACCGCTGCACCGGTAGGCTCCCAGGCGTTGCGTTTAGGGAGGCGCCAGCCTTGTTGCAGTGTCATCGAACGCGTGTTCCAAAGTTGTACGATTTGATCTGGTCTTCCCGTTAGCAGTCGCGATCCGTCTTTGTTGAATTTTGCGGTTGTAAATCGGAGGCCGCGTTTCAGTTTTTCTGCCGCCAGCGGAATTTGTCCGAGGGTTTTCCCGTCATCAGTGCGCCAGACGATGGCTTGATCGTATTTCGCCGCGGAGAACGCGATCTGGCCATCTGGGCTTAAGGCGACAACTTGCACATCTTCTTGATGTTGTTGCAGGTGCAATTGGCGACCTGACGCCATATCCCAGAGTCGAGCGGTATTGTCCTCTGAGCCGGTAAGAGCAAGGCGCCCGTTATCACTCAGGGCCACGCTGCGAACTCGATTATCATGTTGAAAACGCCGCTTGATGCCGCCACGCCGGATATCAAACAGAACGGCGGATCCATCGCTGAGTCCGAGCAGAGCATATTCCCCATAGGCACTTAAGGCGATCGAGAGTATTTCGCCGGGTGCTGTCCAGTAGCGGATGGCCTGGCCATCTTTAACACTCCACAGGACGATAGTATGGGCTTCGGCGGTCACGGCCCAGTCACCATCGGGCGAGAAGTCTGTCGCGACAATGGTGGAATACTCTCCCTCCTTGTGATTCCAACTATAAAGACGCTCGCGACTGGAGAGCTTCCAGAGGCTTCCTCCATGTTCGACAGAACCCAGACTCAGAAACTTGCCGTCATCGGATATAGCTGCTGCCTCAGACCCGCGTACGGCGACTTCCAGCGTTGCATAGGGTTTTGAATAGTCACTGCATCCGGTGATTGCGAAAAGGGTAACAATCACCGACAGCAGCCAGCCGGCACGAAAACGCCGGTCGGGATAGGTCATGAAGTCGTCTCTCTACCAAAAGCTAAAAGGCCATCAATTGTCGTACTATGGGTCTTTTAAGTATCGTCTATCTGGCAGAGTGCTGCTGAAAATTTAGTTGACGGTCTGCTGGTTAGCGACGTAGAGGGTATCGATCATTTGATCTTCGGCGTCAAAGCGGGTTGCCATGACCTCTCCAAGTTTGGAAAGATCTTCGCTGATGGTTTCCAGATCGTCTGTTTCCAGATATTTATCGTTAAAATCCAGAATAAATTCTGTCGTATTATCAATAGTATCGAATAAAGTCCGTGCTTTTTGTAGGGCCTCTGCATCAGAGGTTTCACGTCCTTCTTTAATCAATTTGTCATAAATTTCGAAGTGACCGGCCGAGACGTAATCCACGAGGATCTCGCAAGTGCGTTGCAGTTTTTGACCTGCGTCGCTGCAACCCGGCTCTTCGCTAAGGTTGCAATAATTGATGATGAGTTCCTGTCGCTCTTTTAGCCAGCGGTCGATCATATCGCTCGCTCCGCCCCAACGCTCCTGCGCTGATTGGATATTTTTGAGCATCTGTTTGGTCCTTTTCGTAAGCCGGGGTAATTTTATTTCGAATTAATTGTACTACGGAATTGTAAAATGCGTGGAAAATTTCACCAATTCGCTCATGACAATAACGTTGCGAGATAGGGAAGTGTCAGCGCCGAGAAGGCGCCCGTCAATCCCATCGCCAGAGTTGCAAATGCACCACTGGTGCCGTCAACGTCGAAGGCTCTTGCAGTGCCAATACCATGCGCATTGAGCCCTAGTATCAAGCCTTGGTGTTTGGAATCATTCAGCTTCAAAAGTCGAAACACCAGTGGGCTGGCGATAGTGCCAATGATTCCAGTGAAAACCACGACACCGGTGGTCAGCGTGGCGAGGCCTCCAACCGATTCAGCAATGCCAATGGCGATCGGCGTAGTTACGGATTTGGGTAGTAGAGAATGTACTACCAAGTCGTTGGCACCGAGTATCCAGGCAATCAAGATTGCGCATGCAGGTGCCAGTAGACTGCCTGAGGCAATGAGAATGATAATTGGCTTTGCCAGCCGTCGAATGTGGTGAAATTCTCGATAAAGCGGAATCGCCAATGCGACTGTGGTTGGTCCCAATAAAAAATAGAGTACCTGATTGGCGTCGACGTAATCTGTGTAGTCAATGCCGCTTAAGCTTAAAACTGATGCGATGACGACAGAGCTGATGGTAATGGGATGCAGCAATGCGTTTCGCCCGCATTTTTCATAGACTTTTAGCCCGCCGAGAAAAGCTCCTAGTGTTAATAAAAGCAGAGCTGTTGGCGTTAAAAAGTCAGACGCGAATTGATTCATGGGGAAGATTTCCGAGTCAGGCTTTTCAAAATGCCTCCGGTCAGAAACATGCTGGCGACCGTTCCAACAATCATTGCACCCAATAACGCCGGCCAGTATTGATGTAGCTCTTCCGGTAGAAAAAAGAGACCGACACCGGCGGGAAGAAAAAACAGACTGAGGTGCTTGATAAGCCCGCTGGAAACTTCCTCTAATGGTTTAGATGGTCCCCCTTTGATGGCGAGGGTTAACCAAAGAAAAAGCATGCCAATAACCGGTCCAGGAACCGGGCTGCCTGTCACATGAGCGGTGATTTCACCGAGCCATTGAAACAGGAGCAGTACTGCAAACCCCTTTAACATATTACTTCCGCACGGCCTGCCAGATATTCGCTGCAATCAACGCCGCAAAACTGATGGCTACCCAGGCTGGCATGCTCAAGCCTATGAAGGACCAAGACACATCGGCGCAGTTTCCGTCACCTTGGAACAGCAGAGACAATGCCTGACCTAAGGGAAAATTTTCAAACATATAGCCAAGGCCAGGTCCACAGGAGGGAACCTGATCTTCCGGCAGGTTTTGAATCCAGACATGGCGCAATGCCACACCCATACCGATCACACCAAAGACCACCCCGACGGCGCTGTATATACGACGACCCAATTTTTCCGGGTTGTGTGCCGCGGCGGCAAGTGCCGTGAGGCCAACCAAAATAACAAATATGCGCTGAGTGACGCAGAGGGGGCAGGGGTGCATGCCGAGTGCATACTGAAAATAGAGTGCGCAGGCCATGAGCAGTGCACAAACTACAAAAATTGCAAAAAACGAAAGTCGAATACCCAGCATCTACGGATGCTCCTCTGAAATGCAGGCTACACTAGGTGAAATACCCTGTTAACTCAAGGGACGATTTTCACCTATTCGCGATTACAGTTTGGTTTCTTTCGCGGATAGTCCAATCATTGAAACCGGTGAGATGATGTTGCAAATCAAGACGTTCTGGCTATGGATATTTGCCGTTTGCCTGTTGTTGGCCAGTATAAATTCAATCGCTCAAGACGAAGAAGAAGCTGCGGAAGAAACCGGTCCCCGGTCTATCTACATTCCGTTAAAGCCACCCTTTGTCGTCAATTACGGCGGGCCGGGGCGCCTAAGATACATGAAAATCGAAGTTTCTGTTCGAGTAACCAGCTCTGCAGGTGCTCGGGCAATTCGCCATCATATGCCCTTCATCCGTAATGACTTGATCTTGCTGTTCAGCAAACAAACTGAGGAGGTGCTCGATACTCAGGCTGGAAAAGAGCAGCTGCGGCAGGAGACAGTCAAAGCTATTAACAATATCCTGGAGGTAGAGGACGGCGAAAGCGATCTTGCCGATGTCTACTTCAATCAATTGGTCTTGCAGAAGTAAAAGAGCCATTAAAAATGGCTCTTAGCGACACGTCTGCTCTGTTTAAGCTGTCAATCTTCGTCGTAGCTGGCAACGTAGTCGTCAGCGCTGAGGGTATCTTCCAGCTCACTCAGATCAGCCGGCTTCACTTTGAAGAACCAGCCGTCGTCAAAAGGTGATTCGTTTACGGTTTCAGGGGCATCTTCAAGAGCCGGATTGATGGCAACCACCTCTCCGGATACCGGCGTGAAAATATCGGACGCCGCTTTTACGGACTCCACGACACCGGCTTCCTCGCCAACATTGACGGTGCTGCCAACTTCTGGCAACTCAACGTAGACCACATCGCCCAGGCTCTCTTGGGCGTGATCGGTAATACCGACAGTTACCGTGCCATCCTCTTCAAGCCGAGCCCATTCATGACTGGCCAGATACTTGAGTTCTTTACGAACTTCACTCATGTTTCATTCCTCATCCAACACGGTGTCTGTATTCATTGTTGGTCTACTGGCGGGCGAGAATGATCCGTTAATGTCTTTCATCTGGCGCCAGTAGCCATCCGGAAACGCTTTCAGGGCATATTTTAACGGGATTGCTTTGGCGAAAGGAAGGTTTCGCAAGCGCTCGTGTTGATTGACGAGTATCGTGGCCGCGTATGGAAGAATATCGATTGTGCCTATGCCTTGTTGTAAGTGTGCGCTCACTAAGAGCTCCGGCCCTGATTTCGGTATATTCTCTGTCGCTGGCTTGCAAGGTGTTCGCTCTGTTCACGCGTTTGCTAAACTTCTGAGATCACGCCAAATTTCCTCTGGTACTTCCACTGGCTTTCCGATGTCAAGAGCGTTATGAAACGGGTTATTAAAACGTTAGTTGTTCTGTGTTGTATTGTTTTGCTCGCTGTTGGCGGGGTGGTTTCTTATGTGCTCTTCGTGCTGGATCCAAATCAGTTTAAACCCCAAATTGAAGCTGTAGCGGCTGAGCAGGGCTACCCCCTGCGAATCACAGGAAACATCGAGTGGCAGTTCTTCCCGGTATTGGGATTGAATCTCGCGGGCATCAACCTTTCAGGTGGCTTGTTGTCAGCAGAGCAGGTGTCTGCGAGTCTCGCTTTAAAACCACTGCTGCAAAAGCGCATCGAAGTACAGTCGGTTGATTTAAAAGGAGTAAGTGCCAATCTGGTCAAAGATGTGTCAGGGGTTGGCAATTGGGAGTCTCTTGGCAAGACGGCTTCGTCAACGCCGCAGCCCAAGCCTTCTTCTGAGCCTACGGTTTCAGAGGGAGGAGAAACCACATCAATTGAGCTCGCCGTTCAGCATGTCAAATTGTCGGACGTCAATCTGGATTATCTCGACGAGCAAGCCGGAAGTCGGGTTCAGGCCAAGGCGCTCAATCTTGCTGTTTCTGGGTTTAATTTGGGGGGGCGGCCGTTTCAATGGCAGCAGGAAGGTCAAGTCGATGTTGACGGCTTGCCGACCATTGAGCTTTCCAGCCGAGGAACTATAACGATTGCGAGCGATTTTTCCAAAATTGACTTGGCAGGTGTTGAAGTAGATGCCCGCAGTGACGCCAACAGTAAAGCTTCGCTGGTCGTTGACGGTTTTGTTGAGCTGGACCCTCTTACCGTCGAAATGAACCTCGTTTTGGCCCCCCTCAACGGGGCAAATTGGGCTAAGGCACTGCATGTTGAGTTGCCTGAGATGTCGAACCCAAAAGCACTGTCTCGGCTTGGCTTGACGACATCCATTTTAGTCGACAGCGAGCAGTACCGACTGCAGCCCTTGCAGCTTGATCTGGACGACACCGCGTTTTCGGGGCACGCCGTGTACCGAGCCGATGGCAGCTTTGTGGTCAACTTGGAGGGAACATCAATAAACCTAGATGATTACCTCGCCCCAGAAGCGCCTGAATCGGCACCTGAAACAGCAGGTGAAACAGGGAACAAATCGCCGACAGCATCGACAGCCGCTGTGGCAGCATCCGACGAGCCAATTGATTTAACAGCATTAAAAGACATCAACGGCAGCCTGAGTACATCTATGGAAAAGGTCATCGTTAAAGGATTAACCGTTACCAATCCACAAATCCAGATGGCTGCAGCCGACGGCCTTATCCAAATCAAGAAGATTATCGCGGATATGTACGATGGCCATATCGATGGGAATGCGCAGCTGGATGCTCGACAGCCTCAGCTCAAAATTACATCAGCAGGAGCGATAGAAACCCTCCAATTGCAACCGTTACTGACAGATCTCGCCGATGAAAAGCGGCTTAGTGGTGGTTTTGAAGGCACTTGGACGTTTAACGCAGCGGGTAAATCAGCGGCACAGCTGCAAGCAGCATCCGTCGCTAACCTGGCATTACAAGCTTCGAGTCTAAGCATTGCTGAGCTCGACATTGAGCGTAACGCCTGCACCCTGGCAGCGCTGGTGAATCAAGAGACGGCACCAGCGCTCACCTGGAAAAACCGCACAGACCTGCAAGACGTCACCGTACAGTTACGCCTGCAGGGCGAAGAGGTTCAAATCCAGAAAATGGCCGCTGGTGTTGAAAATCTCGCTGTTGCCGCAAAGGGAAAATTAAATTACGCAACGGGTAAATTTGAAGTGCCGGTCGATGTCGCGTTCGTCGGTCAAGCGGACCCCGAAAAAGACTGCCAGGTTAGAGATCGCTGGCGTAATCAGCTGTTGCCCTTGCGCTGCAAAGGTAACTTAGACGCTTTTTCAGCGCAGACTTGCCTTCCCGATCGCAAGCGCCTGGACGACTTGTTGCGCGATGAGCTGAAAGACAAGGCAGAAGACAAGCTGCGAGATGTGTTGCAAGACAAGCTCAACTTCGACGAATCCGAAGACCTGGATAATCTCTTAAAAGGCTTGCTGAGACGTTAGTTGATTAAAAATTGGTCTAGCGCAATACGCTTCTGCATGCAAAGGACGCTACAATAGGCTGTCGACAAGTTGCAAAGTAGGTCGTAGCAAGTATGGATGCTCTCGTAATTAACCGCTCACTCACGGTCATCAAAACCGCCCGTCCCCCATTTTTAGTGCTGACGCCAGTTTGTTTATTACCTGGTGTTGCCGCAGCGATATTGGCAGGAGCCGATCTGGATGTTTCACATCTGCTCTTAGTCTTTGTAGGAGCGCTTTGTGCGCACATTAGTGCGAACAGCTTTAACGAATACTTTGATTTTGACTGTGGTCTCGATGAGCGTACCCAACGCACGCCGTTCAGTGGCGGTAGTGGCGCTCTTCCCACGGATCCTGCAGCACTGATCTCTGTGCTCTGGTTTGCCATTGCGACCCTGGCGGTAACCATTGCCGTGGGACTTTACTTTGTCGCATTGAGAGGTCTGCCCCTGATGGCGTTGGGTTTGATTGGTGTGATCACACTGGTGGGGTACTCCCGCTGGATCAATCGCAGCCCCGGACTCTGTCTGATCGCTCCGGGTCTGGCCTTCGGTCCCTTATTTGCTATCGGCACCTATCTCAGTTTGGTACCGTCTGAAGACGTGACTTTGGGCGGTATTCAGGTCGCGTTTTTACTGTCACTGCTGGGATTTTTTCTCTCCAATAACTTGCTGTTGCTGAATCAGTTTCCCGATATTGACGCAGATCGAAGTGTGGGGCGTCGAACGTTTCCTGTCGTGTTTGGCCCCAGAGCTTCGCTACAGGTATACCTACTCTTTTTAATTTCGACCGCGACGGTTATTCTGTTTCTTGTCGCGACAGGAATCCTGTCCTACTACACGTTGGTGGCTTTGGGTCCATTGGTGCTGGGGCTGAGGGTCTATTTGCAGCTTAGGCGTCTGTTGATTGATGACCCTGAGAATTGGCGTCAAGCGATGATTTCCTCTATGGGAATGAACGTTCTTATGGTATTACTCACGCCCGCTATTCATGCCTCCATCGTAATTGTGACGAGTATCCATTGACCTCAGTGCAATCCCAGAAATACCCCGCTACCTTCAGCGATGCCATCCTCCGTTGGGCTCTGCAGTACGGTCGTCACGACCTACCATGGCAGATAGGGCGTACACCCTATCGTGTTTGGGTATCAGAAATCATGCTGCAGCAGACCCAAGTTGCTACCGTGATTCCATACTACGAGCGGTTTATGGCCGAGTTTCCTACGGTGGAAGCCCTTGCCGCTGCTCCCATCGATACAGTCCTACATTTGTGGACGGGCTTGGGCTATTACGCCCGAGCCCGAAATCTGCACCGGTGTGCTCAGATGATTGTCGAGGACTTTGATGGCGAATTTCCGGCCGATGTCGCCAGCCTGTCGGATCTACCTGGCATTGGCCGCTCTACGGCGGGAGCCGTCGCCAGCCTTGGTCACAATTCTTGGGCGCCAATCTTAGACGGCAACGTGAAACGCGTTTTAGCGCGCTATTTTGCAATTGATGGTTGGCCGGGGAAGTCCGACGTCTTGGCAAAGTTATGGCACATTGCAGAAAGCCATACACCGGATGTTGATTACGCCGCTTATAACCAAGCCATGATGGATTTGGGCTCCATGGTTTGTACTCGCAGTCGTCCCCAGTGCAACATCTGCCCAGTGCACGCAGGTTGTCAGGGGCGCAAGAGCGATCCAACACAATACCCAGGTAAAAAGCCTAAGACGAACAAGTCTGTCAAAGTAAGTAAGTGGTTACTTATAAAAGCGGAAGATGGTAAGTGTCTGCTTGAGCAGCGACCTCCCAGCGGACTTTGGGGAGGGCTTTGGGTGTTCCCGGAACTGCCTGAAGACGAGGATGCGATGGCTTACCTACAGCGGCGCTGGCAGATTAAACCGGCTCGTATTGAAACCTTGCAGAAATTTCGCCACACGTTCAGCCATTTCCATTTGGATGTAGAGCCGTTACTGGTTGATGTCGCTTGCCCCACTACAAGCATCGGCGAAGCGGGATACTGCTGGTATCATAGAGCGACGTCAGAGCCTATCGGCTTGGCGGCCCCAGTCGATAGACTATTGAAATCTCTACAGCCTTCGGAACCCTTGTTGCTCTAGTCACGCTGTCTAGGTCAACCCGGATCGGATATCACCACGCAATAGGAATTCCCATGAGTCGAAGTGTATTTTGCCGCAAATACCAACAGCAAATGGATGGGCTGGATAGCCCGCCATTTCCCGGTAAGAAGGGGCAAGACATTTTTGAGACGGTCTCACGCCAGGCCTGGATGGAATGGTTAGAACACCAAACTATGCTGATCAACGAAAAGCATCTCAGCCTGATGGATCCTGAGTCCAGAGCCTATCTCAGCGCGCAAATGGAAGAGTTTTTCGCCGGCGGCGACGTCGACAAAGCCGAAGGCTATGTGCCACCCGAGGAGCAGTAGTCAAAGTGTAACTTACTGCGTAGAGGGGCTTGACTCCGGTGGAATGAGCGGGTTTAATACGCGCCTCCTATCGAGCAGTAAATATCTGATTTACCTGCTTATCTTTAGGCCCGGATAGCTCAGTCGGTAGAGCAGGGGATTGAAAATCCCCGTGTCGGTGGTTCGATTCCGCCTCCGGGCACCATCTCCTAATTCTCTCAGTTTCTCTGACGATATCGGTCCAGCGAAATCACATTATCGGGTAATTGCTCGTGTTTCTGTTCCAGTTGGTCTGTTTTGCCTGACGTTGGAAAGCTGTCTAAGAGTGCGAAAAATTCCTGGATCGGCCAGATATGATCCTTTTTGCTTTTAATTTTGGTTGGTCGGTCTGCGAGCCAGGCGCCGAGGCGATAGCCTGCTCCGGCAATATCACCAATATTCCCATTATTCACATACAGAGAATGTTCAACATCCAGAGCCATTTGGTTCATGGTGCCCTGAACCGAGCGGTCGGTTTGGGTATCGAACTGCAGACGTTGCAGGGCCTGACTGGCCGCATCCATCTGAGATTCGTTTGCCCCGCATTTTAATATCGTATTCATCAGCGAGTCGCAGAACCACCAGTCGAGCCTCGCAAAATCGGGTTTGGTCAAGCAGGGGAGAAAGACGGGAAATCGCGTGGCGTCGTGCACAAAGAGCACGCAGTTACGGCGCTGTAAGGTTAGCAAATTGGCATGCCATTGACCCAGATCATTGTCTGATGGATGGTCATGAAGAAGAAATGGCTGAGCCTTGGTCTCCATTGGCAGTATGCCCTGGTCATCTACCGGAAGTTTGGCGAGGAGCTTTTTCGTGCTGTGAACTGTCAGCATGATGGATCCTTGATTGCAGAGTGGGGAGTAGCTTTCTTTGCAATGAGCAACATTATCAAGAATACCTCCAGCTTTGGCGAATTTGCCGCGAAATTTAACGGAATGTTAATTGTCTCTAACGATGACGATTGTGTAGCATGTCGCTTCTGACATTTAGGGGTTTTTGGCGCCAAAATGTCGATTCATGGATCTTCAGATTTACATAAGGAAAGCCGATGTCTTTAACCATAGGTAACGATAACCCCAATACCGATTTTGGGCCAATTCCCGGAGATTATTCCAGCTACGGTTATGTCTATGACGACGCGACCAATTTGACCTGGGCGCAGTGGGGTGACACCGTGAGTGAATACGGTGATTGGTACTGGCCCGATGAACAGGCTCAGCAGTATTTCCCCGCATCCGAATGGCGTGTGGCGACCGCTTCTGAATTTAATTCTCTCTTAAGTAATTTCGATTTGACCACCTATGAAGGGATGTCTGAAGTCTATGATTACTTTTATGCGTGGGAAAGTTCTGAGTTGGCCGTAGGTTTTGGTACGACAGATACCTATGAGGATGGGGATTCTGCTTTCTTTATGAACCTGGATCCGGATCAGGATTACTATACCCACGATGCCTACTATGTCATTTCATCCACACGTGGACTAGACAGCGGCCTGCCAATTACGACCTGGGGTACTGCGCTCGTAAAGTCTGGTAACGTCAGTGGTTATGATGTCCCTGAATTAGATGGCACGGCGGGAAGTGTAGCGTTGGCATTGGCGATCGGTTTGTTTTTAATTCTAAAAGAGAAGCGTCTGTTTCGTTGATACCAATCGAGCGCCTGGTATGCCTCTTCTGTGAATTGCTTTGTTATTGTTGCGACCCCGAGGACGGGGAGCACCTTGCTCGCTCAGCTTTTAAACTTCCACCCGCAGGTAGTATGTGGAGGCGAGTGGACTGGCCATCTACGGCCATGGCAAAAAATCAGTGGTATATCCCGGGCGTTTGACGGTGATTTTCGAGTACTGAAAGAGAAAAATCGCAGACACTTGCTCGACAACCTGGATGATAAAGTCACCCATTTAGGGTTTCGCGCGCTTTTCCGTTCGTCTGATAAGTGGCTTTTCAATCCGGAGTTTAGTTTAACTAGGATGTATGAGCGGCTTGGCGCCACGTTAAGGTGGCTTGCCGGTCGTCCGGACATTGCCGTGCTCCATTTATGCCGGGATGATCATCTGGCCTGGCTAAGCTCTTACTTGCTATCGCGGGAAACCGGTCGCTATTTTCGAACGGTCTATCCCGATGATTTGAAAGTCTCGATTTCCCCGCGGGAAGCGCTTAAACGAATCCAGTCAAAAGTGAGTCTTGATGCCCGGCTGGCTGAGTTACAGAAAACCAATCCGTACTTGCCGATGACTTACGAAGCGTTGAGTTCACAGATGACCGAATCAATCGGCGATGCCCTGGGGTTTTTAGGACTTTCTAAAGATAACTATTCGATAGACACTGAGTTGCTGCTCAACAAGCAGTCTCAGGGGGCTGTTTCTGATCGTTTTGAAAACTATTTGCAGATAAAAGCCACGCTAGATCGTTGGTGTATACAGTAACTTTATTCATCGTCAAAAGGCTGTATATTGCGGGGAGTCATCGCCGCTGCCGTACCTTCTAATAAATCCATGCCGGGCAGTTGGTTGTGCCGACGGCGATGTTCTGCCTGTGTTTTGGATCTTTCTGTCGTTCGGCGACGGTCTCTGTAGAGTAGATCTCGTTTGCGTCTCTGTTCGGCGGAACTGCGTTGCGACCAGCGAAATCCCAGAGCCCGTTTACGACTTGATGTGGTTTGCGCTTTCCATTTTCGAGCATTAGGGCGGATGATGCTATCTCCTGTGTCGTTCTGACAGACAAGTATATAGAATCATTTTTAAGGATTTGTTTCTGGTTCTTTAGAAAGCTTTACTTTTATGGAGTCAGAATCTACCAGAGCGTGTAATCTGAAGGGCTATTTTCACGCGTTTATTCTAGAGTCGCTGGGGAAATTTCTTTAGGAAATCTGAAAACTGGTGTTCTGCAAAGCAGGGTCGGCCAACCCAATAGCCTTGATAGTAGTCGAATTCAAGGCGTTTAGCTGTGTCAAAGGATTCCCGATTCTCTACGCCAACGGCGATAACTTTGCAGTCGAGGGCGTTCGCCATTGCACGAATGCCGGCGATGATTCGATAGTTGTTGGGCGATTTATTGAGACCAAGAAAAAACTTCTGATCTATTTTCAAATAAGAGCACCCCAGATTGGCGACAAATTCGATAGAGCTGTGACCACTGCCGAAGTCGTCGACAGCAAGCTGGAAGCCAAGTTCCGTGAGAGTGTGCAGGCAGCACTGAGTGGTATTCTCATGTTCTGTCAGATAGTTTTCTGAAATTTCTAAAATTACGTCGTCGTTTGTAAGGTTGTGTTGCTTTATCTCATTGCAGAGGATCGAAATGATCCGTTTATCCCGGCACAGTTTTGCCGGAACATTGAGGGAGAGCTTTAATTCTGGCTCCTGCCGCTTCCACTGGGCAAGTTGTCGCAGTGATTCACCGAAAAGCCATTCGTGAAACTGGCTACAGGCACTGGTCTCCAACACTAATCCGATGATTTCCGTCGGACAAACCCAGTTGTCTCCGTGGTGCCAGCGTACCAGTGCTTCAACGTGGGAGCAGCGTCCGGTCTCAACGGAAAAGATTGGCTGGTATGCAAGGGATAGCGCGTTTTGCGCCAGCGCGTTGGGCAGTGCGTCTGATAGAGTGTTGGTGCGGAGTCTGCGTTTTTCGAGTTCAGGGCTATAAACAGCGATCTGCGCGCGACCTTTCGATTTGCATAAGTATAACGCCAAGTCGGCTTCGCGCATTAACGCTTCATAGGATGTCGCGTGACCGGGAAAACAACTGATACCGATAGAAGGGCTGACGTTCAATTCTATGTCGTTCCAGGGGATCGGCTCGGATATTCCGTGCAACAATTTTTGCCCGACGATTTCTGTCGTGGTTTGATCGGCTTCAGGGAGGAGTATGGCGAACTCGTCACCACCAAGCCGGGCTGCGGAATCCGTTCTGCGTATAACGGAAGAGATCCGACGGGCAATGGTATTGAGAAGGTGGTCTCCTGCGGGATGGCCGTAGGTATCATTGATTTGCTTAAAGTGATCTAGATCCAAATAGATCAACGCAAAGTGACGATTGTACCGCTGACCTTCGCGAAAGGCTTGTTTTAGTCGGTCAACGAATATCGCTCGATTGAGCAGTCCGGTAAGTCCGTCATGTATCGCTTGGGCTTCAATTTGAGATTGAAGATTAAAGGTTTGAAGTGCGTGACTGAGAGCCCGTCGTAATTCTGATCCATCCAATCCATCTTTTACCAGATAGTCCTGAACACCCATTTTCATGAGCTCGGCGACCAGTTTCTCGTCGCCGAATCCTGTACTTACAACGATGGGGAATGGGATGCGTTCATACTGACGATTGAGATCGGCTATCAAATGTTTCGCCGTATTCTGATGTAGATGGTAATCCATCAAGCACACATCAGGTAAGTCGCGTGAGATTTCCTCCCGCGCATCTTCCAAGTTTTGCGCTAGGCAAATTTCCGTAAACTGAGAATCGTCTCCCTCCAGCAGTCGCTGGCAGTGTATGGCGTCAGCAAGATTGTCATCGATAATTAAGAGTCGACAGCTGTCTCTCTGTGAGTCGCTTTCTTGTTCCCTAAGATAAGCTTGATCGAAAGACATGGAAGTTTACAGCTCTAACGTATTGATGGACGGTGTTGGAAGGATCGCGGTATGTAGCCAAAAATCATTAATGTGTTTCGCAAGAAGCGCGTATTTTCGCTCTTCTGTGGGCTTGATCAAAAAGGCATTGGCGCCATAACGGTAGGCTTCGATGACATCTTTTGGTCGCGAACTGGTTGTTAACATCAAGATTGGGAGGTGCTTTAACTGCACATCGTTTTTCAGCTCCCTCAGTAGTAGCAATCCATTTGTGGGCGTAAGGTTAATATCTAAAAGAATCAGATCTGGAAGAGACGTTGAATCCCTTGTAGTTTCTGGCGGGCGTCTTAGAAAAGAAACCGCATCCGCTGACGTTGTAAAAGGCAGTATATCTCCGTCGATAAAACCATCTTCAGAGCAGCGGCTCATTAGCGTTTGGTCTGACAGGCTGTCGTCAATGAGCATCACCTGGGCTCGCTGCATGATACCGCCTCGCTCATTTCAATATTCTCTTTATTTTTAGATGATGATCTGGGTAGGTGTAAGGAAAAGGTTGTACCAAAGCCATCTTTAGCATTTTCAACGGTCACTTTTCCGTTGTGGCGAGTAATGATCTTCGCAACTACGGCTAATCCGATTCCTGTGCCTGTGTATTCATTCTCTCGATGTAGTCTCTTAAATAACCCAAAAATCGTGTGCTTTTGCTCTTCGTCTATGCCAATTCCATTATCTGTAATTGAAATAATGGATTCTTCCGCAGTATCTCTCGCAGAAATTGTCACCAAAGGTGGAATGTCTTGCCGGTGAAATTTTAAAGCGTTTTGAACGATGTTTTGAATTGCAAGGCTGAATTGTGATGAATCCACGTACAGTTCTGGCAAGTTACCCGCAACCTCTACCCTAGCACCGGTATCCTTGATAGCGTGTTGTAGCTGTTCGATGACAGTATTGACAATATCCAAGAGCTGGTGCTTTCCGAACTTTAAGCCATGGCTTCCCACGCGTGACATATCTAAAAGACCATCCACAAGTGATCTCATACGGCGACAAGCTTGGTCAATAAATTGTTTATCTTGATTGGCTCTTTCTGTATTTCCGGATTCCATGTCCTGAATAAAATAATCGCTGAAGGTCTGTAGTGTCCTAAGTGGCTCTTTCAGATCGTGAGCGGCTGTGTAGGCAAACTCTTCCAGCTCTTTATTCGATTGCTCCAATTGTAAAAGTGTATGGCGCAACTTTATTTCATTCGTCTTGCGCTCATGAATATCGGTTAGGCTACCCGCCATCCGCAATGGATTTCCAATTGCATCGCGAGAGGCTGCTCCTGTTCCTCGAAACCAGCGAAAACCTCCATCTTTGGTTCTAAGTCGGTATTCAAGATCGCAGGGTTCACTTCGGTACAAGTGATTGTTCAGACAGACTCTGAGCCGATCGACATCATCGGGATGTACCAGCCGCATAAAATTTTCAAGGGTTGAGGGGAAATCGAGGTTTTTGTAGCCAAGCAGCTCATACAGTCTCGGGCTCCAATAGGCTGCCGATTGCTTTACATCGTGCCAATCCCAGATCGCAGAGCTGGATCCCGCCACCGCAAGATCAAAGCGTTCGTTGACGGACTTTAGTTGTTGCTCTGTCTGTTTGAATTCGGAAATATTCTGGTGAGTAATAATAAATTGTTCAGGGTTGTCGTCGATGTCCCGTATCAGTAATCCGTTCGACTCTAGCCAAACGGTGGATCCATCTTTTGCGCAAAATCGGGATATTCGCTGGAAGTCTTCGCAATCTTTGTTAATTAATGCGGCGAAGTGACGTGTAAATCCTCGAAGGTCTTCGGGGAAGATGACTTTTTGCCAATTGGGTCGAATTCGGTGATAGACGTCGGGACTGTATCCTAGGCAGTGCCAAAAACCGGGGCTGAGCCACTCCTCGCGTTGTGATTTAAGGTTCCAGATCCAAAAGCCGTCGAGAGAATGGTTGTCTAGGAAATTACTGGCTTGGGGGTATTGCCTAATCAGCTGCTTAAGCTGCAAACAGACGTTGTGCTCATCTGCGCAAGTGCTTGATGGCATTGATGCCGTGCTCCACCAATTTTGGTCTTGATTATTTTCGCGACCAAAAGATCTTTAATGTAATAGCTATCAATGAAACGTGGAGGGCTTATCCTCCCATTTTTACTATAGACCTTGGAAAGGCAGATAGAACTCGCCCCTCATATCAATATTGTCTAAAGATAAGATAGATATCGCCCGAAGTGATGTTCAGCGCACTATAGGTGATCTTTGACGACATAGATGGGATGAGTGTCACAGTTGTTTGTGAGCTTTTAAAGCCGACCATTTGGATTCAGTCCTACGACTTAAATGCCTAGATTTCTTTAAGCCGCCTCTGTTTTTTCTTTCTGTATCGGTAGCGTAATTTCAATTTTTCGGTCAAAGCCTTGGGTGCTAGAGATTGCTATTTCTCCATCTGCATTTTGTACGATTTCCATAATTTCTATGATGCCCGCACCCATGCAGTTTTCGAGTACGGCCTCATGTTCCGATGTGGGCTTCTGTAGAATAAGGGTTTTTAAAAGAGCTTCATCACTTTTGGAGTCAATGGTTTTAAACCCAGCGAGATTACGCTCTTTGGATTCTTGTCGCATTCTTCCGTAGTCGACACCAGTTCCGTCATCGCTAAATTGAATTTTGCACGTACCACATTCTAAAATGGAAAGGGCAATATTAATTTCCGCAGTTGGGTCTTTGTGGATAGCTGTACGAAGTTGAGGTGATTCAATACTGCTGACTACAGCGTTTCTTATGAGCTTTACACAGAGCTCTTTGATCAGGCGTTTGCGATCGTCGGGTAGATTGCTCGTATCAACGTCATAAAGATTTAGTTCACATGCCTTGCTGTACCGATTGGCGAGACCTTCTGTTAAGGCTTGGAGCCCTAGAGAAATGACATCTTGGGGGGATGATTCTGGTTGTGTATCGAAAGACAAACTCTCTTGAAAACTTTCATTATCAGGATTCGCAGAAAGATCCATCTCGGCCTGCGTAAAGATATCTTCCAATTCTTCGTCAGACCATAGAATATCGTCGATGGACGTTGCCGTATCTCTTACCAGATTAGCAACATCTTCTTCCAGCCGTAGTAATCGCTCGAGAAAGCTGTTTCGTGTCAGTTCCGCAGCCCTGGATTTAGTTCTTCGAATGGAGCACAAAACCCGGTTGATGTGTTCGTGTAGCTTTTTTATGTCGGCCTGAGAGGCGCCAAGCTGTACTTTTATTTGACCGACAATCGTTTCAGTGACGGAAATAAACTGATCGATATTGTCGGTTTCGGGAATTTCCTCCGGCGTAAAATTTAGCACTGAGGCGGGTAGCTTGTCAGTGTTATTTGAACGGTTATTGACACGATTAGTGGGTTGATCTGCCGATCTTTTTGAATGATGGGCGAAGAAAAAAATCACATAGAAAAATGATGCGGACATCACGGTCACGCTGGCTAATTGCAGAAGGCTGGTGGTTTTCACCTGAGAAGCGGTCGTCTCTTCAATACCCGTCGAGATCTCCTCTAACAAAGCGTTGGTTGTGATGTTAGTAATGTCTGTATTCGCCAGAGTTTGTTGAACAATTTGATCGCCTGAATCAAGTTGTTCGGAGATATAAAAATTGCAAGCAAGCAGAAGCATGCTGGTTGTCAGAAACAGAGCGATTGCGATGGCAACTGGCTTGTACTTGGGAAAGGCGAACTGCATGTAAAACATCTCTATCTAAAGCGTCTTTCTGATCCAATGTCGTCAGAGACAATTACGTTTACAGGCATTCCTTGTGATTGCTGTGCAGGTGCGCATTCTGTTTTCAAGCAGAAGTTTCCTTGCGCGGTAAAACCAAGGCATAGAAATGGCGTTGTTTTCACCGTCTGTATTAATGATGCTCATTCTAATCATTATTTGGCGCGTTTATTTGATGTAGTTCACAATTTGTGGCGAGGGTTTTTGCTAGCGGCACAAGAACTCAATGGATGTTTCAGGTGCCAACAAAAAGATTATGAGGGAACGCCATTTGAAGTGGTTGGCGGAAAGCTTGGGCGCATAAGTTGCGGTTTTTTATAAGCAGAGTGCATAAAAATGGAGAAAGCGCCCTCATTGGGCTTATTTATTATTTACTAAGCGTGTCTTCCAGTTTGTTTAAAGGGGGCTTGGTATTTCTAGAATGTCTATGTCGCTAAATTATTGGAAAAACGCCAGGGCTCTCATTTCAATACTGGCTCGAGGTGGTGCATCCGGTGGGCAGCTGTGGTCATCAAACCCGGTATGAGGTACGCAAAAGGGGTTTCCATCGCGCCATCCCAAGGTGGTAAAGAGAAGTGCTTCTGTAGCGTTCATGTTTGGAAAATAAACCCATCGATGCTTCTCTGAGAAGCGAACCAGCAGCGCTTCGAAACTCCAGTCATCTCCCCCAGTAACATCGAATATTGCATCAGCGACACGAGTATCTGAGCTTTCGAGAGTACGGCTGTCAAGCAGAGCAAGGGGAATGTCTTGGGGTGGTGGCGTCAGTGCGCGCCATATATTGAAATAGCGAAACTCAGAATAGTCCTTTAAGTCTGCGTTATATGTTGCGAGCGCCTGTCTTGCGAAGTGTCTAGCGGTCTCTGCTGTGACGTCATTGTGGATAAAGCGGGCGGGATAAGAATTATTTAAACTGCCGGCTGTCGAGGACCTTTCGGAGAAACGTAGTACCCCTGGGGAATTGCATATTACCAAAGCTGCTTCTGTATGGTGTTGAACAAGTTCGATAATTTCATTGTGATAGCGAGAACCAGTTTCCTCGATATCTTTAAAATTACTGACTTGAGTCGGAGCGTCGATCAGGCAAAAGCCTTCGGCATCTAGCGAGGGAGTTTGCGACAGAGTGCGGCCGTTTTCAATTTGGACTCGGCGGGAATCGAGCTGCAACCGATCACGACTCTTGTCGTTGGCATAAAATTTCGGCCGTTCTTCCATTGGGCCAATATAATTGAGTTCAGCACTAATCGCTTCTTTCATCTTCAGCAGCCTTATTTTTATCTCTATTGTTATTAAATGACTTGTGATAAAAAGTATGTTTTTGAAAAATATACTTTATTTTTCTGTTTATAATAATGATCAAATTAAATTGATAATATCTTCCGATATTGTTATGTGTCAATTGTCATAACGTCTTCTATGTGGCTATCCGCAGGTCTCGTGAGAAGCTGATACAATCATTTCCTTTGTCTTGTTGCCAACTCATGAAGTTTATCCATACCTCCGACTGGCACCTTGGTCGGCAATTTCACGGTGTGTCGCTGCTCGAAGATCAGCGTTTGGCGCTGTCTCAAATCATTCAATATTGTGAACAGGAGCGTGTTGATGCTCTATTGATTGCCGGCGACATCTATGATCGAGCGGTACCTCCGGCGGCAGCCATAGAGCTATTGGATGAAACGCTTACCAGGCTCTGTGATGATCTTGGAATTACCGTGATTGCCATTTCTGGAAATCACGACAGTGCGACTCGACTGAGTTTTGGTTCCCGCCAATTACAGCGAGCTGGCCTACATATTTGTGGCGATTTAACCGAGTGCGGAAAGCCGATCGTACTGTCGAGTGGCGATAGGATTGTGCATGTTTATGCCATGCCATTTTTCGAACCAGCATCCGTTCGCGACGCCTTTGGCGATGAGGTGTCATCTTATGACGAGGCTCATCGCCGGCTATTGCAGGAAATTACACCTTTCTCTGACGCCGCCGATGCCCGGATTTTGGTCAGTCATTGTTTTATAAGTGGTGGCGTTGAATCAGAGTCTGAGCGTCCGCTGACCATCGGCGGAACAGATTCTGTAAGCTATGAACCTCTGTCTGAGTTTGATTATGTCGCGCTTGGGCATCTGCATACGCCTCAATATCGGGGAGCGCCTCATATTCGCTATTCAGGATCTCTGCTGAAATACAGTTTCTCAGAAATGGGTACTGGCAAGGCGGTGACTTTGGTGGAGTTGACGGATTCGGGATCTCCGCTCATACGACAACTGCCCTTGCAGCCGCGACGTGAGCTGCGCATGTTGGAAGGTCCATTAAACGAACTCTTGGCAGCGGCTAGCGGAGATTCTCGCCGAGAGGATTATCTGCAAATACGCCTGACCGATACCCATGCGCTGTTGAATCCTATGGCGAAATTGCGTGAGTACTATCCGAATATACTTCTCTTGGAAAAAACAGGTTTGCAAGCTGCAGAGATGCAGCCTGTGAGTCGGGACGCTCTCCGGCGCCAGGATATAGACATCTTTCGGGATTTTTTTGAGCAAGTCACTGGGCAGCCTCTCAATGATGCTCAGGATTCGGCCGCTCGTGATCTGATCGAAAGTCTTCAAACTCGGCAGGAAAGTCAATGAAACCACGCCGTCTGATACTCCAAGCGTTTGGTCCTTTTGCTGGGCGGGAGGACCTGGACTTTACCCGGTTGGGTGAGGCCCCCTTGTTTTTAATTAATGGACCGACAGGTGCTGGCAAAAGCAGTTTATTGGATGCCATGTGTTTTGCGATTTATGGCCAGACCAGTGGTGCGGATAGAGATCTAACCCGGCTGCGTTCGGATCTTGCAGAGCCGGAAACTGTGGCTGAAATCAGTTTCGAATTTAGTCTCGGTAGGGAAGTCTATCGCGTGCGTCGGGTGCCAGCTCAGGAGCGGGCCAAGGCGCGCGGAGAAGGTACGACGCAGCAAAAACCAGAGGCACAACTTTGGCAGCTTTCTGAAAGTGGCTCAGAAAAATTACTGGTGCCACGCAATGTAAAGGAGGTTGGTGCACGTTTGCAGGAATTGATTGGTTTGGATGTGGATCAATTTCGTCAGGTCATGGTGCTGCCTCAGGGCAAGTTTCGACAGTTGTTGCTCGCCGATTCTCGTGAGCGTGAATCTATTTTTGGACAACTGTTTCAGACATTTCGTTATGAAAAAATCGAACAGGCCTTTCGCGCGCAGGCTCGTGGTATTGAGGAGCAGGTGCGCGAAGTACAAAGTCGGTCAGATGGTATCCTGTCGAGTGTTGATCTGACCGATGAAGCGCAATTAGTGGCGGAGACCGAGCAGTTGCAGTTTCAACATGCTCAAGCTCTAGCGGAGCGGCATTCGGCGTCTCAGGTGTTAGAGCGGCATAACAGCCGTTTAACGCAAGCGTTGGAGTGGCGGCGTCGACATGAGTCCTTGCAGCAGCGTCGAGCAGAGCTGGCTGCGCATCTCGAAAAATCTGACGAATACCAATCTTGGCAAGATCAATTGACGCTTGCTCTACAGGCTGAGTCTTTGCGTCCTGCCTACGAGCGCAGGAATTCGGAACGTCAGAGAACGGAATCCTTAAAACAAAGTATATCTTTGGCGCACAAGGAATCGCTGCAGTGGCAGGCGGCGCTTGAAAAGTCTTCAGTAGCGTTAAATCAGCACTTGGAAAAGCAGACTTATATTGATGAGACTCGAAGAGAATTAGTCTCCCTTCGTGAAGCCGAATCTGATCTGGACGTGTACTTTCGAGAGTGTCAGGTCTTGGAAGAAGACCGGCGGTCAGTTGATAAGCTGCAAGATGCAGAGTTGAGTATTGATGCTCAGCTAAAAGCTCTCGCGAACAACTTTTCTGAAAATCACCATAAACAGCAATCTTTCCGCGAGGCTTTAGCGACCGATATTCATCTGGAGCGAGAGCAGTCACAGTTACAACTTTGTTCTCGGTTACGCGAAAGGTTGGCGGTTTTGTCATCTAGTCTCCACAAAAGTGAAGCGCGTGTGGTTGAGCAGCAAGCTCTAGCGCAGAGTGCGGAATTAGCCTGGGAGGCGAGTCAGAAAAAAGCTCTGCAGGTAGAGCTTGCGTGGCACCAAAGTCAGGCTGCGTTGCTGGCAAAGCAATTGCGGCAAGGCCAGCCATGTCCTGTGTGTGGCAGTTGCGAGCATCCCAGTGTTGCAGCGAGTCAGCAGTTTGGTTCTTTCGTCGAAAAATCCGTTGTAGATGCTAGTCGGAAGCAGGCGGACGCAAACAGGCTTGTTTTGCAAACGGAACGGGAAGCATTGTTGACCTGCCAATCGGAGTGTCAGCGATTCCAGCAAGACATTGACGATGTCACCAAAGAGTTGCGCAGGGAATTTGGTGAATGGATGGGGCTGGATGCTGCAGAGTTTGACGCGCTGTTAGTGACAAATCATACACGTCGAAAAGAGCTTGCAGGCATTCGACAGCAGCTTGAGCGGGCTGAACAAATCGCGCAGCAATGGGAGGTCCAACGAGAGGCGCTCAATACCCAGTTACACCAGCTGCGAAAAGATTTGCAGTCGCGTCGAGAGCTGATGATACAGCGAGAATCAAAAATAGCCGGACTGGAAGAGCGGATTCCGGAGGCGTGGCGTGGCAGTGATAAACTCGCGTTGAGAATCAACGAGCTGCAACAGGCCATTGATGTTTGGGATGGTGAGCTTGCAACACTGAATCAGTCTATCGTTGACCATCGCAGTCTGCATGATCGAGCTCAAGCATCTGTCGATCAACTATCGTCGCAATGTCGTCGTCAAGAAGCGTCTGAGAAAGCGGCCGCGGAAGCCTTTCAACAGCAGCTTGTCGATGAGGCATTTGCTGATGAGTCGACCTTCGTTCAGGCTCTCTGTCGTCGTGAAGACAGGGAACGCTTACAGCAGCAATGTTCAGCTTACGAATATCGACAACAGCAACTCGAAGGTGCGGTCAGCGAGTTGTTGCGTTCGATGGAGGACTATAAAGGCATTGTCGGTGAAGGAGCAGACAAATTTGATATTGATGGTTTGCAAGGATTGGTGCGCCAGGCGAAAGATCAATTAGAGCGTGCAGAACAACATTGGCAGGGGTTGGATCGAAGAGTGGTATCTCTGCAGCGTGTGCAAGAAAAACTGACGGAATTGCATCGCGAACACGAAAGTCTGGAGAAAACCTACGAGGTCTTTGGGACTTTAAGTGAAGTGGCAAATGGGCAGCGCGGTCAGCGTATCAGTTTGCAGCGATTTGTGCTCAGCGTTCTGTTGGATGATGTGTTGATTCAGGCCTCCCAGCGTTTGTCTCGAATGAGTCGAGGTCGTTATCAGTTGTTGCGGCGAAGTGATCGCAGCAAAGGCAATCGAGCTTCTGGCTTGGAGTTAGATGTTGAGGATTTTTATACCGGGCGCAGTCGTCCCGTGGCGACGCTATCCGGCGGGGAATCGTTCCTGGCCGCTCTGTCATTGGCGTTGGGGCTGGCTGATGTGGTGCAAGCCTATGCTGGCGGTGTGCGCTTGGAGACACTTTTTATCGATGAGGGGTTTGGCAGTTTGGATGCGGACTCTCTGGATCTGGCGATGCGAACCCTGATCGAGCTGCAGCAAGATGGTCGAATGGTCGGCATTATTTCCCATGTCAGCGAGCTGAAAGAGCAATTGACTCAGCGCGTGGATGTGATCAGTGATCGCGGTGGCAGCCACATTGTTGTGCGCAGCGATCCAGCGAGTGCAATAGCTGTCAGCGCTACGGTTTGAAATCCCCAGGTCGAATACACAGTTTCTTTATTCGGGAGGCCAGTGTCGTTGGATTGATTCCAAGCAATTCGGCGGCGCCTCCGGCACCGGATACTTTGCCTCGGGATTTTTGCAGCGCGGATAAAATCGCTCGCCGTTGCTGCTCGCGGAGTTGATCTTCAGTCACCAGTGATTTGGGGGGCGCTTCGGAGGTTTTTAAAAGACTCGAACGTGAGGGCTCGCCAAAGGTATCGTCGAAGCGAATCAGATGGTCGCGACAGAGGATAACTTGACGCTCGATCACATTTTCCAGCTCACGTATGTTGCCGGGCCAATGGTAGCGGATGAGCTTATCCAGTTCTGACAGAGATAGGCGTAAGTTGTCTCGGTTAAATCTCTGTCCAGCTTTTTGTAAGAAGTGTTGAGCAAGAAGAGGAATATCCTCTGGCCTTTCTCTTAGTGGGATGGATTTTATGGGAAATACATTTAGCCGAAAATACAGATCCTCTCTAAACAGGCCATCGTGAACTAGAGATTCCAGATCCCTGTTGGTGGCGGCAATGACTCTCACGTCAACGTGGCGAGTTTGAGTCTCGCCAATACGTTCGAACTGTTGCTCTTGGAGAACCCGCAAAAGCTTTCCCTGTAGATGAAGTGGGATTTCTCCCACTTCGTCGAGGAATAGGGTGCCTTCATGAGCCAGTTCAAAGCGACCGGTGCGATCTGAGTTGGCCCCGGTAAATGCGCCGCGACTGTGGCCAAAGAATTCACTTTCAAACAGGTCTCCGGGAATGGCGGCGCAGTTGACCCGAATGAGCGATCGATGTGAGCGCTTACTCTCTTCGTGAATCCCGCGAGCTATGAGCTCTTTGCCCGTTCCGGATTCTCCGTGAATCAGTACGGTAGCGTCTGTTGGGGCGACCATTTGCATCTGCCGCAGGGTATTTTGCAGGGCGGGACTCTTCCCGACAATTTGGTGATTGAGTTCTGAGCTCAGCTCTTCTTGCAGATAGGCATTTTCCATCTCCAGGCGATTTTTCAATCGCTCCACCTCTTCCATGGCCGCTAACAGTTGGCGTCGATCAGCTTTTTTTTCGGTGATGTCACGGAAGATTACGACTGTGCCTATGATTTCATCCTGATCGATGACCGGAGTACTGGTGTATTCCACCGCCAGAGGTTTTCCCTGGCGGGTCCAAAAGGTGTCGTCATCTACCTTGTGAACCGTGCCGTCCCGAAAGGCCGCAAAGATCGGACAATCTTCAGCTCGGTAGTGGCTGCCATCTGCATGGGAATGGTGGACGACTGAGTGCATGTTGCGTCCACTGAGTTCCGCATTGGAATAACCCAGAATGCGTTCCGCTGCAGGATTAACAAAGGTCACCATACCTTGAGCATTGAGTCCGTAGATGCCTTCGCCTGCGGCCTCCAGCAGTAGTCGGTTTTCCCGCTCAAATTCCTGAAAAACCCTGGTCGCTCGGTTCCAGCTTTCCAGGCCCGCTGCGTGGTGTGTGTTGGCGTCGGATTGAGCGCGCAGGGTATCAATTGTGGAAAGGTCCTGTAGGCAAAGATGAATAACCTTGCGCTCTGAGTGGTGATAGTGATTCCCGGAGACTTCGACGCGGACGTCATCAGAGCCGGCGGAGATCGTTAGCTGGTCACTCCAGGCCTCCCCCCGGCTGATGATTTCCTGTGTCAGCAGCAAAAAGGCATTCATCGAGGAGTGAAAAAGCTGGCTTGCGCGCGCCTGTTGGATCTGATGGTTGTCCTGGCCGAGTAGTTTTTGCGCAGCAAGGTTGACCGCGATGATTTCATCATCCTGGGGGCATATGACGATTTGGGCGATTGGGCTCTGCTGAAAGAGGTCGGACATGTCTGCTTCTGCGCAAGAGAGAGGCTTTTACGATATCTCATGTATTTGATTATGAAAAATCATAAATAACGAAATTTCGTGATTTTGATTTAGAGGATTCACACCTTCTCGGTGTCGCCTATCGTGTCTACAGACGCTGGCAGCCGTGTGATTGCGGCATTTCTAGGGTTGGCATTTAGGCTGGCACTGGCTTTGCTCTATGAATATTGATCAACGTAACCGAGTGTTTTACCCATCAGTTAATGACATCAAAAGGAGCATGAAATGGATAAAGTGACCATGACAGAAACCATTATCGCAGCGAAATTGGCGAGGGATTTGACCTGGGAAAAAATGGGTGCAGATCTGGACATGTCGCCGGTTTGGTTGACGTCTGCTTGTTTGGGAATGAATAGCGCTCCGACAGAAAAAGCCGAGGCGATCGCCGCCTATTTAGAGTTAGAGCCTGACGTCGCCCAAGCTTTGGCTGCCTTTCCCACAAAGATATGGGATCAGACGGTACCAACCGATCCTCTCATTTACCGTTTGTATGAAATCGTTGGTGTCTACGGCGAGACTCTCAAGGAAGTGATACAAGAAAAGTTTGGCGATGGAATCATGAGCGCGATCGATTTTTCAATGGAGGTCGACAAAATCGAAGATCCCAAAGGCGATCGAGTATTGCTCACAATGAATGGTAAGTTCTTGCCCTACAAGTCCTGGTAGCCGTTTGCTGGTCAGCGGTGCACTGGTGCCGCTGATCATTGAGGTCTATTCAAGACACTATGATAAAACGATAAAGGAAACCACAATGACTCAAGAGATTCCTCAGGAGCGCCCTCCGCTACCACCCTTTTCATATGAGGATGCGGTGCTTAAAGTTCGTAAAGCCGAAGATGCCTGGAATGGTAAAAACCCGGAAGCGATCTCCATGGCATACACGGAAGACTCACGTTGGCGTAATCGGTCCGAATTTGTTCACGGAAGGGCTGAGATCGTCGCATTCCTGCAGCGAAAGTTTGCTGCCGAATTGGAGTATCGTCTAATCAAAGAAATTTGGGCGTTTAGCGAAAACCGGATTGCCGTGCGGTTTGCTTACGAATGGCATAATGCTGCCGGTGATTGGTTTCGATCCTATGGAAATGAGAACTGGCAGTTTACGTCTCAAGGATTGATGGCAGAGCGTCACGCCAGCATCAACGATGTCGCCATTGCTGAGTCTGAGCGAAAATTTCGCTGGGAAAGTTCGCTCAGGCCCAATGACTATCCGGGGTTAACGGAATTGGGGTTGTAAGCAGCGACCGTTGTTATGGCTCAAAACTTCATTGCAACGCCAACATTGATGACGGGCCACCAGTCGTAATCTTGCAGGTCTTCTTCTAAGTCATCGAGTTCGGCTTGGATATCGTCGTCAATTGAGGCGCAGGCGGCGGGATCGATACAGGTGTAGTCAACAGAGACATCGGGCGAGCCGGTATGGATGAAACCCAGGTCGAAAACAAAGCTGAAGCGACCCTCGCCGACGGCATTGCCCCAGCCAAGTCCCAGGTAGGGGGCGAAGTCGTCGATCTCGGCATCGACACTAACATCGGCAAGATCGGATGCCTGGTATACTGTGTCGTTAATGGTGTAGGTGCCTTCTACGGGTTCGCCGTCGCCACCAAGCCGACCGTCAAAAAAGTGGAAGAGGCCTGCGCTCACTCGCCAACCACCACCAAAAGGGTGCCAGTCGAGCATAACGGAAGCGCTGCTCATCTCCAGTTCGGCGTCATAAGTCACTTCAGTTTCTTCATAGTCATCACTGTATTCCAGTGCGTTATAACCCGCCCTTACGTTAAATCGATCGGCGAGAGGGAAGGTTAACTCGAGACTGGCACCGGTAGTGCCGGCTTTCACACCGACGCCAACGTCAGCCTCAGCGACAGGAACGGCGAGTATGGCAGGGACGAGAAGGTATCTAAATTTCATGGGTGTGGCCCTAAATTAACGACGACTGGCTATGACAGTCTTTGATGATTGAGTTGCGGTGGCAACTGCACTTTATTTACTCTAGCAAAGATCGTCTGATAAAAGTTGATCATTCGTAGAAAGTCGAAAGGGTGTGTATGCCTGCTGTCGTGTATTGGATTAGAGACCTGCTATGAAGTTTCCTCGTTTTGAACAGAATACGCTGGAGAAGGTCTCCAAGGAGGCGTTCGATACCCGTGAGCCTAAGCTCCAGGTTGATTTACTGCGAGTGCAAAGGGAGAGTCGCGCTCGTGGCCTGCCAATCATCATTCTTGTCTCTGGCGTTGAAGCGTCAGGAAAAAGTGAAGTCGTCAATCGACTGAGCAAATGGTTGGATATGCGTAACGTTCGCACCGTTTCGTTCTGGGATGAGTCTGACGAAGAGAGGTTTCGCCCGCATTTTTGGCGTTTCTGGCGGCATATGCCTGGTCGCGGCAACATCGTCATTATGTTCGGTTCCTGGTATACCGACGCCATTTTGCATCGAGCCCTGGAAGACGATGTTCCTCAGCGCCGGCGGGACGATGTGGATGCCCAGTGCCATCAAATAAATCGTTTGGAAAAACTGTTAACCGATGATGGCTACTTACTCATAAAGTTCTGGTTTCATATTTCTGCCAAGGAGCAAGCCCGTCGCATCGAGAAAAAAGCTCGCAAGGGTCGTTTGCTGTCGCCCTATGAGTCTCAGTTGGTTGGCAAATACGATCGAGTTCATGCCTCTGCGCATCGTGTCATTGAGCATACGGATACTGCGTACGCACCGTGGATGGTGATTCCTGCGTCGCAACCGCGCAGTCGAGACTTGCGAGCGGGAGAATGTTTGTTGGCCGCCATGCAGAACGCTTGCTCGGCAGCCACAGATATTCTGACTGCGCCCTCGATCAATCCACCGCAGGTTCGGCTTGCCAATATCAGTCAACAGCAGCTCGTCAGTGAAGACAAGTATTCTACAAAGCTCAAGACGTGGCAGCGGCGGGTGCACGATCAGCACTGGCGGCGGTGGGAGAAAAAGCAATCGACAGTACTGGTTTTTGAGGGGTGGGACGCCGCTGGAAAAGGTGGAGCTATCCGTCGTCTTACTTCCGCAATGGATGCGAGGCTGTTTCGTGTTATACCGATAGCGGCACCGTCAGATGAAGAGTTAAACCATCATTATTTATGGCGCTTTTGGCGTCTGATACCGAGAGACGGTTATTGCACCATTTATGACAGATCTTGGTATGGCCGTGTTCTTGTCGAGCGTGTTGAGCAGCTGACCCCGCGAGAACGCTGGCAAAATGCTTATCAGGAGATCAATGCGTTTGAAAAGCAATTGACAGATCACGGTGTTCGACTGCTGAAGTTTTGGCTGCATATTACGCCAGAAGAACAATTATCCCGTTTTCATGAACGGGAAAATGTCGACTATAAGCGACACAAAATAACCGATGAAGATTGGCGTAATCGGGATCGTTGGGATGACTATTGGCAAGCCGCTGAGGAGATGTTTGCCAATACTGATACTGAGAACGCGCCGTGGCACATTGTACCTGCGAACGATAAGCGCAGCGCTAGAATTCAGGTGCTGAAGACCGTAAGTCGCGCGATGAAACAGGATTTGAAGCGTTGAGTTAGAGTTATCGACTGAACTGCGTGCGATTGTGCCCGTTGGCCTTTGCGTAGTACAACGCTTCTTCCGCCAGTCCGAGCATTTGCCTGGCTCCGTCATTTCCCGTCAACAGCGCGGAGGTGGCTATTCCGGCGGAGAGGGTTACCACACTGGATACTAGCGATTTTCCGTGGCTAATGGCGCGCTCCTCAACTCGAAGGCGAGCCTGATCCGCAATTAAAACTGCGCCTTCCAAGTGTGTATCCGGCAGCAGGATTGCGATTTGAGCGCCATGGTAGCGGGCAATAAAGTCATTGGTTCGAGTGGCGACCTTAGCAAGTTCTTCAGCGACGTTTACCAGGCATTCGTCACCGGCCTCTTCGCCGTAGGACTGATTGAATGCCGTGAAGTAATCAATGTCTATTAGCAGAAGCGCGAAACTGGTTCCATTGCGTTTCCACCGCGCCCATTCCTGATGCAGGCGTTCGTCGAAGGTTTCGCGTTTGAACAGTCCGGTCAGAGTGTCGGTTTGCGAGAGGCGACTGAAGTTCTCCTGACTCTGGCGCAGCTGGCGCTCTTTGTCGGCGATGATCGCTTGCAGCTGCCACTGATCAGAAATATCTCGCATGGTTCCGGCAAGCTCGGTTACCCGTCCTGAATCATCTTGTTTTGATATTCCAACGGTGAATTCCATCGTTCGCCAATAGCCGCCTCGGTGCTGTAGGCGTTGTGTGAAGGTGGTTGATGTTTGCTGAGCAGTAACCAGGGCTGACAGTTCTTCTTTGCCACTGTTTAGCTGCTCTGGATCAACCCATTGCCACCAGCTTTCAATATTTGATGGAAGCTCACCTGCATGAAAGCCAAGTAGCTCTGCCCAGGTTCCGTCATAGCTAAAAATATCGTTTTCAGGTTGCCACATCCAGACGCCGAGACCGTTTAAATTAAGCAGTTTCTGAATAGATGTTTCTGGCAGTCTGCTGGCCGCATCCACATTGGCATAAAAAACGCTATAGATCGCTTCAATGTCACCTGACGCATTTCTTTGTAGAAACTGATCGCAGATTAGCGGCTCATCGACATCTTTTAGCTGAGCGTTAAATCGATGGCGGGAGACAAGTCTGTTGGTTTCCAGGGACTGCCATTGGCACAAGTAATCCAACTGGCCTTCTGGTGTCATTAAATCGAGCAGCGATTGAGGATTCCCAGCATCATTTTTGGTTGGCTTTTTTGATCTGTTAGCGCCCGGTACTCGATAGGCGTCACTGATAAACCGAATGATTCGGCAGCGGTCATCAAAGGCTTCATGCACGCACAGCAGCGGCTGCTGGTCATCTTGACCAACAAACGCGTCGCTGCAGATCTCCAGAGAGTAATCTGCCGCAGCTAGCTCTTTTTTGTGTGCTGAATTTGACAAGTAACCTTTGCGCCAAATAGGGGTTTCTTTGAGGATGGCACAAAATCAGCGGGTTGCAAATTAAGGGGCTGGGGTGGCCTGGAGATTGCTCTTAGCAGGAGATTTGGATATTTCAGTCGTTTTTCACAATCTAAAGAAAAAAACAGGTGTT
This sequence comes from Pseudomaricurvus sp. ABR4_320, assembly GCF_056159445.1. Lineage (NCBI taxonomy): Bacteria > Pseudomonadati > Pseudomonadota > Gammaproteobacteria > Cellvibrionales > Cellvibrionaceae > Pseudomaricurvus > Pseudomaricurvus sp. ABR4_320. Next base: position 75,855 of record NZ_JBSWVF010000006.1, on the reverse strand, counting down.
TGTAAACAGGAAAGATGTGCTAACCCACTGGATGGGGCGGCGACCGTTCACCTTTTAAGTTCAAACGTAAAGGGGTATTCTTGCCTGATGAACTACTTTCGTACAGTTCATCTTAAAGACCACCGTTGAGCGTTCGCAGTGCCTTGGGCAGCAGACGTTTAGTTCAGCGGGGTTTGAGGGTTAAGCCAATAACAATAACATAGCAGTAAGCTGACTAAATTGGCCAACACAGCGAAAAGACCTAAGTGCTAGAGGTCATGCTGGTGGAGCTGTGTCTCGTGCAGACAGCATATTGCTGACTTGGGGAGGATTACCATGGTATCGAGTCAAGTTGCCCGTTACCGGTTGATCGCCGTAGGATTCTCGTTGATCGCCGCGATCTTTGTCGCGGGCCTTTTGATCTTTAATCAAAAAGTTAGCCGAGAGATGCTTCATTACCAGCGCCTGCTGGATCATCAAAAATATCTCGTTAAGGATCGCTTGGCGAGTGAGCTTGCGAGAGCTAAGGTCGACTTATTAGCCGTAAAGCTACAGCTTGCTGCAACGGATCGTCTTTCCGTCGCTTTTCCTTTTGACAGATCCTTACTTGAGCGAGAGTTTGCTCATCTTATGGAGAATGACCCTGCGGTTGCCAGCATGCGTTGGATTGATCGGCAGGGGATGGAGCAGGCGCGGGTTAATCGGTTAGCAAGCTCGCCAGCTGATCCTGTCTTATCTGCGGATCGTCTCCAGGATAAATCTCATCGATATTACGTTGAGCAGGCGATGTTGCTCGATCAAAATGAAGTTTATGTGTCTCCACTCGATCTTAATATTGAAAACGGAAAGATAGTTCAACCTATCGAGCCAACGCTCAGATTGGCGATTCGTACGGGTGAGAGAGAAAGGATGTATACGGGCCTTCTGGTTGTAAATTATAACTTGCAATCTCTATGGAATTCTCTCACTGCCGCTTCAGAAAATATCGCCATCACTGAGCTCATTGATTCTGATGGTTATCGATTATTTAGCACCTTTTCAAAGGCGATATCTTGGCGCCAGCTTAACTCAGAGTCGGCTCGATTGCCTGCGAAAGAAATAGTACGTATACAGCGATTGGCCGATTCAAGCGCACCGGAGAGAAGTGCAGATGAATTAGAGCACGTGAGTCGACTGGCGGTGTCTGGTGGAATCGAGTCGATCTACATCGTCAGTAAAGCTCTGCCGGACTATATTGAAAAGCTGTCGCGAAGAGCGATGTCTGAGACCCTCCCTCTGATTGTTTTACTGCTGATCTTAGCTGCCGCTATTTTTGTGGTTGTGTATGGCGCTCAACGGCGGGAAAGAGACCTGTCAAAGAAATTGTATCGACAGCTCCAAAAACTGGAAGAGAATTCTGCGTTGAAATGCTACTTCCTTTCGAGTTTGAGTCATGAGGTTCGAACGCCATTGACGGCGGTAAGTGGCGTTTTGGATCTTACTGACGCGGCATCTGTAACGTTAACGAGGAAGCAGAAAACGTACGTTCGTCAGGCAACGGAATCTCTGCTGTCTTTATCTTCAGATATTTTAGACCTAAGCCATATTGAATCAGACGATCTGGTGTTGACCCCCGCACAGCTTTCATTTGTACCGTTAATAGAGAAAGTTCTACTGCGCCAGCAGGAGGTTGCTGCGTGTAAACGAGTCACATTATTTTTGCAGTTGGAAGAGGGGATACCGGAAACATTGGTTGCAGATGGTAGGCGAATCGAGCAGCTTCTCAACAAGCTGTTGGACTATGCTCTGCGGTTTTCGCGCGCGGGTGACATTATTTTTAGAGTCGCTCCGGAATTTATTGGCAAAGACCAAGTGGCGCTGACATTTTCTATCGATGCCAGTGACTCTGCTGTATCTGCGGACGAGCTTGGGTTAATGCTGAATCCAATGAGATTGAACTCGAGCGAACACAGTAAGTATCGCAATGCCGGTGTCGGCTTGTACCTAGCGAATCGTCTATTGGGAGTGATGGAAAGCCACATCGAGATTGAACAAAGTTCAGACGTCGGTGTGAACTATCGCTTTTCCCTCATGCTGCCTTGGCATATAACCCCTCAACAAAAGCAGCTGTTAACGGCAGAGCTTCCGGCGGATATCGCATTGTTGATCGTCAGCGACTCCGTTGCCTTTATAGAATCTAGTGTTAGCCTCCTGTCTCTATATAAAGTGAGGGTCGATTCAGTGGGTAGCTCATCATTGCGAGAAGCCTGTTCGAAGGACGAATTTGACTTGATATTGGTAGATCTTGATAGCGTCTCAGAGAACATACAACCTGCTTTTAGTGCACGATCTAAAATCCGCTATTGTGGTTCATCTTCGCGCTTGTCGGAAGCTTCCTCGCAAATAATGCAAGGGGTTAATGTTCCTTATTTAAGTGCGCCGATTCTGCCTAGGGATATTCTACAGTTGTTATACCAAGAGGGCTTCCTAGGAGGTAGATCATCCAACGCCGTTCAAGTGAAGGCTCGTAGTGAGTGCCTGGAAGAGTTTGTGACGACATTACCCGGAAACGATATCGCAAAAATTTTACTGGTCGAAGACAACGCTGCCAACCGCAATGTTATTACAGAAATGTTGCAGCGCCTTTGTCTTGATGTGGAGGCTGTGGAGACGGGGTCGGCTGCAGTCGAGTGCATTCGTCAATCTCACTATGATTTGGTGTTTATGGACATCCATATGCCCGTTGTCGATGGTCTGACGACAACGAGAAATATCCGGCAGTTGCGCTCAGAAAGAGAGCTGCCCATCTACGCACTATCTGCGATGACTGCACCGGATGATTTCCATATGGCGAGAGAAGCCGGCATGAACGGTTACCTGGCAAAACCTGTGCAGATCCCAGAACTGAGAGAAATTTTGCTTAGGCATTTGCCCAATGTTTTGAAAATTTCGATTGCCAGGGAGGAGTCAAGAAGCAACCAAACGGTGTTTCCGGATGCGGCAGCACAGGACTCCAATGGTCGTAAACATCTTATGGAGGCCCTGCGTCGAGATCCGGATTTTGATTTGCAAAAATTGCCTCCAGCGTTAGCAGATCCTTCTCAGTTTGAACGAATGATAAACGCATTTCGTAAAGACCTGCAGCCGTTATTAATTGCTTGGCACAGAGACGGAGCTGGGTGGGATGTCAGCTATAAACAACGAGTAGCACATCAGTTAAAGGGTGCCGCAGCGGCAATAGGGGCTGGTGACCTTGGAAGACAGGCCGAAGAGACGGAACAGATGGTTCGCGCACGAGGCGACATTGATATCAGTCCGTTGATGGAGGCGCTGGAGGTCGTATTGCAAAAGGTCGCTAGTGTATGATTTCCTCGTGCTGCAAAGTCGTTGAATATTTAACAGCATCTTGGCAGTTTAATACGGATTTTTGATTACGATTTGAGGACAGAGCTTCATCGAAATTGTTATAGTGCTCTAGTGTGGTGATAAGCGAAGGTAGGTCACTTGAGTCTCGCAAAACGTAAACGTCCTCGGATAGCAGTTATTGATGATGATAGAAGCTGCTTAGAAGTTATGTCGGCTGTCCTGAGTTCGATGGGGGAGGTTGTGATTTACTCCAGTGGCGTTGAAGGTCTGAAATCCGTTATTGCCGATCCTCCAGATGTGATTTTGTTGGATGTGAATATCCCCGATATGGATGGCTTTTCCATCTGCGAAAAAATCAAAAATAACCACAATACCCGAAATCTACCGATCATTTTTGTCACCGGTGAGGGCGATCTTATTTTTGAGCAGAGAGCCTTCAAGGCCGGCGCTGTCGATTTTCTGCAAAAACCCCTGTCTCTGGTTCGAGTAAAGTTGCGGGTCAAAGCACATTTGGCGCTAAAACGCCTGACAGATCGTTTTGAAGAAATGTCGCAAACGGATTATCAGACCGGACTGGCAAATCGGCGGGCCTTTGAATCAGAATGGTTGAGAGAGTGGAATCGAGTTCAGCGCAAACGACAAAGTTTGGCGCTTTTTCTGATTGATATTGATCATTTTAAAGAAGTTAATGATCAGCATGGCCATTTGGCTGGCGATCAATGTATCGAAGCTTTGGGTGAGCTGCTGGGTAATCAGTTTCAGCGAGCTGGGGAGGTGGCTGCTCGCTTCGGTGGCGAGGAATTTGTCGTTCTCTTGCCCGATACCAATCGAGATTCGGCGGTAACTCAAGCCGAGCGCTTATTGGATCTGGTTCGTGAACTTCCGATCGATTTGCCGATTGGTCGGCAATTGCGAGTGTCTGTCAGTGTAGGAGTCGCAACCATCGACTTTTCCACCGGCGCTGTGGCGTCAGAAGAAGAGGCCTATCGGGTTTCTCAAAGTGACAGCCTCAAGGAGATGATGGCGGCAGCTGACGATGCACTCTATCAGGCGAAGTCTTCGGGGCGAGATTGTTGGATTCAGATCAATTGTGCCTGCGATGAACGCCTGGGAGATGACGAATAGCGCGGGCATCACAGCAACGTTTGCTACGAATTAGGTGATGTGATGCCGCGGGTACAGTCGGATGACTTACGAAAGGTCTTTTAGTAGAGCGTCCCAGTCATAACTGGTGTCGCCAATCACATAGAAAAACGGATTTAAGATATCGTCTTTCTGGTTGTAACGAAGCAGATTCAGATCGATATCCACCACTTTGCCACCTGCTGCTTCAACCACGGCTTGAGCGGCTGCGGTATCCCACTCGCTGGTCAGCGCCAGGCGAGGGTAAAGGTCGGCAGCACCTTCAGCGACAAGGCACAGCTTCAGTGAGCTTCCCATGTTTTTGGTTTCTGTCGCGCCCAGTTGAGTGCTGATCGTATCGAGCAGTTTTTCGACGGCTTCGGCGCCATGGCTGCGGCTGGCGACCACTTCGATTGGCTTGCCGGCGGCTTTTACATCATCGATTTTACGGGTTTGGATCGGCTGGCGTTGGCCTTCAGCAATCTTGAACGCGCCTTCGCCTTTGACGCCTGCGTAGGTAATGTCGAGCACGGGAACGTATACAACACCGAGGACCGGAACCCCATTTTCCACCAACGCAACGTTAACGGTAAATTCACCATTACGTTTGATAAACTCTTTGGTGCCGTCCAGAGGGTCAATAATCCAGTATTTAGACCAGGCAGAACGGACGGCAAACTCCGGTAACTTACCCTCTTCAGAGAGAACGGGGACGCCGTCAAGCATGTCGGCCAAGCCCGGTGCTAAGATTTTGTGGGCGGCGAGGTCGGCTGCGGTAACAGGCGAGTTGTCGGCCTTTTTGTCGATTTCCATGCCCTCACTGGCATTGTAAACTTCGATAATGGCATCGCCGGCGCGGCGGCACAGATCAATGACCTGATCAACGAGGGTTTGGCTCACTATAATGCTCCTGCTAGATAAATTTAGGCCTTAAAACAGACGACTAGTATACAGAGACTTGTGCATCCCTACATGAGGCAACCGCCTGAAATTCAAATAATGGTATCGGCATTTTAGATGATTGATTGGCATGATATAGACACGGTACTGCTCGATATGGACGGTACTCTGCTGGATCTTCACTATGATAATTACTTTTGGCTGACCCACTTGCCCCTGCGATATGCCGAGATACATGGTGTTCCTGAAGCTGAGGCAAGACAGCATTTACACGGCTTGGTGAAAAAGCTAGAAGGCACGTTGCAATGGTACTGTCTTCAGCACTGGTCTGATTTGTTGGAGGTTGATGTTCGGACCCTCAAAGAAGAGGTCCGCCATAAAATTCGAGTTCGCCCTCATGTTGACGCTTTTCTCGCCAATTTACGACAGAGCGGTAAGCGCGTTGTTTTGGTGACGAACGCACATCCGGACAGCTTAGATCTGAAAATGGACGTGACTGGATTAGCGGCGGCACTTGATCGATTAATCTCCTCCCACGAATATGCGGCGCCTAAAGAGTCGGCTGATTTTTGGCGCCAACTCCAAGACGCGGAGCCCTTTGATCCTGAACGGACATTATTCGTGGACGACACGGTTCGAATACTGGCGGCAGCCGATCGGTTTGGTATCCGCCACTTGCTGTGCATGCACCAGCCGGACAGCGAAGGCGAGCATCGCCAGATTGAAGACTATCCTGCGATTCACCACTTTGATGAAATTATGCCAATACCCCATGGATAAAGTTCGAATCGACAAGTGGCTTTGGGCTGCTCGCTTTTTCAAAACCCGTAACCTTGCCAAACAAGCCATTGAGGGCGGCAAGGTTCAGTGTGATGACCAGCGTGTGAAAGCCAGTAAAGAGGTCCAGTGCGGAATGTGCTTGCGAGTGCGTCAGGGCTGGGACGAAAAAGTGATTAAAATCATCGCTTTGTCAGATCAACGGCGAGGCGCACCAGAGGCCGCTAAACTCTACGAAGAGACGCAGGAAAGCGTTGAGAAGCGAGAGCTGGCGGCGGCCCAGAGAAAAGTCGTCCGCGGTGATGATTGGAACCTGGTCGGACGGCCCAACAAAAAGCAGCGTCGCCAGATTCACAGATTTAAAAACCGTCGCGAAGACGGTGACGGCTGGCCTGAATAAACCCTTGGGCCGAAACGAATTCAGGTGTGAGGCTGTTGGAGTACTGATGACGACAAAGGCGCGTATTCTGGGAGGGATAGTTCTCCTGTTTTGGATCAATGTCGTTACTGCCGACGAGGTGGCGTCCATTGAAGATGCGGTGGTTAAAATCTATACAACGACGGCGCCCGCAGATTACTTCACTCCCTGGTCGCTACTGAATGCCCGTCAGGGCAGCGGTTCTGGCTCAATTATCGACGGCCAGAAAATTCTGACGAACGCTCATGTTGTTGCCGATGCCACCTATATCCAAGTGCAAAAACACCGAGGATCAAAACGTTATCTGGCAAATGTGGTGTTTGTTTCCCACGCCGCTGATCTCGCGTTGCTGGAGGTCTCTGATCCGGATTTTTTTACGGGTATCAAACCCCTACCCATTGGAGAGTTGCCTGCACCGTTACAAGAGGTGGCCGTGTTTGGCTACCCGTCGGGAGGCACGACGCTCGGCGTAACCCGTGGCGTACTGTCGCGGGTAGAACATCAGCGCTATGCTCACAGCGGCGGATATTTTCTTTCTGGGCAGATAGACGCAGCCATCAATCCGGGGAATAGCGGTGGACCAGTAGTGTCACAAGGTCAGCTAGTCGGTGTGGTTATGCAGGCCAATGTCGCCTCTCGAGCTGAAAATCAGGGATATTTCGTGCCACCCTCCATCGTGAGACACGTGTTGAAAGATGCTGCGGATGACCAACAGGGCGGCTTTATCGAGTTGGGTTTTCGTACACAGGATCTTGACAGCCCAGCAGCGCGGGCACGTTATCGGGCGCCGGATGATGGCACGGGGGTTTTGGTCGCTCAGGTTTTTGAAGGGTTTCCTGCTGCGGGGCATTTGCAGCAGGGTGATATTATTGTCGCCATTGACCAGCAGCCTGTCGCTGAAGACAGTACGGTAGAAGTTTTACATGGCCAGAGAACCAACTATAAATTCCTCTTGGATCAATTTCATCCAGGTGATCGAGTAACGTTAGACATCATTCGAGACGGCAAACCTCACTCGCTGGAGCTGCTTGCGCAGGCGGGTAAGCGGGAGATCCCTGTCGTAACGCCCCAAGCCTTTGATGAAGAGCCGCAGTATTTGGTTTATGGGGGTGTCGTCTTTGTGCCGCTAAATATGAACCTGATTCAGCGGTGGGGCAATCAATGGCAGCGCCAAGCGCCGATTGATTTTCTTTATTCCCGCAGCTTGAATACAGACGACGAACGGCAACAGCTCGTGGTAGCGTTGAGAGTCCTCGCGGCCGATGTGAACTTGGGTTACCACGACTGGAAAAATTGGATAATTCAAAGAGTTAACAATCGACCTGTCCGCAACTTCGCGGAGTTTTGTCGCTGGATGACTGAGGCGCCGAGGGAATACACCGTGTTTAGCGACGAGCGTGGTTATCAAATGGTTATTCGCCACGATGCTGCCCAAGAGTCCGAATCTGAATTACTGGCGCGCTATCGAATTGAGCATGCCTCGCGCTGTGTCGCGCCATCTGGTGAAAAATAAGTCAATGAGCGCTGTTTTTGCTTCCAGGGCTGGTCGGCATGTCGATCTGGAAATCCGATAAAATCCCCGCCATCACCGCAAGTTCTAACCCCTTACATGGTATGATTGCGGTTTGTGTGTCGCGCACCCGATGCAGCGAATTTCAACGACGCTTGTTACGTCTTTGAGACGCCTGATCCGCGACGTCAATTCTTTGCGGTAGGGCCGCAGTGCAGGGTTATATCATGGCAAGTAGTGATCTTTTACATCGTTTTCTGTTTGAGGAGCTGGATGTTCGTGGCGAGCTGACAACGCTGGATCACAGCTACGCGCAAATGCAGGAAAACAACGCTGATTTGCCCGAGCCTCTGCAAAGGTTGTTGGGCGAGCTTGCCGCAGCGGCAGTACTACTCTCTAGTTCCTTGAAATTTAATGGTATTTTGACTCTGCAAGCCAAGGGTAGTGGGCCGGTTTCTCTAATGATGGCGGAATGCACGCATCACAGTTCTGTGCGAGGAATTATCCAGTGCCGCGATGGTGAAGAGATGTCTGTACCAAGCAGCCGGATATTGACCGATCTGGTGAAGGACGGCGTTCTCGCCATTACCATCGAGCCAGAAAATGGTGAGCGCTATCAGGGGGTTGTGCCTCTGGACAAACCGACACTGTCTGAATGTTTGGATTTCTATTTCGCTCAGTCCGAGCAGTTGCCGACACAGCTGTGGCTCGGGTGTGATGGTACCCTTGCGGCAGGTCTGTTGTTGCAGTCTTTGCCAAGACAGGTAACCGATGCGGAAACTCACGATGAGGCCTGGGAGCGTGTCACGACACTGGCGTCTACTATCACCGATGAAGAGTTGCTGGGGCTTGCGCACAGCGAGTTACTCTACCGATTATTTCATCAGGAAAAGGTCCGTCTTTTCGAGCCAGCGTCCATCCGCTTTGAATGTCGTTGTTCCCGCGAGCGCAGCGCCAACACACTGATTTCTTTGGGCCGTGAAGACGTAGAGCAAATCCTGCTGGAGCAGGGTGCGATAAGCATCAATTGTCAGTTCTGTAATCAAAGCTATCTGTTTCGCGAGGAAGATCTGGATTCCCTGTTTGGCAGCGGCGACCACCCACTGCATTAAAGTGAATCAGACTTCGCGTTACTCGACCTCAAACCAATGGCAGGAAACTCTATGGGATACTCTGAAGAGCTCGATCAGAGAATCTATAACGAATTAAGTGTGCCTGAGCTCGTAGAGCAGGCGGTGGCTCGAGGAGAGGCGCAGCTCACGTGCGACGGGGTTCTGGCATTGCCGCCTGGCGATCAGGTAGGTTGGTCCGTAGAGGATCGCTTTATCGTCGCTGAGCCCTCAACGGATGAATACATAGAGTGGGGTGAATTTAATCGCCCATTTACCGTTGATCAGTTTGATGCATTGTGGACACGAGTTGAAGAGCATCTGGCATCGGTAGATCACTTTGTCTCGTATCTCCATGTTGGTAATGACTTACATCACTACATTCCCTTTAAACTGGTTACAGAAACCGCATTTCATAGCCTTTTTGCGCTAAATCTTTGTTTGGATCTTGAGTCCTACAACAGCCAGGGCAAAGAGGAATGGCGTGTCCTGCATGCGCCGGGCTTTCTCTGTGATCCCGAGCGAGATGGCACCTCTTCAGAGACTGGCGTCGTGATTAACTATGCTTTACGACGTGTCTTGCTGGCGGGAAGCCATTACGCGGGCGAATTGAAGAAAGCTTTGTTTTCGGTGCAGAGTTTTCTTCTGCCTGAGAAGGATGTTTTGCCGTTACACTGCTCGGCCAATCAGGGTGAAAATGATGATCTGTGTATTTTCTTGGGGCTTTCGGGTACCGGGAAAACGACCTTGGCTTGGGACTCCAAACGCCGGTTTATCGGCGATGATGAACATGCTTGGGGGCGGGACCAGTTTTTCAATCTGGAAGGTGGTATCTACTTGCGCACGGCTGATCTAGATCGTCAGACCGAGTCGTTGTATCAACGAGGATACCGCTTTGGTGCTCTGCTCGAAAATGTCGCCTTGAGCGAACAGCGGCAGACCGAACTTGAAGAGTCTACGGTATTAGTGAACGGGCGCCTGTCGTTCCCGCTCAGCTTTCTTGGTGACGAAGACGCAGGCTCTCTGGCTACGTCACCCTCTTGTATTATTTTACTCACTTGTGATCTGTACGGCGTATTACCGCCGGTTGCGATACTGACGCCGGAAGCCGCCGTGTACCATTTCATTGCTGGCTACAGTATGCGACTGTCTGACAGTGAAGCGGGAGCCGAAACGGGCGTCGAGCCGACGTTTTCCGCCGGTTACAGCGCTCCTTTTATGCCGAGATCTGCCTTGGAATATGCTGAATTGTTGAATAAGCGCCTGGCGGAATCCGAGAGTCACATCTATTTGCTGAATACCGGATGGCGAGGAGCGCAAGGGCATGAGCGAATGCCGCTGGCATTAACCCGGCGTCTGGTGACGGCCTGCCAGCAAGGGGAGTTTCTCGATCAGCCTACACGTCAATTACAGCCGCTCAATTTAGTGATACCCGCCACCCTGGAGGGTGTAGACACGGCAGAATTAGATCCGGCAGCCAGTTGGCCTTCCGCAAGTGAATACGAGGCAGCTGCGTGGAAACTGGCTGCACGCTTCGCAGGGTATATGGATAAATTTGACGTGAGTTCAGCCGTTCTGGAAGCCGGTCCACTCTTGATACGTTAGTTGTCTCGTTGTTCGTTGAGCCAGCTTTCCAGAATTAAACGTGCAGCGATGGAATCGACTGGGTCTTGAACATAATTGCCTCTGTGTCCTCGCTCATCTGCTTGAGCTTTGGCGTCACGAGAGGAGAGACGTTCATCCTGCATATGAACGATGATGTTAAAGCGGCCGTGTAATCGGCGACCGAATTTTTCCGCTCGGGCTGACAGCTCGCTGCTGCTGCCATCCATGTTAAGAGGCAGGCCAACAATTAACGCCTTTGGCTGCCATTCATCGAGCAATTTTGCAATCTGATCCCAGTTTGGAATGCCATCGCGCGCGCGCAGTGGTGCTAATTCAGACGTGATTTGTGTTGCAGAGTGGCCACTGGCAACGCCAATCGAGCGCAAGCCAAAATCAAATGCTAGCAGTTGCACGATTGAAAATACGCCTTTAGGCGTGGCCTGCGGTTGCGGATATCAAGTTGAGATCAATGCCGAGGCTGTGCGCAGCGGCGGTCCAGCGCTGCTCCAGCGGCGTGTCGAAAACAATGCGGCTGTCTGCCGGAACCGTAAGCCAGGCGTTATTGGCAATTTCCTCTTCAAGTTGACCTGCATCCCAACCTGCATAACCCAGTAGGAATAATCGCTTTTGCGGGCCTTCGCCATGGGCCATGGCGGCAATGATGTCTTGCGATCCGGTCAATAAAACATCGTCCGTCAAGTCGACCGTCGAAGCCCAGCGTTGTTCAGGGGAGTGAAGAACAAAACCACGATCGGTTTGAACTGGCCCTCCTGAAAGCGCCGGCTCTTGGAAGTCGGTGTCTGGGGTTGGGAGCCCCATTTGATCATAAACTTCATCCAGCATCATCTGCGAAGGCTGGTTTATTACCAGGCCCATAGCGCCATCTTCTGTGTGATCACAGATGAACGTGATGGAATGGGAAAACAAAGAATCACTGAGGCCGGGCATGGCAATCAGGAAGTGATTTCTTAGAAATCCCTGCTGTTCCGTTGAAGAAGGTTCGGTCGGTTTCATAGAGGTCAGTATTGGGATCTTGTGCAAGGAAAACAAGTCTTTTATGCATAACTACCGTAAAGGGCAAAAATCAGGAGCCGGAATGTCTGGCAGAGACTCCCGTCAATTCAAAATGCCAGGTACGAATTATTTCGATCTTGTCTGTTTGATCCCCAATTTCTTCAGGAAAAGGCGCGAACGGGCTGGCCATTCTAACAATACGCAGAGCCGCTTCATCAAGCAGTGCATGTCCGGAGCCTTGCAGGAGTTCAACGTCACTGACGGCGCCATCTCGGGTTAGGGTAACTGCAAGTCGAAGACTGCCAATGAGGCGTTGGGCAATCGCTTCCGGTGGGAAGTTTTCATTGCCGACACGCTCAATACGCTGTGTCCAGTCGAAGAGGTATGCGGCTTCCGGTGAGCCTTTCGCGGCTACGGAGGTAATTCTCTTAACCCTTGGACCTTCTCCGAGCGCTTGGCGTTGGCGGTCGAGCTTGGCCCGCAGGCTGGCGATTTCATTTTGCAATGTCATCTCCTCACTTTTTGTGAGGTTTTCCTGCTGCTCTTCAGCCGTTAGAGTCAGGCGAGCACTGAATTGGCTTTCGCCCACTGTCGTGACGGGCGATGACGCGCGTTCCGACGCATCGGAGTGTTGAGACGCCGCCGCTGCATCGCCGGCTTGTCGGATAACAGTGTCTGCAATTTGGGCTTGCTGATCTGTGGTGAGTTCCTGTGTTTTATGGCCGTCGCCGCTGGCTTCCTGATTATGTTGAGCCAGAAACTCAGCATGATCAGGAAGCTCAGAACTGCGCTGGGTCGTAAGCGTAACATCCAGTGAGGGGATGCCTTCTCGACCGAACTTCTCATCAAAGGTAATGCCCAGGATCAAAATGGCATGCACGGCAGCAGCCACAAACAATGTAAATGTCAGGCGGTCGCCACTTTGACTGGCAGCGGGCGTCAATGTACTCATGAAATTTGTATGCGCTATTTCTCAGAATGGTTGGCGGCCAGGCGCGCTTCGATGGCAAGCATCAACTGCTCGCCAATATTGGTATTGAATGCCTTATCAATTTCCCTGACGCAGGTGGGGCTTGTTACATTAATTTCTGTCAGATAGTCCCCGATGACATCCAGTCCGACAAAGATAAGACCTTTCTCTTTCAGTGTAGGCCCGACCTGCCGGGCTATCCAATAATCCCGCTCGCTGAGTGGCTGTGCAACACCGCTACCGCCGGCTGCCAGATTCCCTCGGGTTTCGCCATCTGCGGGTATTCTGGCCAGGCAGTATGGGACAGGTTCGCCATCGATCATCAAAATGCGCTTGTCGCCTTGCTTGATGTCTGGCAGATACACCTGAGCCATGATCAATTGATGGCCGTGATTCGTCAATGTTTCCAGAATAACACCGATGTTGGGGTCGTCTGCTTTGCAGCGAAAAATACTGGCTCCCCCCATGCCATCCAAAGGCTTGAAAATGACATCTCCGTGACGTTTATGAAATTGCCGCAACAATGAAGCCTTACGGCTAACGAGCAGCTCAGGACAACACTGGGGAAACTGTGTGGCAAAGACTTTTTCATTGCAGTCGCGCAGGCTGCGAGGGTTGTTGACGATAAGCGTGCCACTTTTCTCCGCCGCTTCCAGAATATAGGTGCTATAAATATATTCATTATCAAATGGCGGATCTTTTCTCATTAAAACGACGTCGAGCTCGCCCAGAGGGCCGGACACCATTTCACCCAGTTCGAACCATTGATCCGGGTTGGCGAAAACCTGTAACGGACGCATTTGTGCTGACGGGACGGCGCCGTCGAGATAGAGATCAGCTTGCTCCATATAGAAGAGCTCAAATCCACGCTCTTGAGCGGCCAGTAACAGTGCGAGTGTGGTGTCTTTTTTGAAGTTGATCCCAGCAATGGGATCCATTACTACGCCGAGTTTGGATGTCATGGGAAATTGTGCCTGATGACTGCAAAAGAAGCGGCTAGTTTAATCTTCTGGAGATGCAAATCAAAACATGGTTAAAGCGGCACTGGATTTTGACGGCGACAAAGATTGTAAGGCGTACCTCGATAAGTGTGAGAAACAAATCACAAATTCTCGGAAGGGTTCCGCGGCGTGGTTTATATTTAATTTCAGCGGTGTATTTTTTGATAAGGAATTGACTGCAGGACAAGACCCCAGCAGGGACTAAAAGGGTTGTGTAAACGGAGCGATACCGCCACCACAAACCGGTGCCTGCCGCATGCATCTGACGGTCATAGAACTTAGCTACAGGTCAACAAGTGATGGAAATGAGTCTGGAAAATCTTAAGGTAATGGTTATTGACGACAGTAAAACCATTCGCCGTACTGCAGAAACCCTTCTCAAAAAAGCCGGCTGTGTGGTTGTTACCGCAACCGATGGATTTGATGCATTAGCAAAAATCGCCGATACCCGGCCAGATATTATCTTCGTGGATATCATGATGCCGAGGTTAGACGGCTATCAAACGTGTGCGCTGATCAAAAATAACAGCGAATTCAAAAATATACCGGTGATTATGCTATCCAGTAAAGATGGCCTTTTCGATAAGGCAAAAGGCCGGATCGTCGGTTCTGATCAGTATCTGACGAAGCCTTTCAGTAAAACTGAGCTGATCGGCGCTATCGAGGAGCACGTCAAGGAAACGGCGGTTTCCTAATATAAATACTTAAAAGACTGCCAGCTTACGAACATCTGGCAGCAGTTTCGACCTGATATATTGATTTCTGAGTGCAAAGGTATGGCAAAAGTACTAATCATCGATGATTCTCCAACGGAAACTCATAAGCTGACGACGATACTTCAGCGCAACGGTCACGAAGTTTTAGTCGCTGACAGTGGCGAAAAAGGTGTCGAAACGGCAAAAGCAAAGCACCCGGATTTAGTACTGATGGATATCGTTATGCCGGGACTAAATGGCTTTCAAGCGACGCGGCAGCTGAGTAAAGCACCTGAGACTAAAGATATTCCCGTGATTATCGTAACCACCAAAGATCAGGATACGGATCGCGTCTGGGGATTACGTCAGGGCGCGAAAGCCTATTTAACAAAGCCGGTAAATGAAAAACATTTATTGGAAGCCATGTCTCAATTCATAGCATAAGGCAATAGGGGCAGCAGGTGTCTTTAGGCGGTTCTACATCACAGACAGCAAGTGAAACACCTTTTCGTATGCTCGCGGCAATCGCCGCGCGAGCAAAAAAAAGTGCTCGGGAACTACCCGCTCAAAATGACGTTCAAGTTCACTGGAGCGGGATTGGTTTCGAAATTCTCGGCCATGCACTCGTGGCGCCAATGAGTGAAGTGAGCGAAATGCTAGAAGTACCTGCTTATACCCGTTTGCCGGGTGTACAGCCATGGGTTAAAGGCGTTGCAAACGTTCGAGGTCGGTTGTTGCCACTATTTGATCTGCCCGGAATATGTGGTGACAAATTACGATTATCCAGAAAATCCCAGCGAGTCTTGGTTATTGAATTCGGCGAGGTTTTTGCCGGTTTGGTTGTAGATCGAGTCTTGGGTGTTAAACACTTCTTTCATGAAAGCTACTACCCTGAAGAGATGCCGGTTGCGGAATCCTTAAAGGGGTTGATGCAGGGCGGCTTTTACGAGAATCAGGAAGCTTGGCCCGTTTTAAGTTTTCAAAAATTACTCGAAGATCCTATTTTTATGAATGCTGCTGCCACTCAGGCAGGCGCGTAATCGTGAACTTAACAGACACAGTTCAGCGCTATATAGCTGAAAGGAAAGTGGGCAGCAGTGGATTGCTGATTGTCCGTTCAGGAGAGAAAGATGAGCAATAAATCGAAAGGCTTTTTCGCAGCTGCCAAAGACAATAAGTCTATGGCGGCACTTGTCGTGGCGGCAGTTTTGGCGCTGGGAGGGACCGCTTTCAGTGTCTTTACAGTGCAGAACAACTCCGCTCGTGATCAGGTCTATTTGAATACTACGGCCGAGCTTAGAACGCTTTCTCACCGTTTGACGGTTCTATCAGAAGAGGCGACCTTAGGAAGTGAGATGTCGTTCGATAGACTGCAGCGCATTCTGACGAACATGTCCAGCTATTGGCAGCAACTGGAGAACATGGACTCTTCTACAAAAATTGCATTAGCCAGTGAAATTTCTGCGGTGAACTCAGTCTGGGAGAGAGCTAAAGGCAACGCTGAGACGATCATCAACAACAAAGATACCATCATGTTTATGACGGGTGTTGCTCGTCAATTGAACGAATTACTGCCAGAGCTGCAAGCTCAACAGAGTCACGTCAACGAAGTGCTTTTGGATCGTGGGGCGTCTCCTTCACAAATTGCGATGGCGCAAATGCAGTCGCTACGTATCGAACGTATCAGCCGAAATATTGAAAAGATGCTGTCAGGTAGCCGTGGATCAGCGGATGCAGCAGATCAGTTTAATCTCGATGCCAATCTGTTCGGCAAGGTGTTAACTGGCATGCTGGAAGGCGATGCAGCAATGTCGATTCCAAGAATCAATAACGCTGAAGCTCGTGAAGAATTGCAGGCGATGAGTGATAACTTTTCGGTTATCAATGACTCGATTCGTGAGATCTTTGACTCCTCATCAGCACTGTTTGCAGTGCGTCAGGCGTCTCAGGATGTGCTGCGCGATGAATCAGAATTCTTGAGTACTATTGCCGCTTTGGCGACAGGTGTTTCCGAGTACGGACCCCAGCGCCTGCCAAACAACATGACGACCATGGCGGTCGGTGGTGTAGCACTGATTCTGTTGTTTCTAGCTGGTTTAAACATCTATGTAGTGACTAAGCGTCGACTGGAAGAAACAGCGGCTACCAACGAAAGAAACCAGATGGCGATTTTGCGATTACTGGACGAGCTGGCTGATCTCGCAGACGGTGACCTTACTACCAGTGCAACGGTAACTGAGGATTTCACGGGTGCTATTGCTGACTCTATTAACTACACCATTGACCAGTTGCGGGTACTGGTTTCGCGGATTACGGAAACATCTGAGAGTGTATCAACCGCAGCTCAAAAGACGCAGAAAAACGCGCTCCAATTAGCCGAAGCATCAAATAATCAGGCGCGGGAAATCGCAGGAGCCTCTTCCGCGATTAACGATATGGCAACCTCAATTGACCAGGTATCTGCAAACGCAATGGAGTCAGCTTCGGTTGCGGAACGGTCAGTATCGATCGCGAGTAACGGTTCAAATGTGGTGAAAAACACCATTCACGGAATGGATACCATTCGTGAGCAGATCCAAGACACGTCCAAGCGTATTAAACGATTGGGTGAATCGTCACAAGAGATTGGTGACATCATCTCTCTGATTACCGACATTGCTGACCAAACCAACATTCTCGCATTGAACGCGGCAATCCAGGCAGCCATGGCGGGTGATGCTGGTCGAGGCTTTGCGGTGGTAGCGGACGAAGTTCAGCGATTGGCTGAAAGATCTGCCGCGGCAACTAAGCAGATTGAAGCGCTTGTCAAAACCATTCAGAACGATACCAACGAAGCGGTTATCTCCATGGAGCAAACCACTTCTGAGGTGGTTCGCGGAGCAAGACTGGCACAGGATGCAGGTGTTGCCCTGGAAGAAATTGAAAGTGTATCGACCAGCCTTGCAGATTTGATTCAGAAGATTTCGAACGCTGCACGTCAGCAAGCGGGCTCTGCGAATCAAGTGTCCAACACCATGAACGTCATTCTCGATATTACTTCTCAGACATCAACTGGCTCATCAGCAACGGCGGAATCCATTGGTAATCTTGCCGAGATGGCGGTCGCACTGCGTCAATCTGTTGCCGGCTTTACATTGCCAGAGTCTTCTGCGAACTCTTCAATGATGGGAGATTCAGGCTCATCAACATCCAGTGAAATTGACATGGATATGGATTTTGATCTTGATGAAGGCGCTATGGTGGAAGAAAACCGGGCCTAGATCTGATCGCTCTGTTGCTGAAATCCTATCTGAGTTTAGCAAGCTAACGTCGAGAGTTTTCTCCAGGTAGGTGCATCACCGAGATGCCATTAGTCATCTCATTCGAGTCAAGTATGCTAACGCCTCGATGGTCGAGGTGTTTGCCAACCCTGAAAAAGGGGAATACCGAATTATGGTAGATAGACATCAACGAATCGCTTTAGGATGGGTCACGGCAGAGCTGGACGCTTTGTTGAGCGAAGCGCGTACCTGCCTCGAAGACAATAAGAAGAACGAAGCTGGGGCAGAGGGTCTGTCACCTTGCCATGACGCACTGCGTCAAGTGCGTGGCTTTTTGCAAATGGTTGAGCTGCATTCTGTTTCGCTTATGGCCGAAGAGATGGAGCTACTCTGTGCAGCGTTGATCGACGGCACTGTGGCCGATATCGAACACGGGCGAGAGTTTTTGATGCAAGGGGTGGTTGAATTACCCCTGTATTTAGAAAAGATTAAAAATGGGCAGATAATCTCTCCTCAAACGTCGTTGCCATTGCTGAACGGGCTTCGAAATTTACGTGGTGCAATACTGTTTCCCACCAGCCAATTTTTCACTCTGGACTTGGATCCGGATCGAGAAATTCGCGGAGAAAGGGACCCCTCTGCCAGCAACGATGTTCAATACGAGTCGGTTTTACTCAAGTTGCGGAAAATGTTTCGCCTCGCTGCATCGGCTCTGGTTAAAGGAAAGCGCGACAACGAAACCCTAAGTTATCTCAAACTAGCTATTGAAAAACTGGCAGCATTAACCTCCGGGACACCCAGACATGAAGTCTGGTGGGTTGCCCAAGCCCTGTCTGAATATATTCTCGATAATGAAGACTCCGTAGACCAGGAGGCAAAGGGAGTACTTCAGAGTCTCGATCGGGAGATCGCGCTGCTTGAAACCGGTGGTGTTGCGGGCCTGGATAAGGCGCCGAAAGATGATCTTCTGAAAAGCCTGCTTTTTTTCCTGATGCGGCTCGAGCCTAAAGGCGAGCGACTCACAGAAATCCATGAACTCTATAACCTTGCAGAAGCGGCGCAACGTTACACGGAAGAAATGGAATCCGTACAGCTAAATGCACCGGATACTGAAACACTTAAGACTGTTACCGTCGCAGTTGAAGAAGAAATGGCGGAAATTAAGGGGCTTTTGGAAGCCGCGGATACAAATCAGGCAATGGCCCAGGTGGCAGTTGCCCTGCGCAGGCTGGCGGATACCCTTGCAGTATTGGGATTTGCCGAATCGCGTCATAGGCTGACTCAGTTAACGGAACAGTTTGCTGTCTACGAGGCGGAGCCCGAATCAGAAGCCAAAGTCGACCGAGATCAGATTCTTTCTGCCGCGGAACAGCTGGTTGATATCGAGCACGAACTGTACGCGGCAATTAACAGTCGTGCCACAGGAAAAAACGCCGGTCAAACCGCAGAACTCTATCAATTGCAACAAGCTCAAGAGAGTGTTCTTGGCGAAGTCGGAGCCGATCTGCAGGAGATACGGAACAGCCTGACAGATTTTGTTTCCGAGCATTTCAATCGTGACAAAATTCAAGATCTGCCAGAGATTTTTGCCAGACTATTCGGCTGCATGGTCATTTTGGAGTTGATTAAGCCAGCACAATTGACCAAGGCTTGTGGCAACTATCTAGAAGAAATTCTCTCATCCGATGGCGAGCCGGAATGGGAGAAGATGGAAGCCCTTGCAGATATTGTCAGTCGACTCGAGTACTGCGTTCAGCTGCGTAAAATCGGTGTCGTTGAAGAGCCCGAATTGCTTGAAATTGCAGATAAAAGCTCGGTTCAGCTCGGTTATCCAAGTTCTGAGATTACCGTGGCTCGAATTAGCAGTGATGCAGAGGCCGATGACGCTGTCGATGTTGCACCAACGGACTCTGTAGACGAGGAGCAAGAGACTGAGCTGGATGCGACCGTGACGGAGGCGGAATCCTCCGAAGCCGTAGAGGCGGCAACAGATACTGTTGAAGAACCGGAAGAAGATGAGATCGACGAGGAAATCCTTGAGATTTTCGTTGAAGAAGCCGGGGAAGTTCTTGAAGCCATCGATGAATTTTTCCCCAAGTGGGCAGCCGATTTTGGCGACTCTGCGTCATTGGGTGAATTTCGTCGAGCCTTCCATACCCTGAAAGGCAGCGGCCGGATGGTCGGAGCAGACACGATTGGTGAACTGGCTTGGGCTGTGGAAAACATGCTGAATCGCATAATCGATGGCGCGATTTCTCCGTCAGCTCAGTGCAGCGAATTGATCAGTCGAGTGCGCGCGCTTTTGCCTGAGCTTATTGACGCTTTTGAAAATCGTCAATCTGCGCCACAACCAGACTTGGTCGAGCATCTTAGAGTGTGTGGAGAAGCGATCTCGAAAGGTGGGTCACCCAATCTTGAGTTTGGCGCTGAACAGACTGATACCAATGAGGCGGCGACACCTGAAGCAGCACCCGAGGCTGTTATCGACGAGGTGGTTGTAGAAGAACCGATCGCAGAAGTTTCAGAGACAGTCACAGAAGTTGTCGCTGAGTCACAAGCTGACGAAGCCGACATGTCTGACGATTCAACCGATACGGTCTTGCTTGAAATTTTCGCAGGCGAAGCGCAGGGCCATCTGGATGTCATGCGCGAATTTACCGCGCACATGAATGCTGCGGCACCCAGTTATGCGCCGCCTACGGATGATCTACAGCGCGCATTGCACACGCTGAAAGGCAGTGCGCACATGGCAGAAATCCATGGCATTGCGGAGATGGTGACGCCGTTGGAAAAGCTCGTGAAAGAGTTGCGAGCGCATCAGCTGTCCGTAAATAAAGATTTTATGCAGTTGCTGGAAGCCTACTGCAGCGGTATTTCTGATCTCCTCGCTGCGATTGAACAAGGGCGCAGTGATCCAGAACCCGACAACGAACTGGCGAGCCGAGTCGCGGGTGTGCGGGACAGTGTTTTGCGAGATGCAGAGGCCTCCGCCGGCGAAGATATGGACGCCAGGGTCGATCCCAAAGTTCTGGCCATCTTTATGGCGGAAGAGCTGGACTTGATCATCCACGCAGACGAAATTCTTCCCGAGTGGCGTATGGCGAAGCAAGGCCCCGAGGGCCCTGGAGCCATGCTGGAAGAATTGGGGCGTTTGGAGGAAGGGGCCGAGCAGGCGAATCTCCCGCCTGTTGCTCAACTTGCTGCGAAGATTGCAGACATTTATCTAGCGGCCGACGAGAACCTCACAATTCTCAGCGATAGCGATTTTGATCTATTGATCTCCGCTCACGAACAATTGTTGGATCGTGTGGATTTGGTCGCTGCGGGTCAAAATATTCCAGACCTTGATGCTGATTTCGTCAGTGCTTTGGAAGAGATCGTCGAGGTTTGCAGTCGTCCTGCATCAGATGTCGACAACGCGGATGCCGAGCAGACTGAAATTCCTGTGGAAGGTGAGCTGTCGGCTGAGGAGGTTAACGCCACCCCAATTGAAGAGGTTGCCGAAAACCTGATTCCAGAAACGGATCTGGAAGAAGAAGTTGTCGAAATCTTCCTCGAGGAAGTGGATGACCTTCTAGAAGAAATTGAATCGGCTATTCAAGCTTGGCAGGAATCTGGCAGTGAGGCCGACAATGAATTGCTGCAACGTGCACTGCACACCTTTAAAGGTGGTGCCCGTATGGCAGGGCTCAATACGTTGGGCGAAGCCGCACACGATTTTGAGTCGGAAGCCATCGCCGCACTAAGAACGTCAGATGCCATTGCCTTCGATCACTTCTATAAGCAACTGGATCGCCTTTTTAAAGGTGTCACACAGCTGAAAGGGCGTACAGCGGCACCGGGCGAAGGGGCTGTTGAGGCTGTTGTCGTTCCAAACGAAGAGATTGTCGCCAGTTCCGAAGATGTGCCTAACGCGGAACAACCTGCAGTGGCTGACATCGAGAATGCGACGTCGGATGTATCCAGTGACGTAGGAAACTTGATTCCAGAAACGGAACTCGACGAAGAAGTTGTCGAGATCTTCCTGGATGAGGCTGATGACCTGCTCGAAGAGATTGAATCAGCGATTCAGGCGTGGCAGGAATCCGGTACTGAGGAAGACTGCGAGCTCCTGCAAAGAGCGTTGCACACCTTTAAAGGTGGTGCTCGCATGGCAGGTCTTTACACTTTGGGTGAATCTGCCCATGTGTTTGAATCCAATGTCATTCTAGCGTCGAGACAAACAGAAGGTGTTGAGTTTAAGACATTCTTTGTTGAGTGGGACAAGTTATTCCAAGGTGTCTCTCAGCTGAAAGCTCGTCAGGAACAGGATGCTGGCAAGTCTGAAGTGCCTGTTGCTGAAGTTAAAGACGCTACAGATGAATCGACAACGTCGGTTCCAGAAGTGTCGAACGAAGAGGTTGTCAACGCGCTGGAAGATGGCGTCGATCCAGAAGCTCTGGCCATTTTCCTCAAAGAAGCCCACGACATCATGTGGTCGATGAGCTCTTCTATCGCTTCCTGGAAGAGAGAGCCAGCGGCGAGATCCAATGCCGAGCAGCTGTTGCAGGAGTTGAGGAGCTTTAAAGGCGGGGCACGGCTGGCGGGGCTTATGCAACTTGCTCATACCACGGAGCAATTTGAAGGGGCAGTAAACGGACTTAAACAGAGCAGTCACCTGGATAAGGGGGCCATAGATACTCTTGCCGAATGGCTGGACACTCTGAAGAAGAGTCTCTCGGATATCGAAGCCTCAGCCCCGAAAGGGGCGGAACATCGAGCCGCGACAAGCGACGCATTGCACCAGGGGCAGGCCCCAACAGAATCGAACGACGACAGCTTCCCCGGGAAGCCTTCCCCCCCTGTGGACAACGTTCTCCCATTCGTCCCCAAAGGAAAGCCCGCCCCAAGAGGAGCCCCGCTCCCTGGGCTACCTGGAGGTGGACACTACACGGGAGAAACCGGCGCGGTGGCTTCGAATCTTGCCACCGCCACTGCGCAGGCCCGTCGATCGGCTCCTCAAGAAGCTGTTAAGGTAACCGCCGAGCTTCTTGAGGAACTGGTAAACCTTGCGGGTGAAACATCAATTACCCGCAGCCGTATCGAAGAGCAGCTCAGTGAGGTTGGTTTCGCCATTGAAGAAATGGACGCGACCATCTCCCGCCTGCAGGAACAATTGCGACGCCTGGATATTGAAACCCAGGCGCAAATTGTATTCCGGCAGGAGCAAATGGAAGTTTCCGATGATTTCGATCCTCTGGAAATGGACCGCTACTCTCACCTCCAGCAACTCTCGCGTTCGTTGATTGAATCCGCATCGGATTTGACGGACTTGAAGATCACTCTGATCAACAAAAAGCGAGATACAGAAACTCTGTTACTGCAGCAATCTCGAATTAACACCGACCTTCAAGAAGGATTGATGCGTTCGCGCATGGTGCCTTTTTCACGCCTGGCACCGCGGCTCAAACGAATTGTTCGCCAAGTTGCTGGCGAATTAGGTAAAAATATTGAATTAGATTTCGCAAACGTTGATGGGGAGATGGATCGCACGGTTCTGGAGCGTATGGTTGCGCCGATGGAACACATGCTACGTAATGCAATCGACCACGGTATCGAAAACCTCAAGCAACGTCAGGCAGCGGGCAAACCAGAAACCGGTAGAATTCTGATTTCATTCGAGCGTGCCGGTGGTGAAATTGTATTGCGTCTGCGTGATGACGGACGTGGAATTAATCTTGAAAAGGTACGCCAAAAGGCGATAGATCGCGGCTTGATGAAAGAAGACGCCGATCTGGATGACCACGCCATCATGCAGTTTATTCTTCACGCCGGATTCAGTACCGCCGAATCTGTAACGCAGATTTCCGGGCGCGGTGTTGGTATGGATGTGGTTAGCTCTGAAATCAAACAGATGGGCGGAACCGTCAGTATCCATTCGCAACAAGGCAAGGGAACGGAATTCGAAATTCGCTTACCTTTCACTGTGTCGGTCAACCGTGCATTAATGGTTGCCATTGGTGATGATCACTATGCGATTCCTTTGAATACCATCGAGGGTATCGTGCGTGTTAGTCCGTTCGAGCTCGAGCACTATTATCAAGATCCCAACGCGCGCTTTGAATACGCCGGTGAGTCTTATCAAGTGAGATATCTAGGGTCTTTGTTGAGATCAAATGCACAGCCGAAGTTAGACAGTCAGATATTGCCGCTTCCCGTTGTGCTTGTCAGGACATCGGCAGCGACCGTCGCTGTTCAGGTTGATGCTCTTTTGGGTAGCCGTGAAATTGTTGTGAAGAGCCTCGGACCACAATTTGGCAGTGTCCCTGGAGTATCAGGAGCGACGGTAATGGGGGACGGCAGCGTCGTTGTTATTCTCGATCCACACGCACTTATTAGGCAGGATGCAGCGACGGCGTTTGCGGCCATGCCAAACTTATCTTCGGTCGAGGCAGATAATGATGAGGATCGCGCTCGAGTCGTTATGGTCGTGGATGACTCTGTGACAGTCAGAAAAGTAACCAGTCGATTCCTCGAGCGTGAAGGTTTTGAAGTCCGCACGGCAAAAGACGGTGCTGATGCCATACTTCAATTGCAGGATTTTATTCCGGACGTCATGTTGCTTGATATTGAGATGCCACGAATGGATGGTTTTGAAGTGGCAAAAACGATTCGGACCAGCAGCCGGTTGAAGGATTTGCCAATCATTATGATTACCTCTCGTACCGGCGACAAACATCGTGACAGAGCCTTATCACTCGGTGTAAATGACTATATGGGCAAGCCTTATCAGGAAGATAAGCTCCTAGCAGCGATAACTTCCCTCGTTGGTACAGGCAGCCATGAATCCCTCGAGAACTGAAAAAAGTAAATTTTCAATGCAAGCGGGTGTATTAACCTCCTGTCACGTAGACACTGGCGTGTTAGAGGATATCCTTCGGTCAAATGGTCTCCAAACCTCGCTAATTTTGCGAATTGACGAGCAGGGGTCTTTGTCTGAAGAGGTTCCGGAGGAGGGTATTGGCCTTTGGATACTGATGCTTGGTGATAATGAAACCTGTCCGGAAGAGCATGAATCCAAGTTATTGAACTGTCCGAACGTCATGATATTGGACGCGCCACCAGCCAATCCAGATGATGTGTACGATGCTCTGGTCTGGCGTCGGCGGGTCACCGATAAATTGCTACAGTTGCCTGGCTTAATGCGCTGGCGAGAGGAATCGCGGCCAAAGGCCGCATTTATGTGGCTGGTGGTTGCAGAGGGGCGGGGTGCCCGTGACTCGGTGAGTGAGTTTTTTCGCAGTTTACCAGGTGGAAGTGAAGCAGCGGTCGCGGTCTACATGCACACGACAGAAGTCGATGTGACAGACAGCTGTCAAATGCTTCGTGGTGTTTGCAAAGACCCAATTAAATTAGCAGAGCATGGCGACGTTTTTTCGCGGAACGAAGTTATTGTCTTGGGGGATAAAAATGTTGAATTTTATCCTCGTGGAATATTGGTTGAGCGTCCCCCATCCAGCGAGAGGCCTGGTCGTGATGGCCCCTCGTTCGATCAGTTGATGGCTAATTTTGCTCGCAGCTACGGCGAACATTGTGGCGTCATCATTTTAAATGGAAACGGCAGTGATGGTGTTCGCGGCGCTCGATTGATGAAGTTGGGGGGTGGACAGGTATGGGTTCAATCTCCATCGAGCTGCGTTTTGGGACGCTTACCAGAAGCCGTTTTGGAGCGTCAGGGGGTGGGCTTTATGGGAACACCCGCAGGGCTCGCAATTCAGTTTGGAAAATTCATGGAACAAGTGAGGTCGAAGACCTCCGCTAGGATGATGTGATGGCTAGTTTGGCTGAAACAATCGATCAAAATGTGCAGGATGACCTTTCCTGTCTAATGATTCCCCTGAAGCAGACAAAACTGTTGCTACCTGGGGTCGCGGTTGCGGAAATCGCACCCATTGCCGCACCGTCGCTTATTTCGGATGCGCCCCCCTGGTTGCTAGGGTTTTACCAGTGGCGTAATCAACAGGTTGCACTGGTAGACTTTGAATGCCTCCGCTCTGAGGCCGAGGAGCCGGTGTTGACCGAGCCGAAACGTATTGTGGTGCTGAATCGTACTGGCTGGAGCGGCTCAATTTCATTTTTTGCGGTGGTTGCAGCGGGCATTCCTCGATTGACCCAGGTGACGGAGGACAACTGCCTGGAAGACAGCGGCGTTGAACTGACGGGTTGGGAAATGGCCGCTTTAAGTTGTGGGGGAGAAAAAGCCGTTATTCCAGATCTGGTGGGGCTGGAAAAAGCTGTGGCAATGTTTACTCAATAGGGGTAACGGTCGACAAATCGCCCCAAATGAACTGCAAAATACTGACGGCGGTCAGTGGGGCTGTTTCGGTACGAAGCACTCTCGGTCCGAGTGCCAGGGGGAGATACCCATTTCCTCTGGCGGCTGTAATTTCATCATCAGTCAATCCGCCTTCCGGTCCAATTAACAGGGCGACGGAATGAATCGAAGCGGTTGAATCCAACGCCTCTGCTGCGCGATGATCCAAAACGAAACACGCGTCTGCGGTGGTTTCGCGAATCCACTGAAGGGCGGTCACCGGCTTTTCGACACACATAATTCGGTTGCGTTGGCATTGCTCACTGGCTGAAATGACAATCTGCTGCCAGTGGTCCAATTTTTTATCTAATCTTTGACCGGTTAACTTAACCTCGCTGCGTTCGGAAAACAGCGGTGTGACATGTGAGACGCCGAGTTCTGTCATTTTTTGCAGAACCATATCCATGCGTTCGCCTCGGGAGATTCCGATACCGACATGGATCGACAGAGGCGATTCACGATCTGCGGTCAATACCTGTTCGATGTGTACTATTGCCGATTGCTTGGCAATCTCAGTAAGCGTCGCGTGGTATTCACACCCATCACCATTAAACAGTATGAGCTCTCTACCGGCGCGCATCCGCAGAACACGACCCAGGTAATGGGCAGTTTTTTCCGGGAGTTGCACGTCGTCACAATGTGCGAGAGCGGCTTCCGTATATATTCTGGGGATACGCACGAGTAGATATCTGGAGTTATTGGTTACGAAAAGGCGTTCAGATCCTGGACGATCTTGTAAACAGGTTCGGCCTGATTCATGGTGTAGAAGTGTAACCCTGGAGCGCCATTATCTAACAGTGTTTCGCAGAGTCGTACGACCACGTCGTGGCCAAACGCTTTTAGACTGGCTTCATCATCTTGATATGCAGCCAATTTATAACGTAACCAGCGTGGAATATCGGCTCCGCAGCCGTCACTAAAACGTACCAGATTCTTGTAGTTAAGAATCGGCATAATACCGGGATAAATCGGGGCATCTATCCCTGCTTTCTGGCAAGCCTCCATAAAATAAAAAAAGGCGTCGGTATTAAAGAAATACTGGGTGATGGCACTGTTTGCACCGGCCGACAACTTGCCTGCAAGGTATTTGATGTCGGTGTCGTAATCTTTCGCTTCCGGGTGAATTTCCGGATAGGCTGCGACCTCGATGCGGAAGTGATCGCCAAAATGCTCGCGAATAAAGGTGACTAATTGGTTGGCGTATATCAGCTGGTAGGATCCACCCATTCCTGACGGAATGTCGCCGCGCAGTGCGACGACCCGATCGATGCCGGCATTTTTGTAATCGGTCAATAACCCAAGAATAGTTTCTTGAGTATCTCCGCCAAAAGATAAGTGTGGCGCAACGGAAAAGCCACCTTCGGCAAAGTGTGTAACCAACCCACGGGTGTTGTCCCGGGTCGAGCCCCCTGCGCCATAGGTCACAGAGTAAAACGCGGGCGACAGGGCGTTCAACCGATCACGAACTTCGATGAGCTTGTCCCTTCCCGCCTCGGTTTTAGGCGGGAAGAATTCCAGACTCAGACGTGGTGTTGAGTCATTCATGCAAGGATATCCTTAATACTTGTAAGCTTCCGGCTTGAATGGGCCTTCGACTTTCACGTTGATGTATTTGGCCTGATCGTCGGTCAGGCGCGTTAATACGCCACCGAAACCTTCAACCATATCCTTAGCGACTTCTTCATCCAGTTTTTTCGGCAGTACTTTCACATAAACTTCAGACGTTTTTTCTGAATCCATAGAGTCTGCAAACTTACGCTCATAGAGGTAGATCTGTGCAAGAACTTGGTTGGCAAAAGAACCGTCCATAATACGAGATGGATGGCCAGTAGCATTGCCCAAGTTGACCAGGCGACCTTCTGACAAAAGAATCAGATGATCATTTTCAGCTTTGTCCCGATAGATCTTGTGGACCTGAGGCTTAATTTCTTCCCACTCATAGTTTTTGCGCAAAAAGGCAGTGTCGATTTCGTTGTCGAAGTGGCCGATGTTACAAACCACTGCGCCGGATTTCAGACCTTGCAACATAGCAGCATCGCAGACATTGATATTGCCGGTGGTGGTAACAACCAAGTCAGTATTTTGCAGCAGAGCGCGATTGACATCGGCAGCCTCGCCAGTGTTAACGCCGTTGTTATAGGCAGAGACGACTTCGTAGCCATCCATGCAGGCTTGCATCGCGCAAATTGGGTCGATCTCGGTAACTTTAACGATCATCCCTTCCTGGCGCAGGGATGCGGCAGAACCTTTGCCGACATCACCGTAACCGATAACCAGCGCTTTTTTACCTGAGAGCAAGTGGTCGGTACCGCGTTTGATCGCATCATTGAGCGAATGACGACAGCCGTATTTGTTGTCGTTTTTTGACTTGGTGACTGAATCGTTGACATTGATCGCGGGAACTTTCAACTCGCCGCGCTCCAGCATTTCAAGAAGGCGATGCACACCGGTGGTGGTTTCTTCTGAGATCCCGTGAATCTTTTTCAGCATGTCAGGGTACTTGCTGTGGACCATCTCAGTCAGGTCGCCGCCATCGTCCAAGATCATATTGGCATCCCAAGGGGTGGAGCCGTCTTTTTCTGAAAGAATGGTTTGCTCAATGCACCAATTGAATTCCTCTTCGGTTTCACCTTTCCAGGCGAAAACCGGAATACCTACGGCCGCAATAGCTGCAGCAGCATGGTCTTGGGTTGAGAAAATATTACAGGAAGACCATCGTACATCTGCGCCCAAATCCACCAGTGTTTCAATTAGGACGGCGGTTTGAATGGTCATGTGGATGCAGCCCATAATTTTGGCGCCGGCCAGAGGCTGAACATCTTTGTACTTACGGCGTAATGCCATCAACGCGGGCATTTCACCTTCGGCGATGATGATTTCCTTACGGCCCCAATCGGCGAGGCTAATGTCGGCAACTTTGTAATCGGTAAAACCGTTTGGTGCGAGTTGTTCTGCACTGCTCATAATATCTCTCCTGTCGCTATCAAAAGGCGATGGCTTGTGTCTGAGTGATTAGGAATTAAATAGCCGCTTTCAGTTCTTCGGCTTTGTCGGTTTTTTCCCAGGTAAAGGCGGTAAAGGTGGTCGACTTCTGCTCGCCGTTTTCTGTCCAAGAATAACTGGCTTCGACGGGTTCGCGCCCGAAGTGACCGTAAGCTGACGTCAATTGATACATGGGATGCAGCAGATCGAGGACTTTGGTAATCGCATAAGGACGCAGATCGAAGGTGTTGCGAATGGCAGCGATTAATTTCTCATCGCTGTATTTTCCTGTACCAAAGGTGTTCACGGAGATGGACGTTGGTTCTGCAACGCCAATCGCGTAGGAAACCTGTACCTCGCAGCGGTCTGCCAGGCCTGCGGCAACCACATTTTTGGCCACGTAGCGGCCGGCGTAGGCGGCTGAGCGGTCAACTTTTGAAGGGTCTTTTCCTGAAAACGCACCGCCGCCATGACGTGCCATGCCGCCGTATGTATCGACGATAATCTTACGGCCAGTCAGGCCTGCGTCACCCACAGGTCCGCCAATGACGAAATTGCCGGTAGGGTTAATGTGAAATTTTGTGTCGGCGTGAAGCAATTCTGCGGGAAGTACGCCGCGAACAATATGCTCCATAACCGCTTCGTGAATATCGCTCTGGCGTATATCTGGATTGTGCTGAGTGGACAGTACGATCGCATCAATCGCTTTCGGCTGTCCGTTCTCGTAGCGCAAGGTTACTTGGCTTTTTGCATCGGGGCGCAGCCAACCGAGAGTTCCGTCGCGGCGCAATTGTGATTGGCGTTCTACTAGGCGGTGGGCGTAGTAGACCGGTGCCGGCATCAATGACGGGGTTTCATTCGTGGCGTAGCCGAACATCAAGCCCTGGTCGCCAGCACCCTGGTCTTCTGGTCGAGAGCGGTCGACACCTTGGTTGATATCGATGGATTGCTTGCCAATAGCGTTGAGTACGGCACAGGTTGCGCCGTCGTAACCAACATCTGAGCTGTTGTAGCCAATATTGATGATGACATCACGAATGATGTCTTCCAAGTCAACGTAACAGGATGTTGTCAGCTCCCCGGCGACGATGGCCATGCCAGTCTTAACCAGAGTTTCAACGGCGACACGCGCGTATTTATCACGGGCGATGATCGCATCGAGGATAGCGTCAGAAATCTGATCTGCCATTTTATCGGGGTGACCCTCAGATACAGATTCAGAGGTGAATATGGAATATTCTGACATGGATTAAACTCCTGCAGCCTTAGTGTTGCTGATTGATCGGTTTAAAGAACTGACGCAGTTGTACTTGAAAGCCATTGCGCAGTCCCAGGTATTGACTCTGTCCTTCTTCCAGGCCAGCGAGTCTGGCCCAATTACTTAAATCTTCCGGTTCAAACCCCAGCCACAGATCACCACAGGATTCCCGAGCCCACTGTTGATCGTGTAGGCATAAATCGGTAATGAGCAGGGCTCCGCCAGGCGTTAGCAGGCGTGCCAGGACATCCATGGTGCTGGCTGGTGACGGCAAGTGGTGAAACACCATATTCACGACGATGCAATCCGACTGGAGTGAATTTGCCAGAGCCTGCTCAGCATCACCGTGGACGAATTCTATATTTCCAAGCTGTCTGCTTTGGGCCAGCTCGCGAGCCTTACCGAGCATTTCGGACGAAATATCCAGTGCGATGACTTGCTGGAAAGTGCCTGAGAGAACGTCGAGAAATTCGCCTTCACCGGGGCCCAGCTCCAGTGCCTGTGTGGTCGCCGCCAGTTTGGTGTGATTCAGTAATTCTTGAACGGCGTCTGCGTAAACAGGATAGCTGGCGATGAGGTCTTGTTGATCGCGAAATCGGTGCAGGTTTTCCGAGAAAAACTTTTGCGCCATGAGCTGCCGTTCTTTCTGTACCTCTCCGAGCCGCTGTTGAATCGTGTCATTGAGCGGCGTGCGGTCGATAAGGTGAAACAATTCTTCCAGCAAGGCTGCGGGCAGGCCTTCGCGGCTCGCGAGATTGCGTCGATAGAAAATGGAATTGCCCTCACGGCGGGAGGTCAGCAAACCGACGTTGGTGAGCACCTTGAGATGGTGACTCATGCCTGACTGCTTAATATCGAGCAGTTGGGACAATTCCATGACACTGAAGGAATCTCTGGCCAGCAATCGCAGGATTTCCAGACGCAGAGTATCGCCCGCTGCCTTGAGGACTCGGGACAGAGAGTCAATGGCAGTGGCTTCTTCCGCAATATCTGACGCCATGAGTGAATGATTCATGACGGCAGTCTAGCAGGTAATTGCAATCTATATCAAAATATTTTGATATAGAATCCTGAGTTGATCCTCACAAATGACATAAGCGAAGCGCCGGCGCTATTTCCATTCGTTGAGAATGATGCCAATGCCGATACGTTTAGAGCGATAGTTGTAGTCGATCAGGGTTTCACCATAACCGTTTACATACTCCAGGTAACCGTTGAGAGGTCCAGGCAATGGAAAAATCAGGTTCAGTTGCACGGATGTCTTGTTATCGTGACGTTTCAGGTTATTGCGCAGCTTGATGGAAAATATTTTCGCTGGATCCCACTGGTAAGACGCCCGATAGTCGGCATAGCCTAGGTAATCCTCGATATCCGGGTTGTCGTCGTCTTCTCTGTCTTCCGGGAGCCGATACCAAGGCTTGACGGTGTATGTCCAACGGTTATGAGTCAGAGTTGTCTCTAAAAATAAGCGGTTCCAGCTGCGAGAGAGTTCATCGCCACGGCCATTTGATTGATGATTGAAGCCGAGCGCATACCTTTCGAGTTGTAAGTTGAGAAAGTCGAAGTCTTTGTTGGTTTCATGCTCCCAGAAAATCTCTGGTTCATAGTTGGTTTCGCGGAAAGGGGCGGATACATCGCTGTTGTACATTTGCCAGAAACTCAACTGGCTGTAGGCAAGCCAGATTTTTGAATCCTGGATAAATAAATCTTGGGCGAGAGGGATTTTGAAGCTGATCTGGTACTTGAGCTCTTCGTTGTCGAGTATTTGTTCCGGCTCGTCGGCAAGATCTTCATAGTTGTCTCGGAAAGGATCTTCGTTAGGCGCTTCAGAATAGGTATAAGGCAGAATATAGGTAGCCTTATAGGGCTGAATTGAAAAATCGTCGTCAAAAATCTTGTAGGTGAACTTGCGCTTGCGGACCACTTCCTCTTCAGTAATTTGCTGGCCGTCGTTGGTTTCGCTTCCTATGACCGGCTCTATAGGAGTAAACAGCGAGTCATAACAGGCCAGACGATCGCGATCAATATAGATTGAGCGGCAGTCTTCAGGCGTTCTGGCGTAAGTAATAGAAGAATACAGGGCCAGGGCAGAAGCCAGGGCCAGGCCTTTCGACCTTTGCATACATAAAAACATGATAATTTGGTGACAACCCGTGAAATCGGCGGCGGAAGTATACGTTTTTTTGTTAATTCACGCGAAGGTTAACTCTGCATGAGCATAGCGCAGTTATATGTCGGTATCGCGACGTTAGATATAACCTCGTTCGGTTAAGACGCCGAGGAGCGGGATGTCCCAGCTGGCGCTGTCGAGGGACGAGACCTGTTGGCAGGTATGGGCGAGGCCAAGTAACTGCGGTTTTTGAATTCTGAAGCGGGATTTAAATGCAAAGCTGCGATCGTAAAAACCGCCACCCATGCCCAGCCGTTCACCTTTATGATCAAATCCAACCAAGGGTAACAGTATCGTATCCAGGTGGCGTGCCGGGCGGCATGGAACGCTACCGAGCTGAGGCTCTGGGATCCCAAATCGATTTGGTGCGAGACGGGCGTTTTTTCGCCAAGGCAAAAACCAAAGGTGGCCTTCTCGATAGGGGTGCAGCTTGGGAAGATAGATCTTTTTACCCTGGCGCCGCAGCTCTTGCAGAAGTGGCCGTGGGTCAATTTCACCGTCACTGGGCCAATAGGCCGCAATGTGTTGGCTTTTTTTCAACACTGGGTGCTGGTGGAACCGGCGACATAATTGTCGGGCTGCTTGTCGCTGCTGGCGTGGAGACAGGCTACGGCGTCGGTAACGCAACGCCTTGCGCAGTTCCTTGCGGGTAAATGGAGCGCTATCGAGAATGTCTACGTCGGGAAAAAACGCCATAACAATACTACGGAAAGAGGAGCCCCGAGAGTGCGGCTGTCGACTTGGCCTTGAACCGAAAGGTTCAAGGTGGGGGCCCCTGCAATATCTCAGGCTTTCCGTCAGGCGGACATGCACACTGATATTGGCGAGTTGCCCCCGGGTTACACATTATCGGCTCGAGGACTCGTCAACTGGCCAACACCTCAGGGTTGCAACCAGTATAACGCACACCTGTCAGCCTCGACAGATTGACCTGCCCGCTAGAAAGGCGTATGGGCTTGCTGGTCCTGCGGGTCTGATCTTATCCCTCACCCCGGTCTTCGCTGTCGAGTAATGCCTGGCTGACTTTATCGTTCAGCCGATCCAGTGTGGCGTCATCTTCCTGTTGTTGTTTTACATTTCGCCTGGCTTCTACCAGTTCGTGACTCAGATTTAATGCGGTAATGATGGCAATTCTCTCCAGGCCGATGACACTTCCCTGGTTGCGGATTTGTCGCATGCGAGCATCGAGGTCGGCGGCCGCCTCATGGAGTGCTGTCACTTCATCCTTTTGACAGGCAACTTGATATTCCTTATCCAGAATTTTAACGAAAACGCTATCTGACATAGGACATCGCGGCGGGTGCCGCCCTCACTGGGTTATGTTTGGGGCTCAAGGCTTTTCAAGCGTTGAATCATGGCCTCGATGCGGTATTTAGCCTCATTATTTTTCTCTTTAAGACGGGCGCATTCCGATGTCAGTTCAGTCTCTTTCAGTTGGCGCCGATTTAGTTCCTGAGAGAGGCGCTGATTCTTATGCTGCAAACGTTCATGGCTGGCCAGCAATAAGTCTATATGGGCTTCCAGTGCAGCAAGTTTGTCCTGATTCATCGGTGACTGGCTCTTTGTCGAAAGCGTGGGCGGGCAAAATATTCGTCTGTAAATAGGCTAAGTATAATGGATAGAGCAGGGTGATGAACTGAGACTTGTGTGGTTACATGGTAGAATCTCTATATTTCAGGTGCATATTTCATGTCGCAGCCCGCAGCCCTTATTTCTTTCGAAGAGCTCAACCATCTGCTGGTGCCTTTAGGGGCGCTTAACAGCCCTTCGCAGTTGCACGGATTTCTGGCAGGAAAATTGTCCGGCGGCGCTCGGCCAGAGGGCGATGCCTGGATGGCTGAAGCCATTGAGTTTCTAGATTTGATTACCGATGACCAGGGCGTCGTCGGCGATAATGAAGAGCGTGGCCAGTTAGCCCTGGCGCGGTTGTATCCGACAACTCTGGCGCAGCTGCAGGATGACCACTTTGGATTTCAATTGCTGTTACCTGCCGATGACGCAGATGTCGACGACCGCTCGGTGGCGCTGGGTGAGTGGTGTCATGGATTTCTGGCGGGATTGGGAAGTGCTCGGCTTGATCCGAGCACGAAATTTTCACCGGAAACCGCAGACGCTCTGCGGGATCTCGCGGCGATTGCCAATGTTGGTATCCCTGATGAGTCCAGTGAGGAAGAGCATCAAGAGGCCCAGGCTGCTCTCGAGGAGTTGATTGAATACGTGCGGGTTGCGGTGATGACCCTGTTTGGGGAGGTCTGCGGCAGCGATGATCCAGAGTCAGGGCCGACGCTGCATTGATCCTCAAAAAATTGTGTGCACGGAGACATCAACTCCGTGCTCTGCGAAGTGTAAAAGAGACGAACTATAGGAGTGCTCCATGGCGATAGATCAGCAGGAGTTTGCACGGCGTCGGCAGCAGCTGATGGACTTAATGGAGCCCAACAGCATCGTGGTATTACCTGCCGCCGCAGAAAAAATACGGTCACGGGATACCGAATATCCCTATCGTCAGGATAGTGATTTTTATTATCTAAGCGGTTTTGTCGAACCAGAAGCTGTCATGGTGTTACTGCCCGGCGCAGAGCATGGTGAATTTCTGGTTTTTTGTCGTGAGCGTGATCGGGCGCGCGAGCAGTGGACTGGATATCGTGCGGGGCCTGAGGGGGTTAGAGATCGTTACGGTGCTGACGACGCCTTTCCTATTGATGAGATTGACGACATTCTGCCCGGTTTAATCGAGGGACGTACCCGTATCTATTATTCCTTAGGGCGTAATTCTGAGTTTGATCACCAGGTTATGGGCTGGGTTAACACCATCCGCAGTAAAGTGCGCTCCGGTGTCATTCCGCCAAGTGAAATGGTTGATCTTGAGCACTTTCTGCATGAATTGCGTTTGTTCAAAAGCCCGGCCGAGATTGACGTCATGCGCCGCTCCGGCGAAATAGCTGCTGCTGCTCATGTTCGCGCCATGCAGACGGCCAGGCCGGGTCTGCACGAATACCATTTGCAAGCCGAAATCGAAT
Organism: Pseudomaricurvus sp. ABR4_320; assembly: GCF_056159445.1. Classification (NCBI taxonomy): domain Bacteria; kingdom Pseudomonadati; phylum Pseudomonadota; class Gammaproteobacteria; order Cellvibrionales; family Cellvibrionaceae; genus Pseudomaricurvus; species Pseudomaricurvus sp. ABR4_320. Next base: position 40,367 of record NZ_JBSWVF010000006.1, on the reverse strand, counting down.
ACGAATTTGCCCGCTCCGGGGCGGTTGCACCAGCCTATAGCTCGATCGTTGGCGGTGGCGCGAACGCCTGTGTCCTTCACTACATCGAAAATCGCGATCTGCTGAAAGATGGCGACTTGGTTTTGATCGATGCGGGCTGTGAATACGAAGGCTACGCCGCCGATATCACGCGAACGTTTCCCGTGAATGGTCGCTTTTCTCCAGAGCAAAGAGCGCTCTACGAAGTCGTGTTGAGGGCGCAGGAGGAGGCGATTGCGGCGACTGCGCCAGGGCGTCTTTGGCAGGATGCCCATGATGCCGCGGTACGAGTGATCACCGAAGGACTTATCGAGCTGGGCTTGCTGCAAGGTAAACTCGATGAGTTGATTGAAAACAATGCCTATCAGCCATTTTACATGCACCGTACCGGCCACTGGTTAGGTTTGGACGTACACGATGTCGGAGACTATCGAGTCGATGGTCAGTGGCGCGAATTGAAAGTGGGCATGTGTATGACCGTTGAGCCAGGTATATACGTATCTCCCGATGACACATCCGTTGAGGAGCGTTGGCGCGGTATTGGTATTCGTATTGAAGACGATGTTGTCGTGACCACCGGCGGCTGTGAAATTCTGACTGGGGGAGTCCCAAAGACCATCGCCGACATCGAGGCACTGATGGCAACCCCGTAGATTAACTCGAGCGACATAAAAAGATGCAAACGGATATCGCCATAATCGGCGGGGGCATGACTGGGGCAACCCTGGCCTGCCTAGTGGCGCAGACCTCTCCACAGCTGCACATAACCTTAATTGATAGTCTGCCTTTCCCGAGCGCCAATAGCCCGATCTACCAGCCGAGCTTTGATGATCGGGTGACCGCTTTGGCGAACAGTTCCGCCGAACTGTTGCAGCAACTTGGCGTATGGCAGCAAATTGCTGAACAGGCCACGCCAATAACAACCATCCATGTTTCTGATCGGGGCCATTTGGGTGGCGCGCAGATGAGCAATTCAGAGCTGGGTGTTGATGCTCTCGGCTATGTGGTGGCTAACGCCTGGCTGGGGCGGTGCCTGTTTCATCGGTTGGAGGAGTTTCCGCACATACGTACCTTGGCGCCAGCAGATGTTGTTGGATTGCAGCCTAAGCGCTCAGGTGCATCACTGGCAATCAACCAAGGTGGTGAGGTCTCGACCTTAACGGCTCGAGTGGTCGTCGTGGCCGATGGCCGAGATTCCGAACTGACTCGACAATTGGGTATTCATCGAGAGGTCGATGATTACCAGCAGACTGCCATTGTCGCAAATGTCGCTTTTTCTGAGCCTCATCAGGGCCGCGCGTTTGAACGTTTTACCTCAGTTGGCCCTGTCGCCGTGTTGCCGATGGGAGGTGCTGACGGGTGTCAGGGCGCCCTGGTTTGGTCCCGAGCCCATGACGACGCGAATAGATTGCTGGCGATGGAAGAAGCGCCCTTTTTAGACGAGCTGCAAGCGGCGTTCGGATATCGCATCGGCAAATTTACGCGGTGTGGTCGAAGAGAAAGTTATCCGCTGTTGCTAACTCAGGCAAAGGAACAGATTCGCCGGGGCATCGTCGTAATGGGGAATGCCGCGCATACCTTGCACCCTGTGGCCGGACAGGGTTTTAACCTTTCATTGCGAGACTGCTCGCAGTTGGCGGCGTGTCTTGCCGGATTGACCCCGGAGACTGACAGCTGGCCGCTGTTGCAGCACTACCAAGCGCGCCGACAGGTTGATCAAAACGTGACGATCTCGATCAGTGATCAATTGATCCGATGGTTTACCAGTGCTGAATTGTCTCGCGCCGCCGCTCGCAGCGGCGGTTTGTTAACCATGGAATTACTGCCACCCGTTAAAGAACTATTTACTCGCCAGACCATGGGTGTATTGAATGGGAGGCCATCCATGATGCCGACGTTACATCGTCGTGGAATTCGCAGAGGAGCAGTCTAGAGTGAGCTCGAATTCAATGCATGCCGATGTCATTATTGTGGGGGGTGGATTAATCGGCAGCATACTGGCCAGTAAGCTGGCGAAAGCGATGACAGGGATAGAGGTGGTCGTCCTTGAAGCGGCAGGAGAGCCTCCGGTCTACAGCGGCGCACAGGCTGATCCCCGCGTGGTAGCGCTTAATCGGTCTTCGCAATCCCTGCTGCAAGATATCGGCGTGTGGGACCAGATTCTCACTGAACGTGCCTGCCCTTATTATGCGATGTGCGTCTGGGAAGAGCTCGGTACTGCCGGCGTTGATTTTTCCAGTACGGATATTGGCGAGACCGATTTAGGCCACATTGTTGAAAACAGTATTGTTGTCAGGGCGTGCCGGAACCAGTTACTCAATGTCCCGACAGTCACGTTACTGACGGATGTCGGGCGGGTGACTCTGGGTGATGACGAAGGTGGCGATCGCTCCGTTACCCTGGCCGATGGGCGCCGTATTTTCGCGCCACTGATCATCGCCGCAGACGGTGCTGAATCGCACATCCGGTCTGCAAGTGGTATTGCGGTCGACGAGCGAGATTATGGCCATGTGGCTCTGGTGGCAACCGTGCGTACAGAATTCAGCCACGAATACACGGCCTGGCAAAAATTTCTCGATGACGGTCCGTTGGCATTTCTTCCTCTGTCTTTGGGGGAAGAAGAGCCATTGAGTAGCCATTATTCCTCAATTGTCTGGTCTTGCAGCCCTGACCGTGGGGAGGCGTTACGCGACTTGGGGAGTGATGATTTCTGCCGACAACTCAGCGATACCTTTGAGCATCGCCTGGGCAAGGTTTTGGACGTTTCGCCGCGTCACGTTTTTCACTTACGCGCTCGCCATGCGGAGCGGTATCACGCTGCTGGAGTGGTCTTGGTCGGTGATGCTGCCCACACGATTCACCCTCTGGCAGGGCAGGGGGTGAATCTGGGTTTGAAGGATGTACGGGCGTTGGTCGACGAGTTGCAGCGAGGCCATCAGCGCGGATTGTCGTTACGGGATTCGTCGGTTCTGGCGCGTTATCAACGTCGCCGCCGGGGGGATAATCTGCTGATGCTCACGGCTATGGAGGGCTTCAAGCAGCTCTATGGTGCGGATGCTCCAGCTCTGCGCTGGATTCGGAATGCCGGTATGCGAGGCTTTAATCGCTTGGCGCCCATCAAGCATCAAATTATGCGCCGCGCGTTAGATTTATAAGGTGCCGCGTACTGGCAGGCTATCTATTTCAACTGCGTTGCCAGCGGCAGCTCTGTGGTATTTTTGATGCGGGTTACCGCCACGTTGGAGTGAATTTCCCGTATCCCGGTCATTTGCGCTAGAAAGCTGCGCACAAAGGTTTCGTAGTGACGAATGTCTCGCGTGACAATTTTCAGCATATAGTCCATGGTGCCGGTCATTGTGTAGCATTCGACCACTTCAGGCAGGCCTGCGACAGCGCTTTCAAACTCTTCAAGGCTTTGGCGGCCATGTGCGCTCAGACTGACACTGGCAAAAACCACCACGTCCATGCCCAGCTTTTCGGGATTTAATATGGCCACTCGGCGATCGATATAGCCAGCTTCCGACAGACGATTTACGCGTCGCCAGCAAGGGCTTTGAGACAGTCCAATCTTGTCTGCAAGGTCTGCGGCCGTGAGGCCCGCATCTTCTTGTAGGAGGCTCAGAATACGAATATCGGTAGCAGTCAGATCCTGTTGCATAGCTTTTCTTATTATTTAGGCTTTTTTGGAAGTTTATGCCTCCAAACCTGCTTTTTGCCAGAAAAATAACAAAAAAATGCCCTCGCGCTAGCGCTATTCTGTCAGTAAGACGTTGACATCAATAACAATAATGAAAGAGCGTGGAGGTGGATATGAACCTGCGACAGGTGACTCTCGATGACAAATTTCAGCGCCCGTCCGGCGACATGTTTATGTCGGGTATCGATGCCTTGGTGCGTCTGCCGATCCTCCAGCATCAACGGGACTGCCAGTCAGGGCTGAATACTGCTGGCTTTGTCTCTGGCTACCGAGGCTCGCCTCTGGGCGGGCTAGATCAGACATTCTGGAAAGCGAGCCAGTGGTTGCAAGACCATAACATTGTTTTCAAACCCGGCGTGAATGAAGAGTTGGCAATGACTTCCGTATGGGGAAGTCAGCAGATAAATCTCTTTGATGGCGCCAAATACGACGGCGTATTTGGGCTCTGGTACGGCAAGGGGCCAGGCCTGGACCGCTCCGTTGACGCCTTGCGTCATGCCAATGCGTTTGGCACATCTCCCCATGGCGGTGTCCTGGTTGTCGTCGGTGATGACCACGGCTGCAAATCATCGACCTATCCCTATCAAAGTGAGCATGTGTTCATGGGGGTTTCTGCCCCGGTATTGGCACCCGCTAACGTTCAGGAAATCCTGGACTACGGTGTGCTGGGGTGGGCTATGTCTCGTTACAGCGGCTGTTATGTCGGCTTAAAAGCCATCACTGAAAATGTGGATTCCTCCATGACCGTAGAGGTGGATCCTGTACGACTTCCTGTTCGTTACCCCGATTCGGTTGTGGCGCCCCAGGGCGGCTTCAATGGGCGATTACACGACACACCGCTGGCTCAGGAGGAGCGACTGAATCGGCACAAAATTTATGCCGCACGAGAATTTGCTCGAGCCAACCACATCGACCGCATAACTCATGACTCCCGGCAGGCAAAGCTGGGTATTATCACCTCCGGCAAAGCCTGGTTGGATGTTCTGCAGGCCCTCGAAGACCTGGGGATTGACGCCGAGAAGGCCGCTAAGATTAGATTGCGAATCTACAAAGTCGGCATGCCTTGGCCGCTGGAACCTGTTGGTGTACATGAATTTGCGCGGGGCTTGAAAGAGATACTGGTTGTCGAGGAAAAACGCTCCATCATCGAAGACCAGTTGACCGGGCAGCTCTACAATTGGCCCGTTCGCGAGCGGCCGCGGGTGGTGGGAGAAAAAGATGAACTGGGGCAGGAGCTGCTGGGGAATCTTGGCGAGTTGACGCCAGCTCTCGTCGCACAGTCGATTGCCGTGCGTTTACGTCCAATCTATACAGACATGGACATCGAGCGGCGCCTACAATTTTTGGCGGTGAAAAAACAGTCTCTCGCACAGACGCAAAGACCCTTGCGAACACCGCACTATTGCTCGGGCTGTCCGCACAATTCATCGACGGTAGTACCGGAGGGTAGCCGTGCGCTCGGGGGTATCGGTTGTCACTACATGGTGACCTGGATGCATCGCGCAACGGATACTTTCAGTCAGATGGGAGGCGAAGGGGCGGCATGGATTGGCCAATCGCCTTTTACCCGTACGGAGCATGTTTTTCAAAATCTCGGCGATGGTACCTATTTCCACAGTGGTATTTTGGCGATTCGCGCTGCCATATCTGCGGGCGTCAACATCACCTACAAAATACTCTACAACGATGCTGTTGCGATGACCGGCGGACAACCACTGGATGGCCAACTCAGCATTGCGGATTTGCTCGATCAACTCCGCAGTGAGGGCGTGCAGCGTATCGCTTTGGTGAGTGATGAGCCTGAGAAATATCCGGCACAGTTGACGGCGCGTGATGGGTTAAGCGTACACCATCGGCGTCGATTAAATAACGTGCAGGAAACTATGCGACAGGTGACTGGCGTATCCGTCCTTGTCTACGATCAAACCTGTGCCGCGGAAAAGCGTCGACGACACAAAGTGGGTGCTCTTGGTGAGCCGAAACGCCGTGTATACATTCATCCTGAACTTTGCGAAGGCTGCGGAGATTGCAGTCGTAAATCCAACTGTCTTTCTGTAGAACCGTTGCAAACTGACCTGGGACGTAAACGACGCATCAATCAACACGCCTGTAATAAAGATTTCAGCTGTGTTGAAGGTTTTTGTCCAAGCTTTATTTCTCTCTACGGTGCTGATGTTAAAACGGGTGTTGGGGCGCCGTCTCCGTTGTTGCTACAGACTTTGACCATGCCTTCATTACGCAAATTGGACGGCGCATGGAATCTTGTGGTCGCAGGTGTTGGCGGAACCGGTGTATTGACCGTCAGTGCGATCCTGGGGATGGCAGCCCATTTGGAAAATAAGGGAAGTTCTGTTCTTAATTTGACGGGCTTGGCGCAAAAGTTTGGGGCAGTGGTTTCTCATGTACGTATTGCCAAAGATCAACGTACGATTCGAGCTGTTCGAGTTCCCGCGGGCGATGCGCATCTGTTGCTAGGGTGTGACCTTATCGTCAGTGCGGGCGACGATGCCCTGTCGAAAGTGAACTCAGACTTTTCTCATGCCGTGATCAATGATCATTTGTCTCCAACGGCAGAATTTATCGCTAATCCAGATGTCGACTACCCAATTGCAGAGATGAAATCAGCAATCGAGGGAGAGCTTGGTGAGGGCCGAGCTTCGTTCGTAGATGCCAGCGATTTGTCGGAAGAACTGCTTGGTGATCCGATTGCCGCCAATAGTTTTCTTATGGGGTATGCCTGGCAACAGGGACTGATCCCGTTGGAGCAAGCGTCAATATTTCGCGCCATCGAAATCAATAATGTCGCCGTTGTGGCGAGCATTAACGCATTTCAATGGGGGCGACTGTCTGCTGCCGGTATAGGCGTGTCTCGAGAAGGCCAGGTTGATGTTCAAGAATTGGATGTTCTGGAAGACGTTGTTAGAGATCGATCCCGGCGTTTGGTGTCTTATCAAAATGAATCTTACGCTCAACGCTATCGTGATTTTGTTGAGCGGTGTCGAGAGCGGGAATCGATGCTGGATTGCAGAGGTGATTATCCTTTTACGTTCGCTGTCGCCAAAGCCTATTATCGTTTGCTGGCCTACAAAGACGAATACGAAGTTGCCCGACTTCTATCGGCAGAATCTTTCAAAACAAAACTGAGGGCCACGTTCAATGGTAATTATCGGGTTCACTATCATTTTGCGATTCCGCTTTTGAATAGGCTCAATTTTGGGCGACAGTCTGCTGTTAAGATCGAATATGGCGCGTGGATGTCGGTTCCTTTGAAAGCCCTGGCAAAACTGAAATGTCTTCGTGGCAGTTGGTTCGACATCTTCTCGTACACCAAAGACCGAAAGCTCGATAAATCGCTGATTTTTGAGTTTGAACGTTTGGTAGATCGGGATCTCTTGCCTAAACTGAATAGGAAAAATTTGTCCGCAGCCATCGACGTAATTAACTCTACGGAGACGATTCGAGGTTATGGCCATGTTCGCAGTAAATCGGTGATGGCCTGGCGTAACGGGTTGTCTCAAAAACTGGCAAATTTGAATCCGTCGGATGCCGACACAGTCCAGATTATCAATTTCGATAAGGTCGTGTAGGAGGTCGTCAGTGAGTTTGTTTGAACACCCGTCTTATGACAATCATGAAAAAGTGGCTTTTATGAATGATCCCAAAAGCGGATTGCAAGCCATTATTGCCGTTCATAATACCCAGCGAGGTAGCGCTCTTGGCGGTTGCCGTATGTACCCTTATCGCGACAGTGATGCGGCGTTGAATGATGTGTTGCGGCTGTCTCGCGGAATGACGTATAAATCTGCGGTAGCTAATCTGCCATTAGGCGGTGCGAAATCAGTAATTGTGGGTGACTCCCGATTGCACAAAACGCCGGAATTGTTGCGAGCCATGGGGAGTTTTATCGACTCCTTTGACGGGCTTTACACAGCAGCAGAAGATTCCGGTATCAGCGAGCAGGATTTATCACTCATGGCTGAGACCACGTCACATGTCACGGGGATCAGCTCCGCCAACACGTTACGGGGAGATCCTTCTCCGGCTACTGCATTTGGTGTCTATGTCGGTATAGTGTCGTCGGTGGCTAGAAAATTTCAAACACGTGACCTCAAGGATATGACCGTCGCTGTTCAAGGCTTGGGGAACGTTGGATATCACTTGGCGAGGCGCCTGCATGCTGCCGGAGCCAAGCTTTGGGTCAGTGATATCTTCACCGAAAATGCCCGCCGGGCTGAAGCAGAGTTTGGAGCCACATTGGTTTCACCGCGAGAGATTATGCAGCTTGACGTGGATCTCTTTTGTCCCTGTGCGATGGGGGCTGTGCTGGATGAAATGTTACTCGATACCTTGCAGGTGTCGATAGTTGCCGGATGCGCCAATAACCAGCTCGCACAGGACCATGTCGGTGAAATGCTCGCGGCGAAAGGTATTCTTTATGCGCCTGATTATGTCGTTAATGCTGGTGGTGTCATCGATATTTTTTATCAGCGACAAGGTCGCTCTAGAGAGGATGCGGAAGCGCATATTTCCGACAATATTGGCCAAAGCCTCGATGAAATTTTCACGGAGCATGAACGCACTGGCGTCGCGACCAATCGCCTCGCAGATGCATTGGCGAGACGGCGACTAGAAGGGGAAATTTGCGTTGATGAGGTGGCAGCCTAGGAGAGCCTGCCTCGAAAACGAAGATTAACGGTCTTGTTAGAATGGGACATCAGGCGCGAAGTTTTTACGCCTGATGTCTTTTGAATGCTTACTCTGCCGCTGGAGGCGAATCTTTGTAAGTATCCCAGTTGTTGATGATTTCATCGACGACACGACTTCCAACCCGGTAGGCATTTTCCAGTGCGACATGCAGGCCGGCGTAATCTTCACCTTCTAATGCGAGATTTTCGGCGGCCGTTAATCCTGGTGGCGGCAGTGTAAAGTTACTCGCGGCTCGCAAAATCATAAATCGATCGTAGTCGACTTTGCCTGCGCGATCGAGGTAGGTCAAAGACTGTGCCGTGGCGGTATCTTCCATCGCAGACGAAACAAATTTACCTTCACCTTGTGTCCAGTAATCTACCCACTGATTCGCCCAGTCGTTCAGTACTTCGCCGTGCCAAAAGGTCATCGCGGCGAGGTTGTCACCAATCAGAACAAAAGGTTTCCGTTGTGCCTCTGGGTAGTTATCGTAAACCTCGCGAGTTTCACTGATGTGCTCATCATCGGTCAGCTCAATGTCTTTTGTCAGCGAGAAGGCCCACTGGGTCAGGGGGCGGTTCAGTTCAAATACCTCACCAAGATTTGGCGGCATGGTTTCCGGATAGGGTTCTTTGGTGAACAGCGGAAAATACCCGGTGGTCCAGTCATTTGGCATTTCACGAGTATCAATTTCATGGGCGAGGTCGCCGTCGACTGCCCACTCGGCCCACGCCACGCTGCCGATAGAGGCATCGGCCGGATCAAATCCGGCGATACCGGCAACCAGCCAGTAGGCTTTCGTTAGATCAAAGCGCGGGTCCAGTCCTAGGGCCATGATGGCAGACGAGGCTCGATTGGTTCCCATGCCGGTGACCATACCCAGAACGCCCGTTTCAGGATTTAGATATAGGTCGTGGTAGGATTGAGGAAAGGGGAATCGAACATCGAGACCCTGACGTTCTTTCCATGTTTGAAATTCTCCAGGGTCGTCACCCGTATCATCACCGACCTCAAACATAGTAACGACGACCATTTTGATGGGAATCGGAGTTGGATTCATGGCTTGATTGTCGCTCGAGGGTGACTGAGAGGCACAGCCAGTCATGATCAGCGCGAGCAGTAAATAGCAAAGTCTCGTTGGCAGCATAGTCTTATCCATTACGGGGTGGTTGTTTCTGCGCTAAGACAGATTTTATAGTGATCACAGATAAATTGATGAGTGGTGATGCTTGTCTCGAGGTAGTCTGTCTCACCGTCGTTTGTCACAGTGGTGGCAAACTCGTTGAGTCTCTCTTCATAGTCTTGCAACAGGTCCGTTTTGATCGCCTCTTCAACAAAACTGTGACTGAGCGAGTTTCTGCCCAATTGTGTCAACTCTTTCCATGAGAGATTGAATTCTTTGACTGCGACAAAATACTCGTCCGTCATTGTAGAATCCCACATGCCTCGATCGTCGGTCGACAAAGCGACAGGAATGCCGAATCGCAGATATTCAGGAAACGGGTGTTGGCTGTAGTCGCTGACATATTCCAGCAGTAGGTTGCTGATCAGGTTTATTTCTACTAGGTAGTCATTATTTCGCATCAACAGCATGGTGTCAGGGTCTGTTATGAGGTTGACACCGTGACCGATACGACTCGCGCCAAGCAGTAGAGTGTCGCGCACATGATGGTTGGGTTCATCCACCTCGCCGGCATGGATCGATAGCGGAATGCCAGGCAGCTGTTGGCGCATCTTGCGAAGGGTTGGCAAGAAACGCAGCGGGTAGCCTTTGTCATTGTCTTCGCGGCCAACCATATTGATTCCAACATACAAATCGCGATGACGATCCACGAATCGATAAATCCATTCCAGATCTTCCTCTGCGTTGGGAATAAACCTAAGCAGGTAATATTGCAGGCGGACGGTTACGCCCGTCGCTTTGGCGTCTTCTTGAGCAAGACGTTGACGGAAAATATCCGCCACGTCATCTGGCTCAAATTGGCTGCCATCTTTTTTCAAATAGAAGCGAGTGCCTTCCTGGGTTTCCAGATAAACCAGGCCTTCTTCGGCAAAGGCCGCCATGTTTCGGTAGATCATCTCCGCATTAATATACGGATTCGCGCCTAGCTCACCAAGGCGCTGCCAATGAGTTTGGAAGAATTCTTCACGACCTTCGTGGGACTGATCAAGCCGCAGGCTGTTTAGCCAGGCGGCTTTTTCATTCGCATTCAGCTCGTCAATGGCTTTGAATTCCGATTTCTCGCACTCAGCCAGCTTTTCATAGCTGCTTTCCTGTAGGTTTCGAAACAGAAGTAAATAAGGCGCGGGGCCAAATTCATTGCTGCCATAAGGAACACAATTGGCAATGCGGGTTTTGGTGTAATAGCGATAACCCCCATTTGCGTCTTCATCGGTGGCAAGCTCGTACCACCATTCGCTGAAATTTGAGCCGGTCAGATGATTGTGCAAATCACCGCCTTTCGGAAGTTCGTGCAGAAACCGATAGAGTTCTTCATTGCTGGCATTGTGTTTGAAGTCTTCAAACCATTGATCCATGGTGTCGGCATGGGTGAGAGGGGCGAGCAGTAGGTAGCAGCTGCTCAGCCAGCGGGCAATTGTGTGTTTGAGTTGGGGCATAGTGATCAACGAAAGGTATTTAAAGGAAACGCAGATAGACTTTATGAGTTGGCCAGATTCCGCATTGTCGATTTCTGGCAACGTCGTGATCATCGGTTTTAATCGCGATAGGCGCAAGTCCAGCAATTCCTGTTCCAGAAGTTAACCAATTGGACAGGTTTTGATTTGGCGCTGATTTTGGGCGCTATAAGAAAGAGCTGGAAGGACTGAGCTATGAAGAATGGCTTGTTTTGGTGCCCTTTGGCTTGCCTTGCGTAGATTCAGGGCGAAATCTCAAAGATGGTTGCGAGGGAGACTCAACAAAAAAAGGCCAGCTTCCGAAGAAGCTGGCCGCTTGCCAAAGCTGTACACATTGTGGAGATGGGGTTCGCTGAGCGCCTTTCAGTGCTCGTCGCGTTGAATTCTGGATTCTATCCAGGCCACCAGCAGACCGCCCAGAGTACCGGCGAGGACGATGCCGCCAAAACTGATGCCTAAGGCGAGTGCGCCTGTTGCAGTTGGGTCAATCATTTCCTTCCTCCAGAAGACTTGCTGGTTGCCGTCAGTCGCTGTGCGATGGTTGAATATTGCCGAAATCGAGACGGTTCTGCGTTGACCTGCATCAAGGGATTTGCCGCTTTCAAGATTTGGGTTGCGCAGCTGTCGAGTGACTTATCTCGAGTCAGGAGTATAATTCGCGCTCCACGGGACGCCGCTACCCGGGGTGAGACTAGCAACGATGGGGGATTTAGGTGGTGGAACGCAAAGCATCGGTATCGCGGGATACGCTGGAGACGAAAATACAGGTATCGGTCAACCTGGATGGTACAGGCCGAGCCGACTTATCCACCGGCGTTCCATTTCTTGAGCATATGCTGGATCAAATCGCTCGCCATGGTTTGATTGATTTGACGGTGACCTGCGACGGCGACACTCATATTGATGACCATCACAGTGTCGAAGACATAGGTATTACGCTCGGACAGGCATTGGCTCAGGCCGTGGGTGATAAAAAAGGTATTCGACGCTATGGGCATGCCTATGTTCCCCTTGATGAGGCGCTATCCCGTGTCGTCATCGATTTTTCCGGTCGCCCCCAGTTGAATATGGACATCCCATTTACCCAGAAGCGAGTGGGATCTTTTGATACCGAGCTGGTATGGGAGTTCTTCCAGGGATTTGTAAACCACGCTCAGGTGACATTGCATATCGATGGGCTAAAAGGTCATAACGTCCATCACCAGGTTGAAACAGTTTTTAAAGCGTTTGGACGTGCCTTGCGGATGGCTATGGAGTTGGATCCTCGAATGGCTGGCGTAACGCCATCGACTAAAGGCAGTCTTTAAGGAACAGGCGGCAGGCTATGGGCAACAGACTGGTAATCATCGATTATGGCATGGGGAATCTGCATTCGGTGGCAAGTGCGATACAGCATGTTGCTGCTGAAACGGAGGTGATCATCAGTGGTGATCACGAGACAATTCGCAGCGCTGACCACGTCATCTTTCCCGGCGTTGGCGCAATGCGTGATTGCATGGCTGAGATCAAGAATTTGCACTTGAATCAACTGCTGCCAGAGATTCTGTCTAACGGAACGCCTGTACTGGGAATTTGTGTCGGAATGCAGGCTTTGCTCGACAGCAGCGAAGAAAACAATGGTATTGACTGCTTAGGCTTGTTCGCGGGACAGGTAAAGTTCTTTGGTGGTTTCGACGCCGTTAGGCAGGCGCCTGTCAAGCTGAAGATTCCGCACATGGGTTGGAATAACGTACGTCAATCTCAGCATCATCCGCTGTGGGATAATATCGCGGATAATAGCCGCTTCTATTTTGTCCACAGTTACTGTGTCTGCTCCGACGATCAGTCACCCGTTGTTGGCCGATCTGAATATGGAATCGAATTTGATGCGGCGATAGCCAGAGATAATCTGTTTGCCGTGCAATTCCATCCGGAAAAAAGCCATTCTGCGGGATTGCAGTTATTGAGTAATTTTGTACGTTGGAATGGACGGGTAGACTGACTAAAGTCTATCGCCTGGTGTGTGAGTATGATCGGGCAGAGATGCCATCAGAAAACTCATTAGTGCATCGCGGCTGTGTTTGGTAAAGCCGGTAAATCTGCCGCCGATGACAAATCGGTTTTGTGCAATTCGTCGGGCATACAGCATGCTGCAGTTGGCCAAAACAGTTTGCAAACCCGTTGGTGTATCCAGTTCAAATTGGATTTCTATTTCAAGGGGGCGATGGGGGTCTGGGCGTTGAATGTTTGGCATCATTGCTTCCAGAACCTGAAAGCTGCACTCGAGTTGCAGGCCACCCAGTGACAGATTGGTTATGCGTCCGTTACCCCATTGCTCGTGTGCATGCAGTTGAGCCTCAAGAGCCGTGTCAACTCTGACTTCGCGACGGCGATTAAGCGGCGTGGGTGTAACCAAGTTGTCCTCGATATGTCGCGTGTTCAGTTGCCAAGTCAGCTTATTGGCTTCGCTTGGCGGTGATAACAGGCAAAACATCGCGAAATTCGGTCTTCTGCCTATTGAAAAGCGTAGACTGAAATTTGTGATTTCGCAGCCTTAATCCCGATTTGGTGTGCAAAGACAGTGCACTCTAGATGGGTGAAACTTAACGATTGGAGCAGAAATGCCACTGGCAAAGCGCATTATTCCCTGTTTGGACGTTGATAACGGTCGCGTCGTGAAAGGAGTCAATTTTGTTGGAATTCGCGATGCAGGCGATCCCGTAGAAGTTGCTATTCGCTATAACCAGGAGGGGGCTGATGAGCTGACCTTTCTGGATATCACCGCGACCCATGAGAATCGCGACACAACAGCCCATACGGTAGAAAAGATTGCACGTGAAGTGTTCATTCCTCTTACTGTTGGTGGTGGTATTCGCACGGTTGATGATATACGAACCATGCTTAATGCCGGCGCGGATAAAGTCAGCATAAATTCTGCAGCGGTGAAGCAGCCGGAATTTGTGCGTGAGGCCTCACAGCGTTTTGGCGCCCAGTGTATTGTCGTCGCCATTGATGCCAAGCAGGTGAGCCAGCCTGGGGAACCAGAACGATGGGAGATTTTCACTCACGGCGGCAGAAAGCCCACTGGAATCGATGCGGTTGAATGGGCAGAAAAAATGGTTGATTACGGTGCCGGTGAAATCTTGTTAACCAGTATGGATCGAGACGGCACCCAAAATGGATTCGATCTTAAGCTGACGCGAGCTATCAGTGATGCGGTTGGTGTGCCGGTCATTGCCTCCGGGGGTGTGGGGGAACTGCAGCACCTTGCTGATGGGGTATCGCAGGGCGGAGCTGACGCCGTACTGGCGGCGAGTATTTTCCATTTTCGCCGCTATTCCATCCGCGAAGCAAAAGAATTCATGCAGGCGCAGGGCATTGAGATGCGCCTTTAATTCACTGTAGCGGCAGGATATGAAGTCTTGCCGCCGACTCAGTTTGCCCGATCTTTCGGCGGGGCAGAATACAGTCGCAAGGTATCGGAAAAATCCGGTCCGCTGGTGCGAACGAAATTGATAAATTCGCTGCAGCCTTGAACGGCGGCTGGGAGCGTGTCGTATGGGCCGATGTCCGCGCCTTCGCGAGTCGTGAAATACCAGTATTGATCCCGCTCATAAAAACGTTCCTTACGCATAGGGACCTGTCCAGTTTCTCCGGCACGTAAATTTGTCATGATCAAACTCTCTCGCGGCCAGCGGCGCGCTGTCAGTTGGGACGGGTTAATTTTAAATTTAGTCCATTTCTGACGTTTTTAAAGTTTCCTCCGATTGGCCGAGAGTGGGTGGCGGCATGCTGGCGATAGCATCGTCCAGTAACAGCTGGCTGACGCTAACAAGCTCGACCCCTTGCTTGTCCAAATTTGGCAGAATTGACTGCAGAAATTCCAGAGTTTCTGGGTATGGGTGGCCGATAGCGATGGCGCTTCCCTTCTTTTTTGCAAGGGTAAGAAGGCGTTCAAACTGATGTGCAAGATTGGTTTGTGTACGCTCGTTGTCGAGAAAGACATCGCGCTTGCGCGTGGCGATCGCAGCCGATTGAGCACTGGTTAAAGCAACACTGGCGGCGGTTGTGCGACTGTCGATAAAAAACAGGTTTTCTTCGGCGAGCCGGCTCATCAGCCACTGCATTCTGGTGGCGTCTTGGGTTAAGGCGCTGCCGCGATGGTTATTTAAACCTATCGCGTGAGGAACCGCCTGTAAGTTTTCGGAAAGGGTTTTCATAAACTGCGCCTTATCCATGCCTGTGTGCAGCAATCCGGGATCACTAGCGATGTTGCCCACATCGCTCATGGGGACATGAACCAAAATGTCTTTCCCTTGCTGGTGCCCAAGATTTGCCAGTTCCCTGCTATTTGGGCTGTGGGGGAGTACCGCCAGTGTTATCGGTGCAGGAAGGTAGACGGCAATTTCACCATATCGTCGGCTGTAGCCGATGTCATCAATGATGATGGCAATGCGCGGGCCATGGGGCTCTGCCGGAAGACTCAGAGGAAGAGGTTGAATGGTGTGCAAGTGATCCGTCGTCACGACGGTCAGAATGTCTGCTGGCGATTGGCTCTGTTCGGGCGGGTCATCGCGAGATGTCAGATCCCAGGACGTACAAGCGACGAATACGGCAATTGCCACACACAGGCAGAGCCCAATGGACAGCAATGCGCCTCGGGTCCTGTCCATCGGTGTAAATCTCCGGAATTTGGGCGTATTGCGGGCTCGTCAGCCTAACCTGCGGTGATTTGCTTGCCAGGAGGCTGACGGGCTGTGAATCAATGTGAGTTGGCTTCTTTTTCCAATTGCGCGACGGCTTTGGTTTGCGAGGGTGCGCGCTTGCTACCAAACAGATTCAGGCCTTTTAACAGATTCAGGGCTTCAAACATCTGGTTGTCTTTTTCAAACAACTCCTGATTGCTGCGATCTGCGAGCTTACGGTTTTTACTGTCCAGAGCGGCACCGCCGTTGCCGTTCTCAAGACGACCCGCTAGGTCGGCTTCATGCATGCTGTTGCTTTCTAGCGATGTGACCTCTGCTCGTTCAACCTCGATATCCGGGCTAATACCCTGGGCCTGAATTGAGCGTCCATTAGGTGTGAAATACAAAGCCGTTGTCAGTTTGATGGCGCGATCATCCGCCAGAGGAATGACGGTTTGAACCGAGCCTTTGCCGAAGCTCTGAGTCCCGAGAATGACCGCTCGACGATGGTCTTGCAGGGCGCCAGCGACAATTTCCGATGCAGACGCAGAGCCATCGTTGATGAGGACGACGATGGGGGTGCCATCGCTGAGGTCACCTGGTTGTGCCTCGTATTTTAGATCGGCGTTGGTCACTCTACCTTCTGTATAGACGATGAGACCATCGTCCAGAAATGCGTCTGCGACTTCAACAGAAGACTGCAAAACGCCTCCTGGGTTATTGCGTAGGTCGAGTATCAGCCCTTTGAGAGGGCCTTTCTCTTTCAGTTCCTGCAAGGATTTAACGACATCGGCACCCGTGCCTACTTGAAACTGAGCAATACGAATATAGCCGTATCCGTCCTCCAGTATGTCTGATCGCACACTCTGCACGCGGATGATGTCTCGGGTAACGACCAGCTCAATCGGTTGTTCTTCTCCCTCGCGCACAATCGTCAGGTTAATATCGCTGCCGCGAGGGCCGCGCATCATATTAACTGCCTCACCTAACGCCATACCTTTCACGGGGTTGTCGTCAAGTTTGATGATGACATCGCCCGCTTGCACGCCCGCTCGAGCGGCAGGGGTATCATCAATGGGGGATACGACTTTCACGAAGCCATTTTCCATGCCGACTTCTATGCCCAAGCCGCCAAATTCGCCGGTGGTATTGACCTGGAGGTCATCAAAGGAGTCTGCATTCAAATAGGAGGAGTGAGGATCCAGCTCTGACAGCATGCCGATAATGGCGTATTCAAGCAGGGTCTTGTCATCAATTTCCTCAACGTACCCCTTGCGAATATGCTCGTAGACTTTGGTAAAGGTCCGCAGATCATCCAGCGGCAGTTTTCCCGCAGGGGTATCTGCGTTCTCGACATCTGTGGCCGTGGGTAGGGGGGCGTCAGCCTGCTGCGCGAGCAGATTGGATACGCTTGTATTGGCGCTGGCGGCGGAGGCCCAGATGCCACTGCCAGACAGTGCCAACAGCAAAGTTGTAATTACAGGTGTGCGCAGCATTAACATTTACTCCATAGACCCGGCGTCCGGTCGGGAAGCGGTCATTGTATCTTCCGTGCCTTGGAGGGGGAAAGCGCTCCGGAGTTCCAAGGCAGGTAGTTCAGATTATATACACTCCAGTCAGCCTTTGTGGCACCACAAAGACGGATCTGTGGGTTTTCCTTGATGACGAATTTCAAAATACAGGGCTGTGTTATCCAGGCCGCCACTATTACCCACCCTGGCTATCACGTCGCCGGCAGCGACCATGGCACCGGTTTCCTTTAGCAGAGACTGGTTATGCGCGTACAGGCTCATATAGCCACCACCGTGATCCACGATAATAAGTAAGCCATGACCGCGCAAATAATCGGCGAATACAACCTGACCGCTATGAATCGCACGAACATCACTGCCCATGGGGGCTTCGATCAACATGCCTTCCCAGCTTAATTTACCAGCCAGTTTACTGCGACCGAAGCTGTGCACAATCTTGCCTTTGGTAGGATACGTCATTTGACCTTTGCGTTTTGCGAAGGATTCACCATTTTGCATCGCCTCTCTTTGCGCAATCAATGCGATGACATCATTCAGCAGCTCCTGCAGGCGTTCGCGGTCGTTGACTTGCTGTTTGAGCTGGCTGTTTTGATCGGCAATTTGCTGCTCAAGTAGGGCAAGGGTCTGGGCGCGCTCCTGCTGATTGGCTTCCAGATCTGACTGCTCTTTCTGTAGGGTGAGATGCTGATTATTTAAGCTTTTTTCACGTTCGGCGATTTGTGGTTCCAGTGCGTTGAGCTCTTCAATGGCGTTCAAATAGGTTTGCGCTCGCTCAAGTTGCGCGTCGGATACATATTTATAGTAGGTGTTTATTCGCTGAATATCCTGAGGGCTTTGCTGATTCAGCAACAATTTGAGTTGCGAGTGATCGCCCTGGCGGTAAGCCGCGCGCACGTAGGCGGCAATTTCGTCTTTTTTGCTGCGCAGATTGGCCTGAATTTCGGATCGTTGATCCTGTAACGTTTGTAATTGTTCCCGTTCGTAGGCGATACGCGAATTCAGAATAGATATATCTTTAAGCGTGCGAGCGATAGCGGTTTCTGCATTGCGCAGCTGTCTTTCCAGGCGGGTGCGTTTACTGCTGAATAAACTGAGCTGACTCTCACTGTTTTTGATGTCATCTTCCAACTTTTTCAGTTGGGCTTCGTACTCTTTACGCTCTTCGGCAGGATTTGCTGCGAAGCTCGCGTGGCTGACGATTGCGCAGAGAAGCGTAATTAGCAGTAGTGGTCGAAATTTCAACATGTGGCTCGATCAGACATTATCCGTCTAACTTTAGTGGCATATTGCCTGGGAGCCAAGTGGTGCAACGACCGCCGCTGTGGCGGTCGAAGTGCAAATTAACGAACAATCTTAGTCAACGAGGTTTTTGCCGGTCATCTCGCCGGGCTGTGAAATGCCCATTAGGTGCAGCATGGTTGGTGCGATGTCCGCGAGGCTGCCGCCGCTGTGTAATTGCAATTCACGCTTGCCGATATAGACCAGTGGAACTTCTAGCGTTGTATGCTGAGTGTGTTTTTGACCGTTGGCATCGTCAAACATGATTTCAACGTTGCCGTGATCGGCGGTTAACAGGGCTTCACCATCGACTTTATCCAGTGCGGCGAACACCTTGCCGAGACACTGGTCAATCGCCTCGACGGCCTTGACCGCGGCGTCAAAATCACCGGTATGACCCACCATATCGCAGTTGGCATAATTGCAGATGATAGCATCGAATTTACCGGATTCTATGGCTTCAACCATCTTGTCAGTGACCTCAAACGCACTCATTTCGGGCTTCAGGTCATAGGTCTCGACGTCGGGAGAGGGCACCAAAACACGATCCTCGCCTTCGTACAGCTCCTCCTGTCCTCCGCTGAAGAAGAAAGTGACGTGAGCGTATTTCTCCGTCTCTGCGATACGTAACTGGTGTTTGCCGGCTTTGGCAAGGGTTTCGCCGAAGGAGTTGACCAGGTCTTCCGGTGGAAATGCTATTGGCGCTTTGATATTCGATGCGTATTCGGTGGTTTGTACAAATGCGGCGAGGTTCGGCAAATTAGGACGTTCAAAGCCATCGAAATCCGGGTCAACGAACGCACGCGATAGCTGGCGAGCCCGGTCTGGACGGAAGTTCATAAACAGCAACGCGTCGCCATCACTGACTACGGCAGCCTCTTCGCCATCGCCAGCGATGATCGTTGGTTTAACAAACTCGTCGTTCTCATCGCGCTCGTAAGCGGCTTTTAAGCCCTCGACAGCCGTAGGTGCCTTGAATTCTGCCTGGCCCGAAGTCAGTAATTCGAAGGCCAGTTGAGTTCTCTGCCAGCGGCTATCACGATCCATGGCATAAAAGCGGCCAACCAAGGATGCGATTCGACCCGTTCCCAATGCTTTGAGTTTTTCCGTCGCGGCTTCCAGATCGGCCTCAGCACTGCGAGGTGGCACGTCGCGGCCATCAAGAAACGCGTGGATATACACTTTCTTGGCACCGCGCTTGGCGGCCAGCTCTGCCGCGGCGAGTATGTGGTCTTGATGGCTGTGAACGCCACCCGGTGAAAACAGGCCCATGATGTGCACGGCTTTGTCTTTGGATACGGCGGCGTCAACGGCCTCACAGTAAACGGGGTTTTCAAAAAAGTCGCCGTCGCTGATGGCTTTGTTGATTCGTGTGAAGCTCTGATAAATGATACGGCCTGCACCCAGAGTCATATGACCGACTTCCGAGTTACCCATTTGGCCGTCGGGAAGGCCCACCGCCATGCCAGAGGTGTGCACAAGGGTATGAGGCTGATTTTTCCAAATACCATCCCAAACGGGTGTTTTGGCTTTCAGGATTGCGTTGTATTCAACTCGATCGGTGTGACCGAATCCGTCGAGTACGAGAAGGACCAGAGGTTTTTTTACGTCAGGCATGCTTTGGGCTCCCTTATCCTGTTTACGGCTCCGGGCTTAAATACAGATTAAGCCTTGCTCACGGAACGTGCAAAAGTTGAAATGACTACCGATGCGAACCCTGCTGGACGGTCCATCCGGTTACTTCTGTGTACGACTGCATAAGTGTCAGAACGTCACCACCTGGCCAATAAAAACATCGTAAAGTGCCGATGTTACACACGAGAGTGTCTCACGATTTATAGGGCACACGTCTGTAGGCCAGTTCGTGTGGCCGCAGCAGTTTACCGTTTATACGTTGCGATCTCCAAGGTGGTTATCGGATCTCAAGATCATTGGTGTATACTTCGCCACCCGTTAGGGTGACGGCTGCTGCCCGTTTATGATGCAAAAGCTGCGCCCGGCATTGTGACATGGCGGCGGGATACCCTTACACGCGGATGCTTTGGTTTAGGTGGCATCGTGTTTTGCTATCGCCGCCTGCGGCGGGTCAATATTCAAAAAAGGTTTTTACGTGGAAATTTTAGCTTTTATCCAGGAACAGTGGATGTTGAGCAGTCTGTTGCTGGTTCTGGTGATACTCTATTTTTGGCAGGAGGCTCGCCGAGCAGGGCAATCCCTGTCCATTCATGCCGCGACAAAGTTGATCAACAGTGGCGATACCTTGGTCGTCGATTTGCGGGATGCGAAAGATTTTGCGGCGGGTCACATCGTTGACGCGATCAACATTCCCTATACAGGATTCAAGGATCAGAAGTCTCAACTGGAAAAGAGTCGTGATAAAACCATACTTCTGGTGGACAAATTAGGTCAGCATTCCGGTAGTATCGGTCGTATGCTCAAGGCAGACGGATTTACCGTATCCCGCCTGGGTGGTGGAATGAGTGAATGGCAGGCGCAGAATCTTCCCGTTGTAAAGAAGAGGTAATTTGAGTGCAGGATACTTCGCAACGCCCCGAAGTGGTGATTTACACCACGCGTTTTTGTCCCTACTGCCTGCGTGCGAAATCGTTACTCGAGCAGAAATCCGTTCCTTTTAAGGAAATTCCTGTCGATGGCAATGACACTTTGCGCCAGGAAATGGCGGCGAAAGCCGGACAGTATACCGTGCCGCAGATTTGGATTGGCGAACAACACGTGGGTGGTTGTGACGATCTAATGGCGCTGGAGTTTGCTGGCCGTTTGGATGGGCTGCTAAACCCCTGAACAGCAGGTGCCTTTTAGGCATACCTTCAAGACAATGACTAGACAAGTAAGTAAGTTAGA
Organism: Pseudomaricurvus sp. ABR4_320; assembly: GCF_056159445.1. NCBI lineage: Bacteria > Pseudomonadati > Pseudomonadota > Gammaproteobacteria > Cellvibrionales > Cellvibrionaceae > Pseudomaricurvus > Pseudomaricurvus sp. ABR4_320. Next base: position 18,993 of record NZ_JBSWVF010000006.1, on the reverse strand, counting down.
TAAAGTTAGATAAATAAGGATCTAAAATGGCTGATGACGCTAACAACATCAACGATGATGCGGTTCAACAGAACACGGGTGGCGAGCAACAGTTTGCTCTGCAACGAATCTACGTAAAGGACCTCTCCTTCGAAGCGCCGATGGGGATCGAAGCCTTCCGCAAGAACTACAAGCCGCAAATCAATCAAGAATTGAACACCAAAACGGTCAAAGCGGCTGAGGATCTGTACGAAGTCGTTCTGCGTCTGACCATCACGGTGAAACTGGAAGACGAAACTGCGTTTTTGGTCGAAGTTCACCAGGCAGGCCTGTTCGCGATTAAAGGCATTGAAAACGACCAAATGGCTCACGTGCTTAACAGCGCTTGTCCGAACATTCTTTTCCCATATGCTCGCGAAACGATTGATAACATGGTTACCAAAGGTAGCTTCCCTCCTATCATGTTGCCACCGATCAATTTCGATGCTCTCTTTGCGCAGGCTCTGGCGCAGGCGAAACAGAAAGCCGAAACCGAAGGCGCTGCTCCTTCCGTTAATTAGTGTTTGGCCGCATCAGCGGCCATTTTCACTGTTAACACTCGGGAAAGTCACCTGTAACTCGTTTGCAGGTGGCCCTGCTCATCCCATCCTGCTATCTTCTCGTCTACACCCTGCCCACATCTAATAATACTGACGTCCAAGATGTTTACGTCTTGCCTCTGCGAGTTCAGATTTTGCTGTCGGGCGATCGCTATAGACAACTGATGCAGGTCCTATGATGATGAGATCGCTACAGCTCGCCTTGGGCTTGCTGATTCCTCTGTTTGCTTTTGGGCAAACGGCCCCCACCGAAGTTATTGCGTTTGACGTTCGAGAAAAATCGTTTAGTGACCAGCTGGAAGCGTTGGGCACCTTAAGTGCGCGCGAGAGTGTTGAAATTCGGGCAACGGTTACCGAGCGTGTCATCACTGTTAATTTTGAGGACGGCCAAAACGTTAAAAAAGGCGACTTGCTGGTGGAAATGGACTACCAGGAAGAGCAAGCAGCACTGCTGGAAGAGCAGAGCGTACTTGATGAAGCGCGGCTGCAAGCCAATCGAATCGATCCTCTTGTTGCCAGTGGCGCGGCCACACAATCTGTTCTTGATGAGCGTCAGCGTTCGGTTAATACCGCTCTGGCGCGAATGCAGGCGATACAATCACGTATAGATCAGCGTCGAATCCGGGCGCCCTTTGATGGGGTGCTGGGTTTTCGCAATATCAGTGTCGGGGCTCTGGTTGAGCCAGTGACGGTGATAACCACCATCGACGATATCGACGTCATGAAACTGGATTTCACTCTGCCGGCAATCCATTTGTCGCGGCTGCAGCCGGGTACTCAAGTGGAAGCACAGTCTGCTGCCTTTCCCGGCGAGCGGTTTCTGGGAGAGGTTCGAACGGTTTCGAGTCGCGTCGACCCAATCAGTCGCTCAGTGACCGTCAGAGCGGTTGTGGATAACCCGGAGGGATTGTTAAAGCCGGGTATGCTAATGCAAGTACAGATGGCTTCGCGCACGCGTCAAGCACTGGTGATTCCCGAAGAAAGTTTGATCAGTGTGGCCAATAAAAATTATGTCTTCGCGATAGATAACCAACGAGAGCCTGCTGTCGTCGATCGTCAAGAAGTGATTATTGGTCAGCGCAATGCCGGTGAGGTTGAAATACTGTCCGGTTTGTCTGCGGGGCAGCAGATTGTCACTCATGGTATTACCCGTATCAGCGCTGGCGCACCGGTAAAAATTATCAGCACTCAGCGGGGCGGGGAATCACTGGCGGATCTTCTGCCTGCCGACAGTGACGAACGACGTGGAGCAGACACTCTGTGATTGTTTCCGACATTTCCGTAAAGCGTCCGGTATTTGCCGCGGTTATTTCTCTACTGTTGCTGGCCTTTGGTGCCGTTTCTTACGATCGACTGTCGCTGCGCGAATATCCGGACATCGACCCCCCAATCGTTACGGTGGAAGTAGAGTATCCCGGTGCGCCCGCCAATATTATCGAAACGCGAATTACGGAACTGATCGAAGAGCGTATTTCGGGCATCGAGGGCATAGACTTTATTGAGTCAGAATCCCGCGATGGTGCCGCCGAAGTGATGATTCAGTTTGTCGTCAGTCGGGATATCGATGCGGCTGCGAACGATGTTCGCGATCGGGTGTCCGGCATTCTCGATAATCTGCCAGAGGAAGCGAATCCTCCAGAGGTGCAAAAAGTCGACAGCAATGACGATGTGATCATTTGGCGTAATCTGACCAGTGAAACCATGACGCTGCCGGAATTGACCGATTATGCGGAGCGGTATCTGGTTGATCAATATTCCGTGATTGATGGCGTAGCACGGGTTCGTCTGGGCGGCGGCCAACGTTACGCCATGCGGGTGTGGCTGGATCGCCGTGAGCTTGCAGCACGGAATCTCTCTGTCGGTGACGTCGAAAGTGCGCTGCGCGCGGACAACATCGAATTGCCAGCGGGCAGTCTGGAGTCCAATCAACGAATTTTTCAAGCCAGGGTAGATCGTAACTTTAAAGAGCCCGAAGCCTTTAAAAATTTGGTCATCGGCCAGGGTGATGACGGCTATCTGGTTAGATTAGGTGATGTCGCTCGCGTAGAACTGGGTGTCGAAGAAGATCGCATTACCTTCAAAGGTAATGGCATCTCCATGATTGGCTTGGGCGTCGTGCGACAGTCCAATGCCAATACGTTGGATGTGGCGGAGGGGGTGCGTAGCGTCACTGAGCGTCTCAACACCAATTTGCCAAAAGGGATGGTGATCGCAGACAGTTACGATGCGTCGGTATTTATTTCGTCGTCCATTGAAGAAGTTTATTCTACTTTGCTCATCGCAATGGTGTGCGTCATTTTTGTGATTTACCTGTTCCTTGGCAATATCAGAGCGACGCTCATACCTGCGTTGGCGGTGCCTGTGTCAGTCACGGCAACATTTATTGCCATTTACGCGATGGGGTTTTCCATCAACCTTTTGACGCTGCTGGCATTAGTGCTTTCCATTGGGTTGGTGGTCGATGACGCTATCGTTATGCTGGAAAACATCGTGCGACGAATCCAGGATTACGGCGAAACCCCCTTGGTTGCGGCTTACCGAGGAGCAAGAGAGGTTGGATTTGCTGTGATTGCGACCACGTTGGTATTGATCGCGGTGTTTGTGCCTATCACCTTTTTGGAAGGTGACGTTGGGCGCTTATTTACCGAGTTTGCGTTGACGATGTCGGCCGCGGTCGGTTTCTCATCAGTGGTCGCTTTGACATTGTCGCCGATGTTGGCGTCGAAAGTTCTGCGGCAGCGTTCGGCATCGGAAAAACCTCAAAAAGGTCTGGTTGATACGCCATTGCGTTGGCTCAGTGCGCGCTATTTGGCATCTCTGCGTCGGGTTATGGCGCAGCCTCTGTTGGTGGTGCTCGTGTTTGTCGGACTGGTCGCACTGACGGTTTGGGTTTACCCCAAGGTGAATCAGGAGTTTACGCCCAAGGAAGATCGGGGTTCATTTTTTCTTGTCGTCGATGCTCCTGAAGGGGCCAGCTTTGACTATATTCGCGGTTACATGGATGAAATTGAGCGACGATTGCTGCCCTACGTTGAAAGTGGCGAAGCAACACGGATGCTGATACGTGCGCCCAGGGATTTTGGTGCGACCTCTACTTTCAATACTGGAATCGTCATTGCTGTTTTGGAGGATTGGTCAAAGCGTCGTAGTGCTTGGGTGATTATGGATGAAATACGGGAAAAGCTCGCTGATCTTCCCGGTGTTCGAGCGTTTCCAATCATGCGCCAAGGACTCGGAGGCGGTACTGAAAAGCCTGTCCAATTTGTCTTGAGCGGTTCAACCTACGAAGAGCTGGCGGAATGGCGCGATATAGTAATGGCTGCCATCAATGAGAATAATCCCGGATTGCTGGATATTGATGCCGACTATAAAGAAACCCGTCCTCAACTGGATTTTGTCGTCGATTACGATCGTGCCGCGAGTCTTGGGGTAACGACAGATGAAATTGGTCGGTCTCTGGAAACGCTGATGGGCGGACGACAAGTCACCACTTTTTTGAATCGTGGTGAAGAATATGACGTGATCGTTGAAGGGGAGCGCAGTGATCAGCGTACCTTGGCCGCCATTCAGAATATCTATGTACGCTCTGAGCGCACAGATCAAATGATTCCTCTGTCGAATCTTGTCACGGTGCGAGAGTATGGCGCGGCACGTTCGTTACTGAGATTCAACAAGTTGCGTTCGATTACGATTGAAGCCGATTTGGCAGACGGTTATTCGCTGGGCAATGCGCTGGAATATCTTGAGCAATTGGCGCGGGATAAATTACCGGATACGGCAGTGATTGATTACAAAGGGCAGAGCCGAGATTTTGTGACGTCGGCATCGTCGTTAATCTTTGTCTTTTTGCTTGGTGTCGCGGTTGTGTATCTTGTGCTCGCAGCGCAGTTTGAGAGTTTCGTGCATCCGGTCGTGATTATGTTAACCGTGCCTCTTGCGATTGGTGGCGGGCTCTTTGGTTTATGGGGCAGTGGGCTGTCGTTAAACATCTACTCCCAAGTGGGTCTGATTATGTTGGTGGGCCTTGCGGCTAAAAACGGGATTCTTATCGTTGAATTTGCAAACCAGCGGCGCGATGCCGGGCTGGATTTCGACGCCGCCCTGCTGGAGGCAACACAGACACGTTTTCGCCCCATTGTTATGACCGCGTTAACCACGATTGCTGGATCAGTACCTTTAGTCATCGCCGCCGGTGCCGGTGCGGAAACTCGAATTGTTATCGGTACGGTCGTACTCTGGGGGGTTACTGCAGCGACCTTCTTTACCTTATACCTTGTGCCTGTGGCCTATGGTTTGATCTCACGTCGCACCCGTTCACCGGAAGCTGTCGCTCAGCAATTGAAACAGGAGGAGTCACAGCAGCTGGGTGGTCCTGTTAGTCCGGGGTAGGAGATCGGTAAGTCGTTAGCCAGGGGATTTCGCTATAAGTTTTCCGGGTGGAATTTTTCAAGCCACTCGGGAAAATCGTCGAAAGGCATAGGTCTGGCGATGTAATGCCCTTGAGCAAAGTCACAGCCTAAAACTCTAAGAAGGTTGAGCACCTCGGGTGCTTCTATGCCCTCTGCGGTGACTTGAAAATTAAAGCGGCGGGCGATGTTTAAGACCAGCTCAACAATGTTCATATCTTCTTCAGAGCGGTGCATATTGAGCACAAAGGTTTTGTCGATTTTCAGTTCCGAGGCTGGAACTTCTTTAAAATAAGACAATGAAGAATACCCGGTGCCAAAATCGTCGATCGATAAGACTACGCCCATTGCGCTGAGACTCTCTAGGTTATTCTGGCCGTTCTCCTTATCTTCCATAACGGCAGATTCTGTAATTTCGACGGTTAAACTCTCGGCGGGAACATCCCAGATCGCCAAGGCATCTTTAATCATAAACACCAAATCCCGATGGGCGACCAGATTTGCTGAGACGTTGATTGAAATATTCATCTCCCGACCGGTTTTACGCAGTCGTTTGAGCATTCGCAGAGCGGTGTGCACAACCCACTTCGTGAGCTGAAAACTGTGGCCGAGACGTTCTGCGGTACTGACCAACTTTTCCGGCGATACAAAATTTCCTTTATCATCTTGCCAGCGTAATAGAGCTTCAGCCTGGGTAACTTGGCCACTGGGTAGGTGGAGTTTGGGTTGTAGATAGAGCATCAACGCGTTTTCTTGCAAAGCGTTCAAAAACTGGTCTTCTAGTCGCCAGCTTTGCGTCTCTATGGTGAGGGATTCTAAATCTTGTTCCTGCCAAGGGTGCCCTTCTTTGGACTGCAGCAGAGACAGCTCGGCCTGATTAAACAGTGATTCCGCCGTATGGCTACCTTGTTGGTTATACCCAACACCCATTGAAATTTGCAGGCGCACACTTTCGGTCTCTGTTTCGAGCGTTGTCCCAAGAGATGCTTCGATTCGGTTGCCGGCTAAAATTAAAAAACCAAGGTTGGGGAGATCCGCGAGGATAAACGCCAGTTGATTGCCGTTGATACGAAAGAGGGAATGCTCAACATTAACCAGAGCCTCCAGGGCCTGCCAGGTCAGTGTTAGCGCTCGGTCGCCAAAAGTATGACCGAGGAGGTGGTTAACGTGTTTGAGATTGCGGATGTCGATCAGTGCCAAGCCGGTATTTCGAGGGCTATCGTCACCTCCCATGTGCTCGCTCAGATACGTAAGGAATCGTTGGCGTTCGATTATGCTTGGCGGTGTCACAAAGATTGTCCTGCCGACGTTAGAACTTGAGCGCGGTCAAGTTAATGCCATAGGCGTCTGATTCCAGACTTCGAGTAATATTGAGCGGCTCACCGTGTTCGTTTTCAAAAACGGAACAGAGATCGATAAACTCGGTATTTGCAACCGGCGCCTTCTCTCGATCAAGCAGCAAAATGATTTTCGGGCGCAAACGGCGCGCTCGTGTGACCGCCACCACCACACCGACTTCACCGGTACTGAGTTCCACCAATGTACCCGATGGGTAGATGCCAATAGCCTGGATGAATTCCTCGATTAATTCGCCCTGGAAATCGATGTCTTTCCACTCATACAGTTTTTTAATGGCTTCGGCGGAGGAGATCGCCTTGGCGTAATAGCGATAATTGGTAATGGCATCATAGCAATCGGCGATGGCGGCGATGCGGGCGAACAGAGGAATATCGCTACCGGCAAGTCTATCCGGATATCCGGTGCCGTCAAAGCGTTCATGATGATGGATGATCATCATGCAGACTAAGTCATTAATGTCGCTTTTTTCTTTAATCGCTTGCAGTCCGATTGCTGGATGAGTACGAATTTCCTCGAGCTCTTCTTCTGAGAGACGATCTTTGCGGGTTAAGATGTCTTTGGGCAGTAGTGTTTTGCCTATGTCAAACAGGACACCACCAAGTGCGAGCAAGTTGAGATCGGCTTTGGGCAGCCCCAGCTGCCGACCTAAAGCAACACACCAGATGGCGCAGCCCAGCGCATGTCGAAAGTTATACTCATCACCACTTTTAATACGTGCCAGCCAAATACAGGCGTCTGGATTGCGAGTGATACTGTTAACCAGAGGGGAGACCGCCTGACGGATCTTGCCAATATCCAAGGAGGCAAGTTTGTCGCCTCCAAAGACAAGATCTTGTAGAACGCCTTCCAGATCGGTAAACGCCTGCAGGGCTCTTGGGTATTCCTCCTGCACAGAGGTTTCCTCAGAGTAGGTGGTCAATTTCCGACCTTTGAGTTCTTCGCTGATCGGACGACTGACGGAACGCTTTTGTAGTGTTTTTAAATGTGCCTGTACGTCGGAGCGTGATTGAGCCGCGTCGACGTGCACGTAATGGCAATACTTTTGCAAAGCGGCAAGATCTTCGACGCTCTGAACTTGAAAGCCTTGCATCAAAAACGGCGTTTCCAGCCAGGGACGGTCCAGATCGCTCACATACATTCCGATCTTTAGATGATCGCAAAGAACTCGGACAGTTTTGGCAGGCATTAATAACGATCTCTTACTTGCACTTTGGCTTTCAGTGACTGCCTGTACAGGCAGCGAAAACAGCAAACGGTGATTGTTTAAAGATAGTCTAAAAACGTCGCGGATACTTTTTAGTCATCAGGCCCTTTGGGACGACTTTTCTGAGATTGAGACGTACGTCAAACTCAAATTTGGCAGCTCTCCATAGAGTCAACTTATCGGCATTGGCAAATATTTTCTAATTAATTGCTAATTATAATGATATAGATGTCAGGATTTATATTTTGGAGGAATAGGCATCTACCGCACCTCGTACTTCTTCTTATAGAATTGCGCCGGATTCATACCCCCCTCTATACAATAAAAGGATAAAGTAAGTGAATCAGACCTTACGTAACACCTCAGAAGATATCGCTCCTGCGATCACGTTCAATGGCGACGCCGGTTACCACATTCAGGGTGATCGAGTGACAGTTTCAATCGCAGAGATCGCCAACAACCGTGCCTTCGGCAACCTCAGTGGCACCATCGCTGTAGAGTTGTGGGCACTGTCGACAAGCTATACCGATGGCAATTTTCAAGGCCAGGCGCTGGCAGCAACCACGATCGGCGAGCTGCAAGGACAGCACTGCCTGCGTCAATGTCAGTATGATTTAGTCTTTCATGCGCCAGCTGCCGGTGAATGGCATCTTTGCCTCATGATTCGCGAATGGGAGCAGGGCGGCTATGTGACTCGGGATTTTGTTAATTTCCCGGTTACCTATGTGGCATCTGAAAACCGTCCCGCAGTGACGAAAACGACTGATAACGTCATTGCGGTTGATTTTGGTGACGTTGCCGGTCGTGCAGAGCCCACGTCTGATGACCAGGAGCCTAAGACCACCGCGAAAAAAACCGTCAACGAGTCGACGGCAAAAAAAGTGGTTAAGCCCGTTACGGTCGAGGCTGACGTCAAACCGGCAATTCAAAAAACCGAAAGGGCGCCTAAAGCGTCTACCAAGGTATCTGTTAACCAAGCGTCTCTTGCTGAGCTGGAAGGCGTTTCCGGTATCTCTAAAAAACTTGCGAAGAACATCGTTGAAAGTCGTCCGTTCAAGCGACTGGAAGAGTTATTGAAGGTTACGGGAATGGGCAAAAAGCTGTTGAAAAAGCTCGAGTCAAAGATCGAACTTTAAGACTGTTCTTTGACGACATTCTTCCCCAGTGTCATCCGGGTAGCCGCTTATGCGGCTATTTGTCCTGGTATTGTTCTGAGTCTTTTTCTGCCGCGCTAAATGGTGTACGCCAATCAGTTAGGAGCGTGCTGAGTCACTCGCTAGCGGACAAACAAGCTGCCCAGGTTCTGTAACTGACTTTGCGACGTATTGCTCAAACTATCGAGATAGGCGTTAAGTACCTGCGGGATAGGCTGACCGGATTGCCAGCTTGACAGCAACTTTTGCAGAGCGGTTTGCGTGCGGCCGGACAGGGCCCCTCCGAGAGGATCCTGTAAATCACCCGCCATTTTGGCGCAATACAACTGCTTGGATTGATGGTTTGTTTCCAACAGATCCAATAAGTAGGACGCGGCTGAACGAAAGGCCTGCTCTGTCAAGGGTTGCTGTTGGCAGGGTTGAGAATACCAGGCGCACAAAAATTCAATCGGGCCTAGCGAGCGAACCTGACTCAGAGGGAGTTCTGTACCTGGTGAATCTTGGGTTCCCCAGGCGGACAGGCGACCACTGGGAAGGCGACCCGTTTGCAGAGCTTTAACAAGCGCTTCGGTCAAAAGGCTTTTGGCCGAACGATCTCCGCCAGCAGAAATTAAACATAAAATCTGTAAAAAAGCGGGGTAGAGGTCGTCACCGAGCTGTTCGGCCAAGTGCTCAATCAACTGCACCCGCTCCTCTACACCGGGAAGTGCGAGGCACCCGCCAACAAGGTTGCTGGCAGCGCTTTGCCAGTCCGGGCTGGAGTTTAATCTGCGAGCCATGATACGGAAACGCTAAGGTTCGGCGTGGGTGATCGGCGCCAAAATAGCCGCTGCAATCTGTTGAATATCCGCAGTTGCAGGGAAAGCACCCTGATCAGGCGTCAGCTTAGTTTGGCTGAGGAGGCCTAAGGATGAAAACCAGTCGTTGGGTGTATTTACGTGGTACGCTGAGTAGCCCGCACCCGCCGGTAGGGAGCTCCCGCTATTACTAACGTTGCTGGTATCAGAAACATCTGCGCCAGAAACACCATGAGGCCCGACGCTTGCGTAGTGATTTACAGTATTCATCTAGTAGAAGCCTTCGCCTGATTAAACGACTCCTGAGTGAAACAGCTTCCTGCCTGCCAGCTTTACAGCCTTGCCTTCCAACTCATACCGTATTTCAACGACTGGGGGGAGATCACCGATCGGAAAGGGAAATCCTCTGTCGCGACATACACCGTTCAACGTCATTCCGGTATAAGCAATTGGAAATCTCAAGATACCTCCAGTGTACCCATACCTTGCAAGTCAGGCCACTGGGGAAAACCCATATCGGTATTTGCTAGATTTGGTGTGCTACCCATGTGCGTGGGAGCTACCTTACGTCGATAACCTGAATGCCGGGTGTAGACGTTGTAGCCATTCAATCGGTAAAGCCAGAGGCTCAAGGTGCCTCTGGTTTATGGCGTGAGTTGACGAAGAGTCACGACTCTTCCGTTTGCACAGTGCCGAGCTTGAGGGCTTTTGACTTCATCAAATGCTTACCCTGCACCTCATCAATCGGCTCTAAACTAGAGAGACCAACCAAACCCACGAATTGCTTGAGGAACACAATATCGCCCGCATTTAATGTTATCTCCGCTCTACCTTCAAAGGCGGCGCCGCTGCGGATGCGATGCTCACCGGGTGGCAGCTCGATGCTTATATATTGACCGGATCGTGTGTACCCAATTTTACTTCTCTTGTCAGCTTCTTCAACATAGATGAAATTGGGCGACATTCCCGCAAGATACACTTCAGGCCCTGGCCGTAAAATGTAGACCATCGCTTGGCCATCGGCCGGTAGCTGTGGCAATTGATAGCCGGCTATCTCAGCCCGCATCGTTTCTGGCGCTGGGGTGGTCGCGCATCCAGCAATAAGCGCAATTGAAGCAACGAAAATGAACGCAGCCATACGGCGAACGAACGACATAAGGACTCCTTAATTCTTGCAGTAATTATGAGAAACATCGCGCAGGAACCTTATGAGTTCAGGCGCTGACATAATGAATGACAGCATTCTTAGAGCAGGGACTTACGCTGGATCAAACGTTCTTCTTCTGTGCTATCACGAAAAAATACCGACCAGGTAAGATCGAAACTTATCACCAAGCAGATTGGTATTAATGAAAACAAATCAATTCTGTAGAGGCAAAATAGCTGCGATACTGACGAGGTTTCAAGCCTAGTTAATCCTCTAAAAGCGAACCACTGGGGAAAACCCAGGCACAAAATCAGTGAGGTTATGCCTGCTTCACTCTAATGCCTGGAGTCAACGTTCTGACTGAAGGTGAAGGGATGCTGTGATTGGATAGGTAAGCCACGCTAGACTTAGCCTTAAAGAGCATTAAGGCAAACACTTTGTTCTTTATCTTTAATCAGCACTCAAACAGCCAAAGGCAGATTTTTATGTATTCGGATGGCAGGTAAAAATGATGTCTTCAAAGCAACTCAACAAAATCAGTAAATTTTTGATTTTAGTCTTACGCCATAAGCCAGAATCTATAGGGCTTACCCTTAATCAACACGGCTGGGCAAACATAGATGAGTTGATCGATAAAACTAATGTTACCGGAGAAACGAACAGCTTGGACCGGGCTTTAATACAGGCAGTTGTAGATGATAACGATAAAAAACGCTTCATTATTTCTGACGATGGCCAACAAATTAGAGCTCATCAAGGTCACTCGATTGATGTTGATTTGCAGCTAAAACCAATAACACCACCGGAGTTTTTATACCACGGTACGGCTACTCGTTTTCTGGATAGCATTTTGAAAGAAGGATTAAAACCGCAGCAGCGTCAACATGTGCATTTATCTACGGATATTGAAACTGCTACCGCCGTTGGTCAGCGATATGGCAAGCCGGTTATTCTAGAAATTAAATCTCAGGCAATGCATAAACAGGGCTTTGTGTTCTATCGGTCGGAGAATGGCGTTTGGCTAACAGCTACGGTTCCAGTTCAATTTATCCGTATATTTTAATGCGCATTCATATCTTTCAGGTGAGTTTTCGAACACATCAAGCTCGAATGTTCGGGTGTATTAAAATTTGTTGTTTTGGGTAATTTCAAATATACGACGAAGTTCTAAATGCGGTTAATCAATAGAGAGCCGTCGCTATTTGGCTAGGAATAAGCCGGGCCGAGTAAGCACTGAAAGAATCAGCGTATAATGTTTGATATCTCTAGCTGTACAACAGTGGGGGGTAAATTGTTAAACACACAGTCAACCGGCTATCTGCCAGCAACGGGTGAACCATGACCATTCTTACCCAACAGATTCGCGCTGTCTATGACGATAAAACTATTCGTATCTATCAGGCTTACAGCGATGCGATAGCAAACTCTGCTTTAGAGCACGGCACGTTCAAGTCGCCGCCCTTCAAGATGGAACGCATGACGTGGATTAAGCCATCTTTTCTTTGGATGATGTACCGTTCTGGCTGGGGTAAAAAAGACAGCGGCCAAAAACGCATTCTGGCCATCGACATTACAAGGGAAGGTTTTGAGTGGGCGCTGGAACATAGCCTGCTTAGCCATGATGCGCATAATTATAAAGACAAAGAAGAGTGGCTAAAAATTAAAAAAGCAACTCCCGTTCGCATCCAGTGGGATCCCGAACGGGATTTGCATTTGCAGCCATTGGAGCATCGCGCCATTCAGATCGGGCTCACCAATGAGGCTGTTCAGCTCTATGTGAATGAGTGGATTCAGAATATTACTGATGTTACCGAACTGGCATCAGAGATTCACTCACGTGTAGAAGAGAACAAACTAGTAGACGCTAAACAGTGCCTACCAAAGGAGATTCCGTACACGATTCCTGATGACATTAGTAAACATATAGGCAGATAGCCCTATTACCATTTAGAAACATCATCAGGAGGCGCAATTTTTTCACATAAACTTTGAACACCCTCGAGGGGGTTCGATAATAAGAGAGATGGATTACGTACACGTAAAGCACCTTTATTTATAGGTTATTTACGTGAAATTCAGAGCATCCCTAATATTCAGTCTGTCGCTTCTATTAATATTAGGGTTATTGCTTTCATCAATGACAATTAAGAATTTACTTGTCTTTTTTGGATTTGGATTATTTCCTCCTTGCACCCTCAAAACAGCCGTAGTTTCTTCAACACTGTTTGCAACTATACCTCAAGACCTTCCGCCAAATTCGCGAATCGACTGTAACAATCAGCTAACTGAACATTATTTGCTAAGTCTCCTTCTACAAATAAGCGATCTAGTCTTATTCGGCCCAACACGGCATATTGAGTCATATTTTTAACTTGGCTAAATGTGCCTTCAAGCTCCCTCAAAGCTACAACAGCATTTTCGCTAGAACCAGACTCTTGCTTTAGAATCTGTTCTAGCAATTGCGCTTCTGTTTTTAGCCTGTTGAGTTTATCTTCTAGCATATCATTGACCCGTTATGTAACGATTTAGAGGCTGAGCTTCTGTAAATAAATCACGACTTGTTACTAATGTTTGAACCTCTCCACCGCTTCTCAAGTGCTCTCCACTGTTAACGGAGAATTTTGCAATCTGGCTTTGGAAAACATCAACATTACTTTTTGCCGTAACTGAATATAACTCAAAACTGCTTGGAATTTGTGGCAATCCAAGCATTTCTCCAATAGCTTGAGGATTATTAGGCAGGCGCTCCAGTACATCCCCGGTCACAAAGTATGGAGTTGACCCATTCGGTGGAGACCCAGTTGGAACTAGTTTAAATAGTTGATCACCTTGCCGTAGTGATACTGTGGAAGGTAAGTCTACGCCAGATTCCAGCATATCCCTGGACATACGCAATGCCCTATCTGGGGACATACCCGCTTGTTGCAAAGATTCAAACATTTGCTGGCCAGCTTCATATTCTCTTGGGTCGCTGATTTCCATCCCCAAGGCTCTGGAAGTATTCCAATTAACTTCTGCTGGAGATACTAAAGCCTTGTTTGGAACAACAACCCCAACCGCCTCTGCATCATAACTCAGTTTTGAGGCATCAGTAACCTCAGCACTTTTGAGAGGAGATAGGCCTGTAGCTCCGCTTTCACTAACGTTTATCGCGCTGCTTGACAGCTTGCCATCCTGTATCAGCTTGTTGATATCCGCGCTGGCGTCTAATGCATTAACAGACCGGCTGGAGAAGGTTCTCCCGGCAGCAACAAGACTGCCACCCGCACTGCCCAGGCTTAAGACAACTTCACCGATGGCAGCCTGTCCGGGACTGAGTCCTGCGGCTTGCAGCCCTTCATTGAGGAAGGTGTTTTGACTTTCTCCACTGAAGGCCGTGCGGAAACCGGCCTGAGCATTGTCAGCACCATTCGCAGCGAGGGTGCCGAAGCCAACGGCCCCAATAACCGTGGGGCTGCTAAAGAATCCACCTACGATGCCTACGCCGGTTTCAACCACACCAAAGGTTCCCTGTACAACACCACCGGCGCGAGTAAAGAATTCCTGTCTTTCCTGAGTTTGACGTAGTGGCGTAATCAATACGTTTTGAATAACGTCACGCCGGGTGATGTCATTGTTTTGGTAGGCGTTTTCCGTCTCCAGGAGATTGGCCAAGCCTGGGAGAGGAATAATTAAAAAAGGCTACACTGTGAGGTTTTTTTAAAGAAATTTTGAATGGTTCAAAACACATCAAACCAACTGATCAATTATCATCAATCTAAAAAACTGAAGCCTTCAAGCTTTTTCCGGGAGAGATAGTAAGCCAAGTATTCGTCCATTTTTTTTCTGGGGTCTACTAGCTCGGTTATGACATCCATATTTCGGCCTTTAATATGAAACACTCTACCATCACAAGCTTTTTCATTAATAAATAATGCATCTAAGCTCTCGGTCAATAGCCAGAATCGAAGATCTTCTCTTTCACAACCGATGGAACTAACAAGTTTCTCGACATCCTTTCTTGATGCACCACTACCTTGTTCATAGTCTTCAAGATCTAACCGAGCTGAATAACGAAAGGGAGTATTCCACCAATCCATAGGGCAATAGCTGTTGTCCGTCATACAGAAAGAGTTAAACCATCGATAAATTTCCTTCCAGCTAGTAGGAAGCATATGATAATCCTCATCAAAAATTTGTCCCTCTTTTTCAACAAACACAGGCTGCAGCAAAAAGAATAAATTATTGTCAGAAGATTGAACAACGATATATGAGACCCATTCTCTAGCTCCCTTTTGTATCGCTAGTTTAGGTTTATTCCAAACAGTATCGATAACACGAGCGGTAGATTCGAAGCTTTTGCTAAATAAGGGAAAAATATCAGTAAAAGTGCCGCCTATACCGGCTAATATGCTTTTGTCTATATGAGATAATGCCTCTTCGGGTATGTCTTTCTGGTGAGCACAGATAAAAGGATATGATAAATTCATTTTACATTTTACCGATATTTAATTTGTAGAATTCATTAATGCGGCGCTGAATTGATCGTTCGACATCAATTTGGACGTCCGTTAAATTTCGCACATACTCTGAATCTAAACTATTTTTCTTATAAGTTGACCAGCCAATCTTCGAACCTTTAGATGAGTTGAAATGTTTTGGTAAAGGTTGGAGGTTACCAACATCTATCCGATCATGAATAATTAGTATTTGCTGCTCAGTTGTCAACTTATTGAACTTGGGCAATCTCATTATTTCTTTTACAGGATAGATATGATCAACTGCCATTGTTTCATTCACCGGGGCTTTCTTGAACGTATTGCTGACAGGATCCAGATATCCCATGTCTTGAAATCTTTGGCTAACATCAGTTGGTACTGTACGAATGACCTTCCCATTGATTATCGCGCCACCTTGACCAAATAAATTATCTACCTCTTGCCCTACAAAAACTTTGCTGGTGAAGGTTCTTCCAGCAGCAACAAGACTGCCACCCGCACTGCCCAGGCTTAAGACAACCTCACCGATGGCAGCCTGTCCGGGACTGAGGCCTGCGGCTTGCAGCCCTTCATTGAGGAAGGTGTTTTGACTTTCTCCACTGAAGGCCGTGCGGAAACCGGCCTGAGCATTGTCAGCACCATTCGCAGCGAGGGCGCCGAAGCCCACGGCCCCAATAACCGTGGGGCTGCTAAAGAATCCACCTACGATGCCTACGCCGGTTTCAACCACACCAAAGGTTCCCTGTACAACACCTCCGGCGCGAGTAAAGAACTCCTGTCTTTCCTGAGTTTGACGTAGTGGCGTAATCAATACGTTTTGAATAACGTCACGCCGGGTGATGTCATTGTTTTGGTAGGCGTTTTCCGTGTCCAGGAGATTGGCTAAGCCTGGGGTAGGGCTGCGGGCTGCTTTGCGGGGTGAGTCTGGGGTTAAACCCAGAGAGATGGATCACGGACACACGTAAAACATCTTTATTTATATGTAGTACGCTAAAATCAGGAAAGCGCTCTACACCACCAATGCCGTTGAGGCTAAAATCAAAAGCCCAGCACTCCACCGGGCCTTTTAACTAAACCAGCGTAAAAGCGCCATTGCTTTGAGTAACGACTTTTAACATCTCATCATTCAAGTTAAATGACGGGTTAAATTTGAAGTTACCTTTGAGTAGCTCTATTCGTTTTTGTAGCAGAGGAAATTTCTTTTCTTGGCAACAATTATCAAGATATTCCCACTCGTCTGAGGCTGTAAAAAAGCGCTCCCATTTTTCGTCTAGCGCTTTCACCTCACTGGATTGCAGCTCATCATCCAACTGGGATAATTCTTTATTAAAGGTTTCAACCCATGAGGATGGCAAAGAGCATTTTAACCCAGCTTCAACAACTCTTTTGCTGTAAGACCTAGCTCCAACTTCCGTGTAAACAGCCGATAAAAGCAACCATGCCCTAGCAACTCCATCTTGGAGAATAGGCTTACCCTGTAAATCATCAATAAGCTTAGAATCCGACAGACACCGCAAATAAAATCTCGCCTCATCTGTAGCCAAATCATACCGCCCCTGCCTTGCCAACAAGTCCGAGTAAAAAACTCGGACAGGATGAAGAGATTGCGGATATCTCTCTAAAAAAGTAGGTATAAATCTAAACGCTTCAGTAATATTTTTTTCAAATACAATACCAAGCGCCCATGCCAACTCGTGCTCTCCGACACCATCATTGGCAAGCGAAGTTTCCAAACCATTAACAACATCAGCAACATTATCGGAAGCTAATGCTTGTTTGATTAAATTTTCTAAATTCGACATAACTACTCTCTACAGGCGGAAATATCTATCCAAAGCACATATAGGCTCTCATCCGCCGTTCTCCAACCTAACGTGGCATATTCATTAGTATTGCTTTAAGTTGCTTTTCTCTTCCATTCTTTACACACCAGATTGGTGATTTTCCCTGCAAAGCAGGAACTTTAGCAGACAGCCATTGCTCCGGATCAAGACAAACCTGAGATACAACCATAGCAAGCATCTCATCTCCACCAACCAAAGCTAAAAGCTCATCTTTTCGTTCAAACTCAGACCATTTCTTTTCAAAAAGCTTGGCAAAATTTTGCCAAGCTTTATCGCCTAAATAACTGTTATCATTCATCGCACTCAAACCTATAAACCATCAAAAAGAATAATATTAGCTCCTCCCTTATCCCTAGCAGATGGCACTAATAAGCCAGAATAACCCTCCCTTTTAGCCCAATCACCGATATCATGAGTCAATTGATAGTTATGGCTAATATCAATAAGGTCGCCCCGATTAACATTCATCTGATTTCTAACTTGATTCTTTCTCAAGTCCAGCAAATTACTTTGCTTTATATCTTGAGTCACAAGAACACGGCCATCTAGCGCACCATAATGACTTATCTCGGCCCGAGCTGTAGCTTCTGTTGTACCCGCATAAACACCTCCATTCCCAGGTTGGGTATAACGATGATTAGACGCGACATTCCACTCATGCGCCTGCCAGGTACTTTCTAAACGATTTGGATCATTAACTTCGTACCTATAAATACGACCTTCATAGGTAGAACTTTGAGGTTTGAAGGAAGGTGAAACCCAATCAGATTTCTGCAGATGAGGGCCTACAAAATTCGGGTCGTATACATCTCCTGAATATGGCGCGCTGTGGGTATATTTGTTTGAAACAACACTCCCATCAACAACCCCAACCGCCTCTACATCATAACTCAGTTTTGAGGCATCAGTAACCTCAGCACTTTTGAGAGGAGATAGGCCTGTAGCTCCGCTTTCACTAACGTTTATGGCGCTGCTTGACAGCTTACCATCCAGGATCAGTTTGTTGATATCCGCGCTGGCGTCTAATGCATTCACAGACCGGCTGGAGAAGGTTTTCCCGGCAGCAACAAGACTGCCACCCGCACTGCCCAGGCTTAAGACAACTTCACCGATGGCGGCCTGGCCGGGGCTGAGTCCTGCGGCTTGCAGCCCTTCATTGAGGAAGGTGTTTTGACTTTCTCCACTGAAGGCCGTGCGGAAACCGGCCTGAGCGTTGTCAGCGCCATTCGCAGTGAGGGCGCCGAAGCCAACGGCCCCAATAACCGTGGGGCTGCTAAAGAATCCACCTACGATGCCTACGCCGGTTTCAACCACACCAAAGGTTCCCTGTACAACACCACCGGCGCGAGTTAAGAATTCCTGTCTTTCCTGAGTTTGACGTAGTGGCGTAATCAATACGTTTTGAATAACGTCACGCCGGGTGATGTCATTGTTTTGGTAGGCGTTTTCCGCCTCCAGGAGATTGGCTAAGCCTGGGGTAGGGCTGCGGGCTGCTTTGCGGGGTGAGTCTGGGGTTAAACCCAGAGGGGTTTCTTCGAGGATATCGAATGCCTGCCGTGCCTTCTTAGGATCTAAACCCAGGGTTTCAACGGCGGCATCAAACTGCTCACCCTCTAAGTTGGCGTGGACGGCTTCCAGCATTCCGTAGAGCTCAGCATCCGGGGAAAGCTCTGTTTCCGGTGAGGGTTGCGCTGCTTGGGTGCCGTCGCGGTAGGTATTCCCGTTTTCGGCTACTTGTTGCAATATGTCGGTGACCTGATTTTGGTCTGAGCCAATCTGATCGGCCGTTACATTGGCGTCAAGGATAAAGGTATCCTGAACACCACCAATACCTGCGCTTTCACCAGAAAAGTCATTCAGTTCAGTCATGACGGCATCGGCTTCTGCCAGCGCGTTATCCAGCGTTGCCTGTGTTGACAGCTGATCCAGAGTTGATTGTGTTTCGGGATCCAGGCTCGGAATATCAAACCCGGCTGCGGCTAGGTCGGCATCATCAATGCTAAGATCGTCGAGGTTGAGCTCCACA
>NZ_JBSWVF010000005.1:0-409112 GCF_056159445.1 Pseudomaricurvus sp. ABR4_320 | reverse complement strand
GATCAGTTAGATGCGATTGCTGATGCCTATATTCCTTTGTTGTTTTTGCTTTCAATCGGGATGTTGGTCAGAGCTGCCCTTCAGAAGAACTACCCTTTGCTGAGGTGGCAATGTGCCGCGCTTTTGATTGGTATTGTTCAGATCTATGCGGTGATGTTTCTGGATCGATCCTTCAGCATCTGGATTCACTTCGGCTTGGATTACAGTACCCATACTGCCTTGGCGCTGGTGTTCGTCGTGTTTCTCGCCTGTCGAGGAAGAGCAGCTCTATGGTTGGCGTCAACATCTATGCTTCTATATTGTGGGCTGATGATGTATCAAAAATATCATACTCTCGCAGATATTATATCCACTGCCATCGTAGTGTTACCGTTGTTAATCTGGGTGAATATTAATCTCCCTGTTGCTCGTCGTGCATAGTGATGTTCTCCTTTCACCTTCGCAAGCACGAACGCAGCAACTCACCGCCTTTCCTCATCTCATGAGCGAAGATTTCACCTTCCCAAGCGAGGAGCCCAATCGAACTCTTGATTGGGTTTTATACACAAAGCAATGGACATTAACCGAATCTGCAGTTGGCAATGTCGGTTTTTCAGATCATCTACCCGTCATTGTAGAGTTGCAGTTAAATGGTTCAGATGAATAGACTCCTTTGCGACAAGTCAGACTGAAAATGTAAACGTTTAGGGAGTTCGCTGTCGGTTGGTATAGGTGTCGGGGCTTGCAATTTCTCCGGTGCCATAGACAATAAACGCTCGGCGATTCATTGATGTGGAAGAGTGGTTAACTCTCCCTTGGATAAGGTTATGAGTTCTCAGGAAGAGGCAGCGTGCACTGGGCAATTTTTTGTCGGCAAAGGTGGGCACCGTATTTATTATCTGCGCACAGGGGCTGGTATGCCGCTGTTACTGTTGCACGGGTGGCCAGGCTATCGCAATGATTGGCAGCGATTGGTCCCTCTGCTTTCGCCGCACTTTGATCTGATCATTCCTGATTTTCGCGGTTTTGGTCAATCCGACAAACCAGATCTGACCGGCGCGGATTACAGTAAATCGTCTCTCGCTGAAGACATGATTTCCTTGTTGGACGAGCTGGATATTTCCTCCGTGATGGTATTGGGATATGACATTGGTGGCTCAGTCGCGCAGACGATGGCTCGGGAATTCCCAGATCGAGTGGTTGGATTGGTGATCTCCAATCCCACCTATCCTGGTGTGAATGGCAGGGAATTCGCTCCAGAACATCTGTCGGATTTTTGGTATGTAAACTTCAATGTCTTGCCTTTGGCGGCAAAATTAGTGGGGTATCATCGTGATACGGTCACTGTTTATCTGCAGCATTTTTACAAGGAATGGTCGGGACCTGATTTTCAAATGAAGGCCGAAGCTATGAATGCTCTGGTCGATAGTTATGCCGCACCAGGAGCAATAGAAGCAAGCCTGCATTACTACAAGGCCTGGGCCTCCGCCTTGCAACATCAGAATCAAAAAGACGGTCAGGAGTCTCCCATTGAGCAGCCAACGATTGTCCTTTGGGGAGATCAAGATCCGACGGCACCCTATAGCTGGTCGGACAACCTGGCGCAGCATTTCACCAATCTGATCGCTTTGAAGTCTCTTAAGGCAATTGGGCATTTCGTGCCTCTTGAGGCGCCGGAATCCTTTGCAAAGGCAGCGATGGAATTAAGGGCTAGATTGGGTAATTTTGCGTAGGAAATCGAACAATCACCGGTGTTAATTTATGCTAGGGCTTTACGTCGGCTGCTAATCGTTAGAAGGTAACCTTTCACTAACTGTCTCATTTGTTTCTCCATTAGCTCCGCCGTAATCTCCAGGTTTTCTTCCGACAGAAGGTGTTGCATTGTTCCGGACATTGCACTCATGGCAAAAAACGCGGCCTGCTCGATGGGGGGTGTAAATGTGCGATCTGAACAGCTCGACAATGTCTCTATAAATCGATCGACGCATGCTGTTAGGGTGGCCTGAACCAGCTGAGGCTGGTCGTCCAGATGCAAACGGTAAAGCACTTTCGATAGGTCGATATTCTCGAGTTTGATACTGACAAACGCTTCCACGACCGTTCTTACGATACTATCCAGAGTTCTGCCATCGGCTTTTCTACAGGCTGATTGAACCGTTTGTTCAATCAGTTGCAGTTGTTGCGCGCACAACGCGAGGTACAGAGATTGTTTGTTAGGGTAGTACTGATACAAGCTGCCGACAGATACGCCCGCTCGCTCGGCGATTCGAGTGGTTGTGGTACGTTGCACGCCTTCCGTCAGTAAAACCTGAATAGTGGCTTGATGGATTGCAGCTAGAGTTACCTCCGATCGCTTCTGAGAGGGCGATTTACGTGGTTTCTGGAGAGAAGCCATGAGCGGATCCAAATGCGAATAATAAATGTGAATAAAAGTTCATATTATAGCGTTCTGGTTTCTACACAAGGTTTAAACACGATGAAGGTCATAATTACTGGAGCGACTTCTGGATTGGGGTTGGCTGTAGCCCGACAGCTTTTAAAGCCTGGCGATCATGGGATATTACCTGTACGGCACTCGTCTCGAGCCAATGTGTTATCCGATTTGGAGCAGATAAACAGTTCATTGAGTTTTCCTGTTATGGATTTGAGTTCTCTCGACAGCGTGCGCTCTGGAGTCGATACCATTCTTACAGGCTGTGATATGGCTTCTGTGGATGCGGTGTTTTTCAATGCCGGGGTGCAATCGAACGGAGGTCTCGATTTCTGCAGGCCAGGGTGGGAAACCACGTTTGTCACAAACCATTTGTCGCATCACCTGTTGTATAGGGCACTGCAGCCATTGCTCAAACCTCAGGCGACGCTGGTTTGGACCAGCAGTGGTACGATTAATCCTGCCGCAAAGGAAGCGACTCGATTCGGCTTTCGTGGCGCCCAGTATCGTAATTTTCAGCAGGTGCTACGCGGTGACTATGGAAATTTGAAATCATCTCAGGACAGCCTTGACGCCTACGCGACATCCAAGTTTTGCAATCTGTTGAGTGTTAGAACCCTTGCAAGGCAGGACCGCAATCGCCGCTATCTGGCGTTTGATCCCGGTTTGATGGCCGGGACATCTCTGGCGCGTAACTATCATCCTGTCTTACAGTTTGTTTGGAACTGGGTTCTACCCGTTATCACGCGATTGGTGCCCACGCCTGGAGCTTCTACGCCGCAGAAGTCCGCTCAGGTTATAGGGCGCGTGCTAAGTGCGGATGGCGGTCACTTTGAGTCGGGAGGGTATATGAATCATACCGGAAAAGTCGTTCCGCCTTGGCTGCCCGAAAATGCTGATGCCTTGGGTGAAGAATTAATCACCGAATCTGATCGCCTTATTGCTCCTTGGATTGATATGCCCAGGAATCTCAGCGGGGCGAGCTAGCGCCTAGCGCAGGATCGGTAAGGAGGTCGCCTGTGTATCTGCCTGACACAAACTGTCACTTAATCCCTGTTCAAATCACGCTAAACTAGTGAAATGAACGTCTGATTTATGGCTTGAATTGCTGCGACTTTGTTAAGCATGATGTCAAAAATGTCGGTTTCCTGACGGTAGACTATTTTTTTTGCCATAGGTTTTCCTCTCGTCGCGCCGCAAGCCTTAATCAGCTTCCCAAAGGATAAGGAACTAAGTGATAGCAATGAGCGGTGTTACCACCATCAATACTAAACGGATCGTGTTGGTCGAGGACGATGCGGACCTGGCCAATTTAATTCGCGATTTTTCGCAAAAATTCAAATTTGACGTCACCAATGTCAGCACTGGGACAGAAGCGGTTTCTGTTATCGTTGAGCAGCAGCCTGACTTGGTCATTCTGGATGTAATGCTGCCAGGCATGAACGGTATGGACGTGTGTCGCAGGGTCCGCAATGATTACTCCGGTTACATTCTAATGCAGACCGCATTGGATGATGATGTGGATCAAATGATGGGGCTCGAGAATGGTGCGGATGACTATGTCGTCAAACAGGTGCAGCCGCGGTTATTGCTAAGCCGGATAAACGCATTGCTGCGACGATCGGAGCGCCAATCTATGGGAAAGGATTCGGCTAGTGGTGGAGATGAAAAACACTTCGGTCCACTGAGCATCAGCCGTTGTAGTCGCCAAGTCAAGATCCATCAGAATCCGGTTGAATTAACCTCGACAGAATTCGATTTGCTGCTCCTGTTAGCCAATTCGATCGGTAAGGTCGTCAGCCGGGATATCTTGAATCAAAGCCTGCGCGTATTCGAATACGATGGCTTAGACCGTTCAATTGATCGTCGAGTGTCTCGTTTGCGTCGTAAATTGCAGCTCGACTCCGGCACGGATCTGATTAAAACCGTGCGGGGTATGGGCTATCAACTCTGCGTTGCGGCTGGGTAACAGCGGATGATTAAATCTTTCGCAGGGCTTTGGCTCATGGTGTTTGGGCCCTTGCTGTTTCTGTTGTATCCCAGTGAAATCAATCCCATCATGCGCTTCAATGAGCACATCGAAGGTGCGCGCCAATCAAGAGTCTATCAAGGCGCAATCCATTCGATCGAAACGCGTTTAGCTTCTTTGCCGGTAACGCAATGGCAGGCCGAGGTTCAACAGCTCGCAAGTCACTTTGTGTTTGATGTGCGCTTGTTGCGCCGTTCTGATCTCACATTGCCTTCGCGAAAATTGGATGAGCTTGATGCAGGTAAAGTGGTTTTTATCAATGCCGAACCGGAATACTTGCTGAAGCCCCTTGGCCATGACGTCCTGCTGCTGCAATTGTTTACCGACTTTTCTGAGGATGAAAAAATTCGTAGCGGGGCTGCAGGCTCCATACATCTTTTAAAGCAGGCGTTTAATGAGGATGACGAGTCCCATTGGCCGGAGCTGATATATACCTTATCCGGTGACTTTCTGTTAGAACTGCGAGCGGAAAAACGTCGGATTGGTTGCTCAATGATCAAGAAAAGCAGGACGTCGCCGATGATACATTTTTCTGGCGAGGAGACTCCGGTCAACAGATTTCATTCTTTGTTCCCTTAAAAAAAGGTCAGTACCTGTTGATTGCTGATGAGATCCCCACGTCTTCTGTAGATGCTACCGTCGTTGTCATTTTGGCTTTGGTGTTTGTCGTCGTTTTCTCCGTCGGGATGTTTATGTGGGTATGCCCTATGTGGCGAGGGTTGACTCACCTAGATCGAGTGACTTCCAGTTTGGGCGGGGTAATCTCGCGATACGGGCAAATGTCAGTAGAATTTGCTTAGTTGCCAGTTTGAGCTCGACGTTTAATCGAATGGCTGATCAAATCCAGGAGCTATTGCAGGGGCAACGCGCCCTGACGAATGCCATTGCTCATGATTTACGCACGCCGCTTTACCGGCTGAGATTCGCGGTGGAAATGCTCGGCGATTCGAACCAGGACTATGAACGTGAAAAATACTGGGCATCGATCACAAAAAGCGTTGATGACCTCGACCACCTGGTAAACCAGATATTGCAACTATCCCGCTACAGCAGCGAGAGACAGTTAGTGAAGTTTTCCGAGCAGGATGTTCTCGCAATGGTTCATGAAGAGTGTCAGCAGATATTGCCTGGAAATTAACGACGATGGACCGGGAATTCCGCAAGCCGATCGTGAACGAATTTTCGAACCGTTTGAGCAGTTAAATCAGGGACACCGCAATATTGCAACAGGCCATGGGTTGGGGCTCGCTATCGTTCGACATATTGCCAGTTGGCATTCTGGCAAGGTAACTGTGGGCGAATCGGTGTTGGGCGGCGCCTCCTTTGTGTTTTGCTGGCCCGACATCATCGACCGTAAACAAGATAGCTTGCCGAAACAAAAAAGACCCTCTGTTTGATTGTCACAGAAGGTCACAATCGGCCACCGCTTTCTCCACGACGCACTCACTTTGTAACTCTATCATTCGCTCATCATTTACACAGATGAGAGATTGATTTGATGAACACGAGTGATATCGCCAAGCCATTTATTTTTACTGCATTGATGATGGGGGTTACCCAGTTCAGTAACGCAGATACGGTTATCGGTGCTGAAGTCGGCCTTGGTTCCGCGGAATATACCCCTTCCTCAGAAGATTTAGATGCTTCCTGGATGGGGACAATGTAGTTGGCAAAGAACTGGATAGCGGTTTTACACCGATGATTATTGGGCACATCGGTTCTGGCTCTGACTTTGACGGCGAACCAGAGTTTGTACGCGGGTGTTGGTGTAAATTTTAATGAGACGGAACTGGATTTCAAAGCCCGGAAATCGAAAGAAGAGAACGGTGTGGGCTATTTGATTCGAGCTGGATGGCAAGTCGCCGTGGGTGAAAAAGGGGCGCTTGAGCCTGGGTTACCAGCGACTCGGTTTGGAAGACGTCGATGTAAACGCCTACAGTGTTGGGTATACTTTTTCTTTCTAATAAGGAACCTATACGCTTGATCAAAACCAGGATGGTTTTATGGGAAATCTAATACAAGAGCGAGTGCAGTTGGCTCGTCAGGGAAAGAATGACACGGTTGTCTGTCGACTTCGCAGTGGTTGGGTGGTGGTGGGCGACGTACAGTTCCATCACGGCTATTGTTTGCTACTGGTCGATCCTTTGGTCGATTCTCTAAACGATCTATCGTCGCATCATCGGATTCAGTTTTTAAGCGATATGGCTGTCGTTGGTGATGTTCTGCTGGAGATCACCGGCGCCTATCGGATTAACTATGAAATTCTGGGGAATAGTGAGCCGGCGTTGCATGCGCACATTTTTCCCCGCTACGCGGATGAACCCGACGAGTTTCGTCAGTATCCTGCTTGGTTTTATGATTGGAAAAATGCGCCTTCCTTTAATAAATCAGCGATGGGCTGTTTTATCCAAGCGATGCAGCAGAAATTGGTGAGCCGAGGTGTCACGGCTGACTAGAGTTACTCTTGCGATGGCTCTTACGGTGACTTGGGTTGGTGTTAGAAATAGGGTAAGGTCATAGAAAAACCATGTCGGAAGGATTGCCGACTTACCCTGTTTGCAGAAGCCACTTTAAGTGAGGCCGTATGGATTACCAAGCGATAAACTTTGCCAAAAAACTCAGCCTTTTTGATGAGCACTGGGCGCCGAGAGTGGTTGCCGAAATGAACGATTATCAGTTTAAGGTAGCGAAGTTGGCGGGAGAGTTTGTTTGGCATGATCACAATGATACCGATGAAACCTTCATCGTTTTAGACGGTAAGTTGCGAATCGATTTTAGGGACGGCAGCGTGGAGCTAGCTGCAGGTGAAATGTACGTTGTTCCCAAGGGCATCGAGCACAAACCCTACGCCGACGAAGAGGTCAAAGTGTTGCTGATTGAGCCTAGAGGCGTGGTAAATACCGGAGATGGTGAAACCAGTGAGCATACGGCGAAAAATGATGTCTGGGTGTAGTAGAGAACGGTGAAGTAGTTCATGGTCTAGAGCAGGGGGCGAGAGCGAGATGAAAACCATCGGTTTGCTTGGTGGCATGAGTTGGGAATCGACCATTAGCTATTACGAAGCCATTAACGAAGGTATCAAGCAGGCTCTGGGTGGTTTGCACTCGGCAAAAATCTGTCTCTTTAGTGTCGATTTTCAAGAGGTGGCGACTTTACAACGTGAAGGGCGCTGGCAGGATGCTGCTGAAATCCTCTGTAAAGCCGCTCAGTCGGTAGAGGCTGGAGGTGCAGATTTTTTATTGATCTGTACCAATACCATGCACAAGGTGGCCGATGAGATTCAGGCTGCCATCAACATTCCTTTATTGCACATTGTTGACGCGACGGCGGCAAAGTTGCAGCTCGACGGGGTAGACCGCGTGGGGCTGCTAGGAACAAAATTCACGATGGAAGAACGCTTTTATACCTCTCGATTTGAAGAGACGTATGGAATTTCCGTTTTGGTGCCAGATACCGAAGATCGGAACTTAGTTCACCGGATTATTTTTGAAGAGTTGTGCCTCGGGGAAATAAACGAAACTTCTCGAGCATCCTATCTCAATGTTGTCGATCATCTGCACGCTCGCGGAGCTCAGGCGGTGGTACTAGGCTGTACGGAAATTGCTCTGCTACTTCAGCAGCGGCACTCACCAGTACCACTCTACGACACAACGCAATTGCACGCCGAACAAGCGGTATCCCTCGCTTTAAGCTGACGTCCTTTCTTCACTGCTGGGCAAGTGTTTCTCCGACCTTTAGTTCGGCTGAACCACCCAAAAACGAAGCGTTCATACCAAATGCGGCAGCGCCTGCTCTGCCGGGCACTGGGTTGAGATGGGCGAGCGTTCGGTAGGGGTGCCAATCTTTAGCACGTTCGGCGGTATCCGGGTTAATGGTCGTGACGACACAGCGTTCGCAGCGGTCAATCAATTGAAAGTGATGGCCAGTAGAATTGGTGAGTTGCCGATATTTCGACGTTTGCTCAGCGAAAGCCGTTAGGCCTTCCAAAACAACATTGGGTCGAAAACGGCGTATATCCACGGGAGCCTTCCCCTCGCGAACAAGTTGCTGATTGAGTGCCCGCAGACTGTTTTGGTTGGCAATGAGGTAGGGGGCGGCATCGGCAAAGTGGGTGTAAGTCCCATTTCCGAATCGATGTGGATTGGCTTTACGCCGCTGTTCCCGCGCTAATTGCACCAGTTGCAGAGGCTTTGGCGGGCGGAGTACCTGATTGATCCAAGCCGAGACATCCAGGCTGGCTTCAAGAAGGTCACATTCGTCCCGCCAAATTGCACCCGTACAACGCTGGCCGCTGTCTTTTGCCTGGCGCTTGAGGGGTAGCCAACACGAGCCAAAGCCTTCGCGACTCAAGCGAAGTTCGTCGCCTTCGAAGGTTGTCTTGATGAGTGCCATTGGCGGAAATTGTCGCTGGGATACAAAGCGGCCGTTGGGCCCGACTAACATCCACTGGCGATCATAGTCGAGCCCTTTGGAAGTCGCTTGCCACTGTGAGACGGAAATACCTTGCAGGGCTTTTACCGGGTAGACCCACAGTTCGCTGATGACTGGCATACTCAGTGATCATCTCCGCTTTCTTTTTTATGGGCTTCAAAGGCGGCCATTTGTTCGGGCGTGGCGGGCGTCTGGTATTTGTCTTTCCATTCGGCATAGGGCATGCCGTACACGATTTCACGCGCCTGGTCGTAGTCCATGGTAACACCTTCCTGTTCTGCCGCCGCCATATACCATTTGCTGAGGCAGTTACGGCAGAAGCCCGCGAGTTCCATGAGTTCGATATTCTGAACGTCTTTGCGCTCGTCCAGGTGCTGAAGAAGTCGACGAAAGGCGGCCGCTTCCAATTGGGTTTGTGTTGCTTGATCCATGATCTCCCCTTAAAACAATTCGTCGAGCCGTATTACTCGGATTGGATTACCCGGTTGTATGTCGGTATTTGCCGGAACAATGGCAACCGCGTTGGCCCATACGGCGGAAGATAATACGCCTGAGCTTTGGTTTGGGTAGGGCTTTAGCTCCCCGTGTTCACCGAGGCGTACCATGACATACTCCTGTCGCTTGCGGGCGCTGTGTGCGAAAGGGCAGGGTAAGAATTGTCCTTTGGGTAACAGCGGTATGCCGCCTTGCAGTTTCTGCAGCATGGGGCGTGCAAAAAACAGGAAAGTGATATACGCCGACAGTGGGTTGCCAGGCAGGCCCAATAGCGGTGTACCCTGAACCTGTCCGAAAGCCAGAGGTTTGCCTGGCTTGATGGCGAGTCGCCAGAGATCGAGTTGGCCGAGGCTTTCAATTGCCGCTTTGACGTGGTCTTCTTCGCCGACGGAAATGCCGCCGCTGGTGATGATGAAATCCGCTTGGGCAGCCGCGGCCGCGAGGGCGTCACGTGTCGCATCGTGAGTGTCAGGAATATTGCCACAGTCGATAACATCGACCCCAAGCTTGCCTAGCAAGCCGGTGAGCAGGTAGCGATTGGAGTTATAGATTTGTCCTGGATTCAGTGGTTTGCCGGGATCGACCAGTTCATCGCCGGTGGCGATCAATGCCACTTTGGGGCGCCTTAAGACGCTTACGTCGGCAAAGCCCACCGATGCAATCAAGCCAATGTGTTCCGGCGAGAGCTTGGTGCCGCGACTAATCAATAGAGCATTGGCTTTGATATCCTGTCCGCAGAGACGCACATTATTGCCTTTGCTAACTCCGGCAGGAATACCGATTTTGCCCTCTTTGAGCTCGCAATCTTCCTGCATCACTACGGTATCCGCACCGGCAGGAATTTCTGCACCGGTAAAGATTCTGGCCGCGGTGTTCGATTCAAGGGGTTGCGGTGGCTGCCCCGCAGGAATTCGCTGGGAAATGGCAAACCACTGTCGATCCGGCGCTTGGTGGTCGTTGCTGGAGTAGGCATAGCCATCCATAGCGCTGTTGTCGGCAGGGGGAACGTCGATTGGGGAGATGATATCGACAGCGAGCAGTCGTCCAACGGCCTGTAGCAGAGGTAGGGTTTCAGTTTCAGTCAGAGGGCTGACAGAAGCGAGGAGCTGTTCGAGTGCCTGAGCGGCAGGTTTCATAGCGAAAATTCCTTAAATTTCCGCCAGTATACCGCTAGTCACCCAGGCTTTTGTACGTTTGATCGGTGAGATTACCCGGCGCGATTGCGTAGACGCCGCTGTTGTTGCATCAGAAACTGTTCCAGCTTGCGCCTTTCCAATGGATCAATCGTCAGCATTCTGGCTCCGATGGTACTGCGCTCCGGTATGCCGCTGTCGGTTTCGACACGAGTGATTTCCAGGTCGCAGTTGAGGCTCATGGTGGAAAATTCCAGTTGGCAATTTTCCAAGGCGGTTCCTGGACGTAAATGATGCATGCCATCTAGAGGCAGAGCGAGTTTGACGCCGCCGAGGGATATATCTTCCACGCGGGCTCGGTTGACCGCTGGGTCGTCATCGTTTTGCCAGCTGGCGCGTCCGGGAATCGGTAAGCGGAAGGTCCCGCGCCGTTGTTGTTCATCGAGATGATCGGGACAGTCCAGAATGACTTCGGTACCGTCATTGTCTCGATTCACAGAGTGAACGCGCGTGATGAAGGCCAGCGAATGAGTATCGGATTCCCGAATCGAGACGTTCACCATGTCCCCTTCGTGTAATGGTGTTTTGGTCTGAAAGGGTTCGTCGATGGTGAATCTCGCTTGCGCATAGTCGATATCGAGAATAATGCTTTGATAGCGCGCGGCGCCGCTTTTGCCGATTCCCAGATAGACAAAGGTTCGTTTCTGTCGCAACTTTTCCAGGTTCGCCAATACGATGATCTGATCGGGTGTCAGACTGGGCATGGCGGCGTCGGGTTTGACGAAGGGCTTCAGCATACGCTGTAGGGAAAACATGTAACCTGACTCCTCGATAACTTATGTGCTGTGGATGCTTTATCGGCCTTGTAAAAACTATCGGCGTTAAGACTTTTTTCTGAAGGGTTTTTGTGATGCGGTCGCTATTCTTGCAAGTATAGAAGGGCTTTGCGTGTGGCGCAGAAAGACTCTTGCCTAGGTTCTAGGGGCTCGGGCTAAGGGGCGCGCGAATATAGAGTCGACTATAGGCGGCGAGAGCGCCTGACCGGGATGGTCAGGCGTAGAAGGGGTTTAGTCGCTGACGAGGAGATTGGTCAGGATTTGCTGGTAGATTTCTGTGAGGGTGTCCAGGTCGGAGGCAATCACCCGCTCGTCGACCTTATGGATGGTGGCATTAACTGGGCCAAGTTCAATGACTTGGGCTCCCGTTGGTGCGATAAAGCGCCCGTCAGAGGTGCCTCCAGCGGTAGACAGTTCAGTTTTCAGGCCAGCTTTGTCACGAATGGCGGCTACGGTAGCATCCACCAGTGGACCACAGTCGGTGAGAAAGGGTTGTCCGCTGAGCTGCCAATCGATCTCGTAGTTAAGCTGATGGCGTTTGAGGATGGCCTCTGTCCGGTCCTGCAATTCCTGAGCGGTCAATTCCGTGGAAAAGCGGAAGTTGAACACAATGGATGCATCGCCAGGAATCACATTGGTCGCCCCTGTGCCGGCGTTAAAATTGGAGATCTGGAAGCTGGTCGCGGGAAAGAATTCATTGCCCTGATCCCAGACTTCTGCGGCCAGTTCTGCCAGTGCAGGCGCGCAGGTGTGTATGGGGTTTTCCGCGAGATGTGGGTAGGCGACATGCCCCTGAATGCCTTTTACTGTGAGCTTCGCTCCAAGTGATCCACGGCGACCATTCTTGATGACGTCGCCGACTTTCGCCGTGCTGGAGGGTTCGCCTACCAGGCACCAGTCAA
Source organism: Pseudomaricurvus sp. ABR4_320 (assembly GCF_056159445.1). Taxonomy (NCBI): domain Bacteria; kingdom Pseudomonadati; phylum Pseudomonadota; class Gammaproteobacteria; order Cellvibrionales; family Cellvibrionaceae; genus Pseudomaricurvus; species Pseudomaricurvus sp. ABR4_320. The sequence goes on along the minus strand of NZ_JBSWVF010000005.1, from coordinate 396,876 downwards.
TCGCTTCGCCCCGCTGCTGTAACCACTCCACGACTTTGACGGTGCCATTGATGGCGGGGCCTTCTTCGTCACTGGTGATCAAAAACGCGATACGACCCTCTAGGGGTGGAGCGCTCGCCAGCAGCGCTTCGCAGGCGACGATCATGCTGGCGAGACTGCCTTTCATATCCGCAGCGCCGCGCCCGCATAGATAGCCGTCATGCAGGGTTGCCGTGAAAGGTTCGAACTCCCACTTTGCGGGATCCCCCGTCGGGACAACGTCTGTGTGGCCGGCAAAACAGAATAGAGGACCTTCGTCGCCGAGGACGGCCCAGAGGTTGTCGACATCACCAAATCGCAGATGCTCGATTTTGAAACCCAGGGCGGCCAGACGATCGGCCATCAGTTGCTGGCAGCCGCGGTCTTCTGGAGTCACCGAGCGACGTTCAATCAGTTCTGAGGCCAGAGCCAGCGTCGGTGACATGCTGACCGAAGGCGTTCTTGTATCAGTTGTGGGCATGCAATTCTTCGTTCAGGGCGATGGCAGATTTATTGGTTTTACACTCGACGCGTCCGCTGATGGAATTGCGTCGGAACAGCAGGTCGGACTTTCCAGCCAGATCGCGGGCTTTAATTTCTTCAACCAACTCACCGGCGTCGTCAAGCAGAGCGACTTTCGTACCTGCGGTGATATAGAGGCCTGCCTCAATCGTGCAGCGGTCACCGAGGGGAATACCGGTTCCTGCATTGGCACCGAGCAGACATTCTTCTCCCAGAGCGATCACGATATCACCACCGCCGGACAGAGTTCCCATTGTGGAGCAGCCACCGCCCAGATCGGAGCCTTTGCCGACGAAGACGCCCGCTGAGATGCGGCCTTCGATCATGCCTGGGCCTTCGGTGCCGGCATTAAAGTTGACGAAGCCTTCGTGCATGATGGTGGTACCTGAGCCGATATAGGCTCCAAGTCTTACACGGGCTGTGTGGGCAATACGCACACCGGTCGGAACAACATAGTTGGTCATTTTGGGGAATTTATCGACACAGGCGACGTCGATGACATCACCCTGTAAGCGAGCTTCCAGCTGTTTGGCAGGCAGCTCAGCGAGGTCAATCGCGCCGCGATTGGTCCAGGCAACGTTGGGCAGAACACCGAAGAGTCCGGTGAGATTTGTTTCGTGGGGTTTAACCAGGCGGTGTGAGAGCAGGTGTAACTTAAGATAGCCCTCTGGTACGCCCGTGGGTGCGCCATTTTCCGACAGAATTACGGCAACGCAGGGACGGTCGCTGGTGCTGAGTTTGGCGGCAAGTTCTGCCTGTTCGGCTTCACCGGCGCTGTCCAAGGCACTGGCAAGTGCGCTTAATTGGCTTTCACCAAGATTGATCTCCGCATTGCCGCCCTCGTAGTTTAACGTGGCTTCCAGTGCGCCAAAGAGGGCTTCTGAAGGAGTGAGTAGCGGTGCGTGGAAGTAGACTTCTAACCAATCTCCGTTGCCGTTGCGGGTACCAACTCCCAGCCCGAAAGCGTAGCGTGTGCTCATGTGTGTTCTTCTCTTGATTGTGTTCTAACGAAAGTAAATTAAGCGCCCAGTCCGAGTTTGGCGTAGTTGTCGGCGCTGAAACCGACGGTCAGGTGTTCTGAACTCTCCAAAACCGGACGCTTAATCAATGTTGGTGACGCCAAAATTGCGACTAATGCCTGATCTTTGTCCATGGACTTGCGGGCGCTTTCCGACAGTTGTTTCCATGAAGTGCTGCGTTTATTGACCAGTGTTTCCCATCCCAATTGGTCCAGCCATCCTTGAATCTTTTCTTTTTCGAGACCATCTTTGCGAAAATCGTGAAACTTGAAGGACACATCATTCTTCTCAAGCCAGACTCGCGCTTTTTTGACGGTGTCGCAGTTGGTGATGCCATAGAGGGTTAGCATTGCTATTTTCCTGACGTATTTAAAGAAACCTGGTTGGATTTGGGCGGGCGAGAGGATAGCAAATTCCGCATCTGGGTTCACGGTGACATTTTTTTGGCGTTTTTATAAGCAGAGATCTGAACATAACCAAATGAATGTTGAGATTGACGCCATCGACTGGCACGATATTCCCTTATTCGCACTTTTTTGTTTTTCTTAGCCGGAAAATGTATAAAGACAGAGCGTGACGCTAGGTCCGTATGGAGTCTTTGCAGGGACGGCAGAATCGAGGGCCAAATAATGTCAGACAATAGTCGCAACTACCGGGTGGTATTCTGGGGTGCCGTTCTGTTAGGTCAGAAACGTGCCGCTGTGGCCCGAAGATTCGTTAAGCGCTTCAAAATTACGCGTCGCAGTCAGCTGCGTCAATTGTTCTCCGGTCGCATGGTTGTCATGAAAAAAGGGATGACCTACGCTGAGGCGAAAGTCTACAGTGATTTAGTTCGTGGCATGGGGGCTGTTTGTCGCTTGGAACAAGAGTTTGTGCCGCCAGCGCTCTCGTCTCTGAGCTCGACAGAGCAACAGTCTGCCTCTGAGCGTCGCTTGGCGAGTGCTCTGCAATTGGTGAACCAGCGTCAGCTTCAGCTAGTGGAGAAAAGCGGTGAGGCAAAACCGGAGACGGCGGACTTTTTCGCTCGATTCACTTCGGATGACGCAACGCCTTCGAAGAAGTCCAAGCCAGGTAAACCTACACTGTTTATCGTCAAGTAAGTCTGCCATCTTTCAGGTCGCTGGCTTCACCATGGTTTTTGGCGAAATCAACGATCGTCGTGTGGGTGTCAGGCAATTCAAGGTTTACGCGTTAAGGCTTGCGCAGTTTCTTAGGATGCTTGCGTGTTGGATAACAGGTGCGGCAGATCTCGCAGACACGACCATCACAGCCTCTCGCGCTGCAAAACTCTCTCCCATAAAAAATAATCTGTAGATGCAGTTTGTTCCAGTGCTCTTTGGGGAAAAGACGTTTCAGATCTTTTTCCGTCTGTTGGACATTTTTTCCGCTCGTTAATCCCCAGCGTTGTGCCAGCCGATGAATGTGGGTATCCACGGGAAATGCCGGCACACCAAAAGCTTGGGACATCACCACGCTTGCGGTTTTATGGCCTACCCCAGGTAATGTCTCCAGCTTCTCCAGAGACTGCGGAACTTGCCCGTTGTACTCGTTCACCAAAATTTTTGATAAGCCGGATATGGCTTTGGATTTTTGAGGCGATAAGCCGCAGGGGCGAATAATCTTCTGAATGTCTTCCACGGGTTGCTGCGCCATCGCCTCGGGCGTATCTGCGAGTTGCCACAGAGCAGGCGTTACCTGGTTAACTCTGGCATCGGTGCATTGTGCTGACAGCAGGACCGCAACCAGTAGGGTGTACGGATCTTTGTGATCTAAAGGCACCGGCGGCTCGGGATAGAGCTCATTGAGGCGCTGCAGGATAAACGCTACACGAGCAGGTTTACCGAGATCTTTTACCAGAGCGGGTTCAGTAGTTTCCATGTTGTAAAAATTCCGCTATCCGATGCGCGGCTTCGGTACATTCATCGCTGGAGGCGACCAGGGCCAGGCGTACTCTTTGTTCACCGGGATTGGTGCCACCGGCGTTGCGAGCGAGATAGCGGCCAGGCAGAACGGTAATATTTTGTTGGGCGAAGAGCGCGCGCGTGAAGATTTCGTCACTTACAGGCAATGTTGGCCAGAGGTAAAACCCAGCAGCCGGACGAGATAGAGCCAGGTATGGATTAAGAATGTTCAAGACCTGAGTGAATTTATCGCGATACAACTGCCGATTCGCTTTGACGTGCTCTTCATCCTGCCATGCGGCAACTGAGGCAATTTGGTTGGTAACTGACATCGCACAGCCGTGATAGGTGCGGTAAAGCAGGAATTTTTTCAACACAGTGGCGTCGCCGGCAACAAAGCCGGATCTGAGTCCCGGCAGATTTGAGCGTTTGGACAGGGAGTGAAACACCACGCAGCGCGCCATATCATTGCGCTTCAGTTCAGCGCAGGCTTGTAATAATCCTGGGGGGGGCGAGGTGTCATCGTCGTAGAGCTCTGAGTAGCACTCGTCACTGGCAATAATAAAGTCGTGCTCATCCGCCAATTCGATCAGACGTTTCAACACATCTATGCTCATGACGGCGCCTGTAGGATTGCCGGGTGAGCAAATGTAGAGCAGTTGGCAGCGCTGCCAGACATCGGCAGGTACGGCCTTAAAATCAGGTATGTAACCGTCTTCTTCAAGGCAGTTTAAAAACCAAGGGGTAGCACCGGAAAGGAGCGCTGCGCCTTCGTAAATTTGGTAAAACGGATTGGGACTTACGACGAGGGGGTTCGGCTTCTGGCGATCAACGACAGCCTGGGCAAACGCGAACAGTGCCTCGCGGGTGCCGTTCACCGGTAAGACATGGCGGTCGGGATCGATAAAGTCGGTGCCCAGTTTAAATCGTTGCTGCAACCACTGAGCAATGGCTCCGCGTAGCTCGGGGATACCTAGAGTCGCCGGGTAGCTGGATAAACGATCCAGATTTGCGGAGATGGCGTCGAGTACAAAAGCGGGAGGCGCGTGTTTAGGTTCGCCGATCGACAGTGAAATATGGGCTTTATTTTCAGGTGGTAGTACACCGTCTTTTAATTCGGCCAGGCGCTGAAAGGGGTAGGGTTGTAGCAGGGATAATTCAGGATTCATAAACGGTCAATGCTTGCTGGAAGGGGCGGCGCCGAGGTAAGAGTTTGACCCTTCAACTTGTTGATCGATTGCCGATTTAATTTCGTCTTGCAGGGTACGGCAAAACTCTGGATCGCTCAGCGGCTTTCCATCGGCGTCGCTGATGTAAAAGATATCCTCAACCCGTTCACCCAGCGTTGCAATCTTGGCGCTGTTGAGTTGGATCTGGTGACGATAGAAAATCTTGGCGATGGTGGCCAGCAGGCCAACTCGGTCTGCTGTGATGACTTCCAAAAGGGTGGTATTGGTTTTGATGTCGTTGCTGATGCTGGTGCGCGTGGGGAAAGAAAAGTGCTTGAGCTGTCGGGGCGTCAATTTGCGGACACTTTCCGGGTTGTAGTCTTCACGATGCAACGCTTCTTCCAGAGCTTGCTGGATAGTCTCAACCTTATGAGGATTATTGCCAATTGGTAAATTATTTTCGTCGAGGACGTAAAAGGTGTCGACGGCATAACCGCCTCGATCAGAATTGTAGATGCGGGCATCCTGAATACTGAGCCCGAGCTGGTCTAGGGTTGTAGCAACCAGTACGAATACGCTTTTGCGGTTGCGGGTACGAATGAAAATCTCCGTTGCCCCCTCGTACTTTAAGTTGGTGGTTTCGCGAATCTCCAGAAGGTCTTCCTGGCTATTGTGGCGAATGATCGATTCGCTTTGCCATACGATATCCCTTGGGCTCTCGTGTAAAAAGTAATTCTCGCCGAGATAGCTCCACAGTCGTTCTACGGATTCTTTTTCCAGTCCACGGGCAACCAATGTGCGCATGGCGGTTTCCTGGGTTTCCTCGATGATGTCTTTTTTATCAATGGGATTTTCCAGGCCGCGACGCAAAATGCGTTTTGTCTCGTTATAGAGCTGGCGCATAAGACTTGCGCGCCAAGTGGTCCATAGGTTCGGATTGGTGGCATTGATATCCGCCACTGTGAGTGCGAAAAGGTAATTGAGGTGCACTTCGTCGCCCATTTGCAGAGCGAATTCGTGGATGACTTCGGGATCGGAAAGATCTTTCTTTTGCGAGACCTGGGACATCAGCAGGTGATTTTCCACCAGCCATGCGACCAGCCGTGCATCGTGACGTCGATAGCCATGGCGTAGACAGAAGTCGTAGGCGTCGGTGGCGCCAAGTGTTGAGTGATCGCCACCCCGGCCCTTGGCAATATCGTGGTAGAGCCCTGCAATCGGCAGCAGCTCCGGCTTGGGCAGCGCTTTCACGCAATAGTAAGCTTGCGAATACTTCTCCAGGCTGGCTGGGTCATCGAGGGAGCAAATGTTCTCGATGACTTGCAGGGTATGCTGATCCACCGTGTATATGTGGAATAGGTCGTACTGCATTTGACCGATAATGCGACCAAACTCGGGCAGATAGCGACCGAGAATGTTGTAGCGTTGCATCCGTTTTAGCTGTCGTGACAAGCCTCTGCCGCATTTCAGTATTTCGATAAAAAGTTGGGTGTTGCGAGGATCGTCACGAAAGCGTTTATCGATTAAATTGCGATGTTCGCGCAGCAGGCGGATGGTTCCGGGGCTGACACCGACAATTTCAGGGCGCCGTCCCATGATTAGGAAAATCTCTAAGAGCGCCGATGGGGTATTGCGAAATACATCTGCAGAGGTGACTTCGATATAGTGGTCGCGAAGTTGAAAGCGGCTGTTGATTGGAAGAATATGAGGGTTTTCATTCCGCTCAAAGACGGCGTCTTCCAAGTAGTGAAGGAGGACGTCGTTTAGCTCTCGCAGTGCGGATACCACCCGATAATAGCGGGCCATAAACTGCTCAACGGCGAGATTATGGTCGGTATCCCGATAACCAAACATGGTTGCCAGTTGGCGTTGGTAATCAAACAGCAAGCGCTCTTCAGCGCGCCCGGCTAATTGATGCAGCCCATATCGAACTTTCCAGAGAAATTCTTCACCGGAAATGAGGACGGCAAATTCCTCTTCCGTAAAAAAATCCTGTCCGCCCAATTGGTCGAGCGTGTTGACGCCGAAGTGTCGCTTGGCGATCCAGCCGATGGTTTGTATATCACGTAGGCCACCGGGCGCATTTTTAATGTTGGGTTCAAGGCTGTAGGCGGAATAATGGTATTTCTGGTGGCGGGCCTTTTGCTCTTCCCATTTGGCTTGAAAGAACTCCTGAGTTGGCCAGAGATTATCCGGCATCAGGTTTTTCTTTAGGTTTAGCCAGAGATTGCGACTGCCGGTAATGAGTCGGCATTCCATCACATTGGTAGCGACGGTTATGTCCTGACGGGCAAAGTCCAGGCAGTGTTCCAGCGTGCGGACGCTGTGGCCGATTTCGAGACGAATATCCCACAGCATTACCAGAAATTCCTGGGCGCTTTCCAGGTCTCCGGCGTTTTCGTCGTCGAGTAAAATAAGAATGTCGATATCGGATTTCGGATGCAGTTCGGCGCGGCCATAGCCGCCGACCGCAATAAGGGCGACTTCATCGCTCCAGCAAAATTGATGCCACGCGTAGTGCAGTATGCAGTCGATGAACATTGCCCGTTCATGGACAAGGCTGCGGATTTCCTCCCCTTCTAAAAACCGTTCATTCAAATGCGCATCGGCACCGTGAATGGCGTTGCGCAGTACATTGACGACACCTTCCCGGCGCTCTGCCAGGTCGCGGCGGAGGCGGTTTTGGGCAAAAAACAGCGGTTGCTGTTCAAAGTATGGGATGGGGTAGGAGTCCATACCTTAAAAAGATTCTTCGTGGCGTTTGGTTAGCACTTCGACGCCATCCGCAGTGACTGCCAAGGTGTGTTCCCATTGAGCAGATAGTCGCTTGTCGCGTGTTTCTACTGTCCAGCCGTCTTTGAGCAACTTGGTTCCGGGTTTGCCGGCATTAATCATGGGCTCGATGGTCAGCGTCATACCCTCCTGCAAGGTCATGCCGGTATCAGGTTTTCCATAATGTAAAACCTGGGGGTCTTCGTGGAATGTCTGACCAATGCCGTGGCCACAATATTCTCTCACCACGGAATAATAGTTCTTCTCGGCATGCTGCTGAATGACATGGCCAATGTCGCCCAAGCGACAGCCGGGTTTAACCAGTTCAATCCCTTTATAGAGACATTCCTGAGTGATTTTCACCAGTCGATCAGCGTGCGGGGCAAGCTTGCCAACGCTGTACATTTTGCTGGTGTCACCATGCCAGCCATCGTAAATCACGGTGACATCGATATTAATGATGTCACCGTCTTTGAGGATCTTCTTCTCTGAGGGGATACCGTGGCAGATAACCTGGTTTACGGACGTACAGATCGATTTTGGGAAGCCACGGTAATTCAGGCAGGCGGGAATGGCTTTCTGAACATTCACAATGTGATCGTGACAGCGTCGGTCCAGCTCTTCTGTCGTGACGCCCGGGACGACATATTCTTCTATCATTTCCAGGACTTCAGCCGCCATACGGCCGGCGATACGCATCTTCTCGATCTGATCAGGCGTTTTCAGAGTTACATTCATAGGGAGTCAGATATCTTCTTGGGTCTTTACGATGGCGCGGGGGATCCGGTGACCGGCGGGGATGCGTCCCAGATTAGCCCTCAGGCTCAGCAAGCGGCCAATTGTAAATTATTTGTCAAACATCGAGAAGGCCCAGTAACTACGGTATCTCTGGGCTGTAGGGGTCTCGTGTTCCAACAAACGTGGCAACATTGGCCTATCATTATATCATGTCTGACACTAAATACCTCCGTAAGAAACGGCGCCTCTGGTACTTCGTATGGCGTGTACCCAGTGACTGTAAACACGCCTTCAAGGGCAAGACCACCATAGAGCAGAGTCTAGGCACAGACAGCCTACAGAAGGCACAGTTACTCCGAGACCAGCTCCTAGCCACCTACAGAAGAACTATAGCTGAGCTGCGCCAGGGAAGTGACGACAGCGCACAAAGCCTATACCGCCTCTACCTCAAGCTCTACGACAGCATGTCCCAAGATAACCTTGAAGCCGCACTCGAAGCCTACTCGGGACACCAGCCCGGAGACGACCAAGAGCTGGCCCAGCGTGAAGCTATGCGTACTCTGTACTATGGGCATGACTCGGAGTTATCTAAGGGTACGCTGAAGGACGCCTTGAAAGTGTATCGTGAATTGAATGAGAGACGCTTGAAGCCTACGACGCTAAGACAGGCCGCTTGGTCGACTGAGTGTTACTTGGGGTTTCTGGGGGTGAGCGATGCGCCACTTGCAGGTCTCGCTTGGTCCGACGCTGTACGCTTCGTTAACCAGAGTCTTGGGTCTCATAAGCAAGCAACTGTCCAAGCACACATAGCCAACTTGCGCTCTATCTTCAATGTCGCACGTAAGGCCGAGCTGATCGATAGAGACAAGAGTAACCCCTTCAGTGGTCACACCTTCGATAGAGACGATGAATCGGAATATCAATTATTCGAGGATGCTTTCATAGAGCGTCTATTCAGGGAGACAGAGCAATACAGAGGTGCAGGCCTGAAGGCGTACAAGTATCTAATGCCTCGACTTGGCTACTACACTGGCTGTCGCTTGGAAGAGTTAACCAGCTTGAAGGCAGACCAGATACAGCGCGATGAAGGTATTGTGAACTTCAAGATCCTTAAAGCTAAGACCAGACACGGCAAGCGTGATATCGTATTGCACGACGCTATAGCCGATGATCTATGGTCTTATGCACAGAGCGTCCCGGCTGATGGTCTACTATTTCCCTCGCTTGGTGTTCCCTTGGCGAATGGTCGTACCAGTAATAAGTACTCGAAGGAGTTTGGCAGGCTGAAGCGTAAGCTGGGAGAGAGTAGGCGAGACAGGGGCTTTCATAGCTTCCGTGTTCATATGTCGACCAATCTTGAGAGAGCTAAGGCCGATCCTACAGTATCTGCGCGTCTCTTGGGGCACACTGTGGTCTACACCTTCAGCAAGTACAGTCGAGGCCAGCTACTACAGACATTAAAGGGAGAGGTCGATAAGATACCCACGCTAAGCCTCTGTAAGCCTCTCTGAGCGATCCTACAGTCCAGCCCAAGCCTACCTACAGCCTACCCACAGAAGCCAGCAGAGAGCCTTGCAGAGGGTTTGACAGGGGGTTACTGTGAGTGGACTGGGGGTGGACTGGGGGTCGTCTTAGGCTGACTGCCCATCTATTTAATATCAATGTACCGGGTAGGGTGGGCAGTCGAGCTACAGCCCCCGTGGTCTCTGGCCTCCAGAGGCTCTAATTAGCCTTCGCGACCTATTCTAAATACCAAAACTTTTTTGTCATAAAATTGTCGGCCCTATTAAATTTGTCGGCGCTCGGAATTCCCCCCGGCACCCCCTAACTCTTTGATCTCAGCGTCTACCTACTTCCTCCTCACAGCTGACGAGGCAAACCCTGCCATCCTCCCGGTCCACAAATATCCAGTTTCAGCCCAATTAGTTAACTGTGTCTCAAAGCGGTCCACAAGTGGATTGATTTAATTGTGGCCCTAGACAATACTGAGTGTATGACTTGTGGCCCAGATAGGAGGGCGGTTATGGCTGTAGAGCTGAAGGAAGAGTTTAACGGGAAGGTGATCGCCTATTACAGGGTGTCGACCAAGGACCAGACGATAGAGAACCAGAGGATGGAACTGTCGAAGACCTATGCCATCGATGAGGAATACTATGACGAAGGCGTCAGCGGCTCTGTAAGGGGATGTGAGCGTCCTGGGTTCAAGGCTATGGTTGCCTACCTCCGCAAGGGCGATAAGCTCGTGACGGTCGATATAGACCGCCTGGGGCGTGACTCCATAGACGTGCAGCAGAACCTAAAGATGCTCAAAGATAAAGGTGTCGATGTGATCATTGAGAGACTTGGCGTCAACTTGGCGTCTGACGCTGGAGAGCTTCTGGTGACTATCATGTCGAAGATAGCTGAGATGGAGCGCAGGAAGATCATGGAGCGGGCACAGGCTGGTCGGGAGAGAGCCAAGGCTGAAGGCATTAAGTTCGGGAGGAAGGCTACCACGACGCCGGAGGCAGTGAAGAAGCTAAGGGCTGAGGGCCTGAGTATCTCTAAGACGGCTGAGCGTTTGGGCGTGTCAGCTACGACGGTTAAGCGGATGCAGAAGGCTTAAATAGATCGACCCGCTACTTTACAGCTACTTATCAAACTCAGGAGATACAATATGAAACATAAACACGCCAGGCCCCCTACAAGGAAGACGACAAGAGGTCTAAGGGAGCTTCCAGACTACCCAGGATACGCTGCTGATTCTAATGGTGTCATTTGGTCTATCAAGGGAGAGACACCCAAGGCCCTGCAGCCACGTAAGAAGAACAGCGGTGGTAGCGTCTTCGTTAGGTTATCCATCGAAGGCAAGAAAGTAGACAGAGCGTTAGATGGCCTGCTTGACTCAGTGTTCCCTAATCGAGGACCTGAGAAAGAATACCCCTACTTGGTCGTTTACAATGGCAAGACCAGACTTGTTGAGGATTTAAAGCAGTTCGCTGAGGACGAGGGGGTGAAGCTCTCCTCGCTAGAGAGATCTATAACGACTGGAGAGTATTCAGTCTGGGGGTACAAGGTTGTATCGTCAAGAGGACATAGACCTTTTGACATCAAATCTGTCACCCCGTATCTGCTAGATAAAGGGGGGGATGAGGGCTGGGTTTAAAGTCCCCGCCCTGTCTGGCTTGTAGAGAATATTTAATCGACCCGCTACTTCAGTGGGCAGGTATATACTATAGGTAAAACTTTAAGTAGGGGAGAGATTTCTGTAAGAGACTTAATGTATCGTTAGGTGTCGTAAGGTCAGACTAAGCAAGACTGAGGTCTGTAGGCTCTGCTGTAGGTCTATGATCCCCTATCAATCAATAGAGAACAGTTGTAGGTCTATTCTAAAGAGTAGCTCTATGGGTGTGTCTCTCCTCGCACCAAGTCATGTAATGTATCTCCGGTGATGCTCAGTCTCTCCCGTCAAGAGGGGCTGGGCCTTGCTTCCTCCGAGCACTTCAATCGCCCTGTCTTTACAGACCTAAGACAACCCACAGTCCAGCTCAAAGAAACCCAGCGATAGCCCAGGGCCTTCCCAGAGCCTTCCCAAGGCCCGTCTTATTAGAGAGCTGTCGGTTAGCTTGAGGTTGCTGTAGGTAGCTGTAGGTGAGCTTAGGTAACGCTGTGTAGACAGCTACCGCGGTAAGCACAGCGCTGCCCTGTAAGTGATAGACAATGAATTAATAATGATTGAGAGATACCAGTGAGAGTAGAGAGACCAAGATTTTATCGTGAGCTGTAGCCTGTCCAGAGCCACTAATGCTCAGATCGAACCTTTAGTTTCGCATTGAGCACAAAGACCACCGATAGAAACCTATTTACTTATCGGGATAAAACGTGACAGGCGTTAAACTATTGAACCTCAATGTTCATTAGTTCACATTAACAATTAATTACCTAAACAAAAGGTTGACCCCCCAGCCCACCCTAATCTAATCTTCCTGTAACACAACGTTAATCAGGAGATTGAACATGCAAGAGTTTAAGAATATATCCCAGTGGCTCAATGAGCTGAATAAGAAAGCTAAGATGCACCACGACGCACCCTTGTCGAAGATTACAGACTTCAAACAGACCAGAGTAAGTGGCGTCGACGAAGGGACCGGAGTAGACCCTGAAGTGGTTGAGAGTTACGCCGTAGCTCTGACTGAGGATGACGCTAGGTTTCCAGCTCTAAGAGTCTTTGAGATTGACGGTAAGTGGACTCTAGTGGATGGACACCACCGATACCACGCAATGAAGAAAGCAGGCATCGAGGCTTACAAAATCAACGTTAATGCGGGCATGACAATAGCAGACGCTGAGCTAGCTGGTCTCGCATTCAATAAGCAGGCTGGTAAGGGAGCAAGTCCAGCTGACATCGGTAGCTTGATCCGACAGATTGCTGAGAGTGGGAATCCCGATTTCATGAAAGCTGGTGTCGTCAACGCCAGCGCTATCGCACGCTGGGCGCAGGTCTCTACTCAACACGCCGGACGAATACTGAAAGATCTGGTCGCTACCCAGACAGAACAACGCAACGCGGAGATCAGACGCCTTCATGAGGAAGGTCTAAGCAACGTTGAGATCGGCAAGAAGATGGGTATGACTAATGTGAACGTCGGTAAGATTCTTAAGACCTCAGATAACCCAAAGTCACCCCCAGCCCAGCCGGAAGCCCAGCCAGAAGCCACCCCCACAGCTCAGCCTAAGAAGGCCAAAGGTGATCTGCAGGTCGTCCGTGAGTTTACCTCAGCTGTCTCGAAGTTCCATAAGTCGCTGGAGAGCCTAAATAGTTTCCCAGGTGGCTATGAGGCAGTAGGAGCAGCGTGGCGTCAGGGGGCTGTGGAGAACGAAATAAGAGAGTTTGCAGACGTGTTAACCAATCTAAACGCGGTTCATAAAGGATTCGGGGGGGACATAGCTGTGACCGTCTAATTCAATTAACCCGCATATTAGAAAGACCACATCCTCGTCTTACCTTTTAAAACTTCGAGTGATGTGGAGGAAACACCATTTAATCAACAACCAGGAGAACATCCTATGACAACCAAGAAAGTTTATACAAAGGCGACAGCCACCAATCCTATCTCTAACCTGTCGATCAACTTCAGGGCAACGACCCTCAGCTCGCTTGCAGTTTACCAGGAGCAGCTTCAGGAGGCTCTAGGTGGCCCTGTGTCTCGCTCAACGGCGATTAGTTCACTTGTCGCTACCGCGGTCAGGGAAGGGATCATTAAGTCGACTGTGGGTGACCATGGGTCGCAAGAAGCTTAACGTTAGACAGGAGAGATTATCATGATGACGTCGAAAGAGAGGATCAAAGCAATACCCGGCCATCCCGGCTACTTCGTTTCAGATCACGGTAACGTGTACTCATCGAAATCTGGAAGCCACAAAAGGTTAGCGACTAGTGGGAAGAATAAGCAGCCGTGTGCAGTGTTATGGACAAACGGCAAAGCTCATACCATTCAAATCTCAAGACTGGTCGCGAGGCTATTTTATCCTGAATTCAAAGAGGCGATGACCGTTACCTTCATCGACGGTGACAGTCGTAACACTCATATCAATAACTTGAAGTTAGTTAGGTCGTCGAAGAGACGTAAGAAAGTTTCAGCGCGTACGAAGAGTAAGACCTATTGGCTTGTCAGCCCTGAAGGCGGCTTGCTGGCGGTAACTGACCTACCTCTATTTTGTGAGGCTAGAGGTTTTGACTATCCCACGTTCCGAAAGGCCGCATCAGGCAGCGTGAGATCCTACAAAGGCTGGAGGTCGGCTGCCTCTGTTATAGGTGAGCTGTCATGAACTGGAACCAGATTACAGATCCAGACTACTGCCAGCAGCTAACCGACTGGCCCGACTATTACGTAACCTCTGAAGGCGAAGTGTGGAGCTTCAAGCTTTGCAAGTGGAGGAAGTTAAAGTCACTGCCAAATAGACAAGGTTATCGACAGGTGGCTCTACACCTCAATGGCAGGTCGTCAAGACAGCAGGTGTCCAGACTGGTCGCTATGCATTTTGTCGAAGGCTATCAGCCAGGGCTAGAGGTCGACCATATAAACCATGACGTGTCAGATAATCGCGCAAGTAACCTTCAGTGGCTTACCAAGGCTGAGAACCTTGCCAAGCGTCACGCCCATCAACAGGAGATTAGAGGAGAATTAAATGAGCAGCACGATAGGATTACCATTCCCGCTACTGAAGAATGCTCGCAGATATTACCGCAAAGTTTATGGCGAGGCTGCGTCAGATGAGCAGCTACTTATTATGGCGATGCAGAAATTTGGCTGGCAGCTACGAGATGAGTATGCAGCACGGAGGATGACTACGGCTTTAGAGAAAGTTGTAGCGGAGGATAAGGTCGTGACAGCAGAGAAACGCAGAGCACGAAGAGAATTTAGTTTTAAGCGAGGTGAGCAGAATGGACGACGCTGAGAGAAAAATGTTAGAGCGACTAGAGCAGACCGAAGTAGATGTCGATTTAATAGGCGAGGAAGGCTTAGAGCTGGAGTTCGAAGAGATTGTCGATGAGATGGAAAGCTATTGCACGATCCTCCACCCAGGAGCAAACCCTACTCGCAAGATAATCGTGCTCCATGCTCTCCGCACATATTTAAGAGCAATGAAGGCTGCGTACGCTGGCCAGCAAGTAGTCGAGACAATTGAACAAGAAGTCAAAGAAGAGTCGGAAGGCTCGGACACAATTCACTAAAGAGGAAAGAACCATGTCAAACAACCCAAAATGGAACGAGGAAGTATTCGCGGCCAAAGAAGCTAAGCGTCTACTAAACGAACAAGCCAACGACTTCAGCAGATTAAAGCGCGGCCCGCACGGCGAGGTACATACAGAGCTGCGTCCTGACACTATCGTCGAGATTAACGGCATGACGATGACTTACCAGTCAGCAATCAACGCTGGCCTAGCTAGCTATGGCAAGAAATAACACTCAATCAATCAATTTATAGGAGATCACCATGGATTTCGAAGACGCCAAACAATTAATCGCAGACGCAACTGGCTACAAGGCTAAAGCTAAGAGTCTCGCCACCCTGCAAAAGGAACTGACCGAGCACCTAGGGCATACCAAGATCGGCAGCGACATCCTTAACCTTGGCATGAACCGACACTTCTACGTCAAAGCCAACGGCATAGCACACTTTGTCACAGCTGCAAGTGACTTCACCGTCGCCCTGATCAATTTGAAGAACGACTACAACGCCGTACGTCGAGCTGTCCCAGCGCCAGCTAAGATACGCTCAGTAAGCCAGAGAGCCTCTAAGATCGCCCAAGCTATCAACGAAGAGGTCAGGCACCTTGATAGGCTGAAGCGCTTACCCGAGCTACCTTACCAAGATGGGTACGATCCAAGGACACGTCGTAAGATCACAGTAGGCGACCAAGTCGTCGAGGATCTGCTGAAGGGTGACTTCACGAAGGCAGCGAGCACAATTCGTAACTTAATGCTCTACATCTCAGAATAAGGTTATAATCCCCGCGAGCGTTCCAACAAACGTTCCAACATCGTAATTAGCGACACCTCTACAGCCCCCACCAGCCGGGCCTCTTGAAGAACGACACATATTTGTAAACTATGCGCCAATTAATCCATAGGGGATGAAATGAGTTTATTTAGCCGGTTGACTATGGTATAAAGCGCGCCCTGATGTGGCTGGGGTGTCATTTCTGTCCGGTTATGGCGGTCAATTTTCACAGTAGCATCAGAAATTCGTCAATTTGTAATGTCACACATATATCGTCACAGCGACCTGGGTGCCTAATTTTTAGGTTGGTGCGTTGGGATATATGGAGGCTCAACCCAAGGAATTTATCATGCCAAATATCAGTATGCGCGACATGCTGCAAGCCGGTGTCCACTTCGGCCACCAGACTCGCTATTGGAATCCGAAAATGGATGGTTTCATCTTCGGTGCCCGCAACAAGATCCACATTATCAACTTAGAGCACACTGTGCCTGCGTTCAACGCAGCGCTTGAAGTGATCGCGCAAATGTCCGCACAGAAGAAAAAAATTCTGTTCGTAGGAACCAAGCGTGCTGCCTCTAAAATCATCCGTGAGCAGGCCGATAGAGCAGGAATGCCTTTCGTTAGCCATCGCTGGCTGGGTGGTATGTTGACCAACTACAAGACCATTCGTGCGTCAATTCGCCGCTACCGCGAGCTGGAAACTCAGCAAAACGACGGTACGTTTGACAAGCTGACCAAAAAAGAGGCACTGATGCGCACTCGTATGAAGGACAAGCTTGATCTGTCTATCGGTGGTATTAAAGACATGGGTGGTCTGCCCGATGCGCTGTTTGTTATCGATGTCGAGCATGAGCGTATTGCCGTTCAAGAAGCGAACAAACTGGGCGTTCCAGTTATTGGTATCGTTGACACCAACAGTAGCCCAGAAGGTATCGACTACGTTATTCCTGGTAACGACGACGCCATTCGTGCGGTTAAACTTTACGCAACTGCGGTTGCTGATGCCTGCCTTGAAGGTGCTGCGCGTTCACAGACCGCTGCTCCTCAGGCAGATGAGTTCGTTGAAATTAACGACGAAGAAACTGCATCTAACTGATTTGCAAAGGTATCTGCCGATCTAATGATCGGTAGAGTGCTTTGACAAAGATTCGATAAGGGGGCCATGCCCCCTTTTTTCAACGAGAATTCACTATAGGGGTTTTAATCATGGCAGCAATATCTGCATCAATGGTGAAAGAGCTTCGTGAGCGCACCGGTCTGGGCATGATGGAGTGCAAAAAAGCACTGCAAGAAGCCGGTGGTGATATCGACGTGGCGATTGAGAATCTGCGTAAGGCTTCTGGTCTGAAGGCAGAGAAAAAGGCGGGTCGTACTGCGGCTGAAGGTGTTGTGGCTATTAAAATCGCCGATGACAATGGCTTTGCTGCCGCTGTTGAAGTGAACTCTGAAACCGACTTCGCGGCTCGTGACCAGAATTTCTTGGGTTTCGTAAGCACCTGTTTGGATGCTGCATATGACGCCAAAAGTGATGATGTGCAAGCGCTGCTGAACGGTGGTCTCGATGAGACTCGTCAGGGGTTGGTACAGAAAATCGGTGAAAATATCGGTTTGCGTCGCGTACAGTTGTTTGAGGGTGGTGTGATCGGTGGTTACGTTCACTCTAACAATCGCATCGCGGTTTTGGTCAAGCTGGAAGGCGGTAACGCAGACGTCGCTAAAGACGTTGCCATGCACATCGCTGCAGTGAATCCTCGTGTTACCAGTCCTGAAGATATGCCGGCAGAGGTTCTGGAGAAAGAAAAGGACATCATCAAGGCGCAGCCCGATATGGAAGGCAAGCCTGACAACATCGTTGAAAAGATGATGGTCGGTCGTATTAACAAGTTCTTGAAAGAGAACAGTCTGACTGAGCAGCCTTTCGTTAAGGATCCTGACGTTACCGTTGGTAAGCTGGTGAAAGATGCAGGTGCCAAAATTCTCGATTTCATCCGTTTGGAAGTGGGTGAAGGTATTGAGAAAGAAGAAACTGATTTTGCCAGCGAAGTGGCTGCGCAGGTTCAGGCAGCGAACAAGCAGTAATCGATCCGGTTATCAACCGATCTAGACTGACAATAGAAAGGCGGGGTGGCACTCACTCCGCCTTTTTTTCTGATACACTCACCGCCGTTTTCTACCAGTAGGTGATAATGGAGAAAGAGTCTGTGTCGACGGGTCGTGAAAAGAAATACAAACGTATTCTGCTGAAACTCAGCGGTGAAGAATTAATGGGGTCGGAAAACTTCGGTATCGATCCTAAAGTGCTGGACAAGATGGCCCTGGAAATCGGGCAGCTGGTCGGCATCGGTGTCCAGGTAGGACTGGTCATTGGTGGCGGCAATCTGTTTCGTGGGGCGGCGCTCAATGCTGCAGGGCTGGACCGAGTCACCGGTGACCACATGGGTATGCTGGCGACGGTAATGAACGCCCTGGCTATGCGTGATGCGTTAGAGCGCAGTAATATTTCCTCTAGAGTAATGTCTGCGATTCCCATGAGTGGGGTGGTCGAACACTATGATCGTCGCGGCGCCATTCGCTTTTTGGAGCAGGGCGAAGTGGTGATTTTTTCCGCGGGTACAGGCAACCCCTTCTTTACCACAGATTCAGCGGCTTGCTTGCGAGGCATTGAAATCGAAGCCGATATCGTGCTGAAGGCGACAAAAGTGGATGGCGTCTATACCGAAGACCCCATGAAGAATCCTGATGCTACCCGCTATGAAACTCTCACCTACGACGAAGTGCTCGATCGTAAGTTGGGTGTTATGGATTTGACCGCAATTTGTCTGGTCCGAGATCATAGAATGCCGGTACGGGTGTTTCGTATGAACAAGCAAGGCGCGCTGTTGAACATCATCAAAGGCGAGGATGAAGGCACCACAATCGTCGAGCGCAACGACGCTGAGTAATAACTAGGGAGCTCTCAATGATTGACGATATCAAAGAAGAAGCCACAGATCGTATGGCCAAAGCTATCGAGGCGCTGGGCAATAACTTCAACAAGATTCGCACCGGACGAGCCCACCCAAGCTTATTGGATGGGATTACCGTTAAGTACTATGGTGCGGATACTCCACTGGCCCAGGTGGCCAGTGTATCTGTGTTAGATGCCCGGACGCTGTCGGTGAGTCCCTGGGAAAAACAATTGGTTCCCGAGATTGAAAAAGCCATTATGAAGTCAGATTTGGGCTTGAATCCCGTAACCACCGGGGATTTGATGCGAATCCCAATGCCACCGCTCACAGAAGAGACTCGAAAGGGCTATATTAAACAGGCGCGCAATGAAGCCGAGTCTGCTCGGGTATCGATTCGCAACATTCGTCGTGATGCCATCAGCAACCTTAAAGATCTTTTGAAAGAGAAAGAGATCAGCGAAGATGAAGATCGTCGCGCGCAGGACGATGTGCAGAAAATCACCGACAAATACGTCGCCCAGGTTGATGCCGCTCTGGCGGTAAAAGAAAAGGACCTGATGGAAATCTGATGTTGGCAACAAGTAAGCAAGCGGTCGCGGGAGTTTATTGTGAGTGATAACTCTCTGCGTCACATCGCCATCATCATGGATGGAAACAATCGCTGGGCCAAGGAGCGCGGTAAAGCTGGTCATCATGGTCATCGCGCAGGTGTTGAAAAAATCCGTGAAGTAATGACGGCCTGTCGGGAGTATGGTGTCGAAGTTTTGACCGTATTCGCATTCAGTTCCGAAAATTGGCAGCGGCCTCGGCGTGAAGTCGATGCGCTTATGACGCTGTTTTTGACCTATCTGAAGAGGGAGGCGGTCAAGCTCGATAAAGAGGGCGTGCGACTCAAGGTTATTGGTCGAAGAGATCGGTTTAGCGACAAAATCCGCAAGGCGATCGCTGACGCGGAGAAAATTGCGAGTACCGGTGCCACGACCTTGGTGATTGCCGCGGATTATGGCGGCCGTTGGGATATCGCCAATGCCGCACGGCAGCTTGCCGAGAAGGCCAATCAGGGTGAAATGTCCCTCGATGAATTTGATGAATCCTCATTGCATGATTTTACGGCTTTGGCGGATTATCCTCCGCTCGATCTGTTGATTCGAACAGGTGGAGAGCATCGCATCAGTAACTTTCTCCTGTGGCAGGCGGCTTATAGCGAGCTTTATTTTACAGATCTATTTTGGCCGGATTTTGGCTCCGAAGCGCTTGCGGAGGCGGTAGCCGATTTCCATCGCCGTCAACGGCGCTTTGGAAAAACTTCTGAGCAGGTGGTGCAAGGACTGGGCAGTGCTTAAACAACGGTTAATTACCGGTGTATCCATGGCGCTGCTGTTTCTGGCCATGCTTTTTTTTCTGCCGACCAGTGCATTCGCTGTGCTGGTCGGAGCTGTCTTGGTTGTCTGTGCCTGGGAGTGGGCAAATTTAGCGGGATTGGAATCCCAGTTCGCCCGCTGTGTCTACGCGCTGGTGATTGCCGTTTTGACGCTTCTAACGGGGTTTCAGGTTGGCGTCGGTGAAGACACATTTGACCGGTTTTCCGTGCAGATCATTCTCCTTGTTACCACGTTCTGGTGGTTGTTGGCGTATGTTTGGGTTCGCAATTATCCGCGTTTGGTGTCTGTCTGGAACAAGCCTCCGGTAAAGATACTGGCCGGAGTATTAGTGCTCGTACCGGCTTGGTTGGCTCTGATTTATCTACACAGCCAGCCCCATGGGCGCTGGTTAATTGTGCTTAATATAGCGGCTGTTGCTGTCTCGGATACTGGTGCGTATTTTGTCGGTAAATCTATCGGGCGTCGTAAGCTTGCGCCTCGGGTGAGTCCCGGAAAATCCTGGGAGGGGCTCTACGGTGGTTTCGTTTGCTGCATGATATTGGCTGCCGTCGTTTTCCTCTTATACGGCGGCGGTTGGACGCTCTTCCTCCTTTTTGCCGCAGCCAGTTTGTTTTCGGTGTTGGGCGATTTGTCGGAGAGCATGTTCAAACGGCAGAGAGGCCTAAAAGACAGCAGCAATCTGTTGCCAGGGCACGGCGGTTTTCTCGATCGCATGGATGGAATCACGGCTGCAGCGCCGGTTTTTGCACTGATTATTGTACTTACAGGCTGGCAGTTTTAGCCCGCCCGGAAACTTATGAACGATTCTTGTCCTCGCCCCCAATCCATCACGATTCTTGGCTCGACCGGCAGCATTGGTGAAAGTACGCTGGATGTTATTCAGCGCTATCCCGGAGTGCTTTCGGTGTATGCGCTAACGGCGCACCAAAGTGTCGATAAGCTGTTTCAGCAGTGCTTACAATTTCATCCGTCTGTTGCTGTGATGTTATGTCCAGATCGCGCAGATGAGTTGCGGAGCAAACTGCAGGCTGCCGGTTCCGAGACTCAGGTTCTCAGCGGTGCCGAAGGGCTGATTGCTGTTAGTCGCTGTGAACGTGTCGATACAGTGATGGCAGCGATAGTGGGGGCTGCGGGTTTGTCGCCAACCCTGGCGGCGGTAACCGCCGGCAAAAAAGTGCTGCTAGCGAACAAAGAATCTTTGGTTATGGCGGGTCAGTTATTTATGGACGCTGTGGCTGCCAGTGGTGCGTGTCTTTTGCCTGTGGATAGTGAGCACAATGCTATTTTCCAGTGTCTCGCTCCGCCTTCGACCCAAGTTAATTTGGCCGAGCTGGGGGTGAGTAAGCTTATCCTTACCGGATCGGGAGGGCCTCTACGTACAACGCCATTAGCGGATTTGGCGCAAGTTACGCCGGATCAGGCTTGTGCTCATCCCAATTGGTCAATGGGCAGAAAGATTTCCGTCGATTCCGCCACCATGCTGAATAAAGGTTTGGAGTACATAGAAGCTCGCTGGTTGTTTTCAGCCGGTGTTGACGCCATGGATATAGTGATTCACCCACAAAGTATCGTGCACTCCATGGTGCAGTATAATGATGGCTCGGTATTGGCGCAGATGGGGCAACCAGACATGCGCATTCCGATTGCCCATGTATTGGCGTGGCCGCAGCGCATTCCATCGGGCGTTGGACCCCTCGACTTGACTCAAGTCGGCCGGTTAGATTTTGAAGCGCCCGATTTTGAGCGCTTTCCAGGGTTGCGGTTAGCGATTGAGGCGTCAAGACGTGGCGGTTCACTGCCCATTGCCTTAAATGCCGCCAACGAAATTGCGGTGGAAGCCTTTCTTGCAGAGAGAGTTCCTTACACAGGTATTGTGCAGTTGATCGAATGGGTGCTTGAGCGCACGGATCATCGCGAACCCGAGGATCTAGATCAGGTTCAAAGTATTGATATGGCTGCCAGGAACCTTGCCCGAGAGCGGTTAAGTCAGTTAGAGTGCCGCCACTGAGGCCGTTCACTGGCTCTGTGAGGGGGTATTTGTCGCAAGATTGGTACAGCTCAGGGGCATGGTTTGAGGTATGATGCACACAAAAGGATTATTGTGACAGCTGACGTTGTTTGAATCGCCGAATCGGGAAGGCTCGACAAAAGGTATTCAACAGATGACCCGTTTATACTTTGTACAACGGGTATCTTTACGAAAGGTAAGAGAGAGTGGAAAGTCTGTTAACGATCGTCTGGTTTTTGGTCGCCTTGGGCGTGCTGGTCACGTTTCACGAATTTGGCCATTTTTACCTGGCGCGTCGCTGCGGCGTAAAAGTCCTCCGTTTTTCAGTCGGTTTCGGCAAGCCCCTATATACCTGGACGGATAAGTCCGGCACCGATTACACCATCGCTGGTATTCCCCTAGGTGGTTTCGTCAAAATGCTCGACGAGCGGGAAGGGGACGTTCCAGAAGAGCAGCTTCACATGGCGTTCAATCGCAAATCCGTGTGGCAGCGCATGCTGATCGTCGTCGCGGGCCCGGTTGCTAATTTTATTCTTGCGATTGTGCTCTTTTGGGTCATGTTAATGCCCGGCACCACGGATATCGCGCCGGTCATTGGTGCCGTTGAATCTGGGTCTGTTGCCGATCAGGCAGGGCTCGAAGCTAATCAGGAAATCGTCGCTGTTGATGGTGAGCCAGTCCACACCTGGCAAGATCTGAACCGCGCACTGTTACACCGTCTAGGGGAATCCGGTCCGATAACCTTTGTTACTCGCTACAAGGACTCTTCGCTGCGTTACGAATCGGAAGCCGAATTGAATAATTGGCTGAAAGGTGAAGAGGAGCCAGATCCCGTCGGCGGGCTGGGTTTAACGCTGTGGCAACCAAAACTTGAGCCAATCATTGCCCAGGTGATGGAGGGCAGTCCCGCACAAGCCGCAGGTTTGGCCCAGGGCGATACGATAGTTGGTATTGATGACCGTACGATTGAAACATGGAATGGGCTGGTTGATTACGTAAAGGCGCGCCCCGAAGAGACCATGCAAATTCACTATCTGCGGGACGGATCGGAGCATACCGTCGCGCTGACAACGCTCGGGGTTATTGATGAAGATGGCGCACGTCAGGGGCAAATCGGTATTATGCCCAAGCGCCCTGAGTGGCCAGCGGACATGCTAAGGCATCAAGAATACTCTCTTTTTTCTGCTTTACAGCAGGCCGTGGACAAGACTTGGGAAACTTCCACCTTTGTCCTGTTGTCTCTTAAAAAGCTTTTGTTGGGTGAGATTTCGACAAAAAATCTCAGCGGTCCCATCACCATTGCCAAGGTGGCGGGGGAATCAGCCAAGGCCGGAATGAACTACTACGTCGGATTTCTTGCTCTATTGAGCATTAGTCTCGGAGTGTTCAATCTGTTGCCAATTCCTGTTCTAGATGGTGGCCATTTATTGTATTACGCCATAGAAGCCATCAAGGGCAGTCCGGTTTCCGAGAAGGTACAAATGGCGGGATATCAAGTTGGCCTAGTCTTGGTTGCCGGATTAATGATCGTCGCATTGTATAACGATGTGATGCGCCTCTAAGTACTTCAGAAACACTTCCCATAAAGGTAGTTGATCCTTTTGGCTCTTTTTTCTCAGCGAAATACTATCGGTTGAGACAAATGAGCTTATTTGAAAAATAAGCCAGAAAGCATATATGCAGCGTTTTCGTTTTTTTGTTTTGTTGTGGGCCCTGGCCCCTGTTGTCGCCTTTGCTCAGAGTTTCCAGATTAATGATATCCGGCTCGAGGGCTTGCAGCGGGTTTCTGCGGGTACTGTATTTGCCGCCTTGCCGATTCAGGTCGGGCAGTCGGTGGATACCTTGGATATCCAGAACGCGACCCGGTCCCTGTTCCAGACCGGTTATTTCGCCGATATTCGGATCGGGAGAGACGACGATGTCCTGGTCATTGCTCTTTTAGAGCGGCCGGCAATCAGCGAGATTGAAATCGAAGGTAACAAGGCGATTAAGACAGAAGATCTCGAACAGGGCATGAACGACAATGGCTTGTCCGAAGGTCAGATTTTCAAGCAGGCGACCCTTGAGGGGCTGTCTCGTGAGCTGGAGCGTCAATACGTTTCTCAGGGGCGTTACAGCGCCAAGGTAGAGACAGAAGTTGAAGAGTTGCCGCGCAATCAGGTCAAGATCAAAGTTTTGGTTGACGAGGGGACGGTTGCCAAAATCAAGCATATCAATATCGTGGGCAACGGTAAGTTCTCCGATGAGGAATTGACGGATTTGTTCGAACTGAAAACCACGGGTTGGTTGTCCTGGTTGAACAGTAATGATCGCTATTCCCGTGAGAAGTTAACTGGCGATATCGAGCGTTTGGAATCCTGGTATTTGGATCGCGGGTATTTGGAATTCGCCGTGGATTCTACTCAGGTGTCTCTCAGCCCTGACAAAGAAAACGTCTTTATTACGGTCAACATTTCTGAAGGTGACGTCTATACCGTGGACTCTGTCGAATTGGCGGGAGATCCAGTGGTACCTGAAGAGCAGATCGAGCGACTGTTTTTGCTGCGGGATGGACAAACCTTTTCACAGGTGCTGATGACTACCACCTCTGACTATATTACTCGAAGATTGGGTAACGAAGGGTACACCTTTGCGGAAGTCCGGGGTATTCCAGAGCTGAATGAAGAAGACCATACGGTTAAGGTCACATTTTTCATGAATCCTGGTGAGCGTGCTTATGTTCGTCGTATCGACTTCCGTGGCAACACCAAGACTGCGGATGAGGTTTTGCGCCGTGAAATGCGCCAAATGGAAGGCGGCTCTGCGTCAACCGCTCGCATAGAAAACTCAAAAGTTCGCCTGGAGCGTTTAGGCTACTTTAAGCAGGTTGAGGTTGCTACCAACGAAGTTCCTGGGTCGCAGGATCAGGTGGATGTTGAATATACGGTAGAAGAACAACCTTCGGGCAGTATCGGCGCGAGCTTTGGCTATGCGCAGGGATCCGGATTCGTGCTGGGTGCGAATATTCAGCAGAGCAACTGGTTTGGTACCGGTAAGAGCGTCGGCTTTAATGTCAGTACGTCGACCTACCAGACAGTCTACAGTTTTAACTATACAGACCCGTATTTTACTCCGGACGGTGTGAGCCGCGGCTTTAACGTCTTCTTCCGCGAACGTAACTTCGATGAAGTTAACGTATCGAGTTACACCACGGATTCGTTTGGTGGTAATGTAAACTTTGGTTACCCGATTTCTGAAATTGAGCGCCTAAATTTTGGGGTTGGTTATTCTCATATATCCATTGAAACCGGTGATTATGCTGTTCAAGAAATTATCGGATCACCACGCTATCGCAGTGGCATTGATTATGTCGTAGATGAAGATCTCTATTACGACAGCTGCTATTCAAGCTCTTCCTATCAGGACTGTGATTTAACAGCCGAACGTACGGCTTACGATTCCACCTCCTCGTATAACGTGGATTCTCCGACAGGCTGGATCGATGTTCACGGTGACAGCTTTAATATTTTCAACCTGAATGGATCCTGGAGCCAGTCGACGCTCAACCGCGGTCGTTTGGCCACCCGCGGTGCGTCGCAATCTGTGTCTGCTGAAATCAGCTTGCCGGGCGGCGATTTGGAATATTGGAAATTGATCTACAATGGACAGTATTTCCGCCCCCTGACGGACAGTCTTACCTTGAGACTGCGAACTCAGCTGGGATATGCGGGCTCCTACGGTGATACTGAGGAATTGCCTTTCTTCGAGCATTTTTATGCTGGTGGATTTGGTTCTGTTCGCGGCTTCAAGCGGAATACCCTGGGCCCATTGGCAACTCCAGCAGAGGTCTACGATTACGGCTATTCGTATATCGATACGTCTGAAGGGGATTACGATGATCCTACGTATCTACTGGGCGAGGATGGTAAGTTGGCGACCAGCATTCCCGGCGATGACGATGACCCGTTTGGCGGAAATATCTTGGTTGAAGCCAGTGTCGAAGTGCTCTTCCCGATGCCTTTTATTAAGGATCAGCGCTCTCTACAATCGGCATTCTTTATTGATGCGGGTAACGTTTTCGACACAGATTGTGGCGAGTATCAGCTCAATTGTTATGATGTTGATTTGAATAAGCTCAGTATGTCCGCAGGTATCGGTGTTACCTGGATTACCGGCTTTGGTCCGCTGACGTTTAGTATCGCCAAGCCGATCAAAGAAAACGAATATGACGACCCTGAGTTCTTCCAGTTCTCACTGGGAACTGCCTTCTAATTGATAGCAATCCGTAAACGGATTTTATTGGAGTACTACCGTGAAAGTAATTAAGACCCTTTTAGCCGTCGCACTTGTTGGCTTGTTTTCTTCGTCAACACTGGCGGCAGGCAAGGTTGTCATCGTCAATATGCAGGCAGCCATCATTCAGACAGACGCAGCTCAAAAGCAGTTGAAGGCTCTGGAAGACAATTCTGAATTTGCTGCTATGAAAGCAAAGTTCGAAAGCCTCCGTGCTGATCTGATGAATCTCGACAAAGACGCCAAAACTAATGGCATGACCTGGTCGGAAGAGCAGCGTGCTGCCCATCGTAAAAATGTGGAATACAAAAGCGCTGATCTCAAACTGGCCGCTGAAAAGCTCAAGGCCGAGCGCAATGGTGTTATTCAGACTATCATGCAGCAGCAGGGTGAAGCGGCCAAGCAAGCGTTGAGCGATTTGGTCGGTACAGGTGATTTTGGGCTGGTGCTTGATGCCAGTACGGCATACTTTGCGACACCTGATTTTGATTTGACGCCAGAAATTACCAAAAAGCTTAACGGCAAGTAAGACCCCAGTCTCATATTCTGTTGTCTCGGTTCATCGAGGCAACAGCCAATGGAGTTCAGTATATGTCCGCGGAGAAAGACCACCTACTAGGGGACTTGGCGGCTCTGGTTGAAGGTGATCTGCGCGGAGATAAAAAGTATCCCATTCGCGGCTTAAACACCTTGCAAGCTGCTCGCAGCGACCAGCTCACCTTTCTTGCTAACCCTGCCTACCAGAAGTATTTGGATTCTACCCAGGCTGGGGCTGTCATTCTGTCACCCGATTTAGACGATAAATTTTCCGGAAATCGAATTCTGGTTAAAAATCCGTACCTGGCTTACGCCAAACTCACCGAGGTTTTCCAGCCTGCCGGCTTGGTGCCAATGGGCACTGACGCCACCGCCTATGTGGCTGATAACGCGCGTATCGGTAAAGAGGTTGCGATAGGCCCTAATGCGGTTATTCAACCAGGTGCCGAAATCGGTGATGGTGCGATCATCGGGCCTGGGTCGGTGGTCGGTCGTGATTCGGTTATCGGTGAAGGATCTCGGTTATACGCCAACGTGACGGTTTATCACGGTGTTGCTATCGGCTGTAGAGTCACTCTGCACAGTGGTTGTGTGATAGGTGCCGACGGCTTTGGGTTTGCACCGGGCGCTGGGCGCTGGGTTAAGATTCACCAGCTTGGTGGCGTTATTATTGGCGATGACGTAGAGATCGGCGCTTGTACTACTGTGGATCGGGGCGCACTCGATGACACGCTCGTTGGTAACGGCGTCATTATCGATAATCAAGTCCAAATCGCGCACAACGTCAAAATTGGTGACTATACTGCCATTGCTGGATGCGCGGGTATTGCGGGTAGTACAACGGTAGGCAAACACTGTCTTATCGGGGGTGCCGCTTGCATTGCAGGCCATCTGACCATTGCTGATCACGTTCAGATCAGTGGTACGACCTTTGTGAATCGATCGATAGACGAGCCGGGGTCTTATTCTTCGGGTATACTGGCGGCCCCCAGTGCGACCTGGCGTAAAAATGCAATACGCTTTGGGCAGCTGGATAAAATTTATTCGCGACTGACAACCCTTGAAAAAAAGTTGGTATCGCCGGATAACAAAAAGAGTTAGAAATTTCGTAAGTTAAGGCAAAGCCAATGATGGGAACTAACGAGATCCGTGAGTACCTCCCGCATCGCTATCCGTTTTTGCTGGTTGATCGGGTGGTTGAGCTTGTGGAAGGTGAATACATTAAAGCCTATAAGAATGTTTCCATTAATGAAGACATTTTCAATGGCCATTTTCCTCAGGCGCCGATCTTTCCCGGTGTGATGATTGTGGAAGCAATGGCTCAGTCTGCTGGCATTCTCGGTTTTAAAACTGTGGGAAAAACTCCCGCCGACGGTTCTATTTATTTATTCGCCGGCGCTGACAATGTGCGTTTTAAACGGCAGGTTATACCCGGTGATCGTCTGGATCTGGAATCTCGGATCGTCTCAGAGCGGCGTGGCATTTGGAAGTTCGAATGCAAAGCGACAGTAGACGATAATCTGGCTGCAGCGGCCACCATTCTCTGTGCTGATCGGAAAGTGTAAGGGCATTTCCATTGATTGATCCCCGCGCAATTATCGATCCTTCCGCCTCAATAGGGGAGGGTGTTTCAATCGGGCCCTGGACCATTATCGGGCCTGATGTTGTCATCGGCGACAATACTCGCATCGAATCTCATGTCATCATTCGCGACAGAACGGTCATTGGCAGTAATAACCATATTTTTCAGTTTGCGACGCTGGGAGAAGCTCCTCCAGACCTAAAATATAAAGGCGAACCAACACGTTTGGTGCTTGGAGATAACAATACCGTGCGTGAGGGGGTTACCTTGCATCGCGGAACGGTGCAAGACAGAGCTGAAACAACGATTGGTAATAAGAATCTGTTGATGGCATACGTCCATGTTGGTCACGACAGTGTGATCGGCGATCACTGCATTATGGCGAATAATGCCTCTTTGGCGGGGCATGTTCACTTGGGCAACTGGGCAAATTTGGGCGGATATTCTCTGATTCACCAGTTCTGCCATGTTGGCGAGCATGCGTTCACCGGCATGGGGGCGGGCATTGGCAAAGATGTTCCAGCGTACGTGATGGTGACGGGCAACCCCGCTGCCGCAAAGAGTATCAATGCGGAGGGGCTGAGGCGTCGCGGTTTTGAAAAAGAAACCATTGCGACAATTCAGCGGGCCTTCAAAACCATTTACCGTCGTGGTCTGACGGTCGCGCAAGCGCTCGATGAGCTGGATCAAGAAGTTGCCGGCTGTGAGGCGTTGCGCCCGTTGGTAGATTCCGTACGCAACTCCACTCGCGGAATTACTCGGTAGTTATATATGCCATTGCGTATCGGTATCATCGCTGGAGAAGCATCCGGCGACGCCCTTGGTGCGGGCTTGATTCAAGCTTTGAAAAAGCGATACCCCGATGCCGTTTTTGAAGGCATCGGCGGACCTCAGATGCTGGCGCAGGGGTTCCATTCCTTTTTTTCTCAGGATCGGTTAGCCGTAATGGGGTTAATCGAGCCGCTCAAGCGACTGCCAGAACTCTTGCGCATGCGCCGATTTTTGATTGAGCATTTTCGACAGTCGCAGCCGGATGTTTTTATCGGCATTGATTCGCCGGATTTTAACCTCACGATTGAAGAAAAATTGCGCCTTTCCGGTATTAAAACGGTTCATTATGTGAGCCCTACGGTCTGGGCCTGGCGGCGAAAGCGAATATTTAAAATTGCGCGCGCCGTTGATCTGATGATTACCTTGTTTCCGTTCGAAGCAAAATTCTATGAAGATCACCAGGTTCCTGTGGCTTATGCCGGTCATCCCCTGGCTGATCGCATTCCATTAACGCCAGATCAGAGCGCGGCTCGACAAGGTTTGGAGCTGGCGGAAGGGCAGGTCTACGTAGGAGTTCTCCCTGGCAGCCGCGGCGGCGAGGTCGGTAATCTGGGGCCTTTGTTTTGGGCGGCAGCCCGCGAAATACTGAAACATCATTCCGGTGTGCAGTTTGTGGTTCCAGCGGCAAACGCCAGTCGTCACGAGCAAATTACGCAGCAACTGTCAGATCAATCTGGCTTGCCGGTTAAGATCATTGATGGGCGCTCGCACGATGTTCTTGCTGCTGTAGACGTGGTTTTAATGGCCTCTGGCACTGTGACCTTGGAGGCCATGTTATACAAACGGCCTATGGTGGTCGCCTATCGTTTTTCCAAGCTGGGTTACTGGATTCTCAAGCGCTTGGTAAAAACGCCTTATGTATCCCTGCCGAATCTACTGGCTGATGAGCCGCTGGTGGAAGAATTTGTCCAAGATGCCGCAACACCTAAAAGCCTGGCGGCGGCTGTAGGGCGATTACTTGACGATGTTGATAAACGGGCTGAGCTACAAGCTAAATTTACCCAATTGCACGATGGTTTGCAGTGTGATGCCAGTGAATCGGCTGCTAAAGCCATCGTCAAATTACTCGAAAATGGAAGATCTCGGAATGGATGATTATTCCGTGGCCACAGACCTGGCCGCTGGCGTGGATGAAGTGGGTCGTGGCCCTTTGGCCGGCGATGTCGTGGCTGCCGCCGTTATTTTAGACCCCAAGCAGCCTATTGATGGGTTAGCTGATTCCAAAAAGCTGTCTGAAAAGCGTCGTGAATCCCTGTTTGAGAAGATTCAGCAGAAAGCTAAGAGCTTTTGTGTTGCTCGTGCAAGCGTTGCAGAAATCGATCAGATCAATATCCTGCATGCCAGCATGCTGGCGATGAAGCGGGCCGTCGAAGGGCTGCATATTCCACCCGAATTTGTTTGGGTGGATGGTAACCGTTTACCAAAATGGCATTACCCATCCCAGGCGGTGGTTAAAGGCGACAGCCTCGTACCTGCGATCAGCGCAGCATCCATTCTTGCCAAAGTTGTCCGAGATCGAGAAATGGTTGAGCTGGAAAAAACCTATCCAGGTTATGGCTTCGCTCGCCACAAAGGTTATCCGACTGCTGTACATCTCGATGCGATCAAACGTCTGGGGGTAACGCCTGTTCACCGTACCAGCTTCGGTCCCGTAAAATCTATCATTGAGCAGATGCCCCTGCTTTAGGCCCTAGGCTTTAGGGCCTCCGATCTGTAAGAGAGACTTGGCGGATATTACAGGGAGTGTGTCAGCGGCCTTTGTTGTTGCTTCTCTACCCACTCCAGTACAGCGATTGTTAATGCCGGCAACATGGTTAATGTCACCAAGGTCGCGCCGAGAATTCCAAACATCACAATGGCGCCGACGCCACGATAAAGCTCGGTTCCCGATCCCGGAATCAATACCAGCGGCGCCAATCCGCAGAGGGTTGTGATGGTCGACATGGCGATTGGGCGAAGCCGAGCTTCAAGAGCCTCCATAACCGCGTCGTGAGCGTTCATGGCGTTATTTTGAAGGTTATCGACCGCTCGGTGCACGATTAAAATAGGGTTGTTCACCACGGTGCCCATCAGAATCAAGAAACCCAGCATGGATATCATGTCGAAGGGTTGAGATATCGCGCTGACCCCGAGAATTGGCAGCAAGCTGCCAGCGGCATTCAATACCCAAAGCCCAACGATTCCACCGGCAATCCCCAGGGGAATAGAAATCATAATGAGCAGCGGATAGCCCCAGTGGGAGAAAATGGCGACCAACAATAAATAGATGATAAACAATGCCACCAAATAATTCCCGCTGAGAGCATTGCGCGTCGCATCCAACTGGTCGGCGGCACCAGAAATGGACATTGATACCCCGGCTGGAATTTCGCCAGCCTGCTGCATTTTGGTCAGCAATTGTTCGGTAACGGTGGCAACACCCGTCTCCAGAGGTACTGAGCGAGGGGGAATGATATTCAGTGTCACCGTGCGATTGCCGTTTACCCGGCGGATACTGCTGGTGTCCATTTTTTCTATAATATTGGCGACGGATTCCAACGGCAGAATATCGCCACGCGGTGTGTAAATGGGGAGTTGCGAAAGGTCCGCCAGGCGGGCGCCTTGTCCAGCTGTGCTGTAGAGATAAATATCAATCTTATCGTCGTCCATAAAGAATTCATCGATAAAACTGCCGTCTGTTAACGCGGCGACGGTGAACCCTAGGGTATCTGCCGATAATCCGGCTTCCGCCGCTCTCTCCCAATTGGGGTGAACTTCTACCATCGGTTGCGCCAGTGTAAGTGAACCTGGACTGGTTTGAATGCGTGGATTATCGAAAAGCTCTCCGGCATGCCGATAGGCCTTCAAGGCGACATCAAAAATTTGTTGCAGATTTGGCCCGGAAATATCGAGGTTAATACTCCGAGTACCACCATCATTGCTGGTAATGATGGAGCCTCTCGATACAAAAGGACGCACGCCGGGATACTCTTCATACATCTTCGTGAGAATTTGCGTTAATGCTTCAATATCGCCGGCGTCCACGGGTTCTGTAATGATGCGTAGGGACTGAGGGTTGATCCCCATATTGATGTACTTTAGGGCTGGAACAGGCGCTGCACCAGAGGCGAAGTCAGCTGGGTCGGCTTCGACATAGGGGAGCAGGCGGGCTTCCAGGTCCATTCCGATGTTGTGCATTTCGGCTAGGTTGTAGCCGGGTGGGGCATTCATCATAGCGAAGAGTTTTGGCTCTTCGCCTTCGGGTAGATATTCCGCAGGTGGCGTTAGAAAATAAATAATTCCACCACTGATCAACATAGTCGCGGCGATACAGGTGTATCGTCGCTTGGCAGTTCGTAATAGCCAGCGGCATCCTAGCAATAAGCGCTGTTGCCAGCCGCTCTGCGAATTTTCACCAAGTGCTGCGGCCATTTGTTCTGCGGTGCGATCAGAGATCCGGCCAAGTGCTGTCGGCACCAGCGTGACCGCGGTAATCATTGAGGCGATTATCGCGGCAGAAATTGCGATAGCGACATCGGAATAGAGTTGTCCGGCTTCCTGTTCGACAAATGCGATCGGTAGAAACACCAGCACGGTTGTCATGGTCGACGCAAATACCGCAGGCCAGACCGCTTTAACGCCAGCGATTGCCGCATCCAAACCGGTTTTACCTTTGCGCCTTTCCAGGGCAATGCTCTCCATGACCACGATGCTGTTATCCAGTGTCATACCGATCGCGAAGGCAATGCCGGCCATGGAGATAACATTGATGGTTCGACCGCTAATCAAAAGTCCAAGAAAGGCAACGATAATGCAAAACGGAATGCCCATGACGCCAATCAAGGTCGACTTAGCGTTGCGTAAAAAGAGGTACATGACTCCAATCGCGAACAGGCTGCCGAGAAACAAATTCTGCCAGACATTGCGGATGGACTCTTCCACATAGCGAACGTCATCTGAGATGGGGGACATTTCCAGTCCGGCCGGAGCCAAGACCTGTTGATTCAGGCGTTCGACTTCGACCAGCATCGCCTGTTTGATGTCGATAACGTTTGAGCCAGCTTCACGCCTTACGCTGATCATTAATGACGGGTTGCCATTGATGTAATTTTCGTCGCTTTTTTCAAAGTGATCGAGACTGACAGTGGCTACGTCTTTCAATCGGACGATGACGTCCCCATCCCGCGATAACACGAGATTGCGTAGCGCATCGAGATCTTCAAAACGTCCAATGGTTCGCAGCAGATACTGGCGCTTACCGGATTCGATTTCTCCGCCGGAACGGTCGCGATTGCGCTCTCGAATTGCAGATCGAATATCGCTGAGTTGTAAGCGACGCTGCGCGAGACGTTCAGGATCCACCATGATTTGAATTTGACGTTCGCTGCCACCGCCCACATTGATTTCAGAAACGCCAGTGACACTGGCCATCTGAGGTTTGACGTTATCCTCCAAAAAGTCCAGTACCAGATCCATGTCCAGGTGTCTGGGGTTGCCGGGAAGAGGCACAACCCGAAAGAACATAAACGAATTGCTGGAAAACGAGTTGGCGTAAATTCTGGGTTCGTCGACATTTTCAGGATAAGACGGTACTTGACTCAGTGCGTTATTGACGCGAATCAGCATTTCCGTGACGTCTGTGCCAAATGGGAATTCAAGTTCGATTTCTGCTTGCCCACTCTCTGCTGTCGAGATAATCCGGGCCAGATTTGGCAAGTTGCGAAGATACTCCTCTTGCTCAATGATGAGCTCTTTTTCCACATCCTGGGGTGTGGCTCCAGGCCAGGTCGTGCGAATGCTGATGACGCGCACGTCGAGATCCGGAATCATCTGTACCGGGATCCGCATGGCAGCCATGATTCCCAAAACACTGACAATCAACGTAATGACCGTTGTGAGCAGCCCGTTGCGAATGGTTTTTTCCAGCATCTTGCCAGAGTCTCCTGATGAGGCGGGGAGGAAATTAGGGCGAATTTAGTATGTGGAGTCGCTGTTGGCTCTGTAGGGCTTCATTGCCACGTACAATGACCTTTGCATCAGATGCCAACCCGTCGATGACCTCGACCCGCTCTGCGAACGACAGACCGGTTGTTACCAGGTTTTCCTTTGCCACGTAGCCGCCACGGTCATCTTCTTCGGCCGTCCAGACAACGGTACGCCCATCGGGATAGGTGAGGAGTGCATCTCTGTGGACCAGTAAGCCCTGGCGGCCGGTTGGTAGGCGCAGATTGGCCTGTACCGAAAGACCGGGAATCAGCTTGTCTGGGGTATCTATCTCTACCCTAAGTAAAAACGTACGCGCGCCGGTTTCTGTGATTGGCACCAGCGTCGCGATATGGCCTTTGAATTCGGTACCGGGGAATGCAGGGCTGCGGAAACTCACATCGGCTCCGGGAGAGATACTACCGAGATAGTTTTCCGGGACGGAAAAATCAAGCCGCAGCGAGTCAGTGGCGACCAGCTCCAGTACGCCGGTGCCAGAATTTACCCATTCGCCGAGTTCCGTGGATTTCGCGCTAATGACGCCGCTGAAAGGGGCCTTAAGTCGGTGACGATCCAGCAGCGATTGTTGATACGCGGCTGCGGCTCGGCGCTCTGCTAGCAGGGCTTCGGCGGTGGCGACTTCTGTATCAATATCTCGAACACTGCTGGCCGCAATACTGTTACTGGCGATTAACGGCTCCGCTTCCTGGCGTCTTCGCCGGGCATCCTCTAGGCTGGCTTCGGCTTGTTCCACTCTTGCCAGATTCGCTGCCAACTGATGCGAAACCAGCTCATCATCCAGTGTCAGCAAAATATCGCCTTGTGTGATGTGGCTGCCGGCATCAACGTTGAGGGTTTTAACTAAGCCGCTGGTTGAGGTCGATAGTCGAGACACGTGTCGTGATGTGACGGTTCCCGTCAAATTGAGTGACTGGTAAATGGATCCTGATTCGGCAGAGCTGATATTGACAGGCGTTCCGGAATCGTTTTGAGCGTATAGCGCTGGTGCCGTGAAGAAGAGCGCAAGTGGCAGTAGCAACCGCGTCCTTTGAGTAAAAGAAACATGCCTGTATAGGATGGATAGAACGTATGACAAACCATCAGCCTTCAGAAAGTTCGAGCCATCGGCTCGTATGATGCGGAAGCCATAATTCCTGAGCTCTATGAATGCAGGCTATAGGAGCTTATGGCAGCTTAGAAAGTGCGAATTGTTCTCAATCCTACCCGCCTGTAAGGCAATTTACTATGGTAGGGGAGGTCGACAGGTGCTACCACGGTCGGGGCAATCGCAGAGGACAGCCGAGCATACTAATTGCCTATCATGAAGCGCAGATGAAAAACTGACCGACAAAGAGAGAACAGATTATGGGAACTACCGTCATTACAGGGGCAAATCGGGGAATTGGACTGGCGTTATGTTCGGTATATAAACATGCTGGAGAGACGGTCGTTGCCTGCTGCCGTAGACGTTCCGAGCCTCTTACGGAGCTGGGGGTCGATATTATCGAAGGCATTGATGTTGCGGAACCTGATGTGGGAAAAACACTCGCGGCGCGCTTGGCTGGTCAGAAGGTTTCTAACCTCATCAACAATGCGGGCGTATGGGGGAAAGCGAGGTTGGGCGCGATTGACTATGAGGATTTCGACCGGGTTTTCGCCACGAATGCCTTGGGCCCATTGAGGATTACCGAAGCACTGCTCGACAATCTGGGGCAGGGCAGCAAAATTGGACTGATCACCAGCCGTATGGGCTCAATTGCCGACAATACCAGTGGCAGTGGGTATGACTATCGCATGTCGAAGGCCGCGTTGAACATGGCCGGAAAATCATTGGCCGTGGATCTGGCGCCGCGGGGTGTCGCGGTTGCCGTGCTACATCCCGGCTATGTGCAAACGGATATGGTTGGAGGGCGTGGGGATATTTCCGCTGAAGAAGCTGCCCAACGACTTTTTCAGCGAATGGCCGCCCTAACCCTGGAAAATTCCGGTTCTTTTTGGCATAGCAATGGTCAGCCGCTGCCCTGGTAGCGGCAACGTTGGGCTCGCTCTCTACCAAAGCGTACGCGTGACTACGATTATTCGCTGGGGACATCCCCACAGTCGCTGGCGAGCCAGCGACCCTGCTGGGTGATGGTCATCTTATCTTCCTGACCTTCCATCGTGACATCCATATCGACCTTACCAGAAAAGTTTTCCCGGTCGGCAACGATGAATTCCCCTGTGCCCGTCATCTTTTCTGCTCCGGTGCAGGAGAGAGTCATGGAGAAGTGGCCTTTTTTCGTCTCGGTCATCTCCTGGGTACAGTCTTCATCTGTTTGAGGAAGGCCGACATTGGCGATCATTTCTTCGGTCATACAGGTTTTTACCGTACGGCCGCCAAGATCCAGATTGATCCCTTGTTCGGCCATCATGCTTTCCATAATGGCCCGTTGTTCTGGTGGCATATTGGCCATCATTTGGCGGCTTTGCTCGATGGCTGCTTCAATGCGACCGCTGGCGCTCTTTATTTCGATGGAATGTTCCCATAAGCCCGACTTGATATCGGGCGTGTCCTTGGCGGAAGCCTGGATACTGGAGAGGGAGAGCAGGGTGATGCCAGCGACGCGTTTCCATGAGTGCATTGTCTTTTTTCCTTAATTTTTTATAAGAACTTGAAACGCATGTTAGCGATTTTGCGTGTTGGTGGATAGCGACGGATAACCCGCTTGGTTACCGCATATTTCCGAATTAAAGGAGGTTTTGTTCAATATGATCATAAAAATGATAAACGTTGTTGTGACATCGCTGTCATTTTGATGCTTAAGCTATTAGCAGGCATAACTATCGACAGGGAAGATAGACTTTAGTTTAAAATTTTTGAGTCGTGCGACTTTTGTCAAGAGCTGAAGTTTCTCGGACCTCTCGTCTTCGGTATACTACGCGCGCTTAGAAAAGTTATCCGTTCTCGGATACAGGCCGCCTGATGTACCACCAAAGGATGAGCCAATAGAGCATCAATCGCTACCGCTACTGTTTGCGGCGGAGATGGATGACACAAAATATGCAAACGGGGTTTAATAAAATCAAGGAGTTGGACAATGTCCGAAACGTTGAATTTGTCGCAGTACGGCATCACTGATGCTGCTGAAATTATTTACAACCCCTCTTATGAGCAGTTGTTTGAAGAGGAAACTCGCGCTGATCTTGAGGGGTACGAAAAGGGCGTAGTGACCGAATTAGGCGCCGTTAACGTGATGACCGGAATCTTTACCGGGCGGTCGCCAAAAGATAAATACATCGTTGAAGACGAGGTTAGTAAGCAGCATCTCTGGTGGAACTCCAAAGACGCGCCAAATGACAATAAGCCTATTTCTCCAGAAGTTTGGACGGATCTTAAAAAGCGGGTTGCCGACCAGCTTTCCGGCAAGCGTTTGTTCGTTGTTGATACTTTTTGTGGTGCCAACGAATCTTCTCGTTTGAAAGTTCGCTTCATTATGGAAGTGGCCTGGCAGGCCCACTTCGTGAAAAACATGTTTATTCGCCCAACAGACGCTGAGCTGGCCAATTACGGTGAGCCGGATTTCGTCGTTATGAACGGGTCGAAAACATCCAACCCTGACTGGGAAAAACACGGCATGAATTCGGAAGTATTCACCGTGTTTAATATGACAGAAAAAATGCAGATCATTGGCGGCACTTGGTACGGTGGCGAAATGAAAAAAGGTATGTTCGCAATGATGAACTACTATCTGCCGCTGAATAACATGGCGTCCATGCATTGCTCTGCCAACGTTGGCAAAGAAGGTGACGTAGCGATCTTCTTCGGTCTGTCTGGTACCGGTAAAACCACTTTGTCTACCGATCCTCATCGCGAATTAATTGGTGATGATGAGCACGGCTGGGATGACGACGGTATCTTCAACTTCGAAGGCGGCTGTTACGCGAAAACGATCAATCTTGATCCCGCCAGTGAGCCCGACATCTACAACGCTATTCGCCGTGATGCTCTGTTGGAGAACGTGACTGTCGACGCCGATGGCAAGATCGATTTCTCCGACAATTCTGTCACTGAAAATACCCGCGTCTCCTATCCGATCAATCACATTGAAAACATTGTTAAGCCGGTTTCCCGTGCTGGCCATGCGACCAAAGTGATCTTCCTGACGGCGGACGCCTTCGGTGTTATGCCGCCGGTTTCCAAGTTGACGCCTGAGCAAACCAAATATCACTTCCTGTCCGGTTTTACCGCGAAGCTTGCGGGTACAGAGCGTGGTGTTACTGAGCCTACTCCTACCTTTTCTGCGTGTTTTGGTAAGGCATTCTTGACTCTGCATCCAACACGTTACGGCGAGGAGCTGGTACGTAAAATGGAAGCCTCCGGTGCGACGGCGTATCTGATCAACACTGGCTGGAACGGTACGGGTAACCGAATTTCCATCAAGGACACTCGCGGTATCATCGATGCGATTCTCGATGGCTCCGTGGACAAAGCAGAAATCAAGACCATTCCAATTTTCAACTTGGAAGTACCTCTCGAACTTCCTGGTGTTGATAGCGGTATTCTCGATCCTCGTGATACTTACGGAGAAGCCAGCGAGTGGGAAGGCAAAGCTCGTCATTTGGCGGAATTGTTCATTGCTAACTTCTCGATGTTCACCGACAACGAAGAAGGTGCTGCTCTGGTTGCTGCTGGTCCTCAGTTGTAAATCACACCGCACTCTAAAAAAAGCGCCGAAAGGCGCTTTTTTTATGTCTGTAGAATACTGGTCGGTGATATATCAACCCGCCCAGTCGATACTGAGCTATGCTCTTAGGAGAGCGTTAAAAACGCTGATCTAAATCAAGAACTGGTTTTGAAAACTGTGACAGGTCCGCCAATAGGGCAAGCAGAGAGAATGGGTTGGCACGTATGACAGAAGAATCTCGACGGCGTTTTAATCGGGTACCCTATTACGAGACGTGTACGTTAACCGTTGAAGACGCTGCGTATGATCAGGGGAGCCTGACGGCAGAAATTGCCGACTTGAGTGCCGGCGGATTTGCCGTCAATGCGGATTTTGAATTGGTGCCGGATACGATAGTACAAGCCGTTTTCGGCAATCAGCGAGAGACCAGTGTGACTGAGCAGTGCACTGTCGCCCATTGCACGCCCAATGATGATAAAGGTTTTACCATTGGTTTTCGCTTTACACGTGCTGGCGGATAGTTCCGCCGGCTACGTTAGTTCAGTAGTTCCTCAAATTTTTGAGCGGCGCGCTTAGTATCCAGTAGTACCTTCCCAAGTTTTGCTTTGGCGACGGCAGATATCGCCAGCACAGTATCTCTGCCAGCGTGAGTAAGAATAACAACCCCTGTTGTTCCCATAATCATAACCTGGCGCATATCGCCAATTTCGATTTCAGATGAGGTGTTGTCAGCCAGTGCCAAAAGGGATGCGCCCATGGCTGCAAAACGGTCCCCATCAACGCCTTCACGCAGTTCAGAGACGCGAATGTAGCCGTCACTACTCATCGCGGCGCAGGCGGTGATGTCTCCGTTGGAATCATGAATCAAATCACGGATTATCTTGTGCAAGCCTGCTGTTTGGCTATCTGATTCATTTTTCTGCATAACATACCGCCCGTATTAAATTTAACGTAAAGTCGCCCTTACAATGCTGCGTCTAGGTTTGGTACTTGCTGCCGCGCTTTGGTGAGCACCATGCCCAAATTGGCAGACAGTCGACAGACGAAAGTCACCACATGGGTAGGTTCCTTTTTACTGCGTAAAAAAACATGGATGAGGTTTTCTGAATTGACGATGATTTCTTTGAAGTAGTGGAAATCATCCAGCGGAAGACCGCGAGCTTGCTTAAAAATGTTTTCAATGCTGACAACGTTGCTGCCTTGAAACAAATCCGCCGTTGCCGCAGCGAGCAAATCCATCACTTCTGTCGGGTGAGAATCTACCGTTTTCATTCCCAGTAACATGCCACTTTCCAGATCGACATAGCCTGCTGCTACACATTCCGGAACGGCAGCTACCGCTGCGGCTATTGCATCGTCAAATTTTGACATTGTTGGTATCTCCTTTGGGAGTGTCGTTGAAGTCGTGGGTTCAGAAATTATCTCTTTGTCAGAGTCTGCTAATTTTTGAACCTCTTCGATCGGATGATCAGCAGCGGCCGTAGGCTTATCCGGTGGTGCTGCAATGACATTCTCTTGCGTTTCACGGGTTACTTTTTTTACGTCAGCTTTTTTGTTTGACGGGCTTGGCTTTGAGATGGTGTGCTCGTCGATGTCGTCCTCGACCTTGTGCTCAGCCATTTCTTCAGCAGTTTCTACTTCGTCTTCGAAAAGCTCTCTCTCACTATAGTCCAGGTCACTGTCAAATTCCGTGTCGAAGTCAATTTGCTCAACACCGGAATCTACTTGGGAAAAGACAGAATGAAACCCATCGTCCGTTGATAGCTCCGCAAAGCTCTCATCGATAGGTTCCAACTTGTCGGAAGAGTCTGACCTAAGATTTTGATTGGACGGTGCTTTCTTCGTCATGTTGGGTTACCGGTGACAGGCTTCTGTTAAATGATCGTCGAAAACCTCAAGAAATTTAACTTGGCGATCAGACTGCACCCAGCGAGGTTCAATACGACGGACAGTTTCGAGAGCGGTGATCGCATCTTTTCCTTGCCATATGAGATAGCTCGCAAGCGCCGTCCCGGTTCTTCCCATACCGGCCCGACAATGAACAGCAACGGGGATCGACGAATCAAGCAAGGCATGGATGTGCTCACATAAGTGAACAGCCGTTTCAATATCAGGAGCCTCCATATCTGGAATTGGGTAATGACTGTGTGCAATGCCGTAGTCTGCAAGCAGATCCACTTCCATGGCAGGCTCAGCCGGGGGCGGTTCCGTCAAGCTGATGAGATGTTTTATACCAACCCTCTGTAACGCTTCCAGATCATAGTGAATGTCGAGAAAAATACCCGGCCGAGGTGTGCCAGCCAGCTGGCCTTTGAATAGCCAAAGAAAACCACGTGGCCCAAAACTATCGCTAACGTAGTTTGTCGCGGCATCGGGGAGTGGTGGCGGGGGTGGACTTTCTGGATCCAGGTCTTCTGGTTTTGCATCCGGAGCGGGTAAACTGCAAGAACCTGATTTCAAAAATGCCTGAGTGATCGGATTTTGAGGCGTTGTAAAAAAAGCCTCTGTCGCTGCGGCTTCCTGAACTTCACCTCCGGCAAGCAGGACCGTTTGTCCTCCCAGCCGTCGCGCCTGTTGTAAATTGTGTGAGACGATCAATACCGCGCGATGCTGGCTTTGTTTTTCAATATAGCGAAGCAGCCGTTCGGTATCTTCTGGGGCGAGGTCCGCCGTGGTCTCATCCAGACAAATGAGTCGTGGATTACAGGCACAAATTCTGACGATAGAGAGATGCCGGTTCTGGTAAAAGGTGAGTTCGGAAACCGGTCGATAGAGTTTGTGTATTAAGTCCTCTAAGCCTGCTTCGCTCAGCAGTCGCTCGGCTAACGCTCTCTGTTGAGCCAGTTCCAGCGTTGCTTTCTCCGGCAGATCGAAGAGGACGTTCTGTAAAACGTTGGCCGTCAGCAATTGAGTACTTTGCATGATCATTGCCGGGCGTTCACCGGTTCCCAGTGTGGTGCCGCAATAGGTGGCTTCTCCCCAGGTGCGCAGATTCGGGTTGGCGTCATTGAGTCCCGCCAGCGTTCGAAGAAGTGTCGATTTTCCAGTCCCTGTTGGTCCAAGCAGAGAGGTGATGCCGAGTGGAGAAATAGCAAAGGTAACGGAGCTGAGAATGACTCTTTCGCCGAGGCCGATGCCGTAATTCTGCAGCTGCAATACCTTACTTGCCGACAGGGGGCTCATGTCACAGGCCCAACTCCATGCGGACAAGTAATGATTGCAGCAGTGTTTTTACGTCGTTTTCACGGCGAGCATCTACTTCAAAAAGCGGAGCCTTAAGCTGTAGTTTATCGAGGGTTTTTTGATAGCTGCTGAGTCTCGGTACCGCCATGACGTCCATACGCGTAATACCGATGGCAACAGGACTGTTCGCGATGAATTTGCTGAAGCTATTCAGGTAGTGTTCCAGCTCTGACTCTGGTGTAATTCGGGCGTTATCGATAAGAATGACTAGCCCGAGCCCGCCGGCGGTAAGAATGTCCCACATAAAGCTGAATCGATCCTGGCCCGGCGTTCCGTAAAGATGCACCCGATTGCCGCCATCCAGGTTGAGAACACCATAGTCCATTGCAACGGTGGTTGTCTCTTTGCGTTTGGCGACATCGTCACTGGCTTTTGCCTCAGTGCTAACCATATCAATATCGCTAATGGTTTTTATGGCGGTGGTTTTTCCTGAGCCGACCTGTCCTGCAAAAATAATCTTGTGTTCCATGGTTAGGCTCTGCGAAGTTTTGCTAACAGGGAGCCGATGATCGACTCGTGTCTGTGGGGTTTCAGTGTAATTTCGTCGGCCTCGCGACCAACCAGTTGTACATAACCGGCTGTGCAGGCGGCACTGTAGAAACGATAGGCATCTTCTTGAGGAATTTTAAGGATACGATGAACCATCTCTGTGGATGTAGCCCGGCCACTGGTCAACGCCGCAATACGCATACAGTTTTGGTTGTGAGGCAAGCGGGTAAAGTTTGGCCAGCGCGCCAGTTGGAAGACATCGGTACTGGTGCAACCTTCCAGTAATTCGCCACCGGAAAGTTGATAGCCGAGCATCCATAGCAATTCGGAGATTTCCCGTCCCTTGTCTCTGGAGTTCTGCACGCTTTGTGAATCGTCAGAGAGTAAGGAGATTCGGGTATTTTTCTTGTCGGAGCGAATTAAGTTGTTGAGCTGACAGCCATTCTGGCGAAACAAGGCGTCTTTTCCCATGACGATGAGTTGTCCGCCGCCTTCGATGGTGAGATGAATATTTTGGCCATTTGCCAGAGCTCTTTTAACTGAATCCAGTACAAAAGATTGTTTTGCCATGAGCGGTGATATCCCGAGCGCCAGCATATTGTGTTGCGGTAACGTGTGAAAAAGACAGTTTTGGCGTTTAAAGCATCTCTTTTGGCAGCTATCTGCCGAATTGTCGATTTGTGTCGACAATCATCATTAAAAAGTTAGTCAAGATCGATGGTTTTTCCACCATTTACACGGGAAGTTTTCTGCGTGATCCGGTGACTTACCTATACTTTCATAGTATTTGCTCCAGTCGAACACGGTCGAGTTATGGATGTAAACGCCGAAACATCAGAAAGCAGTTTTGAATACGCAGGTAAGAAAATCTCTTTTCGGCGCGGCGAGTCGTTTTTGGAAGCCTTGTTACGCCATGCTGTAGCCGTTCCATATTCGTGCCGTAACGGTGTTTGTAATGTCTGTATGAGCAAAACTGATACCGCGAAGGATGGCGATCTGTTCACAGGAACTCTGCCGGAAAAGCTGGTGGCAAAAGGGTATTTTCTTCCCTGTCGCAGTCATGCAACGCAGGGATTGCGCGTAGAGAAAGCGGACAAGCGTGATCTAGCCGTCACCGCTATCTTGAGCAAACGACGTTGGTTATCGCCGGATATTTTCCAGCTTGAATTGCTGCCAGCTACGCCATTGGATTTTCGGCCTGGCCAATTTATACATGTGTATCACCCAGATGGTGATTCACGGGCTTATTCTCTTGCCAATTGTCCTCAGCCCAACGGTAGACTTGAGCTGCATATTCGACTTAGAACCCATGGTCGTTTGAGCGCTTGGATGGCGCAATTACGAGAAGGTGAAGCCCTGCAGATTTCGCAAGCGGGTGGCAATTGCTATCTACGCCCGGCTATGGGTAATTTATACTTAGTCGCCTTTGGCGTGGGATTGTCCTCGCTACAAGGTGTGCTGCTCGATGCCTGCCGTCGCTCAAGTGCCGATCCATCCCGTTTGGTGGAATTAGTTCATGTTGTGGCTTGTGCTGAAGATGCTTATTTGAAAAATGAGCATGACATTCTGACGCAAACGTATCCGTTCTTTCGTTACGATGTGTTGCAGCGTCATGGTCAGCACGAGCAAACTCTCGACGAATTGGCTGAACGAATTACATCTGCGAAAGTAATTGATGAGCGCTCTCAGGTGTTTATCAGTGGTAATCCTGAATCTGTGGATGGCTTGTCGTCCCGACTGGCGACCCTTGGAGTGAAAACTAGCCGAATAACGACCGATCCCTATGAGTTTCAAAAGGATTTTGGGCGTGCTCATGAGTCTACTAAGGAGCTTCCATATCCGGAGACGTCTGATGAACTTTGGCAGGCGTTGGGAGGGGGCGTGAAACTGAAAGCCATTCTCGATGATTTTTATGATGCGGTCTTCTTAGATCCACGCTTGTCACCTTTTTTTCAGCATTTTACCAAGCAGCGCTCCAAGGAAAAGGTCTACAGTTTTTATCGACAGATTTTCAGTGGGGAGAAGGTTTTTTTCGGTGATCGACCGCGCAACTCACATTCCTGGATGGTGATCGACAACGAACTCTACGACTATCGTATTGATTTACTGACGCGTTCTATGCGACGCCACAATCTACCTGAAGCCTTCGTACAAAAGTGGCTGTTTTATGAGAATTATTACCGTCAGGATATCGTAAAAGAAGCGCCTCGGGGGCGTCGAGTAGGGGGTGTAGAGCAACCTGCTGGAGGTTTCGCGTATGAAGT
Organism: Pseudomaricurvus sp. ABR4_320; assembly: GCF_056159445.1. Classification (NCBI taxonomy): domain Bacteria; kingdom Pseudomonadati; phylum Pseudomonadota; class Gammaproteobacteria; order Cellvibrionales; family Cellvibrionaceae; genus Pseudomaricurvus; species Pseudomaricurvus sp. ABR4_320. The sequence goes on along the minus strand of NZ_JBSWVF010000005.1, from coordinate 352,067 downwards.
TCTCGATGAGGGCTGTTGTTGCGACAGTTGTTCCGGTGTGATCGATAAAGGCGAGCGTGTGCTATACGAGTTGCGTACTGGGCAGGTATTTTGTCGTCACTGTCATCCCGATGGCATGACAGTGGACTGTCCTAACGCAAGTAAGTGATAACGGTTGAGCTTGAGGTGAACGAGTGTCCCACGAAAAACTGAATGAGATTTTGGTTGAGCTGAATGGATCATCGGAAGATATTCTGTTGTCGATGGTATTAACCTCCGATGGTTTGGTGATTGGCCATGAGGGTAACGTAAAAGAGCCGGATATGTTTGGCGCTTACTTTGTTGAATTACAATTGGTTTGTGAGAAGATTTTGTCCGAACTTGACTATGATGGCGTCGAGGAAATTTTTCTACGTTCGGCGTCAGGATGTGTGACAGTCGTTCCTATTCAGGCGAAGGGGTTTCTCGCCTGTATGTCGACGCCGCGGCTCAACGCCTCCAAATTGCAAATGGTCACTTGGAAGGCGGTAAGGAGCCTGGCTGACACGATTTAATTTCAGCGTTTGCGACGTTTTTTCATGGACGGTGTGATTTCCTGCCATAAGCTGCGGTAGCTGTCACTTGCCACATGTCGAGGGGCGTAACTCAACACTGGCGCTCTACGTATGCCCATTTTTTCGATCTCGGCTGACAGTGGAATGAATGCTCGAGCCAAGTTCGAATACTTCTTTCTAAGGGCTTCACAGTGTTCTCTCTGCAGTGACGTGCGCCGATCAACCATCGATAAAAAAGGCTGGATCTTTCGTTTCGGTAACCCCTTATCTTTGAAAAAGTCATAGAGCTGGGACAGAGTCCTTTCGGACAGAGGGGTCGGAATGACCGGCACCAGAATTTGCTCGGCGGCTTCAAACACATGTTCAGCGAGCAGGCTGAGGCCGGGAGGACAATCCAACACAACAAGATCATAGTCTTCTGCAACTGCCTTCAAGATTTTTTTCAGCGCTTTGCGATTGGAAGACTCCTGATTAAGGGTGAGATCAAACTTTCGATAAGAAAGATTCGCTGGCAGTACATCGAGATTCGCGAAGTCGGAACCCCTGACATGATTCATTAATTTCTCGCCGGTGTTAAAGAAACGCCGAGTTTTTAATTTGTTGGAGGGCTTAACCCGGAAATAAAACGAGGAAGCACCTTGCGGGTCGAGGTCGATCAGCAGCGTACGATTATCCTTTTGAGCTGCAGCCATTGCCAGATTGACCGCCGTTGCAGTTTTACCAACACCGCCTTTAATGCTATAGGACGCGATGATTTTCATAGATTTATCTGAGCACACGTAGATTAGGTTGAGAGTGTTAAATGTTATTGACGGTTGTCTTGGCGTTCGGGTTCGATACCAGTATTGGGATCAAACAGCGCAGAGATATCCATTTGTTTAAGAGATTCTGCAAACGCGGGCAACAGCCCAATAATATGGGATTTCGCTTGTCGACTTTCCTGTTGCATCAAGCACAAGAGGGCTCCGGCAGTCATTGTGGAGGAGAGCTCCAATTTGTTCTGCTGTTCTAGCGATGTCATGATCTCAGACAGAAATTCCTGTTGTACCGCCAGATCGTTAAATTTACCCAAATGATCTTGCAGTGCTTTTAGGTTACGCGTCAATGTTCTCGCCATGTCGACGTTGGCGATAGGTTTGAATAAATCCAAAACGTAACGTAATTTTTTGATGTGAATGCGGACTTCATGCACATCGTCATCGGGTGAATCAAAGGTAATACTGTCCGCAGCTTTGATGAGCTGATTGCTTTGTTTACGTAATTTGCGACTCGCGATGGTCGCTGCAGGTGTTTGTGCAGAAGGACCTGAGATAGCTTCAACATCGTCAGTAAACTGTTTTAATAACGATTCCAGTTGTGATTCTACCTGATGTTTCTTTAAATACTGCTTAACGCCCTGATAGGCTCGTTTACGCTCGTGAGCAATTTGCGTCTGCAGGCGTTTGAACCCCAGATGCATGGAATCCGGTAGCAGGCTGCAAAATTCATCGGCATCGAGCAGCCACACATCAAGATCCCTTTGGGCATTCGTCGCCTTGGCGAATTCTTTGAGGGATTGACCCAAGGATGATTTAAGCTCCGGTGCATAAACACCTTTCAGCAGCGATAGGATTGCGCGCATGCGACGCAGGGCGACGCGATAGTCATGGAGAAACTCGGGATCTCTGTCTCGGCTGACGCCATCCAGATTCGCCAGGACAACGTTGAGATTTTCCTGCATTGCCTTGGCAAATATCTCAATTGCCGGCTCGTCGTGACGAAATTGTAAGCTGGGCTTGCTGCGATATCCGTTATTGGTCAGCTCTTTAAGCCAGGGGCCAATAAGATCCGTCAATGGTTGCAGGGGAAGATTTTGAGGATCCGGGTTAAAACAGGCGGGGATATTGAGTTGCGACACTTCACTGTCGTAACCTCGAAGGGTACAGACTTCCAGCCCCCATTGATCTTGCAAGGGGGCTTCCTGATCGAGCAGCTGCCAATGGTGCACATTCACATGGGCGATGATTTTTTCTTCATCATCTCGCAAAACCCATGGCCACTGACGCCACAGGAGAGTGTTTTGCCAGAAGACTACCCTAGGGTACACCACAGGCTTTACGAAGCTTGCCAGCTCGTCTGGCAGGTCGCTGGGATCAATATCCTGGCTTTTGAGTTTTGAGACTCCAGTGACGAGTATCTGAGATGTCTTCAGCAGCGCCAGTGCAAAGTTACTCTCCTGCCGCAAGAGAACTTTTTTCTGGCCGAGGAGCAGGCGATCAAAGCTGTCGAGTAATTGTAGCTGTTGGTCAGGTGGACGTATTTCCGATGCTGCCAATGTGTATCCCGCAGGTAAGGTGACAGCCTCATGTAAGGCGTCGGGATCTGAGGGGGGAGGGATAAGGTGAAGCTTGGTGAGATTGCAGAATGCCTCCGGAGCGGAAAGCGGACTCGGGTTGCCAGTGGATTCGATCATTACTTTGTGCCTGTCTGCAGGCGCCTACGCCTGTACTGGATAATTCTGTGCTAACCCTAACGGGCGCCGCGTGTTTGTCAACAACCCTGTGAGTTGGTACATTCGGTCTCTGTACGCTGCTTGATTTGCCTCAGTTGATAGGATCAAAGCCGCTTTTGGAGCTTGCGGGCTCTCCCATCTAAACAAGAAATCGATACATATGTGTGACAGTGATAGTAACGCGTCGATCGGGCCTTGGCGGCGCGTTTCTCGAAAAGACGTTTATGAGAACCCATGGATCAAACTGTCCCACGATACGGTGAAAACACCGGCGAATACCGACGGAATTTACGGGGTTGTGCATTTTAAAAGCCGTGCAATCGGCATTGTACCTCTGGATGATGAGTTAAATATTTGGTTGGTGGGGCAGACGCGCTACGTGCTGAATCAATACAGCTGGGAGATTCCTGAAGGCGGCGCGCCTTTTGATGAGGAACCACTGGATGCCGCGCAGAGAGAGCTCGAAGAGGAAACCGGGCTCAAGGCGGGTTCCTGGGAGCAGATTTTAACCATGCATCTGTCAAACTCGGTCAGTGATGAAGAGGCGAGAGTCTACCTGGCAACGGATCTTGTGCAAGGGGAGTCAAGACCTGAAGCAACGGAAGATATCAGTGTGCGCAAATTGCCTTTGGTCGATGCGTTAGCGATGATAGATCGCGGTGAGATTACCGACGCTATTTCCGTGGCTGCGCTGTTGAGTCTGGCTCGCAGGCACCGTTTGTAGCTGGTTGCCTTAGTCAGTATGAATCCGGGGGGAAGATGAGCAGTCTCGATTGGTGGGTGGTTGCTCTCTACCTACAGGTCATGTTGGTCGGTTCCTGGTTTTTGGGACGCCAGCAGTCATCCCGAGATGACTATTATCGCGCCGGTGGCGAGCTGCCCAACTGGACGCTGGCCACGTCGATTATCGCGACTCAATGCTCAACGAACAGTCTGCTGGGGGCTCCGGCGTTCGTTGGATTTGTTATTGGCGGCGGTATGATCTGGCTGCAATACGAGTTGGCCGTGCCGCTCGCGATGCTGCTTTTGTGTTATCTGTTTGTACCCCTGCGTGAATCTCATCTGATCTCAATTTACAGCTTTCTTGAGCGACGCTTGGGTTTGCATTGCCGGCTATTGGCATCGGGCTGTTTTTTGTTTTTTCGGGGCATAGCGACTGGTGTAACTGTGTACGGCGTAGCGTCAGTTATCGAGTTGGTGTCCGGTATCAGCTATTTCTACGCGGTGATGATTCTTATGGGAATCACGATCGCATACGATTTGCTGGGGGGCATGAAAGCGGTAGTGCTCAGCGATGTTGTGCAGATGCTGCTGTTGATAGGTGCTATCGTCGTGGGACTGGTGTGGCTGGCAGGTCCATTGCTGGATAATTTTGAGCAGGTACGACCCAGGGCGGCCGCGCTGGTGAACGATTGGGGCTTGCAAAGTGGCAACGACTATGGCTTTTGGCCCATGTTGTTCGGCGGGCTGTTTCTCTATATTGCCTATTATGGCTGCGATCAAAGCCAGGCGCAGCGCCTCCTGTCTGCGTCCGATTTGAAAGGAACGCAGAGAATTCTACTGCTGAATGGTTTGCTGCGTTTCCCCTTGGTGTTCTGTTACTGCCTGTTGGGATTGGGGCTGGCTGTCTACGCCGCCCAACACAGTGGTTTCCTTGAGAGTTTGCCGCGTACGGGAAGCGGTGAACCCAATATCAATTTGGTCTTTCCAGGATTCGTCATGGCGGAGTTCCCGCCGGGTTTGGTGGGGCTGGTGATTGTCGGCATTTTTGCTGCTGCGATGTCGTCGGTGGATTCGGCGCTCAACAGCTTATCGGCAAGCACGGTGGAAGATTACCTGGATCGGTTCCGCCGCTTGTCTGAGAAACAGCTGTTTCTCGCTTCTAAAGTAACGACGGTAGCCTGGGGGCTATTTGCTGTGGTGTTTTCCTTTCAAGTCGAGAGCATCGCACCAACGGTTTTAGAGGCGATAAATAAAATTGGCTCCATGGCAAACGGTCCGCTTCTGGCACTGTTTGTGTTAGCCATGGTGTGTCGGCAGGTATGGCAGGGCGGCGTGCTGCTGGCTTTTTCGCTGGCGCTGCTGGCCAATCTTTTTTGCTGGTTGTGCCTACCGGACATGTCGTGGTTATGGTGGAATCCGCTGGGTTTTGGGCTGTGCTTGATATTGGCGTTTGCGTTTTCCCGAGTTAAAGGCTGTCTCGTCATTGACCTGCCAGATTTACAGGCAAGTGTTGAAAAACACTTAATTGTGACGCTGTTATTAACCTTTTTCGTAATCTTGGCAATCTGCTGTTTTTTGCAATTTCTCTAGCCTTCGTCAATCGTCGGGGACCCGTTGTTTGGATTCCGCAAAGACCCAGGCGACGAGTAGGGCGACGGTCGGGTAGCCATTACGGATAAACAGTGGGCTGTCTTCGTTGGCGGCACCTTCCAGATAACCCATTCCGAGTCGGGTACCGATAAACAGGCGCCCAAAACGCTTTTTAGCCCCGATTGACAGGCGTGCGCCTGTGTAGCCAGCTTTCGCGGCGTAGGCCGGTCGCCAGGATTCGGCGACATCCTGACTTACGCCATATAGGTAGCTGTGATATTGCTCATCACCAAACAACACGCTAACACTTGTTGTAAATGACCATTCATGCCATTCCATACGGTGATACACCCGAGGCTCAAATGTCCAACCTTGATGTTTGATGTAGTTATCGGTGGCATCTCCAACACTGAATACCGCGCGTATGGGTAGATCTATGCCCAGCTGTTGTTGATCTGCGTCCCAAATAGGCAGCTGTAGGCGAGGCCCGATTTCAACCATCGGATCCAGGTCCTCCATTCCCTCTCGGATATCGCTATCGTCACTGTCAGCGGGCAGGGCGAAGCTGGCACTGAGGCCGAGCCGTAGATGTGGGTTTTGAAACAGGTATCCCGTCAGTCCATCTCGATCTGCGCGCAGGTATTTTCCTCGATAAGCTCCATAAGGTGCGGGTAGCACATAATTGTTACTTTTATCGGAACCTGGATAGTGTGGATAGGACAGGGCGCCAATACCTGCACCCAGTTCCCAAAGAGGTTGCGTTTTTTTGTCGGTGGGGCCTTTTTGCGTGCTCGCTTCTGTCTCTGCGACGGTAGACACACTGATGAGGGAAAGGCTGATGGTTGAAGCTGTGATGAGAGTCAGTAAAGCTTGAGTCATGATATGGCTGCAGTACACGCGGGTTTGTCAGCAGTATGGCGGTTGGCGTAGATCTGCGCAAACTGTCCTCTGTTCCAAGTGCCACGATTCGAGCAATTGGTTTGTTCGAAGTCTCACAATCATCCCCCAACCATTGAAGCCGTTTCGGCGGATGCTGTGTTTTGCACCGTTAAACGTGGGGTCTTTGTTCGAACGAATATTTCGTAAGTTGGAATGCATTTTGAAAACGTCGTCTTTCTAATGTGAAGAGCGCATCACTCTACAAAATAAGGGAAACCCTTCTGCCAGCCTGAAAACGATACTTCGATGATTTCGTGACGAAAAGCAGAATGAGATTCCAAGGGTTAAGCAGAGCACAACAACACGGGAAAACGATGGAACCTTTAGAGAGATACGATCAATATTTCTTAAGTTATAGCGGCGTTAGTTTGCCGCTCAAGTTAGTGTCCCCGCTGGAAAGCGACGGCATAGAAAATCGCAACACATATTTTGGTGCCTGCCTTGATAAAGATGGGCATCTGATACTGGTTCACAAGGTGGTGTACGGCGAAATAGAACTCCACCACAGCTACCAATACGATGCCGATGGCAAGTTATGCAAAGCTGAAATTCTCGACAGCGATGGCGAGCTTCAGGAGCTTTCATTCGCTTAGGGTTGACCGCGAATTAAACACCGTTAGCCATAAAGGAGTAGGGAAATGTTTGAACACAATCAGTTGGACGGCAATAAATATCGCTTATTGGAGTCGGAAAAAGCGTACATCAATGAGGCGATACTAGAGTATCGTGATCCCAAAAATGGACAGTCTGTCAGTACCTCGGGTCGTCACCAGCATGCGGTTATCGGCGGTGTTTTGGTGGAACGCTTTTTACCTCCGGAGACGATTGGTGAGCAGTGGTCCCATGAAACACAACCGGCCTGGTGGGAAGTGGTTGGTCATCCGCCTCATGCAGGTATCGTCGCCGATTTTAATCAGGCTATGGGAGGGGAATACCTGCGCACGTTAAATCCTACCGATAATATTGTCGCGTACGGCCCCGATGGCGAACCGGTTTTAATGGATGGAGCTCAGTACCGTATGGTGAGAGCGTCGGATGAAGGTGAGTTGGTGGCGTCAAGCCTGCTGGAAATCCGCAAAAGTTATTGATCGAAATGACAGCAATGCGACAGCGGTTATTGTTTGCCGTCGATAAAGGTGTCTTGTATTTACTGATTTCAACGGATTAGTATATCCCCCGGAGCGTGCGGTACATTTGTGCCGCACTTGATTGGGGGCAGGAAAGCTAAGGGCTATTGTTATGGCAGCTCCGCTTGCAAAACGTCTAACCAGCGCGAAAGTCGCTCATCGGTTTTCTCATCTTCGTTGACCCGGTCAAATGGAAAGCCAACAAATTTGTCGTCGCGCACTGCGTTCGAATATTTGTAGGTGTAGCCTTCCGTTGGAAAGGCGCCGATGAAAGATGCTCCACGTTCCGAAAACTTATCGTAGAGAACGCCGAGCGCGCTAACAAATTGCTCGCTATGATCCTTGCAGTCGCCAGCACCAAATAACGCCATGGTTTTACCGGAAAAATCCGGCTTTTGTATGCTTAGATCCTGTAAGGGCTCTACCCAGTTATATTGAACCTCACCTGCACCCCACGTTGAGCAGCCGAGCAGAATTACGTCGTAATCAAGCCAATCTTCGATGTCCATATAATCGTCTTCAAGATCGAAAAAGTCACAGCGATCGTCACCGAGCGCTTCAATGATTTTCTCTGCAACGATTTTGGTAGACCCTGTAGAGCTACCGCAATATATCCCTATTTTTGACATGGCTGGTCTCCCAAAGCTGACTGAGAACGGATGCCGCCATGCTAGTAATTGAAACGCTTATTGGCAATCCCCTGGGGAAGCACCATTAGTTTTCATCAGTGAAAAAATAATCAAAATGAATGCACTGATTTGGATATCGTTAGCGATTTAATTCAGGAATTCACTTTTTTGGTAAAAAATAGGGCAGAGGTAAAGGCGGTAATCTTGCAGCGTGATTTTTCGACGCTCAAAAAAAATCCCGTGCACAATTCTAGTAGATTTTCTTTTGGGTTATGCACCAACTTGTCGCCATTCTGTTGTCTTTTGATAGCAGTTTGTATCTTGATCTGTATCAAAATAATGTTATATAGGGGGCAGTGTATGGTTTCCGTACTCTGAAACATAACCTTTATCGAGAGCGTCGTTCAGAGTACGGGTTTCGCAAGGGTTATTTTCTCAGTGCTTTTAGTCGTTGAATGGCTTCAACATCTTCGTCTATCTGATTCATATTGCTCATCATCTTCTGAATATAAGCGGTACTCTCTCTGACGCGACCGCCCGCTTCAATCGACGTTTGAACCAGCTTTCCAATATCGCCGCTTAAAAGTGTGCTGTCATTTCCGATTTTGGATAGGAACTCTTCTGTTTGCTGAATGGCAGAATCAATACTGTCAACCGAGTTTGTGACGTCTTTGATCGTATTGCCTGTCTTATTTAGACTCTCCTGCGTTCTGTGCGACAGCTGTCGTACTTCATCGGCAACCACTGAGAATCCACGACCTGCCTCACCGGCCCGAGCAGCCTCAATGGCGGCGTTGAGTGCCAGTAAATTGGTTTGGTCCGCAATTCCTGAGATGGAATGCAGAATTTTCAGTACTTCTTCAGAGCTATTTTTTAATGAGCCGACGGTTTGCTGCAGGAGTTGTCGCTCATCGCTCTTCATTTCGATTTCCTGAATGAAACCACCGAACTTATTTTGGACATCACTTAGGAACTCACCTGTTTGATCGGCATAGTTGTTGACTTCTGTAAAAATGTCGCCCACAGATTGAAGGAGAGAGCGGTACTCGGCAAGGTATTCAACCAATGTATTTTGCAGAGCATTAATATGTTCCAGATTGGAAATCTGTAGCGTCAAATAGTATTCGCGAAAATGTGCATAGTGGATAGGAAAGTTGTCTGCGTAAAAGTCTCGAAATTCCTGCCCGGGTTTTTTCTCAAAGAGAAAGAGAGCCGTTAGTGTCTGGTTCATATGAACGCCTAAAAGCTCGCCGAATGTCGAGAATCCCGCTGCTGGTATATTGCTGAATTCTTTTATGTTGCCCAGTTGATCGGCATTGTTTAACCGGCGCAAGATACAGTCGTTTGCGATCATCGCCAGCGGCTGGCCGGGTTTACCTCGCATAAAGTCGTTGAAGGCTTGGCGAGTCGTTCCTGCGAAATCTTTGGGATGAACCAGATGTACTTCGTCACCAAAATCTAAATCGCAGAAAAAACTGATACTTTTTTTGTCAAGGTCGATCCCGGAAATGGATCGGATAAACAACTCTTCACCAATTTCAACTGCGAAAGAGCTTTTGCCAAGCCGATCGCTGAGTTGGTCGGGAGAGCATTGAAATTTCATTGCCAAATAATCAACCACCGAGACCAGTTCGCTGCCTTTGTCAGAGAACACACTAAAGACCGTACGCGTGGGCAGATCCGATTCGGCGACCCGAAAGGAAATCGGCGACCGTTCGAAGTTGTGGCTTTTCAAGATGCCATAGCGAATATTTGGTTGCAGTTTTATAAAAATAATAACGGCTTGGTTATGCGCAACGCGTTCACCGTTGTGGACGTAGGCTTTTTGAAAATCCAATTTTCCGCCCGCTGAACCACCAATAAAAAAGCAGGGAAATCGATTGCTGGCATAGAGACCTTGCATAAAGAAACTTTCGCTGGCGGTAAGCCCATCGAAAAACGTCAATGCAAGCGAGTCTTGAAAGTTAATTTCGAAAGGAATTCGTATGTTTTGAATTTCATTGCGAATGGCTTCGATACGGTCTTTAACCGAAAGGCGAATGTTGCCGGAATGAATATCGTCGCAATGCAGCGGTACCGATCTGACAGCGACATTGGCGATCACGTCTTCACTAAATGCTTGTAATACAATGTTGTCCCAGCTGCCATCTGCGCCGTGATAGAGCGTACCGCTGTGGCTGCTAAGCTCTCCTGCCGTCATAATGCCGATTAACTGTGTTGTGAAAGGGATATCTCTCTTCAGTGCGGACAGAACCTGTTCAAAATCTAAATGAGGAGAAATAAAGGCCAAGACAAGAGGAACGTTTTCTCCGTTGCGGCTAAGTCTACTCAGTGTGGCAGAGCTGATTTCACTGCTACGCAGACTCAGCACTTTGACGACATCCTCGAGTGGTGAGGTGCTGTTTGGGTTGCTTGTTCTGGACTGAGTCCCGAAATTAAACCATGACATACTGGGTTTCCTTGCTGCCTAAACCAAATTGCTGCCATCCCGTTGGGATACTTCGGTAGCGAAAAAAGCCGTTGATAGATCTGATTGTTATGAGGCCTGATTACGTAGAATTTGGCCAATTTACTTGATGTCAGTATAGAAGAGTCTTGGCGCGAGGGGAGTTTGAATTGCTTCATGCTGTCGGTGGCGCATAAGATCGCGGCGAAGTTCGAAAGGATCTATCAATACCGTGCTTCGGGGGTGGTGCTATCTTGCGTGATTGTTTTTTATCGATCGCTTTAAGAGAAATAATTTTGCATGCTGACGGGATTTTGGAAGATTAATATCCAGTCACTTGTGATGGTTATAAACCAATAGATTTTTTAAATGCCAATCAGTTGATCAGTGCTTGCCAGATCAATCGTAACGCGAGCAGCGTCAGCAGAATATTTAGCCAGAGTTGAAAGCGTTTATTAGAGATTTTGTGCAGTAGTTTTAATCCTACCCAGGTCCCGCAAGCGCCACTGATAACCATGGCCAAAATAAATCCTATCCATTCCTTGAATTGGAAGCCGGACAGTCCAAAAACGGTAACCTTTGCTAAATGCTGCAACATAATCGCAGTAGCCACGGTCGCGACGGCGACAAAACGTTGCTCGTACAGGCGCTTGAAAAAGGCGGTGATCAGCGGCCCGGTGGCACCGATGAATAATGTGAGAAAGGTGGTGAGCGCGCCGACGCCAGCGATCCCTTTGGGGCCTGTGACTACCGCTGGCAAGGGTGGCCCCCAGCAGAGATAGAGAACAAAAAACGCAATGGCCAATTGCCAGACACTGGCGGGTAGCTGGATCAGCAGAGGATAGCCAATCAGAGCGCCGATAACTAAACCCGGTATAAACCAGAGGATGGTTCGCCAATGAATGTGACGCCAGGCCATTAAGGCCCGGCCGCTGTTCGATCCTAATTGAATCATTCCATGCACGGGAATAATGGCTTGGGCGGGAAGACAAATTGAAAGTACGGTCAACAATAAGATGCCACCACCTGCGCCTAAGCACGCGGTCATCATTGAAGTCAGAGCGGACAATAAAACCAGAAGCAGTGCGGTTACTGGATCGAGAACGGCGGGAAGCCAGGTGGTGAGAGTGATGGGGATACCTCGTCAGTTATTGCGTGCAGACCCTGGAGAGTCTCTAGTAAATGAAGTGCGCCGTTAAGGTGGCGTAAGATTGCTCATTGTTCCTTGGGTAAACCGCGTTTTTGCAATCATTTTTCCTGCTGTCGGCGACCTCATCAACAAGAACCAGAGCATACCGAATTCACTGGCGCGGCACCTCATCAATGTGGGGTGCCGTTCTATAAGGTTGGGTGATCGCTCGTCAGATCGTTAGAAACCTCCCGAGTTTGGACTCAGTGATTGGGCGTGCTCTTAAGGCTTTCTTCACGAACCCGTCGAAATTCAGACGATTCTGACCAAGTCGGGTATGCGGGATCTAATGCTACCGAAAGCCCCGTTTTGTAGTACATCATCAGGTCGGTCAGGGTGCCGGATAAATCCCAATCGTCATGGATTTCATCGCTGATCCCGTGATAATCGTTGGCGTCATAGGCCGCGCGTTTTTGGGCACCATAACCCTTCGGTTTGCCGATGATCTCTTTGCCGCTCTTCGCATAGAGTCCCGGCACGCCGTATTTCGCAAAGCTGAATTGATCTGAACGATAGTAGGAGCCTTTCTCCGGAGCCACGTCGGGAACAATGATGCGATCTTCTGCGTTGACAACGGCTTTCAAGTTATCCTGAAGACTGTTTTGCCCATAGCCGATAACCTGTACGTCACGTGTTGGCCCCCAGACATTCAATGCATCCATATTGATAACGGCCAGAGATTTTGTCAGCGGGTAGAGGGGATTTTCGGCGTAGAACTTTGAACCCAGTAGACCTTGCTCTTCTGCAGTGACCGCCAGAAACAACAGGGAGCGGGGAGAGGCGGGCTTCGCGGTCTTAAACGCTGTTGCGATCTCCAAAAGCCCCGCCGTACCCGTCGCATTATCAAGGGCGCCATTGTAGATTTGGTCGCCATCTAGGCTGGTATCTTTGCCAAGATGATCCCAGTGCGCAGAATACAAAACATACTCATCTGCCAGTTCGGGATCCGCGCCAGGTATTTTGGCGACGACATTTTGTGATTCAATTTCGCGAACACTGTTTTTAATGGTTCCGCTTAATGTGGCATCCAGAGCAACGGGTTTAAAGTCTGGCCGTATCGCTTGGGCTTTTAGAGCATCCAGGTCCTGACCGCTGGCGGCCAAAAGCTGTTGAGCTTTTTCTCGGGTCAACCAGCCCTGAATGGGGATTCGATCGCTGTTGCCGTTGGGGTTGGCCAGTTCAAACGCCTCTCCACTCCAGGAATGTTCAACTACGTTCCAACCGTAGGCGGCGGGTTTGGTTTCATGGATGATTAAGACTGCATCGGCACCCATGGCTGAGCCAATTTCATATTTGTACGTCCAGCGCCCATAGTAGGTCATGGCGCTACCACCAAACATGTCAGCGTCCAACTGGCTAGGGTCTGCTGCATCTGGAACGGAGGGATCGTTGATGAGCATAACCAACGTCTTGCCATGCATATCTTCCCCTTTGTAGTCATCCCAGTTGTATTCCGGCGCCTGCACTCCGTAGCCAACGAAAACCAGAGGCGAGTCAGCAATGGACACTTCGGGCTGGAACCGAGATGTGCTTGCGACATAGTCTTTACGCCACGCCATGGGAATGTCTTTGCCGCCAGCCGTTAACGATAACGTTGGCTCTCCAGTGATGCCGACCAGAGGCACTTTTTGGACATAACTGCCGTCAGGATTACCAGGTTCAGCCCCGAGCTTTTTGAACTCATTGACCAGATAGTCAACGGTTTTGTCTTCTCCAGGCGTCCCGGGAAGCCGGCCTTCAAAATCATCGGACGCCAGTGTTGCGATGTGGGATTCCAATCGCTCGACATCCATCGGTGTTGAAACAGTCTGTGCTTGCTGGTCGTTGGTTGAACAGGCGGCTAGGGCAGCAGCAAAGAGTGCTGTTCCCAGGCGCGGTGTGAATAACGGCATAGAGTCCTATCCTCGGGGTTACTGATTGGGCCTACAACCAAAGATGAGCTTCTATTATCTTCGAGTGCAGGCATACGACAAAGACGAACCCAGGATAGGATCCCACAAAAGTATCTCTAAGCAGGCAGAGTAACGCTTGCTGCGTTCGATGGTGCCTCTGCGGGTGCATCCGGAACAAGGGACAATGCCAATATGGTATGGCCTGGCGCCGGGGAGTGATTTCCGGCCGCGGTGATGGGCTGGATTTTGTTTTTGTCTTTAATAATAAAAAGTGGCAATCTCCGATCTTCGTATTTGGCTTTATAGGCTGCCCAGTTAAATTCTTCGGAGAGCGTTGTGCTGCGGATGCTGTGTCCTTGGCTGATTAGACTGGCGAGATCAAAATAGGCGACATCTTCTCCAAAGAGTTTTTGTCCTCGATAGTGGCCGTTAATTTGATGTTTGTCGGTTTGGTTCTTCTCTGTGGAGTTGCCGATGCTGTAAATGTTTTCAACACCAAGCACGGTGCGGTAATGAACCGAAGAAATGATGTTGATGTAACGCTGCGCTGATAGTGCCAGCAGTGAACCAATGCCGCTTAAATCCAGATGGGTATCTGCTTTTTCGGAGACCGGGTTGCCATAAAAGGTATCCAGGCCTGCCATTCTTGCCTGACGAATGGCATCCCAACTGGAATCAGCAATCACACAGCGAACATCATACTTCTTTAATTCCGAAGCGATCGCACGGGAAAATGCATTGGAACCTATGATCAAAAAACCCCGGGGCAGTGGCTCGGCAACACCGAGTTTGCGGGCGACGAAACCGGCGGTGGCACTTTGCAGAACGACTGTACCGATAATCATCGCGAAGGTTAGGGGCACCAGTAGAGACGCTTCTTCGTAACCATTAGCGACCAGTTTTTCGGCGAAGATCGCGGAAATAGCCGCCGCAACAATACCCCGTGGTGCAATCCATGACAGCAGGCCTCTTTCTGGCCAAGTGATGTCGAGCCCCCAAGTGCTAACCAGAATTTTCGCCGGACGGGCAATAAACTGAACAACCGCCAGCAATATAAGCGCCTTCCAGCCGATATCGAGCATTTGCTCCAGGGGAATGCGTGCGGCCAATAGAATGAAGAGGACAGAAATCAACAGCAGGCTGAGATTTTCTTTGAAGTTTAGAATAGGGTGAATGTCGACATCTTTCTTGTTCGCGAGCCACATTCCCATGACCGTTACGGTGAGAAGTCCGGACTCCTCTTGCAGTGCATTCGTGCCTGCAAAGGCCACGAGAACGACACTGAGAGTGGCCAAATTTTGCAGATACTCGGGAATGGCGTTGCGCGACAAAAGCTGGCCCAGCAAATAGCCGGCAACGACTCCAACCAGGCCGCCAATGGCAATGATCTGTAAAAACACCAGCAGCACATGGGGGATGGCTGATTGCTCTACGCTGGCGATGATGAACTCGTAGGTGAGTACTGCCATGAGTGCACCTATGGGATCAATCGCGATGCCCTCCCAGCGCAGAATATTGGCAATCTTGCGGTTCGGGCGGACCGTTCTCAGCATGGGCACGATAACGGTCGGGCCGGTCACAATAACGATAGCTCCAAAGAGAGCGCTGATTTGCCAGCTAAAGCCCATGATCCAGTGGGTGGCGGAGGCGACGATTATCCAGGTGACGAGGGCGCCGATACTGATCATCCGTTGCACGACGCGACCAACGCCGCGCAGCTCGCGAGCCTTCAACGTAAGGCTGCCCTCAAATAAAATGACCGCAACAGACAGTGCTACCATAGGCATTAGCAGGTCGCCGAGCAATTGATCCGGGTTTACCCAGTTCAGCACTGGTCCGGTGATCAATCCCGATAGCAGTAAAAACAGAATGGCTGGCAACCCAACCCTCCACGCGGCCCATTGGCAGAACATGGCGAGTAACAAAATAGCGGCAATCAGGAGTTCGGTATGATGCATGGAAGTTTCATTTATGTCTTATGGGGCATTGGGGCGTGCTGTAAAGAGGTCAGACTGCTGACAGCCTTTGGAATATACGTCATTCGAGCCAAGAAGGCCCTGGCGTTCTGTAAGTGTAGTTTCGCAGGGTGAGAGAGCGGGAAATTCATGGACAAGTTAATCGGCGTTGATGTGATCTCAGGGGTGCCCAGCTGTGATGGGGGCATCGACTGGGATGCACTGGCGGTAAACTATTTTGAGCACATTCTAAGTCCGTTTGCGCCTGTTATGGTGGCGCCAGATAAAGACACAGGTCCATGCCGAAATCCCCTGGTTAACTGGCTAAGGCAACAGGCCACATCTTTGAAAGGTTGCCGTTTATTGGATTTTGGCTGTGGCCCCGGAAACTTATTGAGGTTTCTGCCAAAAGACGTCGGCAAGGTAACGGGGATTGATCTAAGCGCTAAAGCGATCGATATTGCGCGATCGAAGGCGGAACGGTTAGGGATAAAGTCGTTTGTCGGTTTGGTGAACCCATTGGTCAAGCAGACTTTCAATGACGACTTTGATGTCATCGTCAGTGTAAATTCCATCCTGCCGGATTCGCGAGGGGAGGTGGTCCGTATCTTAAAGCGCTTGGCTGATCTGTTGAGCGATAAGGGGAGAGTGTTAGCGATAATGCCCTCTTTTGATACAACCCTGTATCTGAGAGAGTTGAATAGCGACCATTTGCGGGCGCAAGGGCTGCCAGAATCCCGAGTCGCGCATAGTGAACGTGCATTCAATCGGCGTCGCCGCTTATGTGAAAGGTCTTTGGCATTTGCCGATGATGGCCTTCATATTCAGTGCTACCACACCCCGGAATCTATCCTAAATGAGGCCTCTCTGGCGGGACTGGCTGTCGTAGAAGGTCCGACTAAAGTCTACTATCCATGGGCGCTGACGCAGAAATTCGGCTACGGCCACTACCCGTGGGCAGATGAAGAAATTTGGGACTGGTTTGTGGTCTTTGAGAGGGCCAAGCCTTAAAGCCTTGGCTTCAGCGCCGTTGCAGGGTTTATGAGAAAAGGTCGCATTGACATATAAATAGACCTTTTTGGTGCGCTTTTGGGCGGCCTGGAATTCTCGTGCGTTATTTTGGTGTTCTGTTATAGTGCCCTGCATCTCGAGGGTACCCCGTTTCTGAGTGATGTCTAACGACCTTCTATTTTTCCGCAGTATTGATATTTTCTAAATCGTGTTCTTGTCCGTCTTCTGTCGAAATCCGTGCTTCTAGTCTTGATCGATTAGTGTTCTGTTCGTTGTTGATTGTCGTCTTGTAACTTTTACGGAGCCGAAGTAATTCATACAGTTGTTTGATGAAAATGGTGCCAAAGATGGTTAGCTTAGAGATCCCTCATCAGTGGTATCAATGAACGTTGGTCCTGTACAAATCCCTCTGCCTTGTCAGCAATTTGTGTTGCCGGATGTGTGGTTGAGGCGAGGGGAATTTGACGGCGTACATCACAGATAAATGGGGCTTAGAAAGACTCAGAGAAAATTGGCCGTGTTTCAGCGAACTCACCCTGCCTGCCCGTGGTCTAAAGTCACAACTCAAGAAAGGGAATTCGAAGCTTACATTTCTTTTTCTCTGCATGGCAAAGTTATTGCAGATTTCATGTTTATCAAGGCTGGTGCGTCTTTCCGAGGGAAAGTAGCTGCGACTCATGCTTGAGTTGGGTGATCAATCAGGGAAGCCCTGTCGATGCCTGTGGCTCCAGAACCAATCGATAACAGTTCTCAATGAGAGGGTGGCCGTTTACGGTTTTCCGTTGTATTTGGTTCCGGTTTGCCACTGGATTGCATATTTTTTGGTAAGGAAAGTAAGGTTGTTAAATGGCGCAGCGCTCTACAGCTCTGGCATTCCTCTCTAGCCCAATTAAGGGTTCTGCAGAGAGGATCTCTTCAATGCGTGTGACCGAGCACCGCAAACGCCCGTCAGCTCAATTGCTGATGGCTGTTTGTATCGGTTTGATCAGCGCGATGTCTTTCGCGCCTCTGGGATTTGCTCAAGAAGGTGGAGATGAATCGGTATCTGCCGAGAATCAGGCGGGCGGTGGTGAGCCAACGCCGGAAGCGGCTTCTACAGGTGATTCGAACAAACCTCAACAAAACAAGTTGCCGGATGGTAAACCGGAAGAGGTCCTGTTTAATATTCTCAAAGAGCGCTCTCGGGCCATGGCTAAGAAATCATTTTCTCCGCCAGGTAATCGCGCGCCGGAAGTTCTACGTAACCTTTCGTTTGAACAGTATCAAGATATTCGCTTTCGGCCAGAGGCAGCGCTTTGGCGAGGCGAATCACTTTTTGAAATCCAGTTATTTCATCCAGGGTTTCTCTACAACAGGCCCGTCAATGTTCACGTCGTAACGCCGGACTCTTTGCTGTCTGATGTATCGTTTAACGGCGACCTTTTCAATTATGGAGACAGTGTTCGCTCCCTGCCGCAGGAACTCTCTGACGGATTGTCGTTTGCAGGGTTGCGCGTTCACTACCCCATTAATAATAACCACTACAAAGATGAAGTGGTTGTTTTCCAGGGGGCCTCTTACTTTCGTTTGGTCGGACCAGGACAAACCTTCGGGTTATCCGCGCGCGGACTGGCAATTAATACGGGTGAAGCCGGGGGGGAGGAGTTTCCGATCTTTACCGATTTCTGGCTAATCAAGCCAGACCCAAACGCCAGCAGCCTTTACATATTGGCCATGTTGGATAGCCCTTCGGTAGTGGGAGCCTATCAGTTCAAGGTCGACGCATCTCTGTCATTAGGTATGGAAGTTAAGTCCTACTTAGTTGCGCGCCAGGACATCAACAAACTGGGTATGGCGCCTCTAACCAGCATGTTTTTTCACGGGGAAAACAGCAGCCGCTTTTTCGACGACTATCGTCCAGAGGTTCACGACTCCGATGGCTTACAGATGCGCACCAATGCCGACGAGTGGATTTGGCGGGCATTGACCAATCCTGCGTCGCTGCAGATTACGTCTTCAGTCATGGAAAACCCCCGCGGTTTTGGTTTACTGCAACGTGACCGAGACTTTGACTCGTTTTTGGATCTGGGTGCGCGCTATGAAAAACGCCCCAGCTTCTGGGTAGAGCCATTGGGTGACTGGGGAAAAGGACGTGTCGAATTGGTCGAAATCCCCACTGCGTCTGAAACCAATGACAATGTGGTGGCCTATTGGGTGCCGGAAGCACCTCTTCAAAAGGGGCAGGATAGGTCGTTCGCCTATCGAATTCGCAGTGTCGACGGCGATGTTATCCCGGGAGAGGTCGCGAAAGTGATTCGTACCCGCGTTGGCCGTAGCGCTGTCGCTGGTCAGCGCAATCCACCGCCGGAATCTCAGCGCCGCATTACGATCGACTTCAAAGCTGATGCTTTGGGAGATGTTGCTTCTGATGTTCCCGTACAGGCAAGCCTTTCGGTTTCCCGAGGCCAAGCCAGTGATGTTCGCGTGACGCAACTGCCCGATGGTGATGTTTGGCGGGCTTCCTTTATTTTGACACCTGAATCTGATCAGCCGGTCGATATGCGGCTGTACCTGACACTGAGAAACCAACGCTTGAGCGAGGTATGGAATTATGTTTGGAACCCAAACACCATTCAGTGAAAAACGAGCGCTGGTAAAACGGCGCCGTACCGCAGAAATACGTATGCCGTTTAGGCGGCTGCGCCTACTTGGCTTTATGACCTTGGTCATACTGTCGACGTTAGGCGGCGTCTACATGATGCACGAAATTCTGAGTGCTAACGGCACAACGCTATTAGAAGCGGTACTGTTATTCTTGTTTTCACTGACATTCGGTTGGATCACCATTTCATTTTGGACGGGGATCTTTGGCTTTTTGCTGCAGTTGTTTCGGATTGATCCGATGAGTTTGACGCGTCGCTCCAGCACGCCTGAACCCGGTCCCGTTCGAGGAGTACGAACTGCGGTAGTGATGCCGATTTATAACGAAGACACTCAACGGGTCATTGCCGGGTTCGAATCCAGTATGCGTTCGCTGGAAGAGACAGGTGAAATCGGTAATTTCGATTTCTTTTTGTTGAGCGATACTCAAGATCCCGAGATCGCACAAAAGGAAAGCGACGCTTGGGCTGCTCTTTTACGTCGTCTGGGGCCTCTAAAAGAACAGGCTTTTTATCGGCGCCGTGAAAAGAATACTGAGCGTAAAGTGGGTAACCTTGCAGATTTTTGCAAAAACTGGGGACATCTTTACGAGGGCATGATTGTCCTTGACGCTGACAGTATTATGACTGGCGACTGTATGCTGTCTCTCGCTCGTGCGCTGCGGGACAACCCTAAAGCGGGTTTAATTCAAACGGTTCCGATCCCCGTACGCCAGGATACGTTCTTCGGTCGGTTTCTCCAGTTTGCTGCCACTCTCTACAGTCCGATGTTGGCAACAGGTCTGGCATTTTGGCAGACAGATAATGCGAACTACTGGGGGCATAATGCCATTATCCGAGTCAGAGCGTTCAGTGATCACTGTGGCTTACCCAGTCTGACTGGCAAAGGCCCATTCTCCGGAGACATTCTCAGTCATGACTTTGTGGAAGCGGCTTTATTGAGTCGAGCCGGTTGGGACGTGATACTGCTGGCTGATCTTGAAGGAAGCTATGAGGAAGTTCCCAGTAATATTCTTGATTATGCAACGCGCGACCGTCGCTGGGTACAAGGTAACATTCAGCATTTAGCACTGCTGCGCATGGCTAAGGCGAGGGTAATCAGTCGTTTGCACTTTTTACTGGGTGCCACAGCGTATATCTCGTCGGTCATTTGGCTATCCATGTTGATGTTAAGCACGGTGGATGCGGTTAGCCGGGCCGTTGGGAACAAAAGCTATTTTACTCAAACGTATCAACTCTTTCCTGATTGGCCGATTGCCAAGACTTCTCTGATTTTCTCATTGATTTCTATCACGGTCGCCATGCTTGTTTTGCCGAAGATCTTGGGGGTTATTGTCGCGCTGGTTCATAAGCGGGAAGAGTATGGTGGTGCTGCTCGTCTTATCGCAGGTTCCGTGTTTGAAACAATCTTTGCAATATTGATCGCACCCTTAATGATGTTGTTCCACGCCTACTTTGTTATCAGCGTCTTTTTGGGACGCAAAGTGAGTTGGAATGCTCAGCCTCGTGAAGGTCGAATGGTGTCTTGGAGCGAATCTTTCCGACGTACACGTTATTTGATTGCTACGGCATTAATATGGGGAAGCGTGACCTGGTATTTTTCACCCGTGTTTTTTTACTGGATGTGCCCAGTGTTGCTCGGGTTGCTATTGAGTACGGCAATTGTCCGTTATTCCAGTAGTTTGACCTTCGGTAAGATGTTGCGCGCCAAAGGATTGTTTCTTTGCCCTAATGAAGTGTTTCCCCACAAAACGCTCATTGATGTGGATCGAAATTCTGTTGCCCGTCCTATGCTGGTTTCGGGCGAGCTACGCAAGTTCCCAATGCCTCCCATTATGGAGCGGGATATGCCCATACAGAACTTTCGAAAATATCGCCGTCCGGAATTGCAGTTTGGAGATGACAGCAGGGTGACGGATGCAGATAAAGACGCTTCCTCAACTGCCAGCGTACAGCTGCACTCCTAATCGCAATTGGCCAGCGGCCTGTCGTGCCGCTGGCGTTTCCCTTCCTCTTTTTGTGCTTCAGTCCACAAAAAGGTAAACTTTCTGCCAGCAGACTTCCTGCCGTAAACGCGACAATTTTTTCGTTGGCGAGCGGTATTTGGGATTTGGCAGTCCCTTTTCTCAAAGGTCTTTAGGTCAATGTTCCTAAAGAGGTAAAATTTTTTCATCTTTTGTGAAACCATTGGGATTTGTTGCCGTCTTATAATGTTGCCATTTATCTGGAGCCCGTCTAGGCTTTGGATAGCAAACGGATTTTTGTTCCTCCAGGCGAACAGATACAGGTAACCAAGTTGAAAAAAAGCGAATTATTCAATCAATTGATGACTGAGCTCTATCAGCTCAATGGCGTCATGTTTCTGAACGAAAATGCCAAAATCTCAAAAGAGGCGGGTATAACGCCTGCGCGCTGGCGTATGCTGGGGGTTTTGGTGAAATCGAAGGATCCTATGACCGTGCCTGAGATTGCAAAACTGATTCATCAGAAGAAGCAATCTGTACAGCGCGTCATTCATGACATGAACTCGGAAGGTCTCGTAGAGTTTAAAGAGAATCCTGCCCACGCCTTGTCACGTAAAGTGATACTGACAAAAGCGGGTAAGAAGAAGTATGACTCTTTGATTCCGGTGCAAAATGCTTGGGCAGACACGCTGAGCAAAAAAATCAGTGCATCTGAACTGAAAAACACCTTAACCGTTGTTCAAAAGTTATCTGATGAGTTGAAAGAGGAAGCCTAAAAAGCGCTTCCTTCAGTTATCACTGCCCGTAATCGTTTCCAGCGAAAGGAGTGGGGCGGTGATGTATTACATGACAATTTTTACCCAGTCGCCGGCTTCAGGCTCTCCCCTTGGGTAGTATCCATTCAGCAATCGCAACTGTTCTTCTCCGTATTCTCCCAGCTTAAGAAAATCTGCCAGTGCGGCAAACGTCGTTTGTCGGTTGGCTTTCACAAAGTGAATTTCCTTATTCTTACCTGACCGCTGGCGACTTGCTGCTGTCGGTCGAAACGATCGAATGCTGGCGACGAAGAGTTTATCGTCGGGGTGCGTTGTCTGGTCTTTTTCCTTTGAGTTTTCTTTTTCTTCTTGCGCGGTGATTGTCTCGGTGGTTTCTCCCTCAATGATGTAAACCAGCCGGCCCTGAAAAATGACCGCTAACCGTCTTGGCTCACTGTTAGCGGTCGTCAGTGGAGGGAGTAGTCCTGTGTGGCCAGGTAGCCCATTGCTGTTAAAGGCTTGGGATTGATCCAGCTTTTCGATGCCCAGGACGGATTCGATATAGTCTGCTGGGGACATTTGCTTTTTTAGCAAATCGACTTTTATCGTCATTTGGGCATGATCATCTGGAGCCTTGGCAAGAATCATTTCTTTCAGGTTTTCCGTTTCCCATTCGTTGGGAAAATCAATGCTGAACCCTAATTTGCTGTGACTGTAAGTATTTTTGGCGGCTTGAGCGGCAGTTTGCGCCTGAAAGTTGACACCGTAGACCATGCCTTCAATATGCTGTCGATATTCGTCAAAATTATCGACACCTTGCTGTTTATCCGAAAGCTCACTGGCTTTTCCGACAACCTCCTGTAGACGTTTGTCGTTGCGAGGGTGGGTGGAAAATACACCGTGGTAGCTGACGGGCTCTTTACCTGTGTCGAGCGCCTGGCGTCGGGAGAACCGTTCTTGATCTTTTAAGATGCCAATGACATCCAGCATGGCATTAGGGTTATAACCCGCGTTGTGAAGGTATTCTGCTCCGAGACTGTCTGCCTCTAATTCCATGTCTCTACCGTAGCCTCTAACCGCTGCTGTTCCATAGAGATCAGCAACGTCACCAACAACGGTACTGCCCGTTGCCAGAACAGATAAGACGGTTGCTGCTCCTGAACCTTTGCGAGCGGTATCCTGCCGGACAGCATGACGTGCGGTGACGTGGCCGATTTCGTGACCCAGCACGGCAGCGAGCTGCGCCTCGGACTGGAGATAAGAGAGCAGCCCACGATTCACATAGATAAAGCCGCCTGGCAGCGCAAAGGCGTTGATGTCCGGACTATCAATGATGGTGAAGGTGTAGTCGATATCTGTTCGATGACTGGCTTTGGCCATTTTCTGTCCGACTTTTTCAACGTAGGCGACCAGAGTTTCATCGGCGTAAACCGGTGTACTTGCCATCAACTGTTCGTGAAGTTCTTTGCCGAGCTCAAGTTCTTTACTCTCGCTCATAAACACTAAGTCTGGTGTTCCTGTCGCAGGGTTGACGGCGCAACCGCTCGTTAGCAGCAATCCGCCAGCGCCAGCACATAAGCTGGCTCCTAGCAGCAGGGATTTTAAGCGAGAAGTGCGTATCGACGCCGTCTCGTTAACACGATTGGAGGTGTTGGGAATATCTTTACTGTGGTTCATAAGTCGTTGTCAAAAAAGCTGCGCAGCTGAGCGCCCATTGCTTTACAGGCATTTTTCTGGACGCGGGCGATGATTGGAATGGGAACTATGACTGCTGGCATATAGGAAGTTCCTGAAGCATCGGTACTGATTTGTCCAAGGCTACGTTGATGCTGGAAGTCCCAGATGTTGGCTTCATAATCGGATTCTTTTTCCCAGGTGCCGAAACCAAAACAGCCTGCACCTCCGACGCCGATCGAACAACCGATGGAACCTTTGCTGTCGGTGGTTTGGGTGCTGCCGTCTACCCAGACAAGGTAGCGAATGTTTAAATCGGCGACCTTTTCTGCAACGGGAGGGTTGTTGAGTAATCGACCAAGTTCCTCTACACGCATTGGAGCTGTGCGGGGTTCAAACCAAGGGTAGAGGGAGTCGACAAACTCACGTTCAGGAATAACCGATAACTCAGCCTCTGTCAGTGAGGATCCGATGCAATTGACGAGCTCAGGTTCGGTTTCGTACTCGCTGGAGTGGCGGCGCCCGAGAATCACCACCTGTTCACCATCACCAATACGGATATCCTGTTGCGCGCGATATTCATCAACGGTAATGGTGGTGCATCCGGACAATACCATCATTGCGAAAATCAGTAGACGTGGCAGGGTGGATGGCATGATTTATTCCCCTTCGACGACGTCGTTGTCCGTTGGCGTTCTGTCTTTGAGCCAGCGGCGCATTTCGGGAACACGAAAGGTGTTTAGGGTCAGATTGGCCCCGAGATCTCGCAGTGCAACAACAACAGCAGCATTCATGGCATCTTCTCCAGAACGCATAAAGGCTGTGGGGGTTTTGCCGTAGGCCGTGACGATCCAGTCGGCGACGGGTTCACCGTCGGCCTCAAACGCGCTGATGTTGTATTTAAGCCAGACTTCATAAACGTTGAACCGGGTTTCCCGAGGCACAGAATACTGAAATTCAACATTCACAGGCTTGATCACCAGATCGCTGGTGCTGGGCTGATCTGCTGCCGGTAGTTCATTTAAGGTTTTGAGCTCGGTAAACAGCGTGCCGTAGACGCTGTCGAACAGGTCTTGTTGGGACTTGCCGGCGGCGATGATCCACTTGCCTCGCTCTTTGGCTTTTTCCTCGTAAGTAAACTGGCGGAAGTCGTCATCGTAGACCATGGCAACCGACAGGGGCAGCGGTTCCACCAGGGGATGCGGGTAACGTCCTTCGACCACCAGGCTGTTGGTGCAGCCGGACATTACAACGAGCAGGGTGCTGATGAGCCACAGTTTCGGGCGGGTTAACGCGCGAGCCAGGTAACGACAAGTCTGGCACATTGTGGATAGGGGGTTTCTGAAAACTCTCTGGCAGTCGCTTTTCATAGGTTGGGCTATCGGGTATCGCGTGCTGTTGAGTGAAAGTGGCACATGGCTATCTATAAATCATAGGGCTATTGTGGTCGGAAGTCATTGAGTCCCACAAAGGTGCCACCGTTGCGGTAGGTCAGTTCGCGCATCAATGCGGCAAACCGAATACCTGTGCCCTGGAGATGCTGGGCTCGTGCAAATTGAACAGGAAAGCCGATGGCGTGAATGCGAACCATGCGCTCCCCAGTTTGCCGTTGGCGGTTTAAGCGGTCAACGGTGCCAACCACGGTTTGAATCGACGGGCCGGTAAATTCATCGCCAAGTACATACAAACTGATTTTTTTGTTTGGGTCGTAAAATGAACGCACGGCTCGTTGGATTCCCTCAACCGGACTGCTGTTACTGAACGGGTTCCAGCTGCGCAGGCGCTTGATAATAATGTCTCTACGTCCCGGGGTATCCGGAATCCAGTCGCCGCGATAGTTGGAAAACATATAGTCGCCCATATCGTTCATGATCTGAATCCCTTTCACTTGGGGGTAGATTTGTAGGGTGGCGATCAGTTCGTCCAGCATGCGCTCCCAAGCATAGTTAAACATACTGCCGGACGTATCGATGATGAACACAATATACTCGCTATCGACGGGAATTCCGCCTATCACACTGTTCACTCGCTGGTGTTGGCGACCCAGCAGTCGCTCCATTTCTGCGGTCAGAGATTGTAGCGCCAAGTAGAGCTTGCCCCGCTCGTCACCCTCATCGGAGGCGGCAGATGACAGTCGTGCGTAATCGGCTTCAAGGTCGTCTAACTGAGCGCGAAGAATGGCGATACGTTGTTTTTCATTTGAAAGCTGTTCATGTTTGGCCGTTAGATCACGGTTCAAAACCGTGGTCTCACCACGCAGCTCAAACAGCTGTTCCTGCAGAGCTTTAAGTTTGCCATTGAGATCCTGCTCGGCGGTTTCCAGCCCGGTTGGTGCCGAGGATTTGGTGATCAGCAAAAGCAGCACCAAGGCACCAAAGCCGCAACAGATGACGTCCAGAAAAGAGAGGTTAAATTCTTCAGATTCCCGACGTCGTCTCATGGCCAGTCCTTCGACGGACTCATAAAGCTGCCGTTGGTAACCTGCGCCAACTCCCAAAAAGCGGCCGCTGCGAGGGGGTCTCCTTCCATGGGGGCGAGAATAACATTGACTGGAATGCCTTGGGGGAGCAGTTCAACCGCCTGATTAAACAGTTTGAGGCGGGCGCGACTGTCAATGGTATTGGATTTCGGGGGAACCAAACCCTGAGTCGGCAGCCCATCGGTAATAAGGTAAATATTATCGGGCAGGGGGTTCATGCGGCTGACGCTTTGGAAGAGTTGGGCCAGGCTGGTGCCGCCGCCGGGAACGGTTTCCCGCAAATTTAATAAAGATTGTTCCAGTTCCGCTTCGTTTGCTGCTTCCAGCCAAGCGCCGCCAGAGGATGGGATGGCCGCCTGTGTGCCGGTGTTAAAGGTCAGTATTTGATAGTAGCTCTGTTGTGGAAATTGGGTGCTCAGCCAATCGACGGTCGCCAAGGCCCTTTGCCATTTGCCGGAGCTGCGCCGTGTATCCACATCCATATTGCGTTTGCGAATGATATTGACCAGCCGTTCATCCAGCATGCTGGCAGAGGCGTCAAGCAGAACCAAAAGGTGTGTTCCATCCAGTTTCAGTCCAGTCAGGTATTGGCGGTTACCGACGCCGGTATAGGCTCTCGTGTCATTTCCGCGGCGTGTTTCTTCCTCTTCGAGACGCGCTTTTTCCTGTTCGAGTTCGCTGACTTGTTCGCGCAGCTCTGTAATGGATTCCTGCGGTTGATCTGCCAAAAGTGTCTCTATACGTTGGCGGGCAGATTTGATGTCCTCAGTGATGCGGCTGGCCTGTCCGGCGGCTTCTGCCATCTGTTGGTCTAGAGCGGAAAGGGTGTTGCGCGCCCGGACTTTATCGGCTTCCCCGCTGCGAATGTCCTCTTCCAGCAAATTGACTTCAGCGCTAAGGTCCTGGTTGGTAATACCCTGTTGGGAATCAACATCGTGTTTAATAATAAGGAAAACCAGGGCCACCGCTCCAAAACCACAGGACATAATATCCAGAAACGATAGGCTAAACGTGGAAAAGCGACGTTTTCGAGCCATCAGTCCACGACCTCGACTGTACGGATGTTCACGTTCAGAGAGGGATGGGTCAGCTCATCGCCGAAACGCAGACGATGAGCCTTATCCAATGGTGAGCCATTGAGATGAAAAACCTCGCCTTGGCTTTGCCAGTGACCATTGTCGAGGACGGCGACATCATGCTGGCTGGAATCTCGCTCAAAGTGCAGGGAGTGTTCTGAGCGACGCAAAAAATAGCGACGCCCTGCGAGCCTGTAGACTCGGTCGTCGATGAGAAGATGGGTCGCGATTGGTGATTCAATCTCCCGCTGGGATTCGCCCGACTGCGTCGTTAACGGTAAGCGCCGGATCAATCTGGGATCTTTGCCTGCTGCATCAATAAATGGCGTCAGCTGAGAGAGCGTCTGCAGCAAATGGTTATCATCCACGACGACGACCATATGACGCAATGGCAGCCTGTAAAGTAGCTGGGCTGTCGCCGGTGGTGCCAGCAGAATTCTGGCTTCGGGAAGAGACTCCAGGGCGTCTAATAGCGGTTGAAAAAACGCCAGTAACCAGTCTTGTCGTTGGTTGCTAGAGAGATTCAGTGCGTGGTCGTTGAGTTGTATAGAATGTTGAGCGCTATCACTTGTATCTGCAAGCCACGTCGAAAGTTGATCGAACAGTTGCTGCTCTGTACTGGCGTGATGGCGTGGATTAAATCGGGTTTGATGGATAAAGAGTTCCGAGGCTTGGCGCACCAGTTTTTGCATCAGAGCCAGTTGTCCCAGGTCGGGAAAGCGCCTGGTGGTATCTGTGTACAGCTCCATTTGATTGCCCGACACCCAATCCAATCGTGTTTGAGCAAGTCCTATCTGAATGTAGGCAATCTGTGTCGCCGATACGGCCGTCGAAAGCGCGACACTGTCTTCAAGTAACGTCAGTCGGTAACTTCCGCAGCGTCGTAAAATACCAAACAGCAGGCCCAGTTCTTGAGCCGGTCGATCGCCATCGATCAGTAGGGTAAGGCTATCTTGTTCATCGTGTGGAATTGAGCTCAGCAGTTGTTGCAGCTGCTGATACACCAGGTCGCCATGGTGTCGAATACCCGGGTTGATGCAAGAAACGGGTGTCAGGTTTATTGCAGACCAATGGTTGGTATAGAAATTCGTTGGTTGGATACGGCTTTGAGCCAGTGCAGGTGAGCCACTAATGATGTTGTCTGGTGTTGCCAAAGCTGCGCCTGGGCTTTTGATCACTGAGCCATCATCCCGGATCAGTACCAGTTGCGCATCGTCAACGTGAAGTAGTAAAGGCATGGCGAAAACTCTTACGCGGGACGCAAGTAGCGTAGCAGTCTATCATCACAATATCGCTGGGCATCCAGTACTTGTCGCTCTTGCAGTAGCTGTAATTGGTGGCTCAAAAACATAATCAAAATACTGATGACCAAAGCGACAAAGGTTGAATTGAACGCGACGCCAAGACTGGCTGTCACGCCGGAAATATCACCCGCCACGGCTTTGTGGGCCTGACTTAACGCTTCCCCGATACCGCGCACGGTACCAATAAAGCCGATCGAGGGGATTGCCCACACGATATAGCGCACCATGGCCAGTTCGCTGTCCAATCGATCTCCCTCGGTGTTACAGATCTCACTCACGGCATTGCCTGCATCGGCGACATTATGGGTGGCGTGAAATCGTGTGAGCGCCGCTTTGAGGGCGCGGGGGATCAGCATATCTTGCTGATCCTGGGGCAGTGCTTCAATGGGACGAGAGAATTCGATGGTATCGTCCGGTAATATACTGGTGCCGTCTCTCACTCTGAGAAGTGGCATGTCCAGCAACTGTCGCTCTCCGATGGCCTGGACGGCTTTGCGGGCCATGATCGCCATCGCCCAGAGCATCAGTATAAAACACGCCTCCTGTTCAAAATCTTTCACAACGATATACAAGCTGCGTTCGGCGACGTAGGGCTCTCCGGCGGCTTCACGCTCTGCCTGCTGTTGCAAAAGTGTATCGGCGTTGGGGCGAATCCAGGTCACATAGGCTGAGTGGACAACAATGACCGCAATCAACAGTGCGATCAATTGATAGAAAAATTCTGAGCCTTGGTTTTGTTTCATGGGGCGGGATGTTCCTGGCGGAGTGATTGTAATTGTTGTTGAAGGTTAGACAGCAAGGCTCTAGATATCCACGGGGAAAGATACAGACAGATCGCGGGATATTTCTTCTGTTGGGGTAAATTCGGATTCGTCGTCGGATGTTTCTGCTTTTTCCTGCTCAGCACTGTTCGCTGTTTGCGGCGGTTGTGCAGCATCGGTTTGTGTGTCCTCGTCATCCTGAGCCTGGATTACTGTGGCAGTGGCCAGTACAAAAATCGCACATGCCAGCTTGCCAATCGATTTGATGCGTTGCTGCCACGTTAACATCATGGTGTTTGTGCGTCCTCATCAATAGATTCAACATAGCGAGCGACACGAAAACCAACGGTATTGCGCGGGTCTCTGCCGTAGTCGCGAAAAGAAAGTCGTAAGTCTGTCATTGTCGCCTGAGCCCAGGAGTTGCCGCGGATAACGTAATAGTCTCCGGTTTCCGGGCCCAAGGGATCGGTATCAGCTTTGAGCGAGAGAGAGGCTGTGCGTATGCCATAGCGATCGTTGATCCATTCGGCGGCGTTGCCGCTCAGATCAAAAAGGCCCTTAGTGTTGGCAGGAAATTGACCAACCGGGGAGGTTACCGCGTAGCCATCGTTGTATTGACTCAGGACGGTAGGCGCCACGGCAGCGGCACTTCGATCTGCGACATTGGCAAAATTGGCCGGCGGCAGGAGTTGATCACCCCAGGCGTATTTTAGCATCTGGCCTTCCTCAAAGCGGGCTGCCCAGGCCCATTCGGCTTCTGTCGGTAGTCGGTAGCCATTGGCATCAGCGTTGATACTGGTCATTTGATTCTCGGTACTGACATAGAAGGGCGTTAAGCCTTCCTGCTCAGACAACCAATTGCAGTAAGCTGCAGCCTGCTGCCAGGAGACATTAACAGCGGGCTGGTTGTCGCCGTTGAGACTTTCACCTTGAACGTGTCCGGAAGAGTGCTCAGCTGAGAAGCGGCGATACTCACGGTTGGTTACCAACTTTTCACCCAGGTAGAACGCCCGTTGTAACTTTACCGTGTATTGCGCTTCGTTCGCGCGTCTGCCTTGCTCGCGACGTGATGCACCCATGGTAAATTCCACGTCAGGGCGAAATAACAGCAGGTTCTGGTTAGCTTTGGTGGTGATGGTCTTGGGCGTATTTTTCCAGCGATATTCATAGTCTGTCAGCAGTTGCGCCGTTACCCTCTGCTCCAATCCTGAGCGGGGCAGTATGGTTGCTGTGTAGTCGGCGTGGCCCGGTGCGGTAATACGAATATCATGCTCGTGGGCGGGCAGGGTGAGTGTTTGAGCGGCGCGTCCCATCAGGCGGCCATCGACGTAAAGCAGTGCATCACTGGGTTGTGCCGACACGGTGATTTTGCCGAGTACCGGCTGCAGGGTGATGGCCAGAGTATCGTCAGTTAGTGTGTCTGGTGACACCTGCTGGCGATAGGGTTGATAGCCCTCTTTGAATACTTGCAGGGTGGCTGAAGCCTCGGTTGCTAAGGGAATTTGCAGCGGCGTGCTTCCGAGGTATTGCCCGCTCAGGGTGACCTCTGCAGCGGCGGGGGAGGTCGTAACCTGCAGCATCCTGGCAGCGGCAATCAGTTGAATCGTGTCGAGCTCTTGTGGTTCGCCAGCGGCAACCTGCTGCAATTGATGAAAGTCCTGGTAGCCGTTCAACCTCAGGGTGATTTCTCGGGTCCCGGCCAGTAAGGAGAGGGTGGATGGTGTTGCTCCAGATGGCGTCCCATCAATCAGTATTTCTGCGCCTGCGGGAGAGCTGGAGAGTGTAATATCCGCCCAATTAGGGAGCAGTTCCACCTGCAGCTCTTCGGTTTGATCACGCCCTTGTACGGTGATGGCTTGGGTCTGTGTCTGATAGCGATCTGCCGTCACGCTGAGGGTATAGTCTCCGGGGGGAAGCGGTCCCAAGGGCTCGTCGCTGAAACCGGCCAGAAGACCTTCAACATGAACTTGCGCTGGGGTATTGGAGGAGATTTTAACAAAGCCCGGTAGCCGATTGAGCGTTAGACTTAACTCTGGGCCTGTGTCCGCATTGATCTCCTCGGAGACAACCTGAGGTTCATAGCCCGCGAGTTCAACTGTGATTTGATGGCTGCCAGGGATAAGAAGAAATCGATCACCCAGCGTCAGTGTCAGTAGGCCGTCGATCGCAATGTCGCCCGCAAGTTGTTGCGGGTCGATGTGTGAACCGTCCGTTGCATCCAGCAGTCGTAGGCTGACCGTTTGTGCCATTAAAAGGTATGCCAGTAGCACGGCTGCGATGGCAACACTGCCGAGAATCCAGAAGCGCTGCTGTTTGCCTCGACCACTGCCTGGCTCCTCTGGGGTAGAGGACGTTTCAGTGGCAGTCGGCTCGAACTCTATGACGTCAAAGGCAACTTCGGCATTTGCCGGTTTACGGTCAGTTTCTTCAGCCGCCAAAGGTAATTTTCTCCGTGCATTGAACGATGATTGAACTCTGAACCTGTCCTGGCGCGATCGTAAATTCTTCGCGAACGTCGCGGAAACCATCTCGGCTGCCGACGGCAGTATAGTGGCCAGGTTTAAGGTCGAGTTGTTGTTCTGAAAAGGTACCTAGTTCACCAATTTGATACAAGGTAACGCGAGTCTGGTTGTCGGATTGAATCGTGACGGCGATCGGCTGTGTCGATGCATTTAATGCCTGTTGAAGCGCGTGTGCCTGCTGTTCGATACGCTCGCCACGCGGTTTTACTGAGTTGGCGTTTTTTAAAAGCTCCTGGGCTTGCGCGTAAACGGCGCTGTCGGCCAGTCGCAAAGGGTCGTCAATTATTTGTTCCAGATCGCGATCCAGTTTCGCTCTGACTTGCGTTCTTAACACGCCGACGCGGGCTGCCACCAGGCTGGCGTCAAGACGTTGCGCAAGTTGGTAGCTTTGCAGGGCCAGCTCCCATTTCTCCTGCTGTTCCAGAGATTGGGCCTGGGAGAGGGCCAGTGATATTTTGTTTTCCTGTTCGCGCCGCTTTGCGTTCTCGAGGGCATTGGTGGCAGCATCATCCCCGGGTTTGATGGCGATGGCTTGCTCAAAAGAGTGAGCGGCTTCGGCGAAAGCCTGTTGTTGCATATGATCGAAACCTTCACCCATGGCGCTGCTGTAGTTTTGTTCACGTTGGCGCTGGTCTATGGTCGCTAACATCTGCTGAGCTCGAACAGATTTGGCGTCCAGATCCTGCGCCGATGTCGCGGCGATCTTGGCGTCTTCGAGCTGCTGGCGCGCGAGAAAATTTTCTGCGTCGAGCAGATGTCGGTTTACATCGTCGAGCACTTTTGCTCTGGCGAGTCCTTCGGTGGCCGCTGGACTGTCCGGCTGCAGTTGCAGGGCCAGCTCAAAAGACTCAGTTGCTTTCTCCGCATTCCCTGCGTCAAGGGCATCGTGACCGGTTTGTAGTACCGCTGCATAGCGGTCTTCAACACTCGATAACAGTTGATCCATCGCATCAAGTGCTTTGGTGTAACTCTGTTGGGCTTCGCTGAACTGGCGTTGCCGATAGAGCTCATCACCTTCACTGGCCAGTTCTTGCGCGGATAAAAAGTCATCTTTTGCCCAGACCAAAACATGCAAGTCTTCGAGATCGGACTGTCGATCCAGGAGTTTCGCTAGAATTTCCTGAGCTTCTCGACGGGCTTTTGCCAGTTGCGCTTGCTCCCAGGGAGATTCCAATTCTGTTTTACCGGGGGCGCTGGATTGGGCGGCAGCACCGTCACTTTCAATCGCTGTATCTTCACCACTTTCTGCGGTTTGTTGCGGGGCGGGTTCGTCACCAGGGGTGACCGGTGTCTGCTTGGGAAGCCAGAAAAGAACCAGCAATAGCACGCCTGCCAGAGCGCTGAACATGGCAGTTTGCCGCCAGTGGCGCTGCCACCAGGAGGGGGCCGCCGTGGGGTGAAAATCACTGTCGTCCCATTTACTGGAAGCGGTATTGGGGGGTTCTGGTTTGATTTCTGGTTCAGACATTCAAAAATTGGACTTTTAAGGCAACAAATTAACGAGGTGTTTTTCAAACACGGGAACGGTATGGGACATCAGCGACCAGATTTTGTTGGTAATCGCCGCTTCTGGTCGTGGTGAATTATTGTCCGGTATCCGCGGTATAAATCTGTCGCAACAGATCCCGCCACTGGTCGTACTGATTTTCAACAGTGCCTGAAAGAGTGATGGTACGATCCTCCAGTTCAATTATTTGCGGTTCGATTTCCGCTTCTAAAGAGTCGCCCAGTTCCTGTAGGGCTTCAACGTGCATATCCGACTGAGCGCGCTTGTCGAAACCACTTTTCATAAGATAACCGCCACCACCGACTGCCACTGCTCCAGCGGTGCGAGTGGCGCCATCTCCGCCGCCCGCTGCGGCAATACCTCCGATAATGGCTGCCAAGCCTAAAATGGTGTCACGGCGGGCATCACGTTTCAGTTCGCGCAGCGCTACCACTTCTTTATAGCTCTGACTGCGCCACTCCTGATAGGGCGAATTCATTTCGCGGACAAAATTGCCATAGTAATCTTGCAGGGTGTCGACAAATAGATAGTCCCGTTCGCGAATTTGCCGCACTCGCGCCAGCATCGGGTCATTGCTGGCGGGCAGTCGATTGATTTCAAAGCGACCGTCTTCGCCTTTGGATACATGTTGACCGAAGGCTTCCGGTGAAAAATCCTGGGCAAAGCGCAGTTCTGCGGTGGTGCGAATCGATCTTAGAGCCGTGCTATCGAAGTGCTGGCGACGGTATTCCAGCATGTCGTTGGCAATTCGATTATAGACATCCTGAAAGGGTTCTTTGACAAGGCGCTTACGTTTTTCAGTTCCGTAGGCATATTTGCTTGCCAGCCCACTGTAGGTCTTTTGATACCATTCGCGGCCAGTGGCGTCAGAAACCGTGAGATCGATGATTAATTGTTCGCCATCAGACTGTTGAATGACGCCCGCGACAGAGACATCAATAGTTTCAACAGAGGCGGGGATTACTCTTACCGCGCCCCAGGCGGCACTGGACTGTAGTGATTCCATGATATGAAAGGGCAGGTACCGGGTTTCGGCGTTGCGTACTTCTGGGAAGATCATTTCATCGTCATCATTGGCACTGTCCAGGCCGGGATCGAACAAATAGATGCCGACATCGAGCAGCTCCGCCTCAGGCAGCTCCTGACTCTCCCGTTCCAGGGGGGTGACGGCCGTGGTTTTAACGGTATGGCTAGCGCAGCCGCCGAGTACGAATAGGACGGCGGCCGCCAATAGTGGAAACGTCAGGCGTTTCGCGAAGTGAGTTCGGTGGGCGTTCATAGTTTGCCAGTACCTGTCATATGCCGGGACGCTTTGTACAAATTATTGCTGCTCATTTTTGTACTTGCGATATTCTTCCCAAAGTTTTTCCCGTAAATCCGGGTCCGTTTCTTTCATTGCGGCTTCACGAATTTGTCGGGCGACCACATCGTCGTCGCTGCCGTCAGGAATATCTTCAGGGGGAGCTGCAGCGCCACCGCTGTGGTTGTAATCCCCCTCTCGGCCGTCACCGGGACCCGGTGGGCGATAACCTCCGCCTGCGGCGCCCTCTGGCCCTTCCTCATATGGGGCAGAACCGCCGCCACTTGGAATAGGGGGGGCATCGGCGATCGTCACCTCTCCATCGCCGGCGCCTTCTTCGGAAGGACCCTGGCTGCCACCGGTCTCGTCATAGGGAACGCCCTCGTAATCTGGACCTTCATCAGAGTCATCGCCCTGTCCTCCGCGGGAAAGTGCATAATCTCTTTCCCGTTGCATCATACCGTCATACTCACCCATCGACGCTTCAAACTGCTCGTCCAACACGGACACCTGTTCTGCACTGGTCATCGCTGGCGTCCCGTTACCTCCGGTCGATGCTTCGGTAAAATCGATGTCATTGCTGCTGTCTTCGCTTGATTCACCCGGCAGAGCCCCTTGTCCGGATTGCGTAGCGGTTGTTTCCGATCCATCCTCTGTGCCTGTGCCTGTGCCAGATCCTGTCTGCCATGGGGGGAGGCCGCCGCTGGAAGGCTCCGAGCCTGTGCTGGCAGAGCTGTTCGAGCTGCCGGGAGAACCGCTTGAGGGCTGGCTGCTGCTCGAGCCACTGTCGCCAAAATCGGGTAAACCCGTGCTGGTCGACACGGTTGTGCCAGTGCTGCCAGATGAGCTGGAAGAGGTACCCGACGGCGTGCTGCTGCCGCTGCGACTGGAGGAGGGAAAGCTGGCTCCTGATGGTGAGCTGCTGCCCGAGGTGCCTGTGGAACCTTGAGTTTGACTGGGGCTACCACTGCTCGGGCTGCTTGGGCTACTAGAGCCGCTGGAGCCGGAACTGCCGCTGGAACTTGAGCTGCTTGACGAAGAGCTGCTAGAGGATGAGCTACTCGAACTGGAAGAGCTGCTGCTCGAACTGGATGAGGACTCGAAACAACCGCTCAAGACCAGGCTACTGCTGCAGGCAAGGCTTAGAATAAGGACACGAAAGAGGCGTCCGTTTGGTGTTTCCCTAGACTCGTTGCGGATACGCACGACAGGCTCCTGCATATGTCGTCCATGGTTACTTGGACGTTACCATTGGTGTATTAATTCGAAAAAACAAACCTCTGAGTCACGTCTTTGGTGGCGACCGCTTCACCATCAGCAAACCGAGGCCGAAATTTGGTCGTTCTCAATGAGCTTTTTACCCGACTGCGCA
Organism: Pseudomaricurvus sp. ABR4_320; assembly: GCF_056159445.1. Lineage (NCBI taxonomy): Bacteria > Pseudomonadati > Pseudomonadota > Gammaproteobacteria > Cellvibrionales > Cellvibrionaceae > Pseudomaricurvus > Pseudomaricurvus sp. ABR4_320. The sequence continues at coordinate 316,189 of NZ_JBSWVF010000005.1, read as the reverse complement.
GTCTTACGCTGTTGTCGGGGCTGGTTTCAACAAACTGTATGTTCCTGGCTCTGCCGCTAGACGTTACATCAAATTTAACCAGAACAAATTCACTGCCGTCTTCATTTTCAGCGAGATCATCGCCGAGAAGATTCATATCCGGTAGGGCGACGGGTTGCCCGAAGAGCTGATCACGCTGTTCTTCCATACCCGGTGTAGACGTCATTTCTCGGTAGGCATCTTGATAGAGATCCAGCGCGGTATAGGGACGATCGAACATCATATTCCAGTCCGCCAGCTCAATCCGGGCCTGAATGGCGGCGCCCACGGGCGCTTCCGGATTGTTGTTATAAACTTCTTCAATTCTTGTAATCGCTTCCTTGCCATTGGAATAGCTCCGAAGGATGTACTGTTCCAACCGTAAGCGTTCATCTTCGCTGCGATTGGAGCCGTTGAAATCAGTCTGAAAGCCAGTCGGGCGCTCCTGATTTTGGGCTTGATACGTTGCCAGGTAATAATTTGACAGGGTGATACCTTTCAGAGATTCGATCAAGCGCATATCGTTATCACCGTAATAACGATCGATAATACTGACGGCAAGTGAATAGAGGTTGTGGGCGTTAATCAGATGCTGAAACAGTCCACTGCCAGCTTCCAAACTGTAGGCATTCAGGTGCCATTTGCTGAGTTTCGTGATCACCGGCAGCATGCGTGGATCGTTTGAGGCAAAATTGCGCTTGTGTAGCCAATACAGATATTGGTGTATATCGCTGGCGGATTCCCAATCCCCGAGGGCAACGCTGCTCTCAATGATTTTTTCGATCATTGGTACTTGTGACAGACTGTAGAGTCCCTGATTTATACGGTCTACATGGATTGCGCGTTTAAAAACGTCATGGGCTTCCTGATAGCGCCCATTGCGTTGCAGGTGTATTCCAAGCCCTAGCAGTTGTTCCGGTAACTCGTTGCTGTAGGGGCCGTACTGACTTTCCAGAGCGTCTATGGCGTCTCGATAGTTCTCAGTATGGGATAAGAGTTGTGCAGCAGAGGCTTCGGCTGCAGCTTCTGAATCGGATAAAGACAGTTCGCTGTCTGGGCCTGGCTGGTTGCTGGAATCGAGAGAAGGCGCCGCCGGTGTCAAAGCCATCGCCAGGGAGGTCTTCGCTGACTCTGGTTGAGTGTGTGCGGATGTCTTTAAAGCATCCGGATTGCTTACCGTTTCGCCGTCAGCGAATGTCTGAGTGGCCACGACCAAGCAACCGGGCAGCATCAGTGCGGTGCAGAGTCGAACGGAAATGGCGAAACGACGTGAAAATTCATTCATAGCTGTACAGTCGATAAAGTCTACAGAGAACGAGCGCGAACTTCCTTTTGGTCTAAATCCAGTGCCAATCACCAATGAAAATGATGGATTTTTAGAAAATCTACCGTATTTCAGAAAAAATGGCATGGACTTTCTTTCAGCTCCATGGCGTTTTTTTCATTGTCGAAGGCTTTTATCAGGACCGTGCAGATGGGGGTGCCAACTATGTGTTTTGACCTGACAACCAGACCCGCAATAGACGCCAATTCTTGCACTCTTATTCCATGAGACGAGAATAAGAAGCAAGACCGTAAACATCCTTGAGCAATTAGGCGCGGCCTCTTTAAAAAATATTCGATATCTGTAGAAACTCAAACCGGGGCTCCTTTGAGGTCAGGTGGTTGATACCGGCTTCTCCTCGGGCCTTTTCTCAAAATAATTATTTATGCGTCGTTTTTTGTACGATAACGACGAAAAGAACGATTTCACAGAAAAGAATCTGTTTTCTTTATTTCTAATGGTTAATACAGGGTGTTCTCGTTAAGCATAAATATTCTATGTTTGCCTTCTCACCTGGCAGCCTGCTGTCTTAGCGTTTTGCTTATCACTCTCTGTGGTTTCCGCAATGGCATTTGGGGGAGTAGAGCGATCTATGAGGCCCAGCCACTGACCGATCTTGCTCAACATTCTGGCGAGAGTCCGGAGTAGTTTGGGGAGCAGCCAGATTGCCATGAGTAAAAAAAGTACCAAGGCGCCGATAAAGATCAATGGGTGGTTTAGCGCCGCCCATAATCCACCAAATACCGCAATATCTTCGGCGAGCGATGCCCCCCAGTTACTAAACGGTTCTGGAGAGGTGTTGATCAGAGCGCGGCTGCCGGCCTTGGTTGCATGGGTCACCGCCGTGACACTGCCGCCGAGAATGCCTGCGGCTATCTCCATTGAAGGCGCTATGTCGCCGACGGCGCCAGCCGCCAACAAAGCGCCGGCAGGAATACGGATAAAGGTGTGTAGTGCGTCCCACCCGGAGTCTGCGGCAGGTGTTTTGTCGACAAAAAATTCGATGACAAACATGATCGCAGCGGCGGCGATAATGGAAGGCTCAGTGACAACTTGCCAGCCTTCTGGCAGGGTGATCGCACCTGTTGCGCCTCCAAGGCCAATTACCAGCAGCACCGCGTAGAGGTTGATGCCACTCGCCCAGGAGGCTCCCAGGGTCAGCGCTAAGGTGCTGATCAGTTCCGAGTAGTTTTCCATCTAGTGGTGGCGTCCTGCGTCTCTCTCTCCGTGTCGGTCTCGGCTTCTGTGCCCGTCGTCGTGGTGACGGCCGTCGTGGCGTTTGTCATCGTGCCTATCCCGTGAAAAATCCCGGCGATCATGGCGGTTGTCCCAGTGGTGATCCCGGCGATGATCATCGTGACGGAAACGGTCGTGTGGGTGGTGGTCTCGATTCATGTGAGGCATGACTCGCAGACCATGAAAATAATGCCATTGGCCGTAGTGGTTGCCGCGGAACTGATGTTGAATTCGTAGCGGTGATTTCTTTTCAACGCCGTAGTGGCGGTATTTGCCGTGGTGATGGTGATGGCGGTTGACGTCTTTGGTGCTATAAATCACCGTCACGTCGGCGGCGCTAGCCTGGTTGGCAGCAAGGAGTGTCCCAGTGATTAGTGCAGTAGTGAGCAGCAGTCTTTTCATTGTGTGAACCTCTTTGGCGTATGTTCACCTCTATCATCTGCCAGTTTCACTGAACCACGAATGAACGACTATGAACGATTGTCGTGATTATTTCTCACCCATCAATAAGCCTACGAAATTGCAGGGGCGTTGGCGGCTGTCCAGTTGAGGTTCGATGATCATTTCCCAACCGGTGCGACAGGCGTTGTTAGATCCTGGCAGGCAAAAGATCACGGTGCGATTGGCGATACCACCCACACACCGTGATTGAATGGTTGAGCTGCCGATCTGGTCAAATGAGACTTGACGGAACAGTTCGCCAAAACCGTCGATGGTTTTATCGAACAGTGGCTCGACGGCTTCTGGGGTGCTGTCTCTGCCGTGGAATCCAGTGCCACCGGTAATTAGAATGCCATGAATCTCTCCATTGGCAATCCACTCGGACACGACTGCGCGGATCTGATAGATGTCGTCCTTCACGATGCGGTGATCCACATTTCTGTGTCCTGCGGCAAGCAAGGCGTCACGCAACAGTTGTCCAGAGGTGTCATTGGCTTCGGTACGGGTATCTGAGACGGTCAGTACGGTCAGGTTAAGAGGGATCAGGGATTCGCTCATGGGGCGCAAGGGCTCTGTGTTGATTCGGATGTAATTGAGGCTGGGGGTCAGCCGCCAGTGGCATTCATAAAGCGCAGAATTTGAGGGGTGTCTGCCTCGTAAAAATGATGTTTTTCGGGTTTGCGATTCATGGCGTCAACAATGGACTGCTTGAGTTTTTCTCGGTCTCCCGGGTAGCGGCGAATTACGGCTTTTAGGTCGACGGAGTGCTCATTGCCGAGGCAGAGGAGTAAGCGGCCTTCGGCAGTGACGCGCACGCGGTTGCAGTCACCACAAAAATTGTCACTGTGGGGAGAAATAAAGCCGATGCGCGTTGAACCTCCAGGTATTTGCCAGTAGCGGGAGGGGCCAGATGTCGAATAGTCACTCATTTCCAGGGGGTAGACACTGGCGATCAGCGCTCTGAGTTCGGCGCTGGGACAAAATTCATCCTCGCGGGTGTGGCCATCAATTTGGCCGAGAGGCATTTCCTCGATAAAGCTGATATCCAGGCCTTCTTGATTCGCAAACGATACCAGAGGTAGAACCTGGTCAAGATTACGGCTGCGTAGAATCACGGCATTTAATTTAATGGTCTCTATGCCGGCGGCACGCGCTGATTGAATTCCTCGCAGAACATCTGCGAGATCACCGGTGCGGGTAATTTCTTTGAATTGTGCAGGATCAAGGGTATCGAGACTGACATTGATGCGTTTTACACCGATGCCCGCCAGTCTTGGCGCCAATTCCTGCAGACGTGATCCATTGGTCGTCAGCGTAATTTCGTTGAGCTGGTCAATTTCGCCAATTTGCTGAAGTAGGGTCTCAATACCTCGGCGCACCAGGGGCTCTCCACCCGTTAGGCGTAATGTGGTCACACCAAGTTCCGCAAACGCTCGACATATCTCTGCGCTTTCTTCAATGGTCAATACCTGGGCGCGGGGCAGGAAGGTCATATCCTCCGCCATACAGTAGACGCAGCGGTAGTTACAGCGATCCGTTACGCTTAATCGCAGGTAGGATATATGTCGGCCAAAAGAATCTGATAGTGTCATGGCGCCATTCTGATCCAAGTTCACTCCAGATGCCACTGGTTCATTGATGACCAAAATTCATAGAGGCGTTTTTTGTAGTTCCTCATCCAGTATTTGCTGCAGTTCCCCCAGGCAGCTGCCGCAGCCGGTGCCCGCAGTGGTTTTCTCGCTAATTTCTGACACGGTTTCGAGGTTGTCATCGCGAATTGCTCCGCAGATGGTTTTGATTCCTACCTGCTTGCATGCGCAGACGGTGCGACCTTGGGCCAAGGCACCCTGGGCGCTTCCCAGTAACAGCGAGGTTTGGATTTCCGCATCGAGAGGGCGGTCCAGTAGGTATTGCATCCAGTCGAGGTCTTGATTTTTCAGGCTGGGCGCAATGATGTAGCAGGAGATCAACGCATTTTCCCGGATCGCCGCTTGTCGGTACTGGCCACTGGCTTTGTTGTCGAAGTGCAGCTGTCTTCCGGGCAGATCGTCACAGCATGCCTGCAGTTGGGCGTGAAGTGTTTCTGGATCTGACTGGCTGGCGATACGATATAGATAGCCGCCAGCGACTTTCTGGCGCACCCAGTAGTCAAACGGGCTGGCGTCAACGACACAGGGGGTTAACAGCATCGCCTCTGCAGCAAATTCCCAGGCTTGGATGGCAACGGGGGTAAATTTAAACTCGGGTTGCCCGGATACGCTGTCTGTATCGGGGCTTACCAGGCTGCAGACACGTCCCGCGCTGGACATGACCCCTGTCCAGTGAATGGGCATGAAAAGTTGTCCCGGCACAATTTTCGAGGAGACATCAACGCGAATTTGCGCCTGTCCCCATGCGTTGTGCAAGGTGGCGATGGCTCCGGTTTCGAGATCGTATTTGGCCGCATCTTCGGGACTGATCGAGACATAGGGCTCTGGCAGGTGGGCGCCCAGTCGAGCTGACAGCCCTGTGCGCGTCATGGTGTGCCACTGATCGCGGATGCGGCCACTGTTCAGGCTTAAGGGAAACGCCTGACTGATTGCGGATGCGGGTTGTCGATGCTTGACGGCCAAAAACTGTGCTCTGCCATTGGGGGTAAAGAAGCGCCCATCTGCGAACAGGCGCTTGTGCGAAATTTGGTTGTCTTTCTGCCGCAGTGGCCACTGTTGTGGCGTTAAATTGTGGTATTCACCTGCACTCAAGCCGACCAGCCCACTCAAGTCTAAATCCCGTTGCGGGCGTTTGTGGCTATCCAAGAGGTCAATACGCGTAGAGCGAGCATACTCATCGAAGATTTCCCCCTCATGGAAGTAATCAAACGCCTGACCAAACCCCATTCGCTTGGCAACTTCGCACATAATCCACCAGTCGGGCTTACCTTCCCCAGGGGTTGGCAGAAGCCGGCGCTGGCGAGAAATACGCCGTTCGGAGTTGGTGACGGTTCCAGATTTTTCGCTCCAGCCTTGCGCCGGAAGCAGTACGTTGGCACAGCGAGTGGTGTCGGTGTCGGCGATGCAATCCGATACGACGACCAGCGGACATTTTTGTAGCGCGCGGCGAATTTTGTCAGCATCTGGCAGGCTCACCACGGGATTGGTTGCCATGATCCATACGGCTTTAATTTTGCCGTTGTCGATCGCATCGAAAAGGTCGATAGCTTTTAAGCCGGGCTGCGTTGCCAGGTTCTCTGTATGCCAAAATTTGCTGATCAAGCTATGGTGTTTGGCGTTGCCAAATTCCATATGAGATATCAAGGTGTTGGACAAGCCGCCGACTTCCCGTCCGCCCATGGCATTGGGTTGCCCTGTGATCGAAAAGGGGCCTAGACCCGGCTCGCCAATACGGCCGGTCGCCAGGTGGCAATTGATAATGCTGTTGACTTTATCTGCGCCACTGGTGGACTGGTTCACTCCCTGCGAATAGATCGTCATGGTTTTTCGAGTTTCGCCAAACCAGCGGAAAAACTGAGTGACTTTTTCAGCGGGGAGTCGCAGCTGTGCCGCTAACTGCTCGATATCGCTGCCATCTTCCATGGCGCTCATCAATGCTGCGTTAAATCCATCGGTGTGGTCAGCGATAAACGCTTCGTCGAGCAACTGCCTCGATGCCAGATAACTTAATAGGCCGTTAAATAGAGCGACATCGCTACCAGGCCTTAGCGGGAGGTGGAGATCGGCGATTTCACAGGTGTCTGTCGCGCGTGGATCAATGACCACGATTTTCAAATCGGGGCGCTGTTGCTTAACGGCTTTAACGCGTTGGAAAAGAACGGGGTGGCACCATGCCATATTTGACCCGGTGATCACGAGCATGTCCGCTAGTTCAAGGTCTGTATAGCAACCGGGAACCGTATCTGTGCCGAACGCTCTTTTGTGTCCCGCAACACTTGAAGACATGCACAGACGTGAATTGGTGTCGATATTGCCCGATCCGATAAAGCCCTTCATCAGTTTGTTGGCGATATAGTAGTCCTCGGTCAATAGCTGACCGGAGACATAAAAGGCCACAGAGTCTGGGCCGTGTTCTGCAATAGTTTGTTGAAAGCTGCTCGCGACATGATCCAGAGCTGTGGGCCAGTTTGTTCTCATTCCATCTATAGAGGGATGCAGCAGTCGACCGTCTGGAATGACCGTTTCTCCAAGCGCCATACCCTTAGAGCACAGTCGCCCAAAATTGGCTGGATGGTTCTTGTCACCGCGAATATCCAGCAGGCCATTGGCTGTGCGCTTTGCTTCTATACCGCAGCCTACGCCGCAATAGGGGCAGGTGCTTTTAATCCAAGGGGATGTCGCAGTATCAGTCACGGTTCGCTCCAGTAAAGCAGAGTGTAAGGCGTTGTTACGAATTCTTTAGGTCCTGGTGAGCAAGATGCAAGCCATTCAACTCATAAACGAAGGGCGATGGCGTCAAATTAATCATTGCCGGCATTGATGTGCTCAGAATAAGGGCTCTGGGGACAGTATAGTCCTGGAAACATCATAAATGAACCAAAAAAGTGCATTTTAATTAGGTGTTGCGGCTATTAATAATATTGATTAGGCAATTAAATAGGATTTTAGTGGATTTAATAGGTGCATATTGGTGCGATAGTGCATTTAAAGGGTGCATTAAATTTCTGTGATGCTTAGGCAAGTATTCAGTTATCCGAACGTATTTTTCTCCAATGGAATTTAAGGTGTTGATAATTATATAAAAAGTAAAAGTTCATCATTTTGGGGCGGTGATGGCATTGAGTTTGCTGTTTAAAAATAAACCTTTTTCCTAACTTCCTGAATGGGGCGTTCGCAAATGCCAGCAGATCAGAATCACGATGCCATCCTTGGTCAGGTTGCTCTTGTTGGAGCTGGGCCTGGCGATCCAGAGTTGTTAACCCTCAAAGCGATGAATCGTATTCGCGAGGCCGACGTCATTCTGTTTGATGCGCTGGTCAGCCCGGCCATAAGAGAGCTTTTTCCTGAACATGTGCCGGCGCTTTATGTGGGCAAACGCAAAGGCGAGCACTCCATTGCTCAGGAATTACTCAATGAATTTATCGCGGCTAAAGCACGGCAGGGATTGAATGTCTGCCGCATTAAAGGCGGCGATGCCTTCGTATTTGGTCGTGGCGGTGAAGAGATGTTGCATCTTCGGTCTCTGGGTATTCGCGTAGAGGTCGTGCCCGGCATTACAGCTGCATCTGGATGTACGACCTATGCGGGTATGCCATTAACCCACAGAGGGCTGGCGCAGGGTTGTACGTTTATCACGGCACATGCTGAAAAGACCTTGGACGTTGACTGGTCTGCCCTTGCCCGATTGGAGCACACCTTGGTGTTTTACATGGGCGTCAGCAAGGCAGGATGGATTGCCGACAAGCTGATGGAAGGAGGACTTTCTGGTTCCACGCCAGCCGCATTTATTGAGCAGGGTTGCACGCCAGAGCAGCGAGTGGTCATCGGCGAGCTTGATGAGCTGCAAGAGCTTTCTGTTCGCGCCAATGTTCAAGCGCCCGCTCTGATTGTTGTTGGTCAGGTGGTTTCGTTAACCGATCGCTTGAGCTGGTTTGTATCCGTGGACGGATTTATCGCCAGCGCCGAAGAAAATCATCAGAAAAAAACGCTACACCCCATTCAAAAATTATCAGCCTGATTTGAGGAGTCGACATGAGTAAGCAGCGCGTTGTCGTTGTCGGTAACGGCATGGTAGGGCACAAGTTTATTGATAACTTGTTGCAGAACGAAAAAGCCGAGCACTTTGATATCGTAACTTTCTCCGAAGAGCCTCGTCTGGCTTATGACAGGGTACAGTTGAGCAGTTACTTCAGCGGAGCTACGGCCGATGACCTGGCTTTGACGAGTGAAGCTTATTATCAAGAGCACGGTGTAAATTACGTGCTTAACGATAAAGTTGTGGATCTGGATTTTGACAACCGTGACGTGATCACCGCCAGTGGTCGCAGAGAAGGTTATGACAAGCTAATCCTGGCTACGGGCTCCTATCCGTTTGTTCCGCCTATTCCCGGTAATGACCAGGAGCACTGTCTGGTCTATCGCACCATTGAAGACCTTGAAGCCATTAGTACGTCGGCGGCGGACAGTCGCGTTGGTGTCGTTGTTGGTGGCGGCTTGTTGGGATTGGAGGCCGCGAATGCGCTCAAGCAGGCGGGTCTCGAAACTCATGTCGTGGAATTTGCGCCACGCTTGATGGCTGTGCAGCTCGACGATGGCGGCGGCAAGCTGCTGCGTCGCAAAATTGAAGACCTTGGGGTTCGAGTTCATACCGAGAAAGCGACGACGGAAATTGTTGCGGGCGAAGAGTGTCGCTATCGCATGAACTTTGCGGATGGTTCTCACCTGGAAACCGACATGATCCTGTTTTCTGCCGGCATTCGCCCTCAAGATGAGCTGGCACGCAAGTGTGGCCTTCCTATTGGTGAACGTGGCGGTATTATCATCGACAATAGCTGTCGAACGGCAGTCGATGATGTTTACGCCATTGGCGAATGTGCCCTTTGGGAGGGGCGTATTTTTGGGTTGGTCGCGCCCGGTTACACGATGGCAAAGGTCGCGGTTACCGATATCGTCGGTGGCGACGAGGAATTTCGTGGTGCCGATATGAGCACCAAGCTCAAGCTCCTGGGTGTTGATGTGGCGAGTATTGGTGATGCTCATGGCAACACACCTGGCTCTCAATCTTACACCTACAATGATGAAATCGAGCAGGTCTATAAGCGCTTGATCGTCTCTGAAGATGGCAAAAAAGTTGTGGGTGCAGTCCTTGTCGGTGATGTGTCTGCTTACGGTAATCTGTTGCAGATGATGTTGAACGACATGACCCTGCCAGAAAGTCCTGCAGCGCTAATTCTACCCGCGGTTGATGGCGAAGTGGCCGCGGGACTCGGCGTAGAGGCTCTGCCAGATACCGCTCAGATCTGTTCCTGTTACGACGTCACCAAAGGCCAAATTAAAGAGGCTGTGGCATCTGGCTGCATGGATATGGGCGCAGTCAAAGGTGCGACAGCTGCTTCCACAGGTTGTGGTGGCTGCGCAGCACTTGTTAAGCAAGTTCTTGATTCAGAGTTGGCTAATCTCGGCTATGAGGTGACCAATCATCTCTGCGAGCATTTTAAATACTCGCGCCAGGAGTTGGCTGACATTATCCGAGTGAAAAAAATCAAGACATTTGACGAGTTATTGGAATCCCACGGCGAAGGTTTAGGTTGCGACATTTGCAAGCCGACTGCCGGGTCAATTATGGCGTCCTACTGGAATGATTATATCCTCGATGAAAAATATGCCGGTTTGCAGGACACCAATGACTTCTTTCTTGGCAACATGCAGAAAGATGGTACTTACTCGGTGGTTCCTCGGGTTGCTGGTGGAGAGATCACCCCGGAAAAACTCATCGTTCTGGGCGAGGTAGCCAAGGAGTTTAATCTGTATACCAAAGTGACTGGTGGGCAGCGTATCGACTTGTTTGGTGCGCAGGTTCATCAGCTGCCTGCGATCTGGAAAAAACTCGTGGATGCGGGTTTTGAAACCGGTCACGCCTATGGCAAGTCTGTGCGCACGGTGAAATCCTGTGTTGGCAGCACTTGGTGTCGTTATGGCGTCGATGATTCCGTGGGCTTCGCCATCGATATTGAAGATCGATACAAGGGTTTACGTTCTCCTCACAAACTGAAATTTGCGGTCTCTGGTTGCACGCGTGAATGTGCGGAGGCGCAATGCAAGGATGTTGGAATTATCGCGACAGAAAATGGCTGGAACCTGTATGTCTGTGGAAACGGCGGTATGCGTCCGCGCCATGCGGACCTGCTGGCCACGGATTTGGATCGCGAGACATTAACTAAGTACGTTGATCGCTTCCTTATGTTTTATGTTCGCACCGCTGATCGCCTGCAGAGAACCTCGGTTTGGCTGGAAAATCTCGACGGTGGCTTAGAGTACCTTAAATCTGTCGTGATAGATGACAAGCTGGGCATTTGCGAGGAGCTGGAAGCTGAGATGGCGGCGAACATCGGCAATTATCAGTGTGAATGGAAGACCACTGTCGAAAGCCCGGAAAGGTTAAAGCGCTTTAAGACATTCATTAACTCTGATGCCGTTGACGATAATCTCGCTTACGTCATTGAGCGTGGTCAAAAGCGCCCCGCGACGAAAGAGGAGCGAATTCAGGCTGTTGAAGTTGTTGGTCCCTGATTAATCCGTAACGATTTTAAAAATGCCTGCTCCGGCGCGATGCCGGAGTACCGTGATAGCTTAGGAGTCTATGAGTGATGAGCAACTGGATTAGCGTGTGTAGTGAAAGTGACTTAGTGCCTAATGTGGGAATTTGTGCGCTGGTCGAAGGTGAACAGATCGCGATTTTTTACAGTGAACGTTTAAAGGAACTCTTTGCGATTTCCAATTACGATCCCTTCAGTGAAATGAACGTCCTCAGTCGTGGCCTGATTGGTTCAATCGGCGACGCCATTGTGGTGGCATCTCCTCTGTACAAACAACACTTTGACCTTCGCACCGGAGTTTGTGTCGAGGATCCGGAAACGGCTATCAAGGTTTATCCGGTTCGTCTCGAGGGTAGCAAGGTGGAGATTCAAATGGCGGCTTCGGTCGCCGCCTAATTAATCCGTAACACCCTGGTTTGGGTTCCCATTGCGCGAGCCCTGCCAAATTATTTCATATGAGCACAGGCTGGCCGCCTTGTTGATCGGCAGGCCGGTTGCTGTGTCACTCAATGTGTCATTGTTACTCCCAGAGGCTGGTCCCATGAGTACTGAAAGATTTAATTTATTGAGTTTTACCGGGAAAATGAAGATTCTGCACATGAGCTGGATCGCATTTTTTATCACTTTTGTGGTGTGGTTCAATATGGCTCCCATGTTGCAGGCCATAAAAGAATCGCTCGGTCTGACGACGGCGGAAATTAAAACACTGTTGATTCTAAACGTTGCCTTCACAATTCCTGCGCGGATTTTGATTGGCATGTTGACCGATAAATACGGTCCACGACTGGTGTATTCCTGGCTGCTGGTGATTTGCTCAATTCCCTGTTTCATGTTTGCTCTGGCAGACAGTTTTGTGCAGGCGGCGATCGCGCGCTTTTCTCTGGGATTGATTGGTGCCGGTTTTGTTATTGGTATTCGCTTGGTTTCGGAATGGTTTCCGCACAACGAGTTGGGTACTGCAGAAGGCATTTACGGTGGCTGGGGAAATTTCGGTTCGGCGGCCGCGGCGTTTACGCTGCCAACTGTTGCATTGCTGTTCGGTGGTGAGGACGGCTGGCGTTATGCAATTGGTGTGACAGGAGTGATCAGCCTGTTTTTTGGTTTTGTGTTTTATCGCAGTGTTACTGATACTCCGCAAGGATCCACCTATTTTCGCCCTAAGAACCTTGGTGCAATGGAAGTGACCTCGAAAGGTGATTTTTTCTTTCTTGTGGTCATGAAAATCCCAATGTACATCGCGTTGGCATTGCTTGCCTGGCGTTTGTCACCACCTAAGTTGGGAATGTTAAGCGATACCATTGTTTATTCCATCTATGCCTTTTTGGTGCTGGTTTTTCTTTATGATTTAAGCCATGTTTGGAAGGTTAACAAGCACGTCTTTCAGGCGCCGGTTCCAGAGATTCACCGCTATCGCTTTAAGCAGGTGGCAGTATTGAATATCCTGTATTTTGCAACCTTTGGCAGCGAGCTGGCAGTTGTTTCCATGCTGCCGCTGTTTTTCTCTGAAACCTTTGAGTTGACGCCGGTTGTTGCAGGAATGGTCGCCTCTGCCTACGCTTTCATGAATTTAATGTCTCGTCCTGGTGGCGGGTGGTTGTCGGATAAGTTTGGTCGTAAGCCAACGCTTTTGATATTGACGGCGGGACTCGCGGTTGGGTATTTCACCATGGGGCAGGTCGACAGCAGTTGGTCGGTATGGTTGGCGGTTGTGGCCGCGATGGCGTGTTCTTTCTTTGTGCAGTCCGGTGAGGGCGCGGTATTCGCGGTGGTTCCTTTGATCAAGCGCCGTATGACAGGACAGATTGCCGGTATGACCGGTGCCTATGGAAACGTTGGTGCGGTTATCTATCTGATTGTCCTCTCAATGGTGGATTACAGTACGTTCTTTTTTGTAATCGCGGGAACCGCGGTACTGGGGTTTGTTACTCTGCTGTTTATGGAGGAGCCGTCCGGTCAAATTGCGGAAGTCAACGAGGATGGCAGTGTTACCATGATTGATGTTGCTAAAGCGTAATGTCTTAAGGTTAAGTTGAGAGTTTGAGTTATTGAGGGCCATTTTTGGCCCTTTTTTGTTCGTACACAACCCTTTTTTCGACAAAGTATTTTAGGAGACGCTCTGCGGTGGCAGAAAAGAAAAACGCTCTGGTTGTGGATATTGGTGGGTATACCACGGCGGGCGCCAAAACTCAGAATGAGGACGCGTTTGCAGCGAAGGTTCCCCAGAGTGGGCAGGTATTGAGCTATAAAGGTGTTGTTGCCTGTCTGGCCGATGGTGTCAGTGCCTGTGATGGCGCCCAGCTGGCCAGTCAAACCAGCGTAATACAGTTTATAGAGGATTATTACAGCGCGCCCGATAGCTGGTCCGTCCGCGACGCAGGCGGCAGAGTGCTTACGTCTCTCAACAGTTGGCTGTTTAATCAGGGCATGGTCGCTCAGGAGTCCCAAAAAGGATTGGTGACGACCTTTACCAGTGTGATTATTAAGTCCACGACAGCACACGTCATCCATGCTGGAGATTCGCGGCTAACCTTGTTGCGCGATGGTCGCTTCGAGCAGATAACTCGAGATCACAGCATGGATGTTCCCGGTGGTCAGTCGGTGTTAACCAGAGCCTTGGGCATGGATAGCCATTTGGAGGTGGATTATCAACAGATTCCACTTCAAGTTGGTGATCTGCTGCTTTTGACCAGTGACGGAGTTCATCAATGGTTGTCTTTTGCTGAGGCAAGAGATGCGTTGTCGGCGGCGAGTGATAATCTTGAACGCGATTCCAAGCGCTTGGTAAATGCTGCGTTGGCGGCGGGCAGTGATGATAATCTCAGTTGTCTGATGGTTAAAGTCCTGTCTCTGCCCACGCCAGATTTGGCAGAGACTCATCGACAATTAACCCAGTTGGCCATTCCCCCGGTTATGGAGCCCGGTAATCGAATCGACCAGTTCTCGGTGAAAGAGGTGATCTTTAGCGGAACCCGCAGCCACCTGTACCGGGTTGTTGATGAAAGTGTCGGACAGGTATACGCGCTCAAAGCTCCTTCCGAGAATTTCGTTGATGATTTGCAGCATCTAGAGGGCTTTGTGCGAGAGGAGTGGGTTGGAAGACGTCTCGACAGTCACAAAATTATGAAAATTCTTCCTCGGCCTGAAGAGTCTCGCTTTCTCTACCATCTGTGTGAATGGATAGATGGACAGACTCTACGCCAGTGGATGGATGATCATCCCCAGGCACATTTAGACCAGATTAGGCAGATCGTTGACGAGATCGTTCAGGCGCTGCGAGTTTTTCAGCGTCGGGGAATGGTTCATCGGGATTTGAAACCTGAGAATATTATGGTTTTACCGGATGGTGGGATTAAGTTGATCGATTTCGGCACCGTACGAGTGGAAGGTTTGGACGAGGTCAGTTATCCCTGGATCGAAGAGGTGCCGGTTGGATCAGTGCACTATATCGCTCCGGAATATATGCAAGGGGAGAGCGGCACGAGCGTATCTGATTTGTTTTCTTTGGCCGTCATTGTTTATGAGATGTTAACCGGGGCGCTTCCTTACAACACTTCCGAAGCGGATCGTCGCAATCCTGGACGAGTTAGGGAGCGGCGGTATCGACCCGCAAGGGAGATCAATGATCGAGTTCCGTTGTGGTTGGATTTGGCACTGGAGAAAGCGTGTGCTTGGCAGCCTGCGCGGCGCTATCAAGCATTTGGAGAGTTTGTCGCCGACATTAAAACGCCCAACGCTCGTTTGTTAGCCAGTCATCAGAGTGCGCCTCTGTTACAACGAAATCCGTTGCTGTTCTGGCAGAGTTGTAGCGCGTTATTGTTGTTGATTGTGCTGATTGAAGCCTGGTTTCTTGCAACCCATTAGGCGAAGGCTATTGATCCTCCGATTTAAAAAGGTCGTTAAATGCCGCTTTTTCTTCCTGGCCGACGTGAGACGCGTCATCAAAATCACTGCGTATGCCCAGAGTTACCCGGTTGCGCCCCTCCTGTTTAGACTGGTAGAGCAGACGATCGGTTCGGTCAACGAAAGCCTCGACGCTGTCATTATCTGTTGCGCTGTAGGTCGCGACACCCAAACTGGCGGTCAGAGGGATGGAGTGGCCCAGGGTATACAGAGGCGTGGTTTCAATCTGGGCGCGTAGGCGTTCTGCTACTTGAGAGGCCGTCAGCAAATCGCTGGTCGGTAGTATGATGGCGAATTCTTCACCGCCGTAGCGACAGGGATAATCCAGCTTACGTACAGCCTGGCGAAGTAGGCGAGCGGTCAGTTGCAGCGCTTTGTTTCCGCTGTCATGACCGTAATTATCATTGACGGCTTTAAAATGATCCAGATCGAGCATAATCAAACTGGTTGCTTGACCGCTTCGTTTGGTTCTTTCCATCTCGGTGTCGAGCAGATCGACGAAGCGGCGATAGTTTGCCAGTCCTGTCAATTCGTCAGTTTGCGCCGCTTCCCGCAAGGCAATTAATTCACGCTGTTGGCTCTCAACCATCAGCTGCAATTGCCGTAGTTTTACGATCGTATTGCCGCAGCGGGGACAGCAGCTATCGCTGTGGGGCGGGGAATTGTCGTTGGTCTCTTGCACGCTGGTCGGCTTGGTTGCTAGGTTGTCAGGCGGCATGGTTTGTCATGTTACGGTGTGGGAGTGAATGATTTCCCTATCGACGTAAAAAGATATCAGTAGTTTAAGTTTATGTCATCGACAAAGCTCGTCAATGGGATGGGTTGAGAAGCTGGCGCGCAAAGTTGAGGTCTTCCTCAGTATTGATGTTGAAAAATGGGGGGAGAGGCGCATTAAGTGGCTCTTCAATGGAGACTAGGGTGTGGGGTTGTGTGCGGATAAAATCCATCACTTTGAAGGATGTTGCCGAGGATAAAAACGCCTCTAACGGTGCCAGCAGGCTGTAGTGCCAGAGCGCAAATGTCGGTTGAGGGTATCGATCTGTAACCGGGCAGATGATGCTGCTATTGGCGGCGGCGGACAGCAGCTTGCTTGTCAAATCGAGAGGAAATACGGGAACATCAACCGCACAACTTTGAATCCACTCATTCGGTGAGGGCTGGAGTTGGTTCCAGCTGAGTGCCGCATGTATCCCCGCAAGCGGTCCTGGGTGGTCGGCAAATTGGTCTGGAAGCTGCGGTATTTTTAAGCCGCTTAATGGGCTGTTCGCGCTGACAACCAGGTCTTGAACCTGAGGTTTTAAACGCGTTAACGCCCGATCGAGCAGGCGTTCACCGGCGATTTTCAAAAGGGCTTTATCGCGCCCCATACGTCGAGATTGCCCACCCATGAGTACCAGCCCAAGAATCCGATGGGGGTGTTTTCGCGTAAGGTCTTTTGTCACCTTCGAGTTCTCTGCGGCCTTAAACTGCGGTGAGTTTACGTTTATTTTGCTCCTAATACGAACTCAGTGCGCGTGACTCGACGTTGAAAGCCCTGTCAACGGCGGTTAATTTCGTTGAATTTATCGTTAAAATCTCGGACATTGTCATCACTGTGGAAATTTAGGATACCAACATGAAGCTCGAGGATTTGCGTAGAGAATATCTACAAGGCGGGTTGTCGCGGGACAATCTGGCTGCGGACCCGATCTCACAATTTGAGATTTGGCTGAAGCAGGCGGTGACGGCGGAGCTCAAGGATCCAACCGCAATGACGTTGGCCACAGTAGATCGGGATGGACAACCAACACAGAGAATTGTGTTGTTAAAACACCTGGATGAGCAGGGATTCGTCTTTTACACCAATTATGAAAGTGAAAAAGCCGGTCACATTCAGCAAAATCCGCGAGTGAGTGTCCATTTTCCCTGGCACCCTCTCGAACGGCAGGTCAAAGTCTGCGGTGTCGCGGAAAAGGTGCCTGTGCAGGAGTCGTTGAAGTATTTTGCCTCTCGCCCACGAGAAAGCCAACTTGCCGCCTGGGCGTCCGCTCAGAGTCGCCCGGTCAGCTCACGGCAACTGTTGATGCATCAGTTCCAATCAATGAAGGATAAGTTTCTACAGGGGGAAATACCCTTGCCGGACTTTTGGGGAGGATATCGAATTCGTCCTCATACGATTGAGTTCTGGCAGGGTGGCGCGCACCGCCTGCACGATCGCTTTGTCTATCGTCGCGAGAACGATGCCTGGCACATTGAGCGTTTGTCGCCCTAGTCGTTAAACCCAACTAACGAGAGATCTGGATATAACATGAAGTATGTAAAGATGGATGGCGTGGGTGATTCCGAGGTCATGTCGCTCGCTGAAATGGAATCTCCGACACCGGGGGCGGGTGAGGTTTTAATTGATGTTGCCTTTGCTGGCGTTAATCGCCCGGATGTCTTGCAGCGTCAGGGCAATTATCCTCCGCCCTCTGACGCATCCCCAATTCTTGGGCTCGAGGTCTCGGGCAGAGTTGTCAGTCTGGGGGAGGGCGTGACCGATATTGCTGTCGGTGATGATGTTTGTGCGCTCGTAAACGGTGGTGGCTATGCTGAGCAAGTGCTTGCGCCCGCCGGTCAATGCCTGCCCATTCCCCGTGGACTTTCACTGTCTCAAGCGGCGGCATTGCCCGAAACGTTTTTTACTGTCTACAGTAATGTGTTTATGCGTGGACAGCTCAAACCTGACGAGTACTTACTGATACATGGTGGTGCCAGTGGTATAGGTTCTACCGCGATCCAAATGGCGACAGCATTGGGAAGTCGTGTCATTGTGACAGTGGGTTCACAGGAGAAATGTGACGCTTGTGTGGCGTTGGGGGCGGTTGCAGCGATCAACTATCACGAGCAGGACTTTGTGGAGAACGTGAAAGCGCTGACCGATGGCCATGGAGCGGATGTTATTCTCGATATGGTTGGTGGTGATTATATCGGTCGAAATATTAAGGCGGCTGCGATGGACGGGCGTATCGTCAATATTGCCTATTTGCGTGGCAGCCGTGCGGACGTTAATTTCATGGCGGTTATGCTAAAACGTTTGACGTTAACGGGGTCTACTTTGCGACCAAGATCGACGGCGTTTAAAACGGATGTTGCAAATCAACTTCAGAAAACGATTTGGCCATTAATTGAGGCGGGTAAAATTTCTCCTAAAATCGACAGAATTCTGCCGATTTCTCAGATTCGTGAGGCACACGACTTGTTGGAGTCAAATACTGTGGTCGGTAAGTTGGTGCTGTCTGTTAACAATACTGTTTCGTCATGAAATGCAGAAAAACTGCCTACTGTGACTGGGCAGGGTGAATAGAAGGCACGATGTAACAAGCTCACCATCATACGTTCATGTAGGTTTGATGTCGCAACGATACTGCTTGGGGTTTACCTCATAGCACAGTCATTTATTTGAAAGAGTTAGCCATGTCAGTCAGAGCCTAAGGAGAGGGTATGCCGCCATTTAGCGAGTGGATGAATCTATTGGATGCAATGCCAGCATGGGCGGGCATTGTTGCAGCGTTAACCCTCTCTTTTGTTCTGCTGTTTCTCATTAAAAGAATCATTCTTTCAAATCTTAAGCGCCTCACCGACAAGACCAGTTACCATTTTGACAGTTTGGTGGTTCATGCATTAGCGCGTCCTTTGACCTTAGTCGTTATCGCCATCAACCTACTGTTTTTTGTTGCCTTGTTGACTCATTTCAATATCGTTAATGCTGATGTTAACAACTATGCAAACCTTGGGGCTCGCATCATATTGGTTGCGGCGGTCGTTTTGTTTATCGATCGCTTGGCATTTGGCGGTATTGAGCGCTATTCCGGTCAGTCGGAAATGTTGCGTAATAGCAAGAATCTGGTGCAGGGACTAAGCCGGATTTTGATTGTTGGGCTGGGGGCTTTGGTTTTACTTGGGACTCTGGGGATATCGGTTACTCCCGTTATCGCGTCGCTGGGAATTACTTCTCTGGCCGTTGCTCTAGCATTGCAACCCACATTGGAAAATTTCTTTTCCGGTGTTCAATTAATTGCTGATAAGCCCATACGTGTCGGCGATTTTATTGAGTTGGAATCTGGCGAACAGGGCTTTGTCGAAAAAATCGGCTGGCGTTCTACCTGGATCAAGATGTTGCCCAACAATTTTGTGATTATGCCAAACAGTGTGCTGTCGCAATCGAAGATTATTAATTATTACTATCCTGTGAAAGAGCTGTCAGTCCCCGTTGAGGTTGGCGTGCATTACGATTCGGATCTGGAGCATGTAGAAAAAGTGACTTTGGAGGTTGCCCGTCATATTTTAAAGACCCATGAGTGGGGGGTATCGAATTATGAAACCTTTGTACTTTTCCATACCTTTGATAGCTCCAGTATCAATTTTACGGTAATGCTACGAGCCAAGGAGTATTTCAATCGTTTTTTTATTAAGTCTGCCTTTTTGAAAGCCTTGCATGCACGCTACGCAGAGGAGGGCATCGTTATTCCCTATCCCATTCGTGCCATTAATACCTCTCAAGAGAAGCCCGGTTTTGCTGTTGATCAGCGACAGTCTATGCAACCGCGAGCGGACGCGCCTGTTTCCGCAGAACCATTGTC
This sequence comes from Pseudomaricurvus sp. ABR4_320, assembly GCF_056159445.1. NCBI lineage: Bacteria > Pseudomonadati > Pseudomonadota > Gammaproteobacteria > Cellvibrionales > Cellvibrionaceae > Pseudomaricurvus > Pseudomaricurvus sp. ABR4_320. The sequence goes on along the minus strand of NZ_JBSWVF010000005.1, from coordinate 296,424 downwards.
GTAAAGTCGACAATTTCTGGCTTTTCTGTCTCTTTATCGGGATACGTTTGATTTACCGTATTGTGAATCAAAGACTTAGTACGACCGCAATGAGGGATGGTTTTTTGCAGTATCTCAGTCTGGAAAAAAATTAGCTGAGGTGCTTGTGGACCCCTGGAAACCTTATTCGATGATCGAGTCCGCCATTGAGAGCAAGACGGATCAGCTCTCTTCGGTGTGTTTGGGGCAAACCTGGACAGCCTGCCAAAGCGATCGAGGGATTGGTTTTGCGCAAACACCGGGGTTGGCCGCGCGAACGCTTCCCTGGCCAGGAACCTTGACGGAACGTCCGCTGCCAGAAATTGCATCTTGGGTTCGATCATGGGATTTGCATGGTGCGGCAGTTGGGCTGGCAGCCTGCAACGCGCTGATTAATCAAGACGACAATTCTCTGCTGAAGGAAGCGCAGCCATTGGCGGTACCCGGAGACGGTAACCTGGCTGTGTTCCGCCATTTTCGACCTCGGTTGGAGGGAAAGCAGGTCGTGGTGATTGGACGTTATCCGAAATTGGATTCTGTGTTGGAGGGGCTTGATGTTACCGTCCTGGAGCGAGCGCCTGGGCCGGGGGATTTGCCAGATTCTGCCGCGGAATATGTGCTTCCGAAAGCGGATTGGGTGTTTATCACGGCCACTTCGTTGATCAATAAAACCTTCCCCCGCTTAGCTGAACTTTCTCGCCAATCCGTCTCAGTGTTGATGGGGCCGTCGATGCCCTGGCTCTCCGGCTGGGCAATGTTTGATATTGATTTTCTTGCTGGCGTGCAGGTATTCGACCCCGATATGGCGTTTCGTGTTGCTGCTGAGGGCGGCGGCGTGCGTCTTTTTGACGGGGCGGTCAGGTACGCCTTGGCAAATGTCAGTGTGTCTCGGTTGGAGAGGCTCAAAGGAGAGATTGCGCAAGTCGTTGAAGCGCGTGATCGGCTGAAATCTGAGATGCATCACTGGTACGAACAGCGCACAGGGCAGAGATTTCCAGGCCGGGAGGCGCTGGAGTGTGCGGATCTTCGCTTGAGCGGGCTGGACACTGCCTACAAGCGATTGTGGGACGCCCAGAATTAAGCTGGTGGTGGCGTCTTGCCAGCTTCTCGTTCTTGAAAAGCACGTGGGCTTTCCCCAAAACGTTGCTGGAAACGGCGACTGAAGTGGCTTGGGTTTTGGTAGCCGACAGCATACGCGGTGCTGGTCACTGATTGTCCTCGACGCAACTGAACGCACGCTGTGTCCAAGCGCAGTTGATGTTGAAATTCAGCAGGGGAACAGCCGAGGTGCTTTTTAAACTCGGTGAAAAACCGGCTTCGGCTCATGCAGGCAATGCGACTTAGGCGATCGATATCTAGTGGTTTGTCCAGAGTTTTTTGAATGTCCTGGAGGCAATTGGCTATCCCATTCGAGTCTGCGAGTGTCAGGTTTGTCTGGAGCAAAAAGTCGCGAGTCTGCTGTCGCAGCATGCGCACCAGCAGTTCACTGATGCCATAGTCAATCAAAATATCCCTATCGATGGGGTCTTCGCTAAAGGTCTCAATCAATCGACTCAGGAGCGCTTGTGTTGCTGGGTTGTGAGGGGTGTGAAGCATCTGCTCGGCTCGATATTGCCAGTCCCCGTAATCTTTTTGGAGAGGTGCTTTGTGATTTAGATGGTCGCAGACTTGCTGCAAGCGTTCGCGCGTTATTTCAATGGTCAGGCAGGTGGTAGGTGTGTCTGTAGTCGCCTCGGGAAAGTCTATGCTGATACGAGATCCGGGAGACATGACGAAACATTCGTTGGGTAAGAAGTCGACTTCAAAACCATTGTTGTTCCGTAGAACTTTTTTGCCGCTGGTCATTCCGCAAAACAGCAGCTGATCTGCGCTGAGCTGAACGTCAGCCGCAGGGAGAAAGGTGTCATAGATGCTTAATTCAGATTGCGGGCCGGCGAAAGAAACTCGGTTTTCAACCAATAAACGCGGTGTGGCACGGGCAGCGGCTAAGCGACGGGGCATGTTTGCCTACCTCATTTTTACTTTTGTTGTTGTTATTAATATCAAAGCGTGGTGGTTTCTGGACTCATAGTCAAGTTTTCTGTACTGACAGAAAAGTGATTTTCTCTGTAATTGCTATTGTATGTGTCCAGGGGTCCATTTCGTACCTGGACAGGCGACCGGACCCCTTTTTTTATTGCTAAAGGCTGTATGCGTGGATGGGCTACTCATTAACGTTTACCGTCCCTCTACGGAAGGCTCCCAAAGGTAGAGGATCGCTTAGGGTTGTGGTGACCGCTGCGCGGTGACTGGGCTCGTACCAGACGAATCTGTTGGATAGAAATATTAGGCGCCTGCGAGGCGCCATTTTTTTGCATCCGAGCCAATTAGGTGGTAGTTGGTTTGACGCCGAGAATGACAATGACGGTTTCACGGTGGCCATTGCGCAAGAATTCAATTTTAACCTTGTCTCCTGGGCGACCGCCCGCAATCTGGAGTCGGCTGAGTCGGCCATCACTGATTACGGAATCGTTTATTTTGAGGATGATGTCGCCAGGCCTAAGGCCGGCCAGGTGCGCTGGGCCATTGTTATAGATGGCTTTGACCAATACGCCGTCGACGTCATGCAAATTAAACGTTGTGGCTGTTTCTGTGCTCAATTCCTGGGCTTCAATGCCCAGCCAACCGCGCACGACTTGGCCGTAGTCCACCAGGTCCTGCATTACTTTCAGTGCTGAGTCAGCGGGAATCGCAAAGCCAATGCCAACGGCGGCGCCTTGTTGATCGAGAATTGCGGTGTTGATCCCAAGGAGGTTGCCCTGGGTATCAATCAAAGCGCCTCCCGAATTGCCTGGATTGATTGCTGCGTCTGTCTGCAGGTAGTTTTCGTAGGTATTTATTCCGACGCCATAGCGGCCGGTTGCGCTTAAAATGCCTTGAGTCACTGTCTGCCCCACGCCATAGGGGTTTCCTATCGCCAGCACAACATCGCCGATTCTTGCTTTTGTCGGGGAGCCAATTTCAATGGTGGTTAAATTTGGCAGTTCGATTTTAAGTACCGCGAGATCACTGTCTGGATCCGACCCAATTAACTGCGCTTGGGCCTCGCGGCCGTCCTGCAGTAGAACCAATATCTGCTCTGCGCCGGATATGAGGTGATTGTTGGTCAGAATGTAACCATCACTGCTCATAATAACACCGGAGCCCAACGCGGCGAGCATGCGCTGTTGACGGTTGGGGCCGAAATTATTGTAGTAGTGCTGAAATAGAGGGTCTTTAAATCTCGGGTGAGCCCGCTGTTCGGCCGAAGAAGATGTTTGGGTATAAATATTCACGACAGCGGGTGCTGCGTTTGCAACTGCGTCGGAATAGCTGACCGGCACCCATTCTTCCGTTCCTGGGCTCCAGTCACCGAAATGAAAGCGCGGGGTTGGATCTTCATCGGCGGTATCGGTTCTCGGTTGCGAGGGCTCCCGACCGAGCCAAAGCAAAATGACCATGCCAAATAAAATGCCGGTTATGACTGGCCAGCCGGCAAAACGAAACAATGATTGAAAACGCACGTCTAGGACTCCGGCCCTGCTAACGATCTTCCGGGGTTAGGTGGCATGGTTACCAAAGAGGAAGCCATGCCGCTGGGTAATTAAACAATGAACGAATGGGGGAGTGAAGAGGCATCTGTTGATTTTTTGACGGGTGGTGTCGGCGCCCCGGGGCGCCTGACAGTATGCTGATGAAGCGATAGTGGTCACTAGCCATGTGTTCCGCTTTTGATTTCAGACTCCTCTTTGTGAGAGTCATCCAGACCGTACTCTTCACTCAGTTGACCTTTGTCGCCAGGGTTGCGAGGAGCCCAGTCTTTTGGAGGCTCACTGTGCATGACGTCTGAGGTTTCCGTTGGCGTACTGGCTGATGAACCCTCGATGAGCTTACCGTCGCCAGCTTCGATCAATTGGCGGCTAACGTCAGGATTGGTTAATTTTAACGCACTGTTTGCGAGATGTTCGTGAACATCTTTGTAACTTTGAGTGAGGTTGTTCACCAGCTGTGAAGTGGCAACAAAGTGCTCAGTGACTTCCTGTTGATATTCTTTGAGCTCTTCTTCTGCTTTTTGCAGGCGTGCCTCAAGGGTTTTTGCTTCTTTTTGCTTGGGGTGAAAAGCCCGTACCAGTAGAGCTCCTATAAGACCTCCGGCAATGACTGCCACAAGGGCTGTCAGGATCAGGGCGCTAGTATTGAACACATCAATCTCCTCGGTTTAATGACAATGGCAAAGCAGGTTGGCCATTTGGCGAGTAAACGCCGTGCGCATAACCATGTATTATACGCACCTTGTGCAGCCATGTGTGCCTATTTGTTAACTGGGCGACTATCTCCGAGTGGCTGCTCAAATTTACATCATCTGTTCAATGAGGTAGCCAAGTGACAAACCCTGCGAGTCCATTCTTAGAGCGGGAATCCCGAGTTTTGATCCCTGGTCCTGCAGGGCAGTTGGAGCTACTTGTGTACGGAGCCCAAACGCGGGGTGACGTGTCGGAAGAGGATTATCTGGCGATTGTTTGCCATCCTCACCCTCTGCACGGAGGATCCATGCGCAATAAAGTGGTGACAACACTGTTGCGCGTGTATCGCGATCTCGGGATGAATGCCGTCACGTTTAATTTTCGTGGTGTTGGTGCCAGCGAGGGAAGCCACGATTCAGCGAAAGGGGAGGTTGACGATTTACTCTCTGTCATCGCCTGGGCCGAATCTCAGCGACCCAATGCCAAATTACTGCTGGCGGGGTTTTCCTTTGGTTCAGCAATCGCCGCAGCCGCTACCTATAGATTGGATGGCCAAACCGTAAACCAGTTAACGTTGGTCGCACCGCCCATTGAACGTTATGCGTTTGATCAGGATGGCCATTTTCCCTGTCCCGTTGTAGTTGTTATTGGTGATAAAGATGAATTGGTTGACGTTCCTGGTGTCATACAGTGGCAGGCGGGGTTAAAGAGCCATACTCGACTGCTGAATTACCCGGAGGCGACGCACTTTTTTCACGGCCACCTCTCGGAATTGAAGAGTGATTTGTCGCAACTCTTGCAGCAGGAACTCTCCTTGGATTTGTCCTCGCGGTAATCTAAACCACCATCATTAGCTCCTCAGAATTTTGTTTCCCGACCCAGTTGTCGGCTTATCAGGTACAGTTATGCAGGGTACCCCACTAGAACGTTATCGCAACGACATTGAAAACAACGGGTACAGTTATGACCCGACCCAGGAACACGCCGTAACATTGTTGCAGGATCTGTACGAACGCTTGGTTGCCGATTGGCGAGGCGGACAGAAGCCTAAGGGTGTGTGGGCTAAAATGAAGCAGCGGTTTTCCGAGCCCGAGGTCAGAAAGCCGCAGAAAGGTCTGTATTTCTGGGGCGGAGTGGGGCGCGGTAAAACGTATCTCATGGATAACTTTTACGAAAGCCTGCCGTTTCCAAATAAAATGCGCGCACATTTTCATCGCTTTATGCGGCGCGTGCACCAGGATTTACGGGAGTTAGACGGGCAGAAAAACCCTCTTGATCTCGTTGCTGATCGTATTGCCCAAGAGGCGGTCGTTATCTGTTTTGACGAATTTTTTGTCTCGGATATTACCGATGCCATGATCCTCGGAAATTTAATGCAGTCATTGTTTGAGAGGGGCGTATCTTTGGTGGCGACGTCAAATATCGTTCCTGACAACCTTTATAAGGACGGTTTGCAAAGAGTTCGTTTTCTTCCTGCGATTGAGCAGCTAAAGCGCCACACTCAAGTGGTGAATGTAGATGGTGGCACGGATTACCGTCTTCGAACGCTCGAGCAGGCAGAGTTGTTCCACTGCCCTCTGGATGAGGCAACGGATGCCAAATTGCTTAAAAGCTTCGAAAGTCTGGTGCCCGACCCGGAAGAGATTCGCTCAAATGTTGACGTTAATGTGGAAGGGCGTCCCATAAGAGCACGATTCGAAGGCGAGGATGTTGTCTGGTTTGACTTTAGGGAGCTCTGCGACGGTCCGCGATCGCAGAACGACTATATCTCCTTGGCGCGGGAGTTTCACGCGGTACTCTTGGCAAATGTTCCGCCGCTCGGGGTAGAAAAGGACGATCAGGCTCGCCGTTTCATCAATATGGTGGACGAATTTTATGATCGGGGGGTGAAATTGATCATTTCCTCGGCAAAACCGCTCATGGAGATCTATGCTGGAGGTAAGCTGACGTTTGAATTTGAGCGCACCACCAGCCGCCTGCTGGAAATGCAGAGTCGTGACTATCTGGCGAGGCCTCATAAACCATAAAAACATTGCATTTGAAGGCCGGGCCAATTAGAATCCGGCCTCCCTTTTTTAGGGGTTCATCTACGATTTTATCTACGTCGAAGGCAAATACAACATGAAGACTATCAGTGCCAAGCCTGAGTCAGTCGAACGCGACTGGTTCATTATCGACGCAGAAGGCAAAACTCTCGGCCGTATGGCTGCCGAGATTGCAACTCGTCTGCGCGGTAAACATAAACCCGAATACACCCCTCATGTCGATACCGGTGACTACATCGTTGTTATCAACGCTGAGAAAGTTCACGTGACAGGTAATAAGGCGAAGGACAAAATGTACCATCGTCACACAGGATATCCTGGTGGCCTCAAGTCCATGAGCTTTGAGAAGCTGATCGAAAAGGCGCCGGAAAGAACTATTCAGAGTGCTGTTAAAGGCATGCTGCCTCGCGGCCCTCTTGGTCGTGCCATGTTCAAGAAGCTGAAAGTCTATCCGGGTGCCGAGCATCCACATGCCGCTCAGCAACCTAAAGCGCTGAACATCTAAATCCAGGGGAAATCACATGGCAGCTACACAATATTACGGAACAGGTCGCCGCAAAACGTCAACGGCGCGGGTGTTCATCTCTCAAGGCAGTGGCTCTATCACTGTCAACGACAAGAGCCTGGATGACTACTTCGGTCGTGAAGTGGCTCGTATGATCGTTCGTCAACCACTTGAGTTGGTTGATATGTCAGAAAACTTTGACGTCAAAGTCACCGTTAAAGGTGGTGGCAGCTTTGGTCAGGCAGGCGCTATCCGTCATGGTCTGACTCGTGCGCTGATCGAATATGATGAAGGTCTGCGCCAGACTCTGCGTGGTGCCGGTTACGTAACTCGTGACGCACGTGAAGTTGAACGTAAGAAAGTTGGTTTGAGAAAGGCTCGTAAGAAGCCACAATTCTCCAAGCGTTAATCGCAGTGGCTCCCTGTTGTGGGTGTCACTCAGCAGTATTCGCCCGGATTGTTCGACAATCTGGGCTTTTTTTTGCCCAGAATCAAGTAAAGCGGAGTTCGGGCCGTGCATTACCTTGTATCGGTCTTTAGACTTCTTTAATATGTGGCGATTTTTCAATTCACCGTTATAAAAGCCTCTAAATCTTTGAATTTCAGTGGGTTAGTGGTTACTGCCTCTGTTAGCTGTTAAGGGAGAATAACGTCATGAGTAGTGACGGAGTCAACGTAGGCCGGCGTCGGTTTCTGACGGCGGCGACTTCAGTGGTCGGAGCTGCGGGAGTTGTCGGTGCGGCAGTTCCATTTGTAGCGTCATGGAACCCGAGTGCGAAAGCGAAAGCAGCGGGCGCTCCAGTTAAAGCCAATCTCAGTAAAATCGAGCCAGGGCAGATGATCGTTGTTGAGTGGCGGGGTAAGCCAGTCTACATCATCAACCGAACCCCTGAAATTCTTGAAAACCTCCCCAAGTTGAACGATCGCTTGAGAGATCCGAATGCTGAAGTTCCGCAGCAGCCAGAGTATGTCAAAGGCATAGCCCGCTCGATTCCGGGTCACGAACAATATGCGGTGATACTCGGACTTTGTACGCATTTGGGGTGTGCGCCCATGTTTCGTCCAGATGTTGGCGCGGCAGATTTGGGCGGTTCCGCATGGTTGGGCGGCTTCTTTTGCCCCTGTCACGGCTCCAAGTTCGATTTGGCCGGACGTGTTTTCCAGGGCGTGCCTGCACCTATTAATCTTGAAGTTCCACCCTACAGGTATGAATCCGATACGGTAGTGGTCATCGGCGAAGATACGGAGGCTTGACATGAAGTGGATGACCGATCTGTTAGCGTGGGTTGATACCCGCCTGCCGGTAACCCGTGCGTGGGACACGCACATGGGCAAATATTATGCCCCGAAAAATTTCAATTTTTGGTATTTCTTTGGTGTTTTGTCGATTCTGGTACTGGTCAATCAGCTGCTGACCGGAATCTGGCTGACCATGAATTACACACCTTCTGCAGAAGAGGCCTTCGCATCTGTTGAATACATCATGCGTGATGTCGACTATGGTTGGATTCTGCGATATATGCATTCCACCGGCGCATCGGCGTTCTTTGTGGTTGTCTATCTGCACATGTTTCGCGGCCTGATGTACGGGTCTTATAAGGCGCCTCGCGAACTGGTGTGGATTTTCGGTATGACGATCTACCTGATCCTGATGGCTGAGGCCTTTATGGGCTATGTATTGCCTTGGGGCCAGATGTCCTACTGGGGCGCCCAGGTGATTGTGTCGCTGGTCGGGGCGATCCCCGTCGTTGGAGAGTCTCTGGTGCAGTGGGTGAGAGGGGACTTCCTGATCTCCGGGGCAACCTTGAATCGATTCTTCGCGCTGCACGTTGTCGCTTTGCCTATCGTTTTGCTCGGTTTGGTTGTAATGCATATTTTGGCGCTGCATGAAGTGGGCTCTAATAACCCCGATGGCGTTGAGATCAAAAAGAATAAAGATGAAAACGGCATTCCTAAAGACGGTGTTCCATTTCATCCGTTCTATACAGTACATGACCTCGTTGGCATCACAGTGTTCCTGTTCGTCTTCTGTTTTGTGTTGTTTTTCATGCCGGAGATGGGTGGATTCTTTCTTGAATACGCCAACTTTGAAGAAGCCAACGCACTGAAAACGCCCGCGCATATTGCACCTGTTTGGTACTTTACGCCTTTCTACGCCGTCCTTCGTGCTGTGACTATTGATATTGGCCCTTTGAGCTCCAAGTTCCTGGGATTGGTGGCCATGGCCGGCGCGATTGCGATCCTGTTTGTTCTGCCCTGGCTGGACAAGAGCCCGGTTAAATCCATGCGCTATCGCGGCTTTATGCCTCGCATCTCTCTGTTGTTGTTTGCAGCGATGTTCGTTGTATTGGGCTACCTCGGGGTCAAGCAGCCAACACCTGGTCGTACGGTTCTGGCTCAGTTAGCCACCGTTTACTACTTTGCCTACTTCATCCAGATGCCAATCTTCTCTACGCCTAATAAGAAGCGTGGCATTATTGGAATGGTTGTTAGTGTTGTGCTGGGTCTGTTGATGCTGAAGCTGTCTTGGGGAGAGTCCGAGAGCCCGGTCTTGATTTCCTTGTTTGGTACCTTGTTGTCCGTATTCGTCGCTGCGACACCATGGTTAACTATGCGTGACAGCGAATCCACAACGCCAGACCGCGTGCAATCCAAAGGTCTGCCGGCACCTCTGGTATGGGGTGGATTACTGTTCTTCATAATTATGGTGGTCTTTCCGATCAAGGCTGTGGGTGCGACCGGTGAGTTTGAGTGTGGATCCATTCCCTGCGACCATATGGAGCCTGATCTGGAAGATAAAGAATCTCTGCAAAGTGGTGCAAAGTGGTTTGTGAACTACTGTATGGGGTGTCACTCTGCAAAGTTCTCCCGCTATGGCAGGGTTGCAGAGGATCTAGCGATTCCTGAAGATGTGATGATGGCCAACATGGTGTTTGGCGACAAAAAAATCGGTGACCTGATGGAAATACCCATGGGGGCCGATAATGCCAAAGCATGGTTTGGTGCTGCGCCTCCAGATTTGACCCTGGTAGCTCGTTCGCGTTCTCCTGAGTGGCTGTATACCTACCTTCGCAACTTTTATAAGGACGATACTCGTCCTACCGGGGTAAACAATCGGGTATTTGATAAAGTCGCCATGCCCCATGTGTTGTTAGAGATGCAAGGGTTGCCGGAATGTGCACCGGGACCAATACACGATAGTCATGGTAAAATAGTCCGCGATCCCGTAACTGGAGAGCCAGTTCGTGAAGGGCACTGCGGCAGTTTGCAGGTTGTCACTGAAAAAGGTTCCATGTCCCCCGAGGAATTCGACAAGGCCATGTATGACCTGGTGAACTTCCTGGAGTACATCGCTGAGCCGATGGCTCTGGACCGGGAGAGAATTGGAGTCTACACGCTACTTTTCCTCTGCGTTCTGTTCGTCTTTGTATATCTGCTGAACCGCGAATACTGGCGCAACATTCACTAAGAAAACGCGTGTTTTCGGCCATATCGGGCGGGTTGCCAAGCAATCCGCCCGTTTATATTTTTTTGCTAAAGCTGAGGTAGATTAAATGGGCGTTGTGGCGAAACGTTCTTCCATGACATATTTTTCTGACGGCCGTGATCATTACAGCCATCGTGTCAGAATTGTTCTGGCGGAAAAAGGTGTCGCAGTTGACGTGATAGACGTCGACCCTAAGAACAAGCCAGAAGAGCTGGCGGAGTTAAATCCTTATAATGACTTACCGACGCTGGTAGACCGCGATCTGTCGTTGTACGAAACGCGGGTAATGATGGAGTATTTGGATGAGCGTTTTCCTCATCCACCGCTGTTGCCGGTATACCCCGTTGCGCGAGCTCAAAGCCGCCTCTGGATGCATAGAATAGAAAAAGACTGGAGTCCACTGGTCGATGTTATTCTCAGTGGTAAAAACAAGGAACAGGCTGCTAAAGCTCGCAAGGATTTGCGGGACAGCTTAGTGACGATTGCTCCAATATTTTCCGAGTTACCCTTCTTCATGAGCGAGGAATTTACCATTGTCGATTGTTGTTTAGGCCCAATTTTATGGCGTCTTCAAGCTATGGAAATTGAATTGCCCAACAATAAGCAGGTAAAACCTTTGTTCGATTACATGGATCGTTTGTTTAGCCGGGAGTCTTTCAGAGAAAGTCTTACCGAGATGGAGCGGGAAATGCGCTTGTAATTGAGCGCACCACCTTTAATCCAACAATCGGAGTAAGACCATGGCAATGACATCCAGCAGACCCTACATGATCCGAGCGCTTTATGAGTGGATCGTGGACAATGAATGCACACCTTATTTACTGGTGGACGCGCATTCTCCAGGGGTTGAGGTTCCGCAGCAATATGTGAACAAGGATGGCCAGATTGTATTGAATATCTCTCCCACGGCTGTGATCGGTCTTTCCATTGCCGACAATTACGTGAGCTTCAATGCACGTTTTGGCGGAATCCCGACCGATATCCACGTACCCTGTTCTGGCGTTCTGGGTGTTTACGCGCGCGAAAACGGTCAAGGAATGATTTTTGAACCAGAGCCAGAAACGGATCCGGAGCCGCCTAAGCCGAAAAAGTTGGCGCCAGCGGAATCCAACAAAGCTCCCGAAAAAGCGAAAGCCTCTACGGAAAAGAGACCCAGCTTGAAGATCGTCAAGTAGCAGGATGTGCTGAGGTCGGTTCTGTACTGATTTCGCGGATAGGAACAAGAAAAAAGGCGCTGTAAAGCGCCTTTTTTTGTGAGCTATCGCCTCACTGCTTCAGCTCTTTTTCACTGAAAATCCCTGAAAACAGCACGCTGGTGAGATATCGTTCCCCGGAATCGGGCAAAATGGTAACAATGTTCTTACCAGCGTTTTCTGGGCGTTCAGCGACTTTTACCGCCGCGGTTAGGGCCGCGCCACAGGAAATGCCTGCGAGTATGCCTTCTTCTGCCATGAGACGCCGGGCCATCTCTACCGCTTCATCGTTGGATACTTTCACAACCTCATCTATTAAGGACGTATCCAGGTTACCTGGGACGAAACCCGCGCCAATCCCCTGTATTTTATGGGGAGACGGTGTTGGTGTTTCTCCCGCTAGAGTTTGACTGATGACCGGAGAGACATCGGGTTCAACAGCAACGCAGGATACAGCCAGTCCCCGCTGGTTTTTTAGATAGCGAGATACGCCAGTAATGGTGCCTCCAGTTCCGACGCCTGCAACAAAGACATCGATTTTGCCATCAAGGGCCGCGTCGATTTCAGGGCCAGTCGTTTTTTCATGAATTTCCGGATTTGCCGGGTTTTCAAATTGCTTGGGCATGAAGTAGGCGGATGGATCTGAGGATGCTATTTCTTCGGCTTTGGCGATGGCGCCTTTCATGCCTTTTTCGCCGGGTGTCAGCTCTAATTCCGCACCGAGCGCCTTGATGAGTTGCCGACGCTCCAAACTCATGGAATTTGGCATGGTCAAAATCAACTTATAGCCGCGTGCGGCGCAAACAAACGCCAGGGCGATGCCCGTATTACCACTGGTGGGTTCAACAACGGTCATTCCTGCCGTTAAAGCACCACTTTGTTCCGCTTGCCAAATCATATTGGCGCCGATCCGGCACTTAACGGATCCAGCGGGATTTCTCGACTCTAACTTTACGTAAACATTTTTGTCTGTAATGCGTTTGAGTTTAACCAAGGGTGTTAATCCGATGGTCTGAGAATTGTCTTCGTAAATTGCACTCATCGTTTGGTCCTTAATCTATCGCAACAAATCGTCCGTCGATCTGTTCGGGATTGCCGTTTTCGCAGGCGTTTTAATTGCGCTGGAAAATATTGGAAACTTTTTTAATTTCAAAATCTTATTGGTGCATATAGAGGTTCTTTATAATACTTAATGGGTTACCGTCAGATCATAATTAAAAGGAGTAATCAATGGCTATCTTAAGTCACACCGTGGGCATTTTGCTGCACCCGGACAGTGAATGGAAGGCGATTCGCAACGAACGCAATTCCTTTTTGCAAGTTTTCCTCAGTCACGTACCGTTTTTGGCACTTATACCAACTATCGCAACCTTTATTGGCGTCACTCAAATTGGCTGGTCGTTCGGCGACGGGCAAAAAGTCTGGCTGACGGTTCCCAGCGCCTTAACGCTTTGTGCGACGGCCTATGTCGCTTTTCTGGTGGCGATCTATGTGTTTGGGGAGTTTATTAACTGGATGGCAAGAACCTACGGTGTGCGAGAAGAGGGGGAGCAGCGCCATTACGAGGGTACTGCACTGGCGGTTTATGTCACTGTACCGTTGTTCTTGGCGGGTATTTTTGGTTTGTATCCGGATGTATGGGTTAATTCGATGGCAATTATTGTCGCGGGCGCCTATTCCGTATATTTGATTTATGAGGGCATTCCGATCCTCATGAATATTTCGAAAGAGCAGGCCTTTATGTATGCCTCATCGGTTGTAACCGTGGGATTGGTTTTGTTGGTCATTGTTCTCGTCGGTTCTGTTATTGCCTGGAGCATTGGGGTGGGGCCGGTTTATGTGAGCTGACTGGCGTTGTCTCGTTATGTGACAACAATTCTCGAACAGCAAAAAAGGCCCGATACGGGTCTTTTTTTATGTTGGTCGTTTTAGTGGTTCGTCTCGAGCGGTGGTGCAGGGCAATCCAAACTCAGTACCAGTGCCCGGTAAAAGTCGTATTCATTCGCGTGAACCAGCCCGTCGAAGTGAATACAGGTGGCAAATGCTTTCAGCAGTACCGGCTTTTGAAGCGGCCCGAGTCGATTCAGTCTATTGATCGATGCTTTCAAGCGGGCGAGCGTTAACACGCTGTCGTTCAGTCTGTCGGGGCAACCGGAGAGAGGGAGTAATGTTGCTGCAGCTTCATACGCCTGCTGGCAGGATTTCTGAGTCGTGCCGGCATACTGGCTCAGCCAGCTTAGAATAATCTGGGCAGCGGCCGGTTGTTTTCTCAGGTCCAGTTTAGGTCCTTTAAGACGTTCAGGTTGCAGCGAATGCTGAACGATAATCTGAATGAAGAGAGGAAAAGGTGAATCCAGGGTTGTTTGATTAACAATCCAAGAGAGATTATCCATCAGCAAAGAGCGTTGCTTATCCGAGGTCAGCTGTAAGGCAGGCAATGACAATTCCAGCAGGGGCATGCGATGTTTTTGAGAAACAGACTGCAATTCTGGCAGCAGCTCAATGACTTGTTCTGAAACGACAGGGTGTGTATGCTTTTTCAGATAGTCTTGCACATTCCTAGGATTGTGGCTGCTAACCATTGCAAGTCCGTAAATGATACTGCGGGCGCTGAGCGGATCATGGCAGGCGTCGCGCAAGCGTTCGCTAATGCGTTCAATATGAGCGTAATGCTCTTTTCCTGAGGTGTTGGAGGTTTCTGTTGCGACGTTTGCAGGCGAAAGAATAGGTTCTGCAGCTCCCAACACAGTCGCAAATGTCTGCAATGAATCCGTCGGCACCGATTTGTTCGAGTCCTTCTGTTGGAGATTATCTTTGTAGAGCTCGGCGCCTTTGGGCTGGGGAAACGACGGCTTCCAGGCCGGATTTATCCGTTCGATTCGCATTGACAGTTGCGGGTGAGTTGAGAGCCAGCGCATGGGATTCCAGCGCCAGTCACTGTGAAAAAAGACGTGACTGAATTCACCTGGCTGTTTGCTGGGGAGTGTTTTCCGGTTTTGATGAAACAGCAGCTGTAGCGCTTCACCAATGCCATTGGGATTGCGAGTAAGGCGTACAGCGGAGGCATCGGCGAGATATTCCCGCTGACGACTAATAGCCGCTTTGATGAGATTGCCAAGCAAAATACCCGCAGAACCGAGGAAATAGAGACCCAGTCCCGGTAAAAGCGTATTGCGGCGGTTTTTTCTGCGTCTTTGGTTGGGCCGTCCATGGAGCAGGAACTTGCCCAGTTCGCCAATCATCATGATGCCATGGAGCCAACCTGTCAGGCGTTGGTTGAGCTGGATATCGCCATTGATAATATGGCTGAATTCGTGAGCAATGATGCCCTGCAATTGCTGTCGATTGAGCGTTGTGAGGCTGCCTTGAGTCACTCCGATCACGGCATCGCGGGGCGAATTTCCCGCAGCAAATGCGTTAATACTGGCGTCGTCCAAAAGAAAGACAAGCGGTACCGGCGTACCAGCGGCTATCGCCAGCTCTTCTACGACGTTGATCAGTTGACGCTCTCTGGGATCTGGAGTATTCCCTGGAATCAGGCGTGCACCCAAGGATTCTGCGACAACACGCCCCCCGCGTCGCAGCTCCAGAACTTTGAAGCAGGAACCCGCGCCGATCAGCATTGATGTTCCCACGGCAATGCCGATGAGGAGGTTTCTGCCATCTTCAGAGAAGAGTCTGTGCCAATTCGTGTCCCCAGCTCGCGCGTAGGCTGACACGCTGCTGGCGGGGAAGATGCCGTACGAGAGACAGAGCACACCGACAAACAGAGTGACCAAACTGACGAGAATCGCTGTCGCTAAGGCAAACAACCACACGAAACGGCGACTGAGTCGACGGGCCATGTCCTGGTGGGCGTGAAAATTCATCGCGTATCGCTCGCTTTCCGAAAAAATTCCAGACTGAGGCGACTCAAAACGCTACGTTTGGCGCGTGACGAATCGCTTCGGCATCTTCAAACTCCAACATGCCGACATCGGCGCGGTGACCGAACTGAGATGCGAGAACAATCTGAGGAAAGCAATTGCGATAGGTGTTGTAATCGGTCGCGGCATCGTTATAAGCCTGACGGGCAAAGGCCACTTTGTTTTCTGTTGCGGTCAGCTCCTCTGCCAATTGCATCATATTGGTATTGGCTTTGAGTTCGGGGTAATTTTCAACCTGGATTTGCAGCTTCCCCAGTGATGCTTGCAGGTTTCGTTCACTGCGAGCCAGAGCGGCCAACGTATCGGTATCGCCAGGTTTTTTGAGGGCTTGTTCAAGCTTACTGCTGGCGTCGTTGCGAGCGTTGATTACGGCTTCCAGAGTGTCTCTCTCGTGGTTCAAATAGCCCTTGGCCGTGGCGACAAGGTTTGGAATCAGGTCGTAGCGGCGTTTGAGCTGAACTTCGATTTGAGACAGTGCATTCTCGACACGTTTTTGCAGGGTGACGAGCCGGTTGTAGAGTGTGATCAAATAGAATGCGAGAGCGATCAATACGCCCCAGAAAATCAGAGTGCTTACTTCCATGGCGTAACATACCTCATAGGATCTGCATGGCAGGGGATAGCAAACCTGTGTTTGCCCCATAAAAATGGGCAAAAACTTGGCAATGGGGTAATGGTAGGTGCCCTGGAGTCAAGAATCTGTGACCATCTTGGCGCTGGATGGGGGACTGGGTCGGATTTTTACGGCGACCGATTTATTGAGAAGGAGTATTTAGGCGCCATAGGACCAGCGTGGAACGAATATTTACCATATACTGTCATCCTGAGGATATACACCACTACAGATGACGTCTTTACAGGATAATTTATGAGCAACGAGGTAACCCCTCAGGATTCTAACGAAAAAATCCATCTAAAAGCCTATGCTGAGCGTGCTTACCTGGATTATTCCATGTATGTCATTCTCGACCGGGCGCTGCCCAATATCGGCGATGGGCTCAAGCCGGTTCAGCGTCGTATCGTATACGCCATGAGCGAGTTGGGACTCAACAGCACGGCAAAATTCAAGAAATCCGCCCGTACGGTCGGGGATGTGATTGGTAAGTTCCATCCCCACGGTGACAGTGCTGCCTATGAAGCCATGGTGCTTATGGCGCAGCCGTTTTCTTATCGCTATCCGTTTGTCGATGGCCAGGGTAACTGGGGTTCCCAGGATGATCCCAAGTCCTTTGCGGCTATGCGCTATACTGAGTCGCGACTGACCAAATACGCACAGACATTATTATCGGAGCTGGGGCAGGGTACCGTCGACTGGCTGCCCAATTTCGACGGTACTCTGGATGAACCCGCGGTGTTGCCGGCGCGCGTCCCCAATGTACTGTTGAATGGCACGACAGGCATCGCTGTGGGTATGGCAACGGATATTCCGCCTCACAACTTGCGGGAAGTGGTGCAGGCAACTGTACATCTGTTGGACAACCCCAAAGCAGATGTCCCGGAACTCATGCAGTTTATACCTGGGCCGGATATGCCCACGGATGCTGAACTCATCAGTTCACCGGAGGAAATTCGCAAAATCTATGAAACCGGGCGCGGTGGTTTGAGGATGCGCGCGGTGTGGAGCAAAGAGGGCGGTGACGTTATTGTCACGGCGTTGCCACATCAGGTCAGTGGTGCGCGGATTTTGGAGCAGATTGCCGCTCAGATGCAGGCGAAGAAACTGCCGATGGTGGCAGATCTGCGCGACGAATCCGATCATGAAAATCCGACGCGTCTGGTCATTGTGCCGCGCAGTAACCGCATTGATCTGGATGCTATGATGGGGCATTTGTTTGCCACCACGGATCTGGAGCGCACCTACCGGGTCAATCTGAACATGATTGGCATCAATGGATTGCCCCAGGTGAAGCCTCTCAATGTCATCCTCGATGAGTGGCTCAAGTTCCGCCTGCTTACTGTGCGGAGACGTCTGCAGCATCGGCTGAAAAAAGTCGAAGAGCGTCTCGAGCGTTTGGCCGCATTGCTGATTGTCTATCTGAATGTCGATGAAGTCATTCGTATCATTCGCGAAGAAGAGCATCCTAAAGCGGTTCTTATTGAACGCTTTGATCTCAGTGACATGCAAGCAGAGTACATCCTCGAAACCAAGTTGAGGCAGTTAGCCCGACTCGAGGAAATGAAGATCCGCGATGAACAGAAAGCCCTGGAAAAAGAGCGTGAAAGTCTGATGAAGACGCTCGACTCGGCCCGTCGTCTGCGCACGTTGGTTAAGAAAGAGCTGTTGGCTGCGGCTGACGAATACGGGGATGACCGGCGTTCACCGATCGTACAGCGAGCAGAAGCTCAGGCGTTCAGCGAGGCGGATCTGCTGGGCAGCGAACCCGTCACGGTAGTACTGTCAGAGAAAGGCTGGATTCGCTCTGCCCGAGGCCACGATCTCGATCCGGAAAGTTTGAACTACAAGGCGGGTGATGCCTTCAAAATTGCCGCCCGTGGCAAGAGTAATCAACACGTCATTCTGTTGGATTCGACAGGACGCAGTTACGCGTTGCAGGCACATACGCTACCCTCCGCCAGAGGTCAAGGTGAGCCCGTCAGCGGGCGCCTGAGTCCACCCAGTGGTGCAACCTTTGAAGGTGCGCTGATGGGGGATGATTCGCGCAAAATTTTGCTGGCATCCGACGCGGGTTATGGTTTTGTCACGAGTCTGGGCGATCTCTACACCAAGAACAAGTCGGGTAAGGCTGCTCTGACATTACCCGAGGGCGCTAAGGTTTTGCCGCCGTTTGAAATTGAAGACGCGGCCAACGATCTGTTAGCAGCTGTCAGTAATGAAGGCCGGTTGCTGGTGTTTCCGGTCAGCGAGTTGCCGGAATTGAGCCGCGGCAAAGGCAATAAAATCCTCAGCATTCCCACGGCGCGTGCCAAATCTCGGGAAGAGTATCTGTTGGGTGTCGTGGTGGTGAGTAAGGGCCAGCAATTGCAAATTCAGGCGGGCAAACGCAGTCTGACCCTGAAAGGGGCAGAATTGGACCACTATTTGGGCGAGCGCGGACGTCGCGGTAATAAGTTGCCCAGAGGGTTCCAAAAAGTAGACCGGGTTCTGATCAAACGCTGATTTTGTAGAAGAGTATCGGGAAGCCATGCGCGATCGTGTGGTTTTCTCCCCCGAGGTTTTATTCGGCCAAGGAAAAAATTTGAACTATCTTTAAAGCACTTTGCTTTCGTGTTCTCGGTAGCCATCCGTTTACGGTGGCTGCTGTCGTTAAAGCTGCTCGATGTAATAACAATAACGTCATCATCTGAGAGGCTCTCTATGAATTTCAACGGTATACGCCTGTGTCAGGCGCTCTTTTTTATACTATTTACCACAACGGCTCTGTCTGCTTGGTCGGCGTCTCGCTGCCAGGAAACGGATTATCTTTTCTGGCCTGATCGGCTCAGCTGTGAATATCGCAGTAAGACACTGTCGGTTCCCGGGTCGAGTAGTCGGCAGGTGCTGTGGCAATTGCCGCTGGGCACGCCGCCTGCCGGAGGCTGGCCAGTGGTCCTGATCTTTCAAGGAACCAATTTCCCCGTTGAGTTTAGCCGCTATGACAACGCCTCCTTTGGTGGCTATCACGAATTGCGCACGATAAAAGCCTTGCTGGACAATGGCTTCGCGGTGATCGCGCCTCGGGCGATTGGTAATTTTGCCTGGCAAACCAATGTCACCGGGCCGCTGATTTCTTACGAGGCCACAGCAGATTTTCGGTTTTTTAATCGCCTGTTCGCAGCGCTCAACGCGGGTGATTTCGGGCCTTTGAATACCTCTCGAAAGTATGCGACCGGTATTTCCAGCGGTGGCTATAACGCGTCACGAATGGCGTTAACCTGGCCCGGAGAGTTCAACGCTCTCGTCATTCATTCCGCTTCCTGGGCTGAGTGTTTGGCAGCGACCTGCGTGGTCCCTCGATCTTTGCCGGACGATCACCCTCCAACACGCTTTGTACATGGTTACTATGACACCATCGTACCTTGGTGGACGATGGACAGCTATTACGACCGCCTTCTTTACGAGGGCGTCGTCACCAGTCGCATCACTCGTTTTGGCGGGCATGAATGGTTCCCCGAGTCTCCAGCCGCCGTATTGGACTGGTTTCGCCGGTATCCCTGAAATCTTGTTTCGTGAGATTTGCACTATAGTTACTAAAGAGCCTATAGGCTTTGACCTTACCTGCAATCTGTAGGGACGCAGTATATTAGAAATTTCAGGTGTGCGAGTGAAGCAGACAGCAGAGCAAGTAGCTATGTCCGAAAAGCGGTCAAATCAACGAACGGCCTTTCGTAGCCGAATTCGAATTACCCACGACTCCTTCGGCACTCGGGAAACATATACCCGGGATGTTTCAGACAGTGGTGTCTTTATTTATCTTGAGGGTTCTATCGACCTTGAAGTGGGTGTTGTGATTGAAGCCCAGGTTCTGAACCTGCCCGGCGGAGACGGCAATATTTTGTCTTTAGAAGTGGTGCGTAAGGACCCGGACGGCGTTGGTTTGAAGTTCATTTAGGTGGTTTTGGTCCGTTGTTTTTTGTGACAGAAACGCCAAAAAATATCCGCCAACACAACGCCACGCGAACTACACTTAACGTCATTAAGATCGAGCGCAGAGCGTCGAGAGAAGGCTCTGGATTTTCGTCTGGATGCTGGTTAGATGTTCGCACTTTTACGAGATAGAAAACTGAGATTCAATGATGATATTTCCATTGAAAATCCTGAAACGGCGGTTTGAGATTGGCTCAGCGTTTAACGTTGCAGGTTTGTCAGTTCAGTACATTTGAGAGTTTGTGCAGAGTCGTTGTTCAATGGAGAATATTCGTCGCATCACGACCAAGCAGCTTAAAACCGGCATGTACATTACCGAGATCAACGATCCGCGTGCACTGGACAACGGTTTGGCAACTAAGGGGTTGGTCACCCGGCAGGAAACGATAGAACTGATTCGCCGTCTTGAAATTGCCGAGGTTTATATCGACGTTGGCAAAGGCAAAGACTGTCCCGGCAGTGTCAACGTCTCCAAACAGGATCTGGCAAACGAAGCAAAACTGCGTAAAGCCCGCGGTGAGGCGCAGGTCGTCAAGCAGAGCTTTGATGACGCGATCGACAAAGCCGTTGAGTTGCGCTCGAGAGCTTCAGAGTTGGCTCGCGAGGTCATGGGCGACGTAAAAATGGGGAAGGGTTTCGACGAAGACGCTGTCGAAAACATTGCCACAGAAATCACCAAGTCTCTCGACTCCAATCAAAACGCCATCTGCAGTCTGATGCGTGTCCGTGCGATGGATAACTACCTGCTTGAACACTCGACCAATGTTGCGGTGTTGATCGGTATCCTCGCCCGAGGTATGAACATTAAAAATGACATGCTGCAAAATATGGTATTCGGTGGTTTTGTCCACGATATCGGTAAGATCCGAGTCGCCGACAGCATTCTCCACAAGCCGGGCCGTTTGACGCCGGATGAGTGGGAAGAAATGAAGCGTCATGTTCACTATGGTATCCAGGCGCTGCAAGAAATTGAAGGCTTGCCCAGAGTCGCTATGGAGATTTGCTCGGAACACCACGAGCGTCTCGACGGCACCGGCTATCCTTTTCGATTAAATGCAGAAAAAATCAGTCGTCACGGGAAATTGGCAGCTGTCGCCGATGTCTACGACGCAATTACTGCGGACAGGGTTTACCACAAAGGAATTGAGCCAACTCTTGCGTTGAAAAAAATGCTCGAGTGGAGTGGCAGTCATTTGGATCGCAATATGGTTTACAGTCTGGTGCGGTGTATTGGCTTGTATCCCGCAGGGACCTTTGTGCAGCTGAGTTCGGGCATGGTGGCCATGGTTCGTGAAATCAACGTGGTGTCATCGGATCGTCCCACCGTGTTATTGGTGTACGATACCAATAAAAAGACCCGTCTAGAGGAGCAGGTCGTCGACCTGGCGAAAGACGACACCTACGGCAACGTGGTCAAATCGGTGGTGCCAGCGCAATTTGGACTTGTCGTCACGGATTATTTGCCGGTATGAGGCGCTTCATCGGCTAAGCCTTCCGGCGCTGAGATGACGAAACCCTAAGACGCCATCATTCAAAGAGAAATACAGACCAGAGCTGACAGCTTCGCCTCACTGATAACCGGCAGGGTGATCATTGTTGCGTTGGCGTTTTCTGGATCCGGCGAAATGCTCGGTCTGCCAGTCAACCAGCAATCTCCCCGGGCGCCATCGCCACGGTGGATGCGTTTTTCCCGCAGTGCGTCAATGTGTTCCTGGTTGTCAAAACTGTGTCCATCGCTTAAAGAAAGGGTCATATGGTCTTGTGATGGCACCCAGATCTCAAAACGATTCGCGAGCGGTGTGCCTCCGGCCGCTAGAAACGTTAATATATCCACTCGTTGTTCGCTTTCAAAAAACGGTATCGACAGACCGGTGGTGATACCTGCAATCGCTGCATGGGTTGCGCGTAAAAAGGTATTGGAGTTTGCGAGATCATCCATTATCAGGGGCGCTTTCAATGCCCAGGCTCCGCCCGGTAAGCCGCGTCCTCGCATAATGGTCAAGTGGCGAGAGATCCATTCGAACTGCTCCAGATTGCCGTAGTAACCGCTGGTCAGACGCAGTTCGTTATCGCTGTCATCATCATTGTGCCAGATTTCTACCGCGCCCTGACTCTTTGTGGTGTCACCGCAAAAAAGTACCATCACAGCCATAAGGAACTCACCGCAAAATACGGGCATGGAAATACCGCAGGTGATACCGGCGGCAGCGGCGGCTTCGGTTCGCTTAAAAATGGTGTTGCGTAGATCGGTTAAAACAATCGGTCGCCGTGCGGACCAGGTTTTTCCTGGCAGGCCGACATCAAAATCGAACGTCAGTCCTGCGCTGGCCTCTGCAAAAGGGGCGACATCACCATAGTAGGAAGAGGAAAGTTCCAGGGTTTTAGCGTGACTGCAAGGGGCCCAGATTTCTACCGCTTTGATAAACGTTTCCATGTTTGATCTCCTGACTGCGACTGACAACCAATATACTAAAAAAATTTTTACCAGACTTCGCGGCGTCTGACTAGCCAATTGTCACTAATGTCTAAAATTGTGCTGATAAATTCACCGAGTTTTTGACCTGAATGATCTCTCCATGCAGACTGAATACCATGAGCGGTGACAATTTCATTTTTTGTTTGCAGTGGAACAATGGCCTGAAGCGCAAATAATCGTTGATGTCGAACTTTTCAGTTCAGTGTTTTCAACGTGTCGGTGGTGAATATCGACCCGCGCAAATCTATTGGTTTTTTATGAGGCAGGATGCATGGTATTTCGAACGTCAATATCGACAACACGATCGCGACAGAGTGTGAGTTACAAATTGCGCAAGCGCAGCTGGCTTTGTTGTATCGGCGCCTGCTTGCTGTCGATGATTGGATGCAGTACTTACGGGCCTGCACCGGAAGCCGGTCGCCAGGGGGCTGCCTGGGATCTTTCTCACGGTGTTCTACGCGTCAGTGATGATCAGCGATATCTGGTGCAAGAAGACGGGACACCCTTTCTTTATCTCAGTGATACCAACTGGGAGTTGGTCCCTCGTTCTACCCGAGAAGATGTCGATAGGCTGCTGGATAAACGACGCAGTCAGGGATTTACAGTCATTTTTGCTCCGGTACTCGGCAATCTGGATATTCTGTTGGAAAACAAGCCTCTGCGTGTTCCCAACGCCTATGGTGATTTAGCGTTTGCCGAAGCGGACGTCAGCCGACCGCTGACGACACCGGGATCTGACCCAAACGACGAAGATGCCTATGATTATTGGGATCATATCGATTACATCATCGATGCCGCGGCTGAGCGGGGAATGGTCGTCGCGTTGATTCCCGGTTGGTCTGATTATTATCAGCAGAAGCTGATCAATGACACCAACGTTGAAGACTATGGTCGGTTTCTTGGAGAGAGGTTTCGCCAGCACGACAATGTTGTCTGGGTTTTAGGGGGAGACACCCATCCTGTTCAGTCCGGTGGGCTCGCCTTACATAATCACTTAGCCGAGGCGATAAAAGACGCTGACGAGCACCGCCATTTGATGAGTTTTCATCCTCGAGGAGGTTTCAGTTCCTCACGCTGGTTTCGCGATGCGGATTGGATTGACTTTCACATGATTCAGTCGGGCCACGATCAGTATGACGTGCCGAATTATCAAAAGATTGCCAAGGATTATTCTCTGCCAAATTATAAACCGACGCTGGATGGGGAAAATCGCTACGAAGATCACGCGGTAAAACACGATCCTGCCAACGGTTGGTTTACCGATTTTGATAATCGCCAAGCGGCTTACTGGGGCTTATTGGCGGGAGGTTTTGGCCACACCTATGGTTCCCGAGGTGTCTGGCAGATGTGGCAGCCAGGGCGCGAGAAATACAAATTGCTGAATTATCCCTGGTATGAGGGAATGGACCTTCCCGGCGCCTGGGATATGCAGCACGTGCGCTCATTATTGATGTCTCGGCCAATGGCGGAACGGGTGCCAAATCAGCAGCTGTTGGTGAACAATTATGATGGCGCAGCGCATTTACAGGCCGCTCACGGAAAGGACTACCTGTTGGTATACAGTCCCGCGGGTGAAGAAATAGTGTTAACCCTAAAGCCCTGGTTGGGTGAAGGCGTTTCTTCTGAGCAGGTGGTGGCCTGGTGGTTTAATCCCCGCGATGGTCACAGTGAGCTCATTGGACACTTTGAAGCGGAAGGCTCGTTAAGGTTTCATCCCCCAGGAAAAGCTCAGAGAGGCAACGACTGGGTGTTGGTGGTGGATCGGGAAGGCGCCGGTTTTCCAGCGCCGGGTTCTCGCTTGTAAACACCTTGAGAAATAACCGCGAAAGTTACAGGTCAAATTCTTTGCGCAGCGCCTCCATGCGGCGATGGTTTTCTTCGCCGGACAGCGGGGCCTCCGGCTTTTGCGCCAGCTGCGTGGCTTGGGGCATGGGCAGATCTTCACCCTTTAGAATTCGTTCGCAAATGGCGAGATATTGATCGCGAAATGCCGGATAGGAGACCTGCTCTGAGCTCTGAGCAAGAAAATACCAATCGCAGGCTTTACCCGCGTAATAGACGGCCGGATGACTCCAGTGATAATCCATTTTAGGACTGGGCGCATTACAGGCTTCCAAATAAGCGCTGTGGACATCGGGTAATCCATGCAGCTCTGGTGTGCCACGACAATACTTGATCATCCGGTTGAGTACCGGCAGATATTCGGATTCTTCAATCGCTTTGCGCGCTGCTCTCAATATGACCTCTGGCGTAAATTCGCGCAGTGTTTCCAGCCACAGGCGCTTGGCCTGATTCAGTGATTCCAGGTTTGGGTAGGCGCTGAAATATTGATTGTGGTAATTGACCCGAAATAATTCGAAGACCTGATTGAGCGTATCGATCAGCTCGTCGCTGGCAGGGGCACGCTGTTGGCGTTGGCCATCAGCCGGCCCAGCTGCGGTCGCTGAGTTGTTCGGCGATCGAGCGATCTTTGGTTCGATCTGATTGAGGATGTCGTTGCTGTCCTTCATGGGTGGATCCCGCGGTCATGGGCAGCGCATGGCGTCTCGCCCAATGATATTTAACGTGTTGCAGAAATTTTGTGTTCCAGGAGCTGTAGACCTGGTTGCTGTCACGCCAGAAAAGCACAAATTCTGGCACTAGGCTGACGGCGTATTGGCTGTCGATGTTTGCCAGGGCTAAGATGTCCATGACATCGCCATTGGGCTGCCAATTCTCCGGAATACGCCGGGGCTCGGTATCATGTTCCAAAGCGGAGGCAAATCGGGCCCACTGGCGCCGTACGTGCTGAATAAATTTGGTATTCCAGGTGCGCGATTTCTCCCCTCGTTCAGACCAGTAGAGCACAAACTCCGGGATCGCGTCTTCGACAAATTGAGCGTTGATGCCCGCATGTTTGGTCAGCACTTCCATAGCATCCCAACTTGGGCGCCAGTCGTTGGCAATGCTGGCTTCCTGATCTTTGCGAACCTGAAAGCGTTCGCGTTGGCGCCACTGGTAGATGACGTGCTGCAAAAACTTGGCGCCCCAAGAGCGATGATGTTCGCCACTCTCGCGCCAGTAGGTCACAAACTCCGGGATCTGTGAACGAATGAAATCGTCAGAGATATTGTGCTGCCGAATACGGGCGATGACCTCGCTATCGGGACGCCACTGGGGGCTGATGGCGGTAGCGCCTACCGTCGTGCCATCCATGGATGGTTCTGACGTTGCGACAGCCGGTTCCGGTGTAGCTTCCCGCACCGGTTCACTGGACCCTGTCTGACTGACATTAAACGCAAAAATAAACTGATTTGATTCTGCAAAGGGCGCCGAGCGCAGCAGAATTAACCCTTGGGCGCGCAGAGATTGGCTGATCCGGCTGATGTCGTGGCGATCCCAAAAGGGTAGGCGTTGTTCGACAGCATCGGGTGGTAGCTGAAACCATTGATAGCCACCGCTGACGTCGGGCGCGAGGGCGCAGGTAAGTTCATCCATGGCTGCGACCAGTGTTGCCTCTTCAAGGCCGATGGTTGCTGCCAGGGATGGAATGATGAGCAGGGGGCGTTCAGGTAAAAGAGATGCAGTCATGACTGTGAGTTTAACAGAATTTTGGGCGTCGTCGGAGGAAATGTCTCCCTTCAAAATGAGCGCAAATTGATCAGCTTTTAGGGGCGAGCTCTGGTTGCACTGCCATGACGTAGCCATAAGCCAATGGCTGCCAAAGGACTTTGCAGATTCCAAGTCGCTGAACGACAATAGTTTGTCATAAGCGAATGGGAAGGCCTTCCCGAAATAAACAGACTGCTGTCGTATGAGAGTTATAACCTATGGCAAAAAGTAAAACCGCGTTCGTTTGCAGCGATTGTGGGGCAGATTACAGTAAATGGCAGGGGCAGTGTGCGGAATGCGGCGCTTGGAACACTCTCCAGGAGGTTCGCCTTGGGAGTACACCCAGAGCAGCGGCCAGTGGCGGAAGCGGCCGTTTTAGTGGTTACGCAGGTCAGAAAGAGAATCGCGTACAAACCCTGGCAGAAATCAGTCTGGAGGATCTGCCAAGGTTCAGTGCGGGATCCGGCGAGTTTGATCGGGTTCTCGGCGGCGGTCTGGTGCCGGGATCCGTGGTATTAATCGGTGGGCATCCGGGTGCGGGAAAATCGACCCTTCTGCTGCAAACCATGTGTCACATCGCCAGCAGTCGTCCCACACTTTACTGTACCGGGGAAGAGTCACTGCAGCAGGTGGCGATGCGGGCCAGGAGACTTTCGTTACCGTTAGGAGACTTGAAGCTGGTGTCTGAAACCAGTGTCGAAACCCTGATCGGTGTCGCCGAACAAATGAAGCCCGAGGTATTAGTGGTGGATTCGATTCAGGTGATGTATCTCGCTGATATTCAGTCGGCGCCAGGGTCGGTATCCCAAGTGAGAGAAAGTGCGGCGTTTTTGACCCGCTTTGCCAAGCAGACGGGGACGGTGGTGTTGCTGGTCGGTCATGTCACCAAAGACGGCTCACTGGCTGGCCCGAAAGTACTGGAGCACATGATCGATTGCTCCATGTTGTTGGAAGGAGATCACGACTCGCGGTTTCGAACTCTGCGCGGCAGTAAGAACCGCTTTGGTGCCGTCAATGAATTGGGTGTTTTTGCGATGACCGAAGGCGGGTTGCGAGAGGTCAGCAATCCGTCGGCAATCTTTTTGCAGCGTTCAGAGCTGGTCGCCGCCGGTTCTGTGGTGATGGTGGTGTGGGAGGGCACACGGCCTCTGTTGGTGGAAATTCAGGCGCTGGTGGACGACAGTCATGGCGGCAGTCCGCGCCGAGTGGCGGTGGGGCTTGATCAGAACCGTTTAAATATGTTGCTGGCGGTACTGCATCGTCATGGCGGTTTGTTTGTCGGCGACCAGGATGTCTTTATCAATGTTGTCGGTGGCGTTCGAGTCATGGAAACCAGCGCCGATTTGGCGCTTTTGCTTGCGGTGGTATCCAGCTTTCGTGATCGTCCCCTAGACCCTCAATTGGTCGCCTTTGGCGAGGTGGGTTTGTCTGGAGAGATTCGCCCGGTACCCAGCGGCCAAGAGCGCTTGCGTGAAGCTGCCAAACACGGTTTCAAAACGGCCATCGTTCCCGCGTCCAACAAACCCAGAGAGGCGCTACCCGGCCTGACTGTAATTGCGGTTAAAACGCTGCAAGAGGCACTGGATGCGATTTCGTCTGACTAGCGTGAGCTGGCGCTTGGAATTGTCTAAGGTGTTGAATCAGAAATCGTCCAGCAAAGTACGCAATCGGTGCTGGTCGTCGATGTCTATGGCGCGACAGGTAATGCCGATCATTTGTCCCTCGCGGTGGGACACCTGGCCCTTGAGGAGGAGTGGTGGGCCTTCTGCGAGCAGCAGTTCAAGTTCGATGGGCTCGTCCCGGCGTAGGGAGCTGGGTGAGGACATTTCCACAAGCCCACCGTGAAAGGATAAATCGACGACACGGCAGCGCCAGCGCATGCCGCGTCTGAGAAGGTTAGCGCGCAGAGTGAGTGGGCACCGGGGAAAGCAGCGTCGATCTTGGCGACCACGAAATGAGTTGGGCAAAATCCGTCCTTTAATGCAATCGGTGTTTGACGGCCATCTCCTGATATTCCTCCAGGATCTGATCACTGTTGCCCAGATTCAATTCCAGTAAACGGCGTAAATGGCGGCCGCTGTCTAAATCCAGACAGTCGTATTCCATGGCCCAGGCACTGCCGTCCCAGCGTCTGAGCGTGGCGGCCACCTTGATATCCAAACCGGAAGAAAGGTGCAGGGTCGCGAGCACTCTGTCGCCAGGATGCAAGCCTCCCTTTTCGAGTTGACCAATGCGCAGGCTGGCCAGGGAGATGTCCTGCAGCTCGCCAGCCCAGCGCTGGCCGCCACGGCGTATCTCTGAGGCGCAGTGGAATTCGATGCGGCTGAACAAACGGCGATCTTGATGGCGGTTCTGGAACTGATGCATGGGAAATCTCTCCTATCTCAGTAACGTCAGCGGGGTAGAGCAGTGGTCTTTTCAGTGTAGAAAACCATCTCGCAGTCTGCTGCATTTCTTGACTGTTTGATGCGCTGGCGCTAGTCTCCCGGCTTTCGACAGGTGCCAATCCTCATTTGGATGGGTTAAACGGGAAGACTGGTGCGCCAGTGCGGTATCAACCGCCTGCAACTCCAGCGCTGCCCCCGCAACGGTAATTTTCTGTGCGCCATACCGGCGGTTGTAAGAAGAGAGCCCGACACCGGCCAGTTGGAAATACGCCTCGTGCTCCAGGCATGCCAAAAGCTGAGGTGCTCAACGATGAAGCGGAGGGCTTTATCTGTGGAAAATAGGCAGTGAATACGCCTGTTTCATCTCTCTGGTGACTCCACGTTTTACCCTCCCTCAATCCCCCTTTAGCTGGAAGACGGATCTTTCCGTTTATTCCAAAGTCGATTGAGGACTACCATGATAAACCGAATTTCCCTGCCGGCCGTGTGTTGGGCATTGGGTGTTTTGACTCCTGTGTCGGCGTTTGCCGAAACACCCTATTCTGAAGAAGTAATGACATCGGCACATCGATTGCCCATTCCCGCTTATCGACTGGGTGCCTCGGTCAGCGACTTGTCTGAGCAGCAAATCGAAGCCCGTGGCCAATTGAACGTGGCAGATCTCATGCGATCCATGCCGGGGATTGCTGTCAGCAACAACGGTGGGGCAGGTAAATCAACGTCATTGCGGATTCGTGGTGAAGAAGACTACCGTACCGTTGTCTATCTCGACGGTGTAAAAATGTCGGATCCCAGTGCGACGCAGGTATCACCTCGCCTGCAGCATATGCTCACCTGTGGTTTGGAGCGCATCGAAGTGTTGCGCGGCCCCCAGGGTATGATGTACGGCGCCGATGCCGGTGGCGTTGTCAATCTCTACAGTAAATCGCCCGAAGCGGGTTTTGCCAGTGACCTGAGCGCCGAAACCGGACGCTATGGCACCACGGAATTTTGCGGTAATGCGCGGGGTATCAGTGGGCCTGTCAGCTATTCGCTATCGGCGGCAGATTTTTCCACCGATGGTTATAACACCCGCAGTGATGATGTCATTGTCGCGGATGATGATGGCTACGAAAACACAACGTTTCATGGTGATGTTTCGGTACAGCTGGCCGAGGGCATGAGTCTGCGGGCAGTGGGTCGCCATGTGGAAGGGGAAAACGAATACGACAGCGGTGCGACGTCGACGGATCGGGAAGACGAGTTCGATCAGAACTTTGGCCGTTTGGCGTTTAATATGGATCGCGGCCAGTTCACCAACAGGCTGGGTGTTGCCCGTAATCGTGTCGTTAGGCACTACTACCAGGATGGCGAACTCAGCTCATCGACGCCCAAGTATCTGTCGTTATTGGATCAGGCCAATTATCTCGGTAGCTATCGTCTGGACAGTGGCGACTACTTGATTTATGGGGCAGATTACGAACAGCAGCGCGATGAACTCAACGAGACTGAACAGGATCAGGTCGGTGCTTATGTTGAATGGCAGGGGCATCTGGGGGAGAATTTTTATTACAGCACCGGAGTGCGTCACGATGACAATGATGTCTTCGGTGAGCACACCAGTGTGCGCTTGACCGCTGCCCATATTACGGACCTAAAAAACGGCGATCGCCTTAAGCTTAAATCCAGCTACGGCACCGGCTTCAGAGCGCCTAGCCTCTACGAGCAGTGGTACAACACGCGCTCGGGATATGCCTTTGGAGAGGCGGCAGAAACCGAGTTGGCAGAAGAAAAAAGCCAGGGTGTTGATGCCGGCATCGTATACATCATGAACGATCGGCATCAGTTTGAAGTCGTCTTGTTTTGGCAGGAAATTGAGGATGAAATCTCTTTTGATGTTGAAGGTTTCAGTGGTTACCTGCAATACGAGGGAACGAGCCAATCTCGCGGTGTTGAGTTAAACATGGAAACTGCCCTCACCGACAACCTTCAGGTGTACGCTAACGCCACCTTTAATGAAACTGAGACTTCCGAAGGGGAGCAGCGGCCACGACGCCCAAGGGAATACTTTAATGTTGGCGCTGAATGGTTTGTTTGGGATCGGCAATTGCGCATTAACGGCAATCTGCGTGGATCTTACGACAGCATCGATAATTCTGGCGTTGCCCTGGATGATTATGAAACCATGGATGCCACGGTTACCTGGTTTTATTCTCCGGCGATTGAGTTTTACGCTCGCGCTGAAAATCTATTCGATGCAAATTATGTTGAGATCACCAATTACAATACTTCCGGTGCCGCGTTTTATGCCGGCGCCCGTTTCAGCTTTTAACGCCAGAATCCATTCAATGGATTGCGTCTGAGTGAGGAGAATTACTGCACCCAGTTTGGTGACAGGGCTTATGGTTCTGTTGCCCATTGCCATCGTTGCGGGCCTGGTTTTAGGCCCTCAAATCATCACCCCGTTTGGTGGCGATGAAAGTGGCTCTTGGGTGAGTGATCGTATGATTCTGGAGCAGCTGCGCCTGCCTCGCGTTCTGTTATCAGCGCTTGTCGGTGCCAGCCTGGCCATGGCTGGCGTCATTATGCAGGGGCTGTTTCGTAATCCCCTGGCTGATCCAACATTGATCGGAGTCTCTGGAGGCGCCTCGGCAGGGGCCAGTCTGGCCATCGTGCTGGGGCCAACGTTGTTAACCGGGGGCTTTTTTCTGGGAACAACGCTGATTGCTCTCTGCAGTTTTTTCGGCGCGGCACTGGCTACGCTCTTGGTGTACTCGCTCGCCCGCAACAGCAATGGAACATCGGTTGCCACAATGCTGCTGGCGGGAATTGCCATCAATTCGTTGGCGGCCGCACTCAATAAATTCTTCAGTTTTATTGCAGATAACCAGATGCTGCGACAGATCAGCCTTTGGGAAATGGGCAGCTTGGCCGGTGCGACCTGGCAGAAGGTTGGATTATCCGCAGTGCTCTTAGGCAGCATACTGTTATTAAGCCCGGTGTTTGCCCGCACGTTGAACGCTTTTTTGCTGGGCGAGAGCGAAGCCAGACACCTCGGCGTACCCGTGGCAAAAGTGAAAAAGCAGATGATTGTTTTGGTGGCGCTGGTGGTCGGACTGTGTGTGGCGATGGCCGGCACTATTGCCTTTGTCGGTCTGGTGGTTCCCCATATTGTGCGCTTGGCGATAGGCCCGGATCACCGGTATTTAATTCCCTGTTCCGCATTGGCCGGTGCGTCGCTGTTGGTATTGGCCGATGCGGCATCCCGCTATTTGATGGCGCCGGGAGAGATTCCTATCGGCATTTTAACCTCGCTGTTGGGAGCGCCGTTCTTTCTATCGCTGTTGCGTCGTCAGCGGCTGTTGGGGAACTTCTGATGCTGGAGATTGTTGGAGCTTCCGTCACGTTGGGCAATATTGCCGTACTTAGGGACATTCAGCTGCAGGTGGCGCCCGGAGAAATCTGCGCGCTGTTAGGCCCGAACGGTTCCGGCAAGTCGACCTTGTTGAAGCTCGCCAGTGGCGATTTTCAGCACTATGGAGGCGAGGTCCGATTAAATGGGCGCGTGCTGTCGACCTATCAATCCGAAGATCGAGCCAGGCACCTGGCTGTGTTGCCACAACACAGTGATCTGCGTTTCGCATTTACCGTAGAAGAAGTGGTCGCCATGGGGCGTATGCCCCATGCTACGGGGCAGCCGATCGATGGCGAGATCGTCAGCGCAGCACTGGAGGCTATGGATGTCAGCTATCTGCGTCGGCAGTACTATACGCTTCTCTCCGGTGGCGAGAAGCAGCGTGTACAAATCGCCCGGGTAATGGCCCAAGTATGGCAGCGACAGGACGATGGTGACCGCCTATTAATTCTCGATGAGCCAACCTCGGCGCTGGATTATCTGCATCAACAGCTTCTCGTAACTCAGCTGCGAAAGATGGCCGCTGATGGCTGCGCGATTGTGATGGCGGTTCACGATTTAAATTTGGCGGCAGCCTGTGCGGAGCGACTGGTGTTATTACGCTGTGGCAGCGTTTTAATTCAGGGCGGCGTCGAAGAGGTTTTGGATTCTCCGCAGGTGGAAGACGTTTTTCAAGTGACGTTTCGGCGGTTGCGTGATCCAGAAACCGGTCGACTTTGGTTGGCCAGTTGATGGTCTTGTGGGGAGAGCAGGGCTGGCTGTTATTGTCGGCTGCGCTGATGGGCGCCTTGCTCGATCGCTGGCTTGGTGAGCCGCGTCGCTGGCATCCTCTGGTTGGATTTGGCCTGGTGGCACAGCATTTGGTCGCGAAGCTGCATCCCGTGACGGAGCCCCAACAGGTTCGCCCATCACTGTCTGGCGTTGATCTCAGGGTGAGGGGATTTTTCGCTTGGCTGCTGCTGGTGCTACCTCTGCCTGTGGGCGTTATCTTTCTCCAAAATTGCTGGAGTCCCCAATCCAGCCTGCTGGCTTTGGCATTTCAATTCGGGATGTGCGCGCTTTTGGTGTATCTCTGTATTGGATTACAGAGCCTAAAAGAACACATTATTGCCGTTGCGGAACCCTTGCAAAACGATGATTTGCCGGAGGCTCGACTTGCCGTGGGGCGTATCGTCAGTCGCGATACCCAGAACCTGACAACAGATCAGGTGTGCAAGGCTGGTGTGGAGTCGGCGTTAGAAAATGGCAGCGACGCCGTGTTTGCGCCGCTGTTTTGGTTTTTTGTTGCGGGGCCGGCGGCACTGGTTCTCTATCGTTGTGCGAACACTCTCGATGCCATGTGGGGATATCGGACAGAGCGGTGGCAAGATTTTGGTTGCTGGAGTGCACGCGCTGATGATGTTTTGAATGTCATTCCAGCGAGGTTAACCGCGCTGGCATATGCACTGCTGGGCAATACTCGCTCAGCGTTATTCTGTTGGCGACATCAGGCCCGCAGCTGCTCCAGCCCCAATGGCGGTCCCGTTATGTGCAGTGGCGCAGGCAGTTTGGGGGTGACTCTTGGGGGGGGGGCAAGCTATCACGGGCAATTTCGACCAGGTCCGGTGATGGGGCAGGGGCCAAAGCCCGAGGTTAGCGATTTGCTACGATCTTTGAGATTATTGGACCGAACTCTGTTGGTGTGGTTGCTCTGTGCCGGTGTGGTTGTTATCACTTAGCCATCACAGCAACACACCGACAAAATCAAAAAGAAAAACATAAGATGTAATAAGGACGTGAGATGCTCAACCATGGCGGGCAGTTGGCCCGCGTACGCGCAGACTACCCAGCGGTTACAGGAGACTG
Organism: Pseudomaricurvus sp. ABR4_320; assembly: GCF_056159445.1. Classification (NCBI taxonomy): domain Bacteria; kingdom Pseudomonadati; phylum Pseudomonadota; class Gammaproteobacteria; order Cellvibrionales; family Cellvibrionaceae; genus Pseudomaricurvus; species Pseudomaricurvus sp. ABR4_320. The sequence goes on along the minus strand of NZ_JBSWVF010000005.1, from coordinate 262,710 downwards.
GTTAGATCTTTCAACGGGGATTGCTCCCTGGAGTTGGCCCGTTGCAGAGATTCCCACGTCCGTCTGGCGAGATCTGCCAGATCAGGACGCGCTATTACGACAGGCGGCTGCTGACTATTATGGGTGGCCCGCAGATCGTCTGCTGGCGGTGGCCGGTTCTCAGGTTGCCATTACCTTGTTGCCGTTGTGTTTGCCGCGAGGACGGGTGGCGCTACCGCGCTGGGGCTATGGCGAACATGCTCGTTGCTGGATTGCTGCTGGTCACGACATTGTTTATTACCATCATGAAGATGACATCGAACAACTACTGCAATCCGGTTTGCATTATTTGCTCGTGATCAATCCAAACAATCCTACTGGCGTTGCTTTTAGTCAATCCTGCTTGCAGCGCTGGGAGCGGCACTTGGCGAAATCCTATGGGCGGCTGATTATCGATGAAGCCTTTGCCGATGTAGATCCCGAGGAGCTGGCGACTGCATCACCGCTTGGGTCCCGGATTGTCTATAAATCGGTTGGAAAGTTTTTTGGAATGGCCGGGCTGCGACTCGGCTTTTTGCTGGCAGACAATGTCACATTATCGGATTTTCGTCAGCATCAGATTCTGTGGGAGGTGTCGGGGCCGGCCCAATGGTTGGGGCGTCAGTTGCTGGCGGACAGTGTCTGGCAGGAAAAACAGAAGCACCGCATTGCCTCACGTCGCGATACGTTGATCGAATTGTTGCAAACTCGGTTGGCCGTTTTGAACTTAGATTGGTTGCCTGGCCCAATGTTTGTGTCGGTCAAAGGCGAGCCTGAGGTGTTGCGCCAACTGCGTCATCTTTTGGCCGAACGGGGGATATGGATCCGATTCTTTGAACCGATCGACGACATCAGTTATGCCCGCTTTGGATTACCTGATGACATTCAGTTACCCAGATTAACCGAGGCTTTGGATAGCGTAGCGGAAACATTGATTACGGGGGAGCGCGCTTGTGGGTAGGTTGAAGTTTTGGCAGCGCAAACCCGTACCGAAATACCGCTCCACATGGATTTGGGGGTTATTGTCTATTCTGCTAACACTGTCTTTCTCAAGCTGGGCTGAGATTCGCGTCACTGACGATTTGGGCAATGAGGTGGTGCTGGAAAAACCCGCGAGTCGCATTGTCGCCCTGGCGCCGCACTTGGTTGAGATTGTCTACGCCGCTGGCAGTGGTGACCATCTTGTCGGCGTGGTCAGCTACAGTGACTTCCCTGAAGAAGCCAGCGAGCTGCCGGAGGTCGGTAGCTATCGTAGCTTCAGTGCTGAAGCCATTCTGAGATTGCAACCGGATTTAATTCTCGCTTGGGGATCGGGTAATGGCGTCGATCGGATAGCACCTCTCAGGGCGTTGGGGCTGCCAGTATACGTCAGTGAAATTCGTTCCCTGGAAGGTATCGCCAACGCTGTGCGCCGGGTGGGGCAGCTGACCGCAGGGACCGAGGCAGACGCCAGTGCTGAGGCGTTTACGGCCGGTCTCGAAGACTTGCGGCGAACCTATGATGGCGCTGAACCCTTATCTGTTTTCTATGAAGTGTGGAATCAACCGTTGCAAACCGTCAACGGTGAACACTTGATCAGCGACGTTATTCGCATGTGTGGTGGTAAAAACATCTTTGCTGATGCCGCTGGGATTGCGCCAAAAGTCAGTGTGGAGTCGGTGTTGCGTCGCGATCCTCAAGTGATCGTTGCCAGTGGTATGGCGGAGGAGCGCCCGGATTGGTTGGATGACTGGCGTCGTTGGCCACAGATGTCTGCGGTTGCCAATCAGCAGTTACTGTTTATTCCTCCCGATATTATTCAACGCCACACACCGCGTATTCTGCAGGGGGCTGAACAACTCTGTCAGCAATTACAAAGGGCGCGTCAGCATTATGATGGCCATCGTGGAGGAGAATAAATCGGTGTCTGCAACAAAGTCGAGTGACATCCGCTTTTCTGACGAGGAAAAAGAGGCCGTTTATCGAGCGATTTATCAACGTCGGGACATGCGTCACTTTTTGCCGGATCCCCTCGATGAAGACCTATTGCAGAAATTGCTGGGAACGATGCATGCCGCTCCAAGTGTCGGCTTTATGCAACCCTGGCGCATCCTGCGTATTCAAGATTTCAGTGTGCGGCACTCACTGAAAGCGCTTGTGGAAGAGGAGCGTCAGAAAACAGCGAGTCTAATGGATGAGCGCCAGTCGGAATTTTTAAAGCTTAAAATCGACGGTATGGACAGCTGTCCGGAGCTCTGGGTCGTGTGCCTTATGGAGGAGCGGGAATCTCACGTCTTCGGTCGTAGAACGTTACCGGCAATGGATCTCGCCTCGGTGTCATGTGCCATTCAGAATTTGTGGCTAGCGGCAAGGACAGAAGGCATCGGTGTCGGCTGGGTGTCTTTTTTTGATCCTGATGCTGTCGCTGGTTTGCTGGAATTGCCGCGAGGTGCGGAGGCCGTTGCCATTCTTTGCTTAGGCAAAGTCGAGCGATTTTACGACAAGCCATTATTGGAAAGTCAGCGTTGGGCCGAGCGAGGGCTCCTGGAAGATTATGTTATGACAGATCGTTGGGATGCCACCAAAGCCGATCGTGCACAACAACAATGGCGGGATCGTGATGACCTATAAGTTGATGGTGCAGGGGACGACCTCTGATGCCGGCAAAAGTACTCTGGTGGCAGCACTCTGCCGAATCTTGGCGAGGCGCAACGCCCGTGTCGCACCTTTCAAACCTCAGAACATGGCATTGAACAGCGCGGTGACAGAAGATGGCGGAGAAATCGGCCGAGCGCAGGCCTTACAGGCCCAAGCGGCAGGTATCGCGCCAACCACCGATATGAATCCCGTGCTGCTGAAACCCAACAGTGACACAGGTGCGCAAGTCATTATCCATGGCAAGGCCGTTGGCAATAAGGAGGCCGGTGTCTACCACGATTTTAAACCGCTGGCGTGGGAAGCCGTACTGGCGTCCTGGCATCGTCTTTGTGAGTGTTACGACCATGTCTTGGTCGAAGGTGCCGGCAGCCCCGCTGAGATTAACCTTCGTGACGGCGATATCGCCAATATGGGCTTTGCGGAAGGTGTGGATTGTCCGGTTATATTGATTGCCGATATCGACAAGGGCGGTGTCTTCGCCCACATTTGCGGCACTATGGAGCTGTTGTCAGAAACGGAGCAGCAGCGTGTTGTCGGATTCGTCATCAACCGGTTTCGGGGCGATATTCGACTGTTGCAGTCGGGGCTGGATTGGTTAGAAGCCCGTACCGGTAAACCGGTGTTGGCGGTGTTGCCCTACTTAAAAGGTTTCCATCTGGACGCAGAAGATGCCGTAACAACTGTGACCTCGCGCCGTGATGGAGGCCGTGGGCAGCATTTGAAGGTTTGTGTCGCCGTGTTACCTCGCATCAGTAATCATACCGATTTTGACGCTTTGCAAGTGCATCCCCAGGTAGAGTTGACGTTTGTCGGCCCGGATCAACCCCTGCCTCCTACCGATCTCATTATTCTGCCCGGCAGCAAAAGTGTGATTGCAGATCTCGCGTTCCTACGGGCTCAAGGCTGGGAGGAGCGGATTCAGCGTCATCTGCGCTACGGCGGTAAACTGTTGGGAATCTGTGGCGGCTTTCAAATGCTGGGACAAGGTATTTACGACCCTTTGCAATTGGAAGGGCAGACAACCGAGGCGCCTGGGTTGGGGTATCTGCATATAGAGACGGAGCTGGCTCAGGAAAAGCAGCTGCGCAACCGGCAGGGACGTCTGACTTTGGCCAATGCTCAGGTCTCTGGCTATGAAATTCATTCCGGATGCAGTTTCGGCAAAGGGTTAGAGCACCCATTGGTTCGCTTTACTGACGTGGATTGCGAATCAGCTCCAGTGCAAGATGGTGCTCGTTCAGCAGATGATCAGATCATCGGAACTTATCTCCATGGACTTTTCGACCAGCCCGAGGCGTTGTCCGCGATATTGACCTGGGCCGGACTCGAGGAAGATGAGGCGTTTGATTATGGGCGCTACCGTGAGGCCGCGATCGATCGCCTGGCCGATTGTGTTGATGAGGCGATGGATTGGGAGCGCCTGAATGAGGCTTTGGGCGCGTTCCAGCAGCGTCGAACAGTCGAGTAGGCTCGGCATCATTGTCTGCGTCGTCATCGCTGCGTTAAAAATTACTGCTAAAGACTCAATTATCCTCTGCACAGACGAAGGGCGGCTCAGGCGATTTCTCATCATTGTGTTGTGCGCTTGGTACCATCAACGGTCACTGAATTCCGCTTACTTTTCAGGTTGTTAGATCCTTCCCTTTTTTAAGATTTGAAATCTGGTATTGTTGAATCTCATTTGATGCCAGTATTTTCAATAACCTTATCGTTCATATAATAACAATGATGATTAATTCACAACGGAATGACCGTACCGCAATACCTGTAAAGCAAGACGTGGCTATCCTTATCGTCGATGACGAGCCTGGAATTCGCGATTTTCTTCAGCGCGCACTCTGCAAGCAATATCATACCGTGGATATTGCTGAGTCGACGGAAGAGGCGGATCGATTACGCGCACAAAAACACTTTGACGTGTTGATTGTTGATATCTGTATGCCAGGACGTTCCGGCGTGTCGTGGATCGAAGACGTCCGCGTTTCTGATCATGGGACCGATGTCATTTTTATGACGGCGTTTGCAGATATCAGCAGCGCCATAAAAGTACTTCATCTCGGCGCCAGCGATTTGATACTCAAACCATTTCGTATCGAGCAAATGCGCAGCGCGGTGAAAAAATGCCTCGACAGTCGCCGCCTTGTAAAAGAGAATTTTGTTCTTAATCGTCAGCTGGGGAATGTGGAACAGCCAACGAGTTTGGTTGGTGAGAGTTCCTCGCTAAAGTCTGTGCTACATACGATAGAGCGAGTCGCTCCAGCGCCTTCAGCCGTCTTGCTGGAAGGAGAAACAGGCACGGGTAAAGAGCTCGCAGCACGGGAAATTCATCGTCAAAGTGGTCGGACTGGGGCATTCGTTCCCGTCAATTGTGCCGCACTGGCCGCGGAGCTTATGGAGTCTGAACTGTTTGGCCATATTAAAGGCGCTTTTACAAGTGCACATCAAACCCGTGAAGGTCTGTTCAGTTACGCAGATGGCGGAACCTTGTTTCTGGATGAAATTTCTGAGATGCCGCTGGCCATGCAGTCAAAGTTGTTACGTGTGCTCGAAGATGGTTGTATCCGTCCACTCGGGACTGAGCGCCATACACCAATAAATGTTCGCGTCATTGCAGCATCCAATAAGAATCTGGCGCAGGCGGTTGAGCAGGGGCAATTTCGTCAAGATCTTTATTACCGACTAAATGTCCTGACTCTCAACTTGCCTTCTTTACGAGAACGCCCAGAAGACATTCCGATTCTCTGTCAGCATTTGATGCAACATTTATCCGGTGAGTTGGGGATTCCCGCCGCTCCATTCGATGCGGCAGACATCTCTGCTTTGCAAGGTTACTCTTGGCCGGGGAATGTACGAGAGCTGCGGAATGTGATTGAACGCGGCCTATTGTTAGGATTATCTCCTGCGCAATTATTGCTGTCAGACGATTTAGCGAAAGAGGGGGACCAAGGTTACCCATTGAGCTGGACATTGAAGCAGGTGGAGCTGAATCATATTGAACGGGTGTTAGTGTCTGCGGGTGGTAATAAAACCAAAGCGGCTCAACAGCTAGGGATCACTCGTAAGACCTTGGATCGCAAGCGCAACAGTGGAGATCTGAGTGACTAGAGGGGTTCTCACTCTCTTCTCAGACAGTCTTCGTTATCGGTTATTAGCTCTCGTTTTATTTCCGCTACTGCTGGTGCTGCCCGGCGTTATCGCTCTGGCTTATGTCTGGAGTCATCAGGTTGGCTATCGCCAATTGTTGATGAAGGCGAATACCGATCTTGCGGTGGCCCATGAAACGTTTCGCGCAACTCGAGAACAATATCTCGCGCGCCTGACTTTGGTAGCCAGTGACTACCGCTTTCGCAAGGCGTTGTTGCGGCTCAGTATGCCGGGCGAATCCGCCGCTGAAGTACACGCTCTGGAGTCGCGCCTCGAAGAGTCCGCAGGTGTCGACTTTGTGCGGATACTTCCTGCAAATCAGTGCGTGCCCCATCAGGGCATCTGCCCTTACCCGGATAGCCCTCTGTTAGCTCAGGCTCTCCATTCCGGAGCCGTGAGTGGTGTAGACGTGTTTTCTGCCGACCAATTGTTGCAACTCTCTCCTGAACTTGCGCGCCGGGCGAGATTTACGTTGATCCCTACCGAACACAGTGATCGTTCCAACTCGGTGATGGAAAATCGCGGTATGGTGCTGCATTTGGTCTATCCCCTTGTCGACGATGCGGGTAAAACCATCGCTTTGCTCGCGGCAGGTTTATTAATGAATAATAATCTCGATTTCGTCGACGGTATCAGCGATACGGTCTACGGACCGGGCAGTCTGCCTGAAGATGGGATAGGCACTGTCACATTGTTTCTGGGAGATGTGCGCATCAGTACCAATGTTCCCCATCCTAATACGCCCGAGCAGCGGGCACTTGGTACCCGAGTATCGACTCAGGTTCGCGAGAAGGTGTTGGAGCAGGGACAACGCTGGCTTGATCGTGCGTTTGTTGTAAACGATTGGTACATTTCTGCGTACGAGCCTGTAATAGACGTTAATGGAAAGCCGGTGGGAATGCTCTACGCCGGTTTCTTGGAAGCCCCTTTTCTTGCCTCTTTTTACTACTGGTTGGAATTGCTGGTATGGCTGTTCGTACTGGTATTGATCCTGTGTATTTATATTGCGATTCGAGGTGCGCGTTCAATTTCAAAACCTCTCGAAGTGATGAGTGTGGTTATGGATCGCATTCGCGATGGGGAGCGACAGCGGATTCCACAACTCAAAGCGACAGCGGAGGTCACGCAGTTAGCAGAGCATTTTAATGCGATGCAAGAAAAACTGGATGCTCAGCACGACGCGATACACGCTGCAGCAGAGCAGTTGGAAGAAAAAGTCGCTGAACGCACGTTTGAATTACAGAAAAGCACTCAAGAATTGAAGCAGTATATTACGCTTCTCAACGACACCCGAGAGCAGCTCATCGAAAAAGGCCGCTTGGCAGCGTTGGGCGAGTTAACCGCAGGTGTCGCTCACGAGATTAACAATCCTACGGCTGTGATACTCGGCTATATGGATTTGTTGATGGATGAACTGGGAGATCAGGTAACGCCGAATATTCGGCAGGATGCTGATTTTATCGTTGCTCAAGTCGATCGCATTCGTACGATCATAAACGATTTGCTGCAATTGGCGCGTCCTGAAAACGATGCGCCGTTGAGACAGTCTCTGGATGTCAATGAACTGGTTCGTAATACCCAAACGCTGGTGAATCATGAACTCAAGCGCAGGGGAATACAGCTGCAACTGGACCTTAACGCAAACGTTGCTGTTCAAGCAGACTCTGTTCAACTGCAACAGGTATTGATCAATTTAATCATGAACGGAGCCAATGCCTGTGCAAATGGGGGTGTTATTGTCGTGCGCAGTCGTAATGGGCGCAGGGGGCGGGTGCGGCTCATTATTAGAGACAATGGCTCCGGAATAGACAAGCATCATCTGGATCAGATTTTTGAGCCTTTTTTCTCCAGCACTCCGGGTGGAACAGGATTGGGGCTGTCTATCAGCTATCGACTGCTTATGCAGGCAGATGCCGATATCGCAGTAGGTTCACGTCCAGGCAGGGGCTCTGTGTTCTCCATCGGATTGAAAGCTGACGCGTAACCGCCGAGTTATTATGACCCGTTAAGGGCGTAAAACTGAATCATTATAACCCGCTAAAAATCAGATTTTTTCTAGAGTTTCACTTAACCTTCTGAAAAGAAAAGTGTTTTTCCGTTGGCTCATTTTTTGCCGACTAACGATCGCCAAAGGTAATCAAGGTTATCGCTGCCGTTGCTGTTGTTATTCATAACGTTCATACCGGGCGTTATGAGGCAATGCCGGAGCGATCCTTGTCGATTGCCAGAATAATGAAAAAAGCGGAGTTACGATTTATGTCAAAAACACCTAGTCCATTTTCCTTCTTGCTAAAGGAGCGCATCGTTGCGAAGCCCGGCTTTAATCGCTGGCGTGTGCCTCCTGCATCTATTGCCATTCATCTTTGTATTGGTTCTGTTTACGCCTGGAGTATTTTTAATCCGCCATTGACTCGACAGCACGGTGTCGTCGCAAGTGCCGCGGATGATTGGTCTCTAAGTTCTGTGGTTTGGATTTTCTCCACAGCCATTGTTTTTCTGGGGCTTGCAGCTGCCATCGGTGGCAAGTGGTTGGAGAAAGTTGGTCCTCGCGCGGTGGGCTTTCTTGCTGCAATTTTGTGGGGGGGCGGTTTCCTTGTCGGTAGCTTGGGGATCATGATGGACCAGGTGTGGCTACTCTATCTGGGCTACGGTGTGCTTGGTGGCTGTGGTCTCGGTCTCGGATACGTCTCACCTGTGAGTACGCTTATCCGTTGGTTTCCCGACAGGCGGGGGATGGCAACCGGTATGGCAATCATGGGATTTGGCGGCGGTGCTATGATTGGTGCGCCCCTCAAAACCTGGTTGTTGGAAAAGTTTTATCAGGCCCCTGAGTATCTGGGGAAAGTGACTGATCTTAATCTGATCACAGAGTCTGGCCGTCGTTTTGTCGAGGTTGCTGGTGAGCGCCTCGAAGTGGTTGTAGCCAGCGCGGCAGATGTGGCGAAAATGCCAATTCCGGGGCCCGAGGGCGTCTATGTCGTTAACACGGGCGATACCGGCGTTGCAGGGGTGTTTATCACTCTGGGCATTGTTTATTTTATTATCATGACGATTGCCGCCTTTGCCTATCGCGTGCCCGCGGAAGGCTGGAAGCCGGAAGGTTGGGTCCCTCCCGCAGAAAAACCACAGGCAAAAGCTCGATTGATCAGCGACAATCATGTGCATATTGATCAAGCCATGAGAACGCCACAGTTCTATTTGTTGTGGTTGGTTTTATGCCTTAACGTCACTGCCGGCATTGGTGTCATCGGCGTGGCGAAAACAATGATGACCGAAATTTTTGGAACGACCTTACCGTCGGTTGTCGATGCAGGATTTGCTGCGACCTACGTCTTGCTCATCAGTGTGTTTAATATGGTGGGGCGTTTCTTTTGGGCGTCAGCATCAGATTACATCGGACGCAAAAACACCTTTTATTGTTTTTTCCTGATTGGAATGGTGCTGTATGTCTCCATACCCTTTATTGCCGGTCAGGTAAGTAGCAATCCAGCGGTGCTTTGGTTGGTGTTGTTCTGTATCGCCACGATGATTATTTTCACCATGTACGGTGGTGGCTTTGCAACCATCCCGGCTTATCTGGCGGATATTTTTGGAACCTTGCATGTTGGTGGTATTCACGGTCGCCTGTTGACGGCGTGGAGTACCGCAGGGGTACTTGGGCCTTTTGCGATCACTTATCTGCGTGAAAAATCTCTCAACAGCGCCATCCACGATCTTGCCAGCAAAGTTGACCCGGTGCGTTTCCAGGAAACATTTGGCGCAGGGCTTGATCAGTTACAGGAGTTGATCGCGTTGAAAACGGTTACCCTAGGGAGGCTGATGGAAATTGCACCGGCAGGTACGGTCGATCCGACGTCCAGTCTGTATAACTCCACCATGTATGCCATGGCGGCTCTACTGGTGATTGCATTCTTTGCGAATATGGCCATTCACAGAGTGTCTGATAAACACCATGTGGAAAATACTCACCCTGAAGAGGCGCCAGCCTAATCGGCGCCGTGCTCCTCAGGATAAGTTAGGCTTTAGCGCCAGCACTCATCGCTGGTTTCCGACCCTGTACTGCCTTCGGTGCCACTGCTGTTGTAGGTGAGGGTGGTACAGCCGGAATCGCTGAATGTGGGCGTGGCGGTAAAGCTGAAGGTCCGGCAGGCAGTACTGCCTGCTGCACATCCTGATGGCAGTGTTGTAACGACGACAGTATATTTCCCTTCTGGACTATTGGCGGAGGCCGACAGTTGGCTCATGGAGTTGGCATAGGATAAATTCTGTGCGTAAAAGCCTTCTTGTGCTGACGCGAGATCCAAAAGGTAGGTTTTACCATCCGCGCGTGACGTGCGAGTCACTTGATCTTGGTAAGAGGGAATTGCGATTGCTGACAAAATTGCCACGATGGCTACAACGATCAGGACTTCAATCAGTGTAAAGCCCTCTTGGATTGTATGTGTCATCGTTTGGTTATTCGTCATCGTCGTCTCCTGGTGGCTGATAGCTGTCGTCTTTTAGGTGTATTTCTGAGACACGGGCGGGCTCGACCAAAAAATCCACGATGCAAAGGGCTTTTTGGCCAAGCTTCAAATCGTAGCGACTTCCAAGATTTCCGTCACTGTCGAACAGTTTCATATTAAGATTCATCTTCATGTACTGGTCGCCGATGACGACGGCGGCTTCTTCATGGTAAATCGCATCAACAGTGCCAAAATGTTCTTCTTCAGCGCTGACCATTCCTGTAATGCTCAGGCAGATGCTGCCCAATCCAAAAATCATCATTCTTGTTGCAGTAAGCATATTCTCAACCTTCTGAGATGTAGTTTCGCGCCCTCTCTTTTGGAAAAGATGAGGGCGGTCGAATCACGATTGCTGTTTCAATAAATCAGAATTGCTTTGGGTGACCTGTCATTACTTTAGAATTGACCAGGAAGACCGTGACGATGCTCGGGTCGGTGACGTTTGAACACCATAATCTCTAATAGAACCGCCTGAATCGGAAACCACGAGCTTATCGTCGATCAATCGACTACCCCCGGGGATGTCGTCAATTTTCAAGCCACTGACGATTGCATCGTCATAGACACCATCGTTGTTTAAATCCAGCACCGTAAAATCTGGTTCACCTCCTGTCATCCGGTCGGCAAACATCAGGTATCCGTAGCCACCGCTACTGCATTGAGTCGCTTCTGGTACGGTGGTGCTAAAGAAAATAATGTCGCCGACGATACTGGCTTCGGTCACCATTCGCTCACCGTAATCGGGTAAATCGACATACCAACCAAACTCGTCCGAGGTCATATAGCTTACGGAATTGTCCGAGATTTCTCTGGTTACATATATCTCATCGGAATCGTCAGGGTCGACAGTAACTTGGTTGGTAATGGTTTGGACCTGAAGATTTGAACGGTCGAGTTCACCGATACCGGCATCCCACACGCCATAAACAGATTGTCTGTCGGTGGAAAAGTTGTCGCTCTCTGTCAGCCATTGACCCGTACCCACGTAAATCATCAGGTTCGGAGCTGTCGCTCGGGCAAAGCGATAAGGGTGGTCTGCGGCAACTGTGAGAGTGGTAATGGGCTGGCGATCTGCGCTAGTGCAGGGGCTTGTATTGCACGCACTGAATAACGGGACAGGATTTGTAGAGCCGCTGTCTTCGTGGGCGATTTCCCAGTTGCTGCTGGAGGTGTCTGATATATCAAACGCCCAGACATTGCCGTGGATATCGCCACCATAAACTCGGTCAACAGTGCCGTCACCATTCAGATCAAGGGCGGTAGTCGATGACAGACCGTTACAATCACTGTCGGCATCGCTACAGTCTGCATTGACCATAGAGCCCACACCGGTATCGATCAGTTCATAGCCGCCTGTAGCATCAAGGTAGAGGATAAACAATTTGGCTTTGCCATCGCCGTTGGGGTCTGAGTTATAGCCATTGCCAAAGATCGCCGCCCAGCGGCCGTTGTTCATTTTGCCGATGGTTGGGCGGCTAAAGGTGTAGCCCAGGTCATTATGGGTAAATTCTTGTTTCACCATTGAATCGGCGTAAGACTCTTCAAAATACTGGGGATTGGTCACGTCCAGAACATAGATGCCTTTGCCGCCAGCACGTACCCCGCCCACTAGATAGGTTCTCCAGCTGCTGCCGATAAAAACATCGGCAGATAAGGGTGAGCCATCAACGTAGGGGATATGAGAATAGGTTTTGTCCGCCAGATAATGCAGACCACGATCGACAGTGTCGTCGAACAGAAAGCTTGGAATATAGGCGATAACTTCTTCGCCGTTTTCCGCTTTAAACCCATGTAGCATACCATCGTTACTCCCTACATAAACCATGGGCGTACGAGACGCTTTAGCAGCGATAAAATCCGAATAGGGGTTGGCGGAGCCCTCAATATAATTAGGATAAGCCAGACTGGGTGCGCCGACATACGCAGGGCTGGAATACACGATATCGCCTAGGCGATGATCATTGCGGTTGCGGAAGCTGAAACTGCCGCCTTTGCCTTCTTCATTACTATGATCACCACGCAGATAGTCTACCAAGGCTGCGCCATAGGATTGGTTGGATGCAATTTCTGTCGTGTCGGCGGTAGTTGACGAGTGGGGACCCGCCGTTAATAAATCATTAATCTGATTCGCACTTAGTGTGTCTGTATCCAGCGCTGTATAGTCTGAGGGAAACCGAAATGGAACGCCTTGGGTACCATTGAAGGTGATAATTTCTCGGGGATCCGTGGTCAAATCACGGCTGTCGAGTATGTCACCAGCACTCCAGCTTAAATCGCCAACGCCATCTTCGTCAAACTCGTAAGCGGCCAAGGTACCGCTCCAAGATGCCGGATTAAATAGAGCCTGAAATACGAGGGTATCCGTATTGATACTGGTACTGTTAAAGGCTACCGAAGATGCAGAGCTCTCCCGATCTGAAATATCATTGATGGCATTTTGTAGGGAGTCGATGAGATCACCGGGATTCCCTGCACTGAGAAATTTGCCGCGGCCGTTCCAGGCGGCGTGTCTCATATCATCAATTGTTTTGACATTATTCGCCGTTGGAGTCGGCCATGCAAAAGGGGTTGTCCTATCTGGAGGATTTGCCGTCAGATTTCCATTGACCCCAAAGGCGACTGTATAGGTAACCATATGCTGGGCAGTATTCTCATCGCTTTGGGTACTACCATCGTCGTCTATCCAGGTTACAGTGGGAACTTCATTATCTAATGTTGGCGACAAGTCGATTTCGTAGTATTTCATGGCCACGTCAGCCAAGGTATTCCATACGCTATCTCCATGGGATCCGCCATCGAATGCGGTATCGTCGTCACCATCGGTGTTCCCGACCGATGGACTGCTGCCGTTCCAGGTTCCATCGGACATCAGAATTGAGAAGTTTTGTTGGCAGGCTCCGCCGTCGCTGGCACTCAACAACGGTGAGGAAGATGTCGAAGAACCAAAGACGGTAGATGAGGTACCCTCTTGAAAATACTGCCCTGCTTTTTTAAGTGTAGTGCGCAGTGGGGTACCACCACTGGAGTTGATACGAAAGAGGTTATTTAACAAGGTTTGTTTGTTTGTTGCTGCAGTTGCGTCCACTGGCGTGGTAATGTTATCCACGTCCTCGATTAACGTACCGACCGAGTTGTTATTATGCAGAGTGGCAAGCCCCATACGCGCCTGGCTGGAATCTATAATTTCTGACAGTGCGCGCTTGGCAACGTATTCCCGCTTTCTGTAATAGCTGTACCAATTGGCAAAATTGGTTTGCTCTTCTGCTGACATTTCAGTTGTCTCGGTGAACGAACTTTCATAGTCATAGTCGGAATCATAGGGGTCCGGACATTCTCCCTGATCAAAATATTCATCATTATCGAGGTCAGTCCAGACCATATAGCCTGGCCGGTCGCCGGCTCCGTCTGGGGCGGTGAGATTCACCTTAGTGCCATTGGGATAATAGGGGTCTGACATGGCTGCCGTAATCGATTGGTCTGCATAGGCTGCCCCAGTGGAATCGAGACCGACCCAAGGTGTATAAGTCTTGAGTGGGTCATAGTACATGGCGTTATAGCCGACGCAGGATTCGATAATCTCGTCGCGATCGTTTCGCGATGGTGTAATGTCGAGAGCACCGCTTTCGGAAAACCCGTACACAGCACGACCGCCTTCTGTTTTTAGAACTTCATAGTCCATGGAGCCCGAATCATCCACCAGCCAGAGAATGTTTGGCTGGACACTCGACCCTAAGAAGAGAGGTTTATCAGACAGCACACCTGGAGCTGCTTGCGCTAACGCGCTGCCTAAACCGATAACTGATAGTGAATAGATTCCTACGCTCTTCCAGCGGCTATCTTTCATAGACCACCTCATTCCTCTGTATTGATTCTTTAAAAGCTGCATTAGTAAGTGAAAATGCCATTGCCCTTACCGGTGCGATAAGTCGTTTGTAAAACTGAATAGATGGCAGCATCCCGTGACCAACCGATGGCTGTAATTTGGAAGACATGGGAATTGCTGTTCGATGCGGCGTTAGGGTCGTTATAGTCAACGACGCTTACGCCACTACCGTTTTTGTCTCTGCCCAAATATTCGATTACATAGCGGGGTTGGTTGGCGGCGGTAGTGTCATAATCGGTGACTGCAATGCTGTTCCCATTGGTCCAAAGACTTGCGTCAGAGGCATCGCTCAAGGAAGCATTTAACGGCAAGACATCATTGATTTGGCCAACCATGCGAAAGCTGGAATAGAGGCCCGTCGTTCCATTGCCAAAGTCAGACAGTGCCTGTGTGGCTTTGACGTTATCGGTCAGAAATGTTTCAGCAGCGCGAAGCGCACTTTCCGCCGCCAGCTCTGCAATTTGTCGTTGCTGATATGCGGTGACCATTTTTTGTTGCATCACTGAATTGATTCTTGATCCAACACCTAACAGCGTCATGACCAGTAATATCACCATGGCCACGACCAGTATGGCGCCAGACTCTTTCGAGCGCGTGGGCAGTGGTTTTGTCTGTTGTTTCATTGCTGTACTCACGAATTTTGGCAATTACATTAGCTGGTTACGCAGCATGATGGTTTTAGAAAACGTCTGTGTATCGATTTGTGAGCCGGATGCTGTGGGCACGGGTTCGATGGTGTTTAGTGTCAGGCTGATTCGGATTCGGTCGACTTCATTCCAATCGACACTGCCATCGGCGTCGTCGAACTTGAGGTTATTACCGTCCGTCCAGCCGAGCTCAATCTGCAAGTCCTGAACGCCGCGGGCGATTTCATCGCCATTTTTTAACAGGGCGCAAAATTGCGGCGTTGCTGCTGTGCAATCTTCACTGCCGGTGGCGGCGTTACTTTTTCCTAACGCGTATTGCGTGGCACCTTGACCGTTGGTATAGATATAAGCGACGGATCCACTGGCGCCATCGCCTTCAGGGGTGGAGCCGAACATAATTTCGAGATCGTTCGTGCTGTTGGATTGGCCTTCCGGTGAGGTCACGCCAGAGTCATGCTCTATAGTGCCATTGCTGGCGGTAGGATCATTGGTGATCATAAATACTGAAGCGCGGTTGCAATCGGACAGAACCACAACTTGATATTGCTCCAGTAAATCATAGTTGACGTGATCCTTATCAACCTTTAAGGCTTCATCGCCCTCTGAGGACACGATCAGGGGGATTGCACCACCGGACGTCGAGAATCTAACGATTAAAGAATCGCTGCCCAGTATCCCTGCGTCGTTGGTGACATTGAGTGGTTGGTCGAAGTTGTAGAGGCCGCCAGTCCCCGTCCCTTGAGTCAATATATTGGTGATGCGACTGGCACCATCCGTATCCGCATCTTCGAAGTTAATACACCCCATATAACCTGTTTGAGCTAAATCTCGACTGATGGTCGATAGCAGATAACGGGCGTTTTCCTGCAGGCGCGAGTTGCCTTCCTGTACTTTCTGAGTCCGGCTTGACGTCGCATACAGTTGCACTACGCCGGCCATGATGGCCAACCCCAAGGTAATTGCGATCAGCAATTCTACTAGTGTCACACCGGACATGTTTCGACGATTCACGACGTTGCTCCGCGTAATAGTATTCATAGATTTTGCTGCAGTCTGAAACAGGTCAAATCGACACTGGTGTCGCCGCTGCAGTTAAGGCCGTTTGCGCCGGTGCGATCGTTGTCCCAATATACGGTAATGGTGTAGGCGCCACTGTCCGAAGCAATGGTGCCCCGGCCACCTGGCAGTGTACTTTCAAGCGCGTTTTTCCACTGGAAGGTATCCCTTTGAATCTGTTCGGTCGCGCTGCAACCCGCCGTATCGCAATTGGGATCAGTGACTGTGTCTTTGGTATCAATGTTGTCGTAATCAGTGTTATCTGCGGTTGTCGTGATATCGTCGTAGGCATATATGCGATTGATCATATCGTCGGCGAGAATTTGTGCTTGTGTGCCAGAATAGGTGCCGACATTTGAACGCAAACTGTTAAGCTGCATGGCTTGTACTGCGAGCAGTCCGACAGCGAGGACAAACAGTGCGACGACGGTCTCTATCATTGTCGAGCCAATCTGCGTTGATTTCGTTGAACGTGTTATGGACATGTTGTACTCCCTTTTTCGACAAGTAGGCTTCCGGAGTTAAGCATGCTTAGTGTGTGTGAGTGACTGGTATCACCACTTGCCGCTGCGTTCTTCCCGCAGAGTTGAAGATTGGATGCGCCACCGGTTCTTTCGCCCATTTCATTAAATCGAATTGAGCCTGATGCGGCTCGCAAGGTAACCCCAGCCGGGAGATCACTTTGGCTCTTAACGAGGCAGTCTTCTGTTGTCGCGCAGGAGCCGCTGCCAAAGTTTGGAACGCCGTTGGCGTTTCGATCGAGAAACAGAATCCAACCGGTTTCCCAGGAGGTGCTTCCGGCGCAGGTGCTGGCATTTGAGCTGGAACACATCACCACCTGTTCGGACCGACTTACGGCTTCATTTCGAGCCGCAGCAAGGTCGCCTTGAATGGTTGATAGGGCTGAGCGTCGCGCGCTGGAGTTGATCATTCCCTCAAAGGAGGGAACAGCCATAGAAACCAGTATGGCCAATATGGCCATGGCGGCGATCAGTTCGAGTAGCGTAAAGCCTTTTTCAGATTTCGTTTTCATGCCACTAGGTATAGCAAACCCGTTTGTAGGATGCGCTTGGGTGAAGACAAACGGCGACTTTTTCTGACAAGCGGGCTTCTTATAACCAAAGCTGTGGTAAGAGGTGTGGCTAATCTGAGACGCTGGTCACACCTTTTTTGTGAAAGAGATCTCTGGAGAGGTTTTGGGTTACTTGGCGTAGCCCTCGTTAAATGAGAAATCTCACGGCCGGACGTCCTTAACAGAAAAGCCTGTTAAACGTTGAACGCCAGTAGGACGGCAACTTCGATGATTTCGATAAAAGCGCCACAGGTATCACCGGTCATCCCGCCAAGCCGATTGAGCATCATTCTGCGTAATAGATAACCGCAAATACCGGTGATGAGCAGTGTGATGAACAATTGCTCGATGGAAATAAAGAACATTAGGAAAAACAGAGACGCCGCGAACGAAAGTCCAATCGCCCGTCGATTGGCGTGTACCAGGAAGTGGCGAGCCAGCCCATCTTCTCGAATGGTTGGCGTCGTAAGCAGTAACAAAAGAACGGCAGCGCGCGCAAAAAATGGCGTAAGACACAGAGCAAGTGTCAATTGATTGGCAGGAAGCTGAGATAGGACTGAGAACTTCACAATCAACAAGGCAACTATGGCGATGACGGCACCGCTGCCCGCATGGACGTCTTTGAGAATGTTGAGGGATTGCTTTGGATCTTTACCGGACATCCAGGCGTCGGCACAATCGGCCAGACCGTCCAGATGTAGTCCGCCTGTTATGAGAATCCATGCTAGCAATATAATGCCTGCTACTGGTAAACCACCAAAAATGGCTGACAAAAGAGACGCAATTAGTGACAGTACGCTACCAATTAGTAAGCCGACAACAGGAAACCAGACAATCGATCGTCCTGCGTCTCTATCAGAATAGTCTTTCAGCGCTGGCGTGGGGAGCCGAGTGAGAAACCCCACTGCCGTAGTCAGGCCGCGTTTACAGTTCTCAAGAACATTATCTTTCACCGTTCAGAAACCTTCGCAGGAACACCGTGAAAGCTGAGTTGTACCCAGTTGGGGTGCGGAGGCTCTTCATAGATATCAATATCGGAAACACTGGCATGAGCCACAGAAATTTTTGAAAGAGCCGCATCGGGAATTTGCAAGCAGGCTGCCAGGATGCTGCGAATGGTTCCTCCGTGAGTAACGACAAGAACTCTTTCACCTCGGCAGCTTGATTGTATACGACTCCATACCTGTTGCGTGCGCTCCAAAAACGCTGCGAAGGGTTCGGCATCGGGGATTTCTGTCCGCTCTGGATGTTGCCAGAAATTCTGTATTCGATCGGCATCATTATGGAGTA
The DNA here is from genome assembly GCF_056159445.1 of Pseudomaricurvus sp. ABR4_320. Lineage (NCBI taxonomy): Bacteria > Pseudomonadati > Pseudomonadota > Gammaproteobacteria > Cellvibrionales > Cellvibrionaceae > Pseudomaricurvus > Pseudomaricurvus sp. ABR4_320. Next base: position 244,458 of record NZ_JBSWVF010000005.1, on the reverse strand, counting down.
GGCTGTCGATGGAGACATCCTCCCAACAGCCAAAATGGCGTTCACGTAAATCTTTCTCCACGTAAACAGGGAGCTTTAATTTTTTACCCGTATCTTCTGAAAATTGCCGACAGCGCGCCAGAGGCGACGTAATGATCTGAGTCCAGAGCGGACTGCCTTGAGTGGCGATCCGCGCGTCGATACTGGTCTGCATTTGGCGCCAGCCAAGAGAGGTGAGATGGGAATCCGTGCTGCCGCGAATATGGCCATCGTTTTGGCATTGACCGTGTCGCAAGAGCGTGAAGCGAGTATGGTGCACTGGATGTTACTCGGTCGCCTGGCTGACACCCGCATCGGCGAAGGTCGCCATGCCCTTATGCAGTTCACAAGCCAAGCGCAATAACGGCACCGCCGTTGCCGCACCGCTGGCTTCCCCCAGGCGCAGCTCTAAGTCGAGCAGGGGTTGTGCTTGCAGTTCATTCAATACTAAGCGATGTCCGGGTTCTTGGGATTGATGGGCAAACAACAGCCAGTCCCGCGTACCGGGTTGCAGACGTTCTGCAACCAGAGCCGCCACCGTACAGATAAATCCGTCCACAAGCGCCGTGATTCCTTGCTGTGCTGCAGCAAGGTAGGCACCGGATAGTGCGGCAATCTCGAAGCCCCCAAATTCCCGCAGACAGTCGAGCGCTCGTTCTGTGCCGGCTGTCGATAGTTCAGGTCGTTTGAGTGCCTCGCGAATAACCGCGATCTTGTGAGTGACCCCATTCGCGTCGAGCCCCGTGCCTGGGCCAACCAGTTCCATTGGATCAATGTTTAACAGGGCGCTGGCGACGGCGCTGGCAGAGCTGGTGTTAGCGATGCCCATTTCGCCGCCGATCCACAATTGCGCACCCGCCTCTCTGGCAGAGCTTATGGCATTCGCTCCAAGGTTAAGGGCTTCGGACAATTGATTCTGACTCATCGCCGGCTGTTCAAGAAAGTTGGCGGTGCCGGCGGCGATACAGTGGTTACTTACGCCGGGAAGGTCGGGGACTTCGGAAAATGTGCCCAGATTTATAACAGACAGAGGCGCATTCAGAGATTTTGCTAACACTGAAATGGCAGCGCCTCCGCGAGCGAAGTTCTCGATCATTTGGACCGTGACCGCTGCTGGAAAGGCGGATACGCCCTCGGCAGAAATGCCATGGTCGGCGGCAAATACCGTGATTTCTACCGTATCGCAACTTGGGCATTCGCAGGCTTGCATCGCCGCCAGTTTGATGGCGAGTTTTTCGAGCTGCCCGAGGGAGCCGGGCGGTTTGGTCAGTTGCTGTTGCCTGTCTTGTGCCAATTTCAGGGCGGTTTTAGACAGAGGTTTAACCGGATTTGAGAGAAGCTCCACGTTACATTTCCATTGATTGAGTACTGTCTTTTAAGATCATGGGTAAACCAGCAGCGGTAAATACCACTCGGTGGCAGAGTGCTGCTACGGCCTGATTTAGGAAGCCGGCTTCATCGACAAAACGCCGACTCAGCTCGCCCATAGGAACAACACCTAACCCAACTTCGTTGCTGACAAAGATCGTTGGTGTCTGCAATGTCGGGAGAAGGCTGAGAAGTGCGCGACGTTCATCCTGCCAGCAAGGGGTATCCGCCAGTAGACAGTTGGTTAGCCAGAGCGTCAGGCAATCAACCAGGATCAGATCGGCGATTTTCTGCTGCTCAATTAACGTAGCAGCCAAATGTACAGGTGCCTCGCAGGTCAACCAATCACTGGGGCGACGCTCTCTATGATGACTGACGCGTTGAGCCATTTCCGGATCATTCTGGGAGGCGTCCGCAGTGGCAATGTAGGAGATTTTGCCTTCACATTGGGCAGCAATCGCTTCTGCATAACGACTCTTGCCGGATCTGGCTCCGCCCAGGATAAGTTGTAACAACATTGACGTTCCACGTCTCATTTGGAATTGTCCAGGCATGTTAACAGATAATCGTGAATATACCGGCTATTCTACAAATCAAAGCTCAGAGGAATGGTTCTAAGTGTGCGTTAATTTGGTGCCTTTCTCGGTTGGTGTCGCAGCGTTCGGCTACAAAATGGTGCGAGACGGATGTGGCGTCGTAAAGGCGTACAGGGTGCTGGCACCTAAAATGTAACCTGCTGCAGCCTCACGGGGTGGAGCCATCTGGCGGCGTAAGTGGCTCCCCAAACCGGGTAAGGATTTTCACGCAAATTCCCAAATGTCGTGGGTTTGCGCGAGCTTTTTGAGGCGGTCTGCAGGGACTTCTCTTCGGTCACAGCGTTTTACATTGGAAAGCAGGGCACATAAATTGCTGATATCCCGTGGAAAGAGCCCAACGCTTTATTATCTGGCACAACAAAGGGGCGCGCTCAGAGATGCAAGATTCATCAGCCACGCCAAATGATTCGACTCACCGTCAATTGGTGGTCATCACCGATCTGGATGGTTCCCTGCTGGACCATCATACCTACAGTCATGCCGCTGCAGAGCCTCGTCTTGCCGAATTGGCCAACCTGAAGATCCCGGTTATTTTCTGTACCAGCAAAACGCGATCTGAAGTGGTCCACTTGCGGTCGCAGCTCGGCAATACCTCACCGTTTATCGTTGAAAACGGCGCCGCCATTTTTTTACCTAAAGCGTGGGTGCCGTCGCCGCCGGACGACACTCGCTTGCTGGACGACTACTGGGTGAAAGAGTTTTGCCCTCCCTGCGAGCGTTGGGCTTCGTTGGTTACACAGGCGCTGGAGGTTTTTCCGGGCGCGTTTGAGCATTTTTCTGCCATGTCGACCGATCGAGTTGCCGAGCTAACGGGTCTGTCCCTTGATGAGGCGGCGCGAGCTGCTGTCCGTGGCTATGGTGAGCCTCTGTATTGGATGGCTGATAAAACCACTTTGGCTGAGTTTACCGCCTGGTTTGCCAATCACGGCATGAGAGTGCTGCAGGGCGGACGATTTGTTCATGTTGGCGGCGATACCGACAAAGGCAAAGCGCTGACGTGGTTGGTCAATTACTACCGACAAACGTTACCCGATACCCAAGTCATCTCGCTGGCGCTTGGCGATGGCAAAAATGATATTGATATGCTGGATGCTGCGGACACAGCCGTGGTGATTCGCTCTCCCGTTCACGAACCACCCACACTGAGTCGCAAGGAAGGCTACATCGTCAGCGATGCAGAGGGGCCAGCAGGATGGTCTCAGGGGGTGGGCTACTGGCTTGAACAATTAAAAATTACTTAAATAGAGGGAACAGCCGTGGCTGACTTTTATCAAAACGGTATCGTGACGACGCTGCACAATTTGTCGGATCGTCCACTGGAAGACCTGGAAGCGGAGTTACGTTCCTTTAGCCGCCAGCGTCCAATGTCTTTGATTTTACCGTCGCTCTATTCTGAGTTGGAAGGCGACGCTCTGCCCAATATTGTGACGGAGCTTTGCGGGGGAGATTATTTGACAGAAATTGTCATCGGCCTAGATCGGGCTGATGAAACTCAATTTCGACATGCCTTATCCTTCTTTTCTCGATTGCCGCAGGATCATCGAGTTCTCTGGAATGATGGACCGAGATTAAAAGCCATTGATGAAGAGTTGCGGGAGATTAACCTGGCACCCAAGGAGATGGGTAAGGGGCGTAATGTTTGGTATTGCATAGGTTATATCCTCGCATCCAATCGAGCGGAATCTATCGCCTTACACGACTGTGATATCACGACCTACACGCGCGAGATGTTGGCTCGCCTGATCTATCCCGTCGCCAATCCACGTTTTAACTACGAATTCTGTAAAGGCTTCTATTCTCGCGTGGCGAACGGCAAGATTAATGGTCGTGTTTGTCGGTTATTGGTGACCCCCCTGTTACGCGCCTTAAAAAAGATGTATGGTGAGCTGGAGTATCTGCAGTTTATTGATAGTTTCCGCTACTCTCTGTCCGGCGAGTTTTCGTTTAGAAAAGATGTGCTGAATGATATCCGAATTCCCAGTGACTGGGGGTTGGAGATCGGTGTTTTGTCGGAAATGCACCGCAACTACGCCAACAACCGTTTGTGTCAGGTCGATATCGCCGATACCTACGATCATAAGCATCAGGATCTTTCGCTCGACAATGCGGAAGATGGGCTGTCGAAAATGTCCATCGATATTGCGAAAGCCTTGTTTCGCAAGCTGGCTACCCAAGGTCACACCTTTACGCCAGAAAATTTTCGCACGCTGAAAGCCACTTATTTCAGAATCGCTCTGGACTTTGTGGAAACCTATTACAACGATGCGGTCATGAACGGTCTACACTTGGACATTCACCAAGAAGAAAAAGCCGTTGAGCTGTTCGCGCGCAACATCATGAAAGCTGGAGAGATTTTTCTAGAGCGGCCAATGGATACGCCGTTTATTCCCAGTTGGAACCGGGTGGTCAGTGCCAAGCCCGATATCCTGCAGCGTATCTATGAGGCCGTGAAACTCGACAATGAGGAGTTCACGTCTGCATGACGACCGGAGCCGCGTCCCAAGAAAGTTTGCGAGAAGAACAATTTCAGCTGTTTAAGGATCAGCTGATTCATCAGATTGGCATGATCTATCACGATACGCCTTTGCCGATGAGTTTTGAGGAGTTGGCTCAGGAATTGATCGAAATCATGCGCCTGGATACCGAGTTCAAGGCGCCGGCCCCTTACCATAATCCCTGGAGTCAGAAAGACGCAATTCTTATTACCTACGGCGACAGCTTTCTGCCGTCAGCGGACAGTAGTTCTAAGCCCCTGGAAGTGCTTAAGACATTTCTCGATGAGCAGAGTGATGGGGTGCTTAACTGTGTACACATTTTGCCGTATTTCCCGTTCAGCTCTGACGACGGTTTTGCCGTTATTGATTTTTCCAGTGTCAACGAAGCGCTTGGCAATTGGGACAATATTCAAGAGATATCCGCGAGTTATCGGTTGATGACGGACTTGGTCATAAACCACTGCTCAAGCCGTAGTTTATGGTTCCAGAACTTTATTAAAAGTGACGGGCCTGGGCACGATTACTTTGTTACCGCCTCGCCGGAGGACGACCTTAAACAGGTCGTGCGGCCGCGCACCAGCCCGCTGCTGCGGGAAACGGAGACCGCAAAAGGAACTGAGCATGTTTGGTGTACCTTCAGCCATGATCAAGTCGATCTGAACTTTGCCAACCCGGCGGTCTTAAAGCAGTTTGCCTCCATCGTGCGTCAGTACATGGATATGGGAACCCAGATTTTTCGCCTGGATGCAGTTGCATTTTTATGGAAGCGAATCGGATCTCCCAGCATCAACCTTGATGAAACACACGCAGCGGTGCGGTTATTTCGCCTGCTGATTGAGCATGTTGATCCCGATGCGGTCATTATTACCGAGACCAATATTCCCAACCGTGAGAACCTCGCTTACTTCGGTAATGCCAACGAAGCTCACTGTGTTTATAACTTTTCGCTGCCACCCCTGTTGGTAAACGCGCTGATCACTGGCGACAGTCATCATTTGAAAATGTGGATGATGAGCATGCCGCCGGCGCAAAATGGTACAACTTATTTCAACTTTGTCGCTTCTCACGATGGCATTGGACTGCGTCCTGTCGAAGGCTTGTTATCTGACGAAGAAACCCGGACGTTGGCGGAGACGCTGCAGTCGTTTGGCGGACGAATATCGTGGCGGGCGCTCGACAGCGGTGAAAACAAACCCTACGAAATTAATATTTCCCTCTTTGATGCCTTGAAGGGTACTGTCGACGGCGAGGATGAGTGGGCGGTAGATCGCTTTCTATGTGCTCACACCATTATGTTTGGCTTGGAGGGAATTCCCGGAATCTATGTGCACAGTATGCTGGGAACCCGTAACGATTATGAGCGCATGGAACACAGCGGCCATAACCGTTCAATCAATCGTCACCAGTGGCCCTATGAACAATTGTGTGAAGAGTTGGTCAACCCGGAATCGACCCATTCCCAGGTGTTCAATGGCATGAAACGCCTGCTTGCGGTTCGACAAAAGCAACCGGCGTTTCACCCGAATGCAACCCAGTTTACCTTGCATCTGAGTGGCCAGGTGTTCGGCTACTGGCGACAATCGCACGACCGGCGCCAGAGTATTTTCTGCGTCAGTAATATCACGAATAAAGAAATCCAGTTAAAGATGTCCGATATAAACCTTATCGTGACGGATACCTGGACTGATCTCATCAGTGGCGACGAAATGCCCGCTTACAATGAAGAGTTAGTTTTGGCGCCTTACCGGACTGTGTGGATCACTAATCGGATATTCTGATTTATGCGCGTATGGCGTAGATGGATTCTTCCATTCGGAGCTCTACGCCATACAGGATGTGTTTACTAACCTGCTTTTTTATTTTCTGCGGTGGTAGACTCCGATAGATAGGATTCTAGAGAGTCATCCAGAGCTTCTAGCCAAGGCGTATGATGGGTTGGGGACATGGTGCCCGTCATTAACGAACGGTAAGCATGATCCCGAAAGGTCATGATGTTTTTCTTCTTGTGCTTTTTCCATTCTAAAAACGTGCGGTTTACACCCTCAATGTCAAACGTTGGATAATCTGTTGCTTCAATAAGGTCGAGAATATAGTCGCCCTGGTAAGTGTACATTTCTTCTGCGGTTTCTAGCGTCAGTTCACGATCACGCCAAGCCTGACTGTGTGCTGACATTTCCTCTTTGGTGTCTGGCAGATTAATGCGCCCAAGAATGATATCCCGTACATACCACGCTTGCGCGTCAAACATATTGAAGGTGTACCATTGATCTTGCATACCCAAGTAGAAAAACTGTGGATTGTCTTCCCAAACAACCCCTTTATAAAGGTTTAACGGCCATAGGCGATTATTGGTTTTAAGTCTTAACTCTTCCGGGAGGAAGGGAAAATGATGTAGATAACCGGTGCAAAGAATAATGGCATCAATCTGCGCCTTTGAGCCATCAGCAAAGTAGGCGGAATCTGTATCGACATGGGTTAAATTTTCTTTTTCTTCCCAGTTTTCCGGCCATTTATAACCCATGGGGGCAGTACGATAGCAGCTTATTAATTTCTTGGCGCCGTATTTGTAACACTGCGAACCAATATCTTCGGCTGAGTAGCTGGCACCAACAATTAAAACCGTTTTGTCTTTAAATTCCAGTGCATCACGAAAATCGTGAGCATGGAGAATTCGACCACCAAATTTATTAAAGCCCGTAAAGTGGGGAACATTGGGTGTGGAAAAATGGCCTGATGCACACACGACATAGTCAAATATTTCGTGATAAACCGTGTCGCTTTTTTGATCGTGCGCGGTTATTGTAAATTGCTTACTGGCATCGTCGTAGGACACGGCTCTCACGGGGGTGTTGAAGCGAATGTCGTCACGCACGCCGGCTTTTTCGACGCGGCCCTTAATGTAATCCCACAATACTTCGCGTGGTGGATAAGAGGCAATTGGCTTCCCAAAATGTTCTTCAAAGGTGTAATCTGCAAATTCCAGGCACTCTTTGGGACCGTTAGACCAGAGATAACGATACATACTGCCGTGTACTGGCTCGCCATTTTCATCCAGGCCGGTACGCCACGTATAATTCCATAGCCCACCCCAATCGCTTTGTTTTTCAAAACAGACCAGCTCTGGAATGTCTGCGCCTTTTTCCTGTGCTGATTGAAAGGCTCTCAGTTGCGCCAGGCCACTGGGACCGGCGCCGATAATTGCTACACGAGTTGTCATTGATCTTTCCACAGTTGTTGGTCAATACAAGAAGGTGTATGGCTGCGATGATTTCATCGCGACATGACCTAAAGTAATGCGCTTTTTAAACCGACAAAATTCCCAGGAATGGGTATGTAGAAAGAGGTAGAGTGACGATCAAATTTGTAAAATGATGCCTTCGACACCCATTACCAGTCCGCTTTCCGAGTAGAGACCGTGACCTTTATCACGCACGTGAATTTCTACGCCGTCAGATCTGATAATTCGATAATTGAGGTTAAAAGGTTGTTGCAACCCGAGGCAAGTCTGAACATCTTCCCAGACATGTGGAGCATCTTCCGGATGGATGATGTCTCCGAGTGAAATCTGAGTTTGATTTAAGAGCTCTTCCGCTGGGTATCCCGTGACAGCTTCACAGCCGCTACTAACGTACTCCATTGTCCAACTGACATTATTTCTTGAACGATAAAGCATTGCAGGTAGGCGATCGACCAAACTTTGCAGACTGCGATGTGTTGCTTCTCTGATTTGATCGCTGCGAACTTGCGGCGTGATATCACACAAGGTGGCAGAGAGAGGATAAAGACGGTTTGGGTTTACGGATTGAATACGTATTTCGCACCAACGTATGTCGCCTTGGTGATTAATTAAGCGCAGCCAGATTAATTCTGTTTTACCGGGACGGATTCTACTGAGTAGTCGTCGCCAATGGGGGATATCTTCAGGGTGAAGAAATTGAGGAAAGGACTGATCGATAGCGTCGAGAGCAGAAGTTCCGACAAGGGTTGACCAGCTATTATTCACGGTGACGATTTGCTGATGCTCATTGAGGAGGATAATGACATCACTGAGACTGTTAAATAGGCTCAGTAATTGATGTTCATTGAGGTCCGGCTTAAAGAACTTTTTTGACCAGTGTGTTAACGTCATAGTCGTGTTGCGTATCAGTTCAGTTGATCTGGAGGAAGGTTTTTATGAGCCCAGGCGGCAAGTTCCAAACGAGAATGTGCGTTGAGTTTCCGCAATAGGTTCTTAACGTAGACCTTTACCGTTCCGTCACTGATACCGAGCTCACGTGCAATGAGCTTATTATTGAGTCCTCTTGCGATACAAGAAAGCGTTTCTTTTTCTCGATCCGTCAATTCTGAAAAAACGGGATGCCCTTGCCGAACCTCTTCTGAACGGCTCTCTCGAATATGAGTCGCAAGCGTGGCCACGGCGTCGTCATTTAGGGCAAACTTGCCGGCAGCCACGGCGAGGAGATGACTAAGAATATCATCCGGAGGCGTATCTTTTTGGAGATAGCCGTTGGCGCCATACCGCAGGGCCTCCAACAGTTTCTCCTGATCTTCACACGCCGTTAAAATGATGATTTTTACGTCGTCATCGCCAACTCGAATCTGCCGTAAGACATCGAGACCCGACGTTTCCGGCATCTGTAGATCCAATAGTAAGATGTCGGGTTTAATGGTTTTGATGTCATTCGCCAATAGGTTCGCGTTATCGTATTCCGCAACCACAACCATTTCATCACTGTCATTGAGCAGTTCGACAACGCCTCGGCGAAACAGTGGGTGATCATCTACGACGGCAACCGTTAAAGGCTTGGGGAGTGAAATATCAGCGCTCAATCTAACGACCCCTGGGGCAAACTAATTCGACTCTAGTCCCGCCTTGGGGGCGATTGCATAGGGAGAGTTTACCTCTTATGCGAGCGGCTCGTTCTTGCATGATTTGCGTACCAAAGCTGTCCGGTCTCGAGGCATTTGGGCATAAGCCTGTTCCGTTATCTTCGATGATGATGTGAAGGTCGCATTGCTTTTGTTGCAGGATCACTCGTGCATGGGTGGCATGGGAGTGTCGAACGATATTGCTGAGGCTTTCCCTGACAATATACAGAATTTGCATGGACTGTTTGGCATCGATCAACGTCGTTGGAATACGATTGTCCAGTTCAAAAACAATGGCAGATTGCTGTTCAAATTCCTTAATGGAATTGATGATTCCCTGGCCGAAATCGTTGCTTTGAAGAGCCAATCTTGCGGAAGTGATCAGCTCACGCGTCTGACGGTAGGCATTTTGTGTCTGCAGGGCCAGGTCTTGCGTCATGGGTTGTAATTCCGCATAGACATCACCCTGACATTTTTTGTTGAGGCGGCTACTTTGTATGCGAAGGTAGCCCAGAACCTGAGCGATGGAATCATGCAGCTCTGCGGCGTAAATCGCACGTTCAGACTGCAGTGCTTCGCGCGTTCTTTGTTCACATTGATGCCAAGCCTGAAAGCCTCGTTGCAAGGCATTATCAATCGAGCTGGTATACCAGCGAATTTTCTCTAGGTTGGGACGTTTCTGTGGAAAGATATAGAGAGCCCAGGCGTAGAAGCCATCAGCTTCCAGCAAGGTAGATCGTAAAACGTGATAGCGATTCCCATCTGTATCTATATGAAATTGCTCTTGACGGGGTGATTGACCGAGCGCGAATAAATCGTGAAGGCGTTGTTGTAGCCTTGGCTCAAGACAACTGTCGACAGTTTGAAAGATCGTCGTATTGGAGCCAGGGGAGGGGCTGGTTAAAATACATATTTCACAGGCTTCCGTTCCAAGAAATATCCCGTCGAGATCTTGCTGCAAGCATTTCAGCACGCTAGGTAATGTTGTCGTTAAGTCATCGGTGGTGGCCAGTTGCACGAGCAATTCCGGATAGTCCCGTGAGCGGCGCACGGCGTTTAGACGCTCGACCGGTTTGCGGTAAAAACTGAAGAAGCGATCTTCCATCCAGTTTCTCAACTTTATCGACATTGTCGGCTTCCCCGTATCCTCAAGTCTCTTTTTCTCGCGTTGCTTACCCGTTAAAACCAATGCATACACCCCGGGCAACCCTCTATGCCGAAGGGGTGCCGCATCGAGCCTGGATGGGTGTCGTTACGGCGTGTATCTATTGCAGTTTCACTCGACAGTAGCTTGTTTTGTTGGCGTCTTTTAATGGGCCTATGGGTGCAGAATCTATGCCATTGGTGCATTTATCCTGAATGGGGTATCCCCGATGGAGGATTGTCGTTAAAACACTGATGGTAAATATTTATAACCATCAAGAAACAAGTGTTTGTCGGTTTTCCATCGCTGGATGGGCGCACAATTTTGTTTCTTCGGTCGAACGCGGTGCACCAATTGAGTTCAAGATGCGTTCGAGAAATGCTCAATATTGATTAACCAAAGCGACATCTTTGACAACGGAACTAGCCCATATGCCTCACAGCGAAATTTATCGCGGTACGGAAATCCCGTTATGTCCTGAGCGGTATACCGTTGCCGGGCAGTCCGCCATACGGCTGTCGCTCTCTGCTGGCGATAAAATCCGTATTTCGAGTTTTGATGGCTGCCAGTCTGCTGAAATGATTGTCCTGAATACTGAAGGCCGCAGTCAGACTGATGCGGTTCGTGTTGATGGTTGCAGTGCTAACGAAACGCGGGCAAACGGGATCTGTCAACAATTGCACGGTACGGGCCGAAGTGCCAAGCAACTGGCTTCGCTATTGACTGAGTGGCGGGTTTCCAAGAGCCAAATTGAGTCAGCTCTTTCCTTTGATGGACGCTCTTCGGCTGAAATTTATTGTTTAAAAAAAGCCACTGTGATTATCGCTGCAGCCGGTTCGGATATGTCGGTTTCTATGCAACAGCCGGTAACCGAAATCGATGTGACGGTGACACGTCAAGACAAGCGTAGTACACGTTTGCCGGAGCCTCTCGGGCCAGTTAAGCGAGATATCAGAGTTCATCGGGCTACCGCAGAGCGCTACGACGTAAAAAAGGGCGACTGGATTCAGATTATTGATGTATCCGGTAAGCAGTGCTCTGATTTTCTTGCTTTTGATCGACATGCCTTGCGACACGGACAAGAGATCGGGCTGGACGCCACCGCCACCCGAAGCGTTCTTGGCGTTAGTGCTCCTCAGCCGGGCCTGCATTCTCGTTATTTGGGCAGTGATATGCAGTCAATGGTTGAGGTCGTGCAAGATACGGTCATGCGCCATGACAGCTTTCTGTTGGCCTGCACGCCTCGTTACTATGACGACAGCGGTTATTTTGGCCACATTAGCTGCACCGATAATTTTAATCGTGTATTGGCTAATGATGGTATAAGGCCCCGCTCTGGGTGGCCTGCCATTAACTTTTTCTTTAATACCCGTATTGAACCCTGCGGCACCGTGACTATGGATGAACCTTGGTCACGGTCTGGAGACTACGTTTTATTGCGCGCGACGCGCGATCTGGTCTGTGCGTCATCGGCCTGTCCTGATGATATCGACCCAGCAAATGGTTGGTCGCCCTCAGACATACACGTGCGTATCTATGACGCCTCCTGTGAATTTCCTCGCGCTTCCGCTTATCGCCTGTTGCCTTCGGAGCCTCCTCGCATGACCAAAGAAACCGGTTTCCACTCCTGTCTATCTGCGTTGACCAAGCGATTGTTTGAATATCGTGGCTATTGGGTTGCCGCCGAGTACGAAGGCTGGGGCGTGCGGGCGGAATATCTTGCCTGTCGAGAGCGTGTCGCGATGATTGATTTATCGCCGCTGCGAAAGTTCGACATTGTCGGGCCCGATGCTGAGGAATTCATGCAAAAGGTCCTCACGCGTAATGTACAGCGCTTATCGATTGGCGAGATTGTCTATTCCGCCATGTGCCTTGAGACAGGCGGCATGATCGATGATGGCACTTTGTTTCGAATGGGTGAGAAGGGATTCCGTTGGGTCTGTGGTGACCCGGGCAGCGCCATCTGGTTGCGAAGCAAAGCGGAGGAGCTCGGCGCTCGTGTGAGTATTCGCGATGCCTCTGATCAGATACACAATATCGCTGTGCAAGGTCCAGAGAGTCGCAATCTTTTGCGCGAATTGATTTGGACGCCAGAGTCTCAACCATCCGTGGACAAGCTCGCTTGGTTTCATTTTCTTATTGGCCGACTCGGTGGGCCTGAAGGCGCGCCGGTGATGGTTTCACGTACGGGCTACACGGGAGAGCTGGGTTATGAAATATGGACGCACCCGGAACATTGTGTCGGCCTGTGGCAAACGCTATGGGAGAGAGGAGAAAAATACGGTCTTGCTCCGTTGGGATTTGATGCCTTGGATACGCTGCGCATTGAAGCGGGTTTAATTTTCGCCGATCACGAGTTCTGCGCTGAGACGAATCCTTTTGAAGCCGGTATTGGTTTTACTTGCCCGATGAAATCCAAGCCCGATGATTTTATTGGCCGTGCGGCGATTGCTCGGCAAACACCGGAAAGTCGGCATCGGTTAGTCGGGTTAATTCTTGACGGTAACGAAGGCACAGCACATGGAGAGCCGATATATGTGGGACGTTATCCCATCGGCGTCGTTACCAGCGCGACCATGTCACCGACTGTAGGAAAGTACATTGCGTTAGCTCGGGTTGCACCTGACATGGCCGAACCCGGTACAAAACTGGAAATCGGCAAGTTGGATGGTCAGCAAAAACGAATTGGCGTTGAAGTAACAACACTCCCTTTTTACGACCCCGAGCGGATTCGTGTTCGCTCATAACTGAAAAACCGATAACTGGAAAACTAAGAGGAAATCCCTGATGACTAAAGCACTTACGTATTACAAACAGGCGATAAAAACGGAACTGCCGAGTATGGACCGTCCCGGTGTCAATGCCTTTCTTGATGATATTGCGGTATCCGACGATGCCGAGAAAACCATCGTCTCTGGATTTTTTCGTATGGAAAAGTCTGATGAGCCACTGGTTTATGAGTACACCTATCATGAAATGAAAATCATCGTTGAAGGTGAAATGATTATAAAAGATGAAGCCGGTTCTGAAGTTCACGCAACGGTGGGAGATGTCTTGTATTTTCCGAAAGGAAGCGTGATTACATTTCAATCTCCAAGTCATGGTATTGGCTTTTTTTGCGGACAACGGAAGGTGGGCGAGGCGTAGCAGACAGAATTTGCCTATCGAGGCTAATAACGTGCGTTAGTGCACCAGCGCCGAACGTTCGGCGCTATTCTGGTGCCCATACAAAGGGCGTTAATAGGTTGAGGCTTATCTAACGCATTGAAAATAAATGGTTTTTTTGAGTCGGTATGTCTGTTGCATTTCCTGAAGGGAAAGTAAATTTACTGCAGGTATTTCTTGTCATAGATGGCAGTACCGGCGCTACAGACGGCATTCGATGTTTGAGGGGGTTAAATGGACGAAATACAGATCGCTGAAAAGTTGGCGGAGTTGCAGTCCCAGATCGATATGACGGGCACCATCAATATGGAAGTTTTCTATTGGTGGTGTACCGGTTTAATGGTCATCATTCACGCGGGTTTTCTCGCGTATGAAATGGGCGCGTCTCGACTTAAAAATGCACTGGCTTCTGGTGTAAAAAATATTCTTGCTCTGGCTTTTATTATTCCAACGTTTTATTTCTTTGGATGGTGGATCTACCTGGCCATGTACAAAGGCTTTGTGCCAGATTTTGAAGCAGGCGCTGCTGGATTACCTTGGGCAACGGCGATGGGGCCTAACCTCGCCGACAACGCTTCAGGTATTTTTTGGGGGGCCTTTGTACTCTTTTCTGCCACCACAGCCTCTATTTTCTCCGGTGCTGTCATTGAGCGTATTCGCATGAGTTCGTTTATTATTCTTGCGATTGTTCTCGGTTCCGTGGTTTGGGTCTTGGGCGCTGCGTGGGGTTGGCATCCAACCGGTTGGTTAACGGTGCAATGGGGATTTCACGATTTCGGCGCTGCCGGTGCGGTACATATGATCGCGGGCTTTTTCGCCCTTGGCGTGACCATTAATTTGGGCGCTCGAATCGGTCGTTTTCTTCCTGACGGCACACCCGTAACCATAACCGGTCACAGTGTGCCGATGAGCATTATCGGATTGATGCTGATTATCGTTGGATTTTTTGGTTTTCTGGGTGGCTGTATTATCTATAACTCTGGCGCCCAGTGGACGACGATTTTTGGCACACCGACCACGTTATCCGCGATCAGCTTTAACACTTTGATGGCATTTGCTGGCGGTATCATTGGTTCCTACATCATCACTCGTCAACCGTTCTGGATGATGTCGGGTGCACTGGCAGGCATCTTTTCGGCGGCGCCGGGTCTTGATCTTTACTATCCACCGCTCGCATTTTTAATGGGGATCCTCGGTGGTGTGGTCGCGCCATTGGCGGATAAATTCATCACCAGTAAATTTAAAATTGATGACGCCGTTGGGGCTTTTGCGGTGCATGGTATGGGTGGGCTTATCGGAATCGTTGGCCTGGGTGTTTTTAGCGGCTTTCCGAATGTCGTGGAAGGCGCTCCTGCCATCAGTTTCTTCGGTCAATTGAAGAGTGCTTTGGTTATGGCGTGTCTTGGTTTTATCCCCGGATTTTGCCTGTCCTTTGTGATGGCAAAGATCGGTTTCCTTCGAGTTCCGCCGAAAGCGGAAGAAGCAGGTTTGGATCTCGTCGAGGTTCCCCTAGCGGCTTACCCAGAGTCGGTGCCTGCGAAGTTGGATAAACCCGTTCCTGTTTCTTCCCCTATGACGGTATAAAAGGAGATTTCCAATGAATGTAAGTCCAATCACAAGTTGGGATGGTGTTGAAGCCTACTTTATGCTTGCGGATAAGCCCGTCGCAATGATGGTGGTATTAGCCTTGGCGGTGGCGGTCACCGTGGGAACCATCGTGGCGTCCGTTAAGCACGAGAACAATACCTATATCGATTATCACTAGGGGGTATCGATAGCCTTTTTAAAGTGATCGATGGGGCATCTTTATTGAGATTGAGGTAAAGATCCCTTTGTCAGAGTTTATAGCGCCGCTTTAACGGCGCTTTTTTTTGCTCGGACACTTTTGCTGAGTTCGGAGCGCGATCCTTCTCTTGAATATTGTTAGTAGGAATTGAAGTCACTTACAAGGAGGTAGACTTTGTGTAACGTTTATCAGCAACGAAGTTCAACGCGTCTAAGAACGTCGATTTAAGAGGTGTGGACGTATCCGAGTGGTTGGCGAGCGTAAAGTGGTAGGAGAGTAGAAAATCAGCTACCATCGAATGGCCAAGAGTCTTTTAACCTATGGATTGCAGATGAAAAATGGTATTTGATAATACTCAGCGTCGCAAACAGGTTTATTCCAGATTCAGGCGAAATATTTCAGGCCGCCCACACCCAAAATAATCAGAGCGATACAGAGAAGGCGCAGGTAGCTGGCAGATTCTCCTAAAAACGTAATTCCATAGAGTGCCAGCATGGCCGCGCCGATGCCGCTCCAAACGGCGTAAGCGGTTCCTATTGGGATCGTCTTCATGGCCATGGAGAGGAGAAACAGACTAACGATAATCAGCGCGATACTGATGATAGAAGGTTTGAGTTTGTTAAACCCATCGCTGTGCATAAGACCTATTGCCCAAGCACACTCTAACAGTCCCGCGATACCCAGATAAACCCAACCCATTATTGTTTACCTACGATTCAATTGATAAAAATCGCCCTTGTGGTTGACTTGCCCTTGAGTTTTTTTAAGAAAACGAAGAGAGCCTACAGATCGCAGGCTGAGGCATTGATGAAAGTTGGTGCAATCAGTTGGCTACATCGAACTGGGCAAGATATTCAAGAACCGTGTTGTGATAGCGAGACAGGCCTTTATAGTCAATGAGTGCCGGTGGCAGTGTTTTCATCACCCGATGCAAACGTTTGGCCCATTCTGGATTCGTGACGATATCGTCGAGGCTCATCAGATATGTGCGGATACTGAACATTAGCGCGTTGCTGCGAGGCATGCGATCGAGCACTTGTAGCTCAACCCGTAAGTACACTTTTTCTCCGACGTTTTCAGGTGTCACCGATGTGCGTTCGTGCCCCCACTCGTGGTAGGTTTCCGGAGAGGTATCCATGCGGGCATTGACGGTCATCGTCCAATTCAAACGGCGAACGGGTTTGCCAACGGGTAGGGCTGTGAGATATTTCAGCGCGCGCTCAAAAATGTTTTCAGTTTTCGCCATTGGCACTGGCCCGTGCCACTCGGAAAAGCTCATACCCGCGTCGAAGGCCAATGACCAGTCTGCCGGGCAAGTTATGATACCGGCATCCATAAACAAGTCGCCGTTACGTTGGTCTAGCAGAGTAAAGTCTCCTTGAAGCTGGCGACCAATGTATTCCATTGGTGGAAGTGGCAAGGTACTGCTGTCACAAAAGAGAAAGCGGTCGTCAATGTTCAGAAGGTGATTTCGCCAGCGCCAGTGATCGCCATTCCGTTCCAGCTGAAAATGTTGGGGATAGTCCTCTGCCAGGGAAACCATTACGCGTTCAATCATATCCCAGCAGGCGAGGTCCATATGTGGCATGGCCAGACAGCGGTGGGGCATGTCTTCGAGCACCAGAGCACGTTCTTTCATTTCCGAAAGATAATGCTCATCGATGTCGAGCAGATATTCGTACGCAGAACCAGGCCCGTCTTTCGGTAAGTGCGGTTCAATATTGACCGAATAACGGTATTCATCTTCGGGAAACGGGAATGGAAATCGCTCGATAGCTTCGGCGCTATTGGTATAGGTGAAGTCATCCCGGAACGTTTGAATCGGTTTTGGCGCCAATCGCATGGTATTTCTCCTAGATGTCCAAAACGAGGCGAGAGCCAGAGCTGCGTGAGACGCAGGGCATTATGGCTCCGCCTGATAATTTTTCGTCGTCGCTTAAAAAGTTGTCCCGGTGTTCAACAGCGCCACTAACGACCCGGCACTGGCATTGCCCGCATACGCCTCCACGGCAGAGGTTAGGAATCTCAATACCAGCACTTTCCAGAGCCTCTAACAGGCTTTCTTCTGGCCCGACTTGGATTATTTGACCTGTCGAAGAAACCTGTGTCTCGAAGGGCGTTCCTGGTTTAGGCGCAGAGAATTCTTCGTAGTGAATAGCGCTCGTGGGGATGCCTATGCTCGCAGCAACATCTAAAACCCCTGCGAGTAATTTCTCCGGGCCACAGACATAGATATGAGTTCCAACCGGTCTGTCGGTAAGCACGTCGGTTAATGAACAAACTCTGTGTTCGTCAGCATCGTATTCGTGATAGCGTTCGCCGAGCCGATCCCGAAGTTCTTCGCGAAATGCCCCAGTCTGATGACCTCTAAACATATAATGCAGCTCAATGTCCGCATTTTGCCGTTGCATTTCTGGCAGATAGGCCATGAAGGGTGTGATGCCAACGCCGCCTGCCAAGAGCACATGATGTTTCGCTGGCCAATAGGGGGCAAACAGATTCGCGGGTGGTGAAATGGACAAAACGTCGCCCAACTTGACCTGCTCGTGTATAAACTTAGAGCCTCCGCGCGAATTTTCTTGCAAGCGCACGGCGATTCGGTACGCCTTTGTGTCTCTGGGGTCACTCAGTAGTGAATAGGCATTTTTGTGGTTTTTATCAGCGTGCATTTCGACAATGACGTGAGAGCCTGGAGAAAAGGGAAGAAGTTCTCCCTGAAGAGGTTCAAGTCGAAGCTCTCGAATGAGCGACGTTACTGGGTGAATGTTGGTAACGCGGACTTGCAGGTGTTCAGTTTGCATTAGCGTAACTCCACCGATGGAGGAATAACTTGAGAGTCCTCCGCGTTAACTTGATAGCCAAGATATGAACCGTGTCGTCTGGCAAAATGATCTGTAACGGCTAAAAGGCGGTTGCAACCTGCACAAATCGCAGGTGAAGTGGTGACCGCGCTGGTGGTGGTGTAGCAATGGCAGCAGAAAACCGCTCTCACCATCGTTGTCGGCGGTAAAAGCGTGATTTGTTCGCGGAGTACACCACCGGATTCCAGCATGCTTGCAATTTGCCAAATAAAGCACTCATCACCACAGAGATAAATGGCGGTGGAGAGAGGCAGGCCGGCGAGAACTCGAGCGACGGCGTCATTGGAGTTCATGTCTTCCGCAACAATCAATTCTCGCTCTTCGCTGTCGCAGGAATGAAAAATCGATGACAATGCAGGTGTCATTTCACCTTGCGTAATGAATAAGTGGTGTTTCGCGCGCGCATTTTTCGCAGCGGTTTGTTTGTAGACAGGCCGACTTCTCACCTGATAGTCCATAACGCTTTTCCAATTCTCATTTGAATTATTGACCCCAGAGTGTTGAGGGGGCTCATTCTTGGCGGTCAAGTGCCAACTGAGCTACGTGATGGTTTCATACTATTTTTTAGGGGATTTTTCTCAATCCCCAGGGAGGGGTACCTCCAAATGGGGAGGTTTAGATTTCCCTTCTCAAGTAGCCAAGACTTGCCTCTTGCCCCCCGTACTCTGTCATCGCATCCAGGAGTACCTGCCAAAGATATTCAGCCGCGTTGCTGTCGACGAGCACGTAGAAAATCGGAGTATTCTGAGGTGACGCGTTGACAATAATCCCGCTGATTCGGGCGATGGACGTTTGTACGATTGCACCTTTCTCAAATGACGCCGGTCGTAGCTCTACTCCGCAGAGCTTTGCCAGCATTGCTGGTAAGTCGTTTCCGACTAATGCGAACCACGCGTGAGAATGTTGACAATAGAGTGGATAGATTTTTTCCGCCTCAGAAAAGATTTCCGGTGTTAACTCTGCATTTTTCGATGACATCGGCGAGTCTAGAATCCAGCACTCAGTCTTCCCCAGGCGTAATACCAGCTGACCCTCTGTACTCTCAACTGCCGTGTTGGGTCGATCAGGGAATTGAAACTCTACAGCTTCCAGGGCAGCCTCTGTACCCGTACCCCGAAGCCCAATGCGAGGAAGGGGGGATAAGTCGATTAAGGCACAATTGAGTGACGTTGCTGGGTCGAACCGGTCTGAATCAATAGCGTTATTATCACCACTTTGGTTGTTTTCAGCGGCTTGAATAAGCGGATACACCGGGCTCTGAAACAGGCTACTTTCAGGGAAACGATTACTCACAGTTCGACCTCCTGGCGTCTTCCGGCGGAATCATAAAAAGGGAGAGGAACGACCTTGGCTTCTACTGGATCGCCATTGTCGACACGAATGATGATTTGACTGCCTGGCGTGGCGGACTCTGGAGCAGCATAGGCGAGCCCGATAATAGATCCTAAGGTCTCAGAAAATTCACAGGATGTAACAGAACCTGCGACATCCAATCCGTTTAACACCAAATGGCCCTCTTTAGGTTGGGGGCTATCCGCAGGAAGAGTGAATCCCACCAGTTTTCGAGTCAGTGGTTGTGACATCATAATGTCGACAGAGCGGCAACCGACATAAAACGGCTTTTTATGGTTGATAGCCCAGCCCAGATCGAGCTCGCCGGGATGACTCATTCCATCGGTATCCTGGCTGACGATAATGTGTCCTTTTTCCAGTCTGAGAAGTCTCTGGGCCTCTACGCCAAAGGGACAGATGTTGAATGCCTTACCTGCGTCCATAAGCGCATCCCATAGCGCCTCACCAAAACCACGCGGTACATGGATTTCGTATCCCAATTCGCCAACAAAGCCCACTCGTAACAGACGTGCAGGAATTCCAGCGACCTTGCCCTCTCGATAACCGAGATAGGGGAAGGCTTCTGCGCTAAGGTCGACAGTATCCACCAGTTTGCTCAGCACCTTGCGGGAAAGTGGGCCGGCCAGGTTAACCGCAGCAAAGGTGCTGGTAACATTGTAGATATCCACATCGAGACGCCATTGGGCGTTCCATTTGGTCATCTCCCGATAGATTCGATCAACACCACTGGTGGTGGCTGTGGTATAAAAGTGCTCGTCGGCCAATCGGCAAACAACGCCATCATCGATGACGACGCCGTGTTCACTGGCCACGATGCCATAGCGAGTTTTTCCAACGGGCAATTGGGTAAAACGACCTGTGTAGATTCGGTTCATCATTTCAACCGCATCCGGCCCCCGCACCTCAATACCCCCTAAGGTACTGACATCTATTAGCCCAACGTTCTGGCGTACGGCTTTCGCTTCTCTACGTATGTTGGCCGTTCGCTGTTCGGGAGCACCATAGTAAGCCGGGCGCTGCCAATTTCCTGCTGGCATCATTTGCGCGCCCAGTTGCAGGTGTCGCTGATGCATGGCTGTGCGTCGGTAGGGATCAAAGCGTCGCCCTGCCAAGTGGGCAAGTTTTTCTGGGGCGAAAGGAGGGCGAGCCGTGGTAACCCCGGTTTCTGTTACACTGCGTTCGGTGGCTTGCGCCACCAGGCGAGCGGTTGGTAGCGCCGAGTGACGTCCTTGGGAGGGACCCATGCCAACGGTAGAAAAGCGCTTAACGAGTTGTACATCCCGGTAACCCATGCGCGTGGCATTAATGATATCTCGAATGTGCAGATCTTCGTCGTAGTCGACAAATTCTTTGCCTTCTGGGTGGGGGAATATGGGCCATTCGAAATTGACGCGCTGATTGCAGTGGATCGGTGTGGGCGCTTCATCGTTTTTACCCAGTTGGCAGAGTGCATGCTTTGCTGCACGCTGGCCATCTGCGACAACGGCATCGAGGTCGTGAATTCCATTGACTGAGCCGGCAATGTGCAAATGCTCGGGAAGATCTGAAATCGAAAAGGCGGCTGCATCATCCAGGTAAGTAAGTTTTGCGCCGGCCTGGCAAAGCAGCTGATAGGTAGGCATGTATCCGGCTGACATACAGAGTGTGTCGCAATAGACCAGCTTACTATCTTCTGCGACCTGCCCCCGATTGGTAATCCTGCGGATATCCACTGCGCGAATATGTTTGTTACCGTTTGTCGCCAGCGCTTCATAGACAGTCGACCCTCGGAAAACTGGAACGACCCGGGTGCGCACGGCATCGTAGAGAGATTCGTCCTCCAGTTCGTTGCGCATGTCGATGATCGCCGCCACGGTCAGACCGTGATCGAGCAGTTCGAGAGCAACCCGATATCCATCGTCATTACCGGTGAGGATAACTGTACGTTTCCCCGGGGCAATGGCGTACCACTTCAATAGACGAAGGGCGGCACTACACATCATGATGCCAGGTAGATCATTGTTGCGAAACACGACATGTTGTTCAAAAGATCCGGCGGCAACGATGCATTCTATGGCTCGAATTTTAAACAGCCGCTTGCCCTGAATGACGGGTAGATAGTTATCGGTAAACCAAGCATTGCAAACGGCATCTTTAAGAATGTCGATATTGTCATAGGTGTCGATTTTGGCGATCAATTCACTGTGTAGCCGCTCGCCTTTTTGACCCGTAGTATCAAACCGATGATAGGTTAAAGAGCCTCCTAAGACGGAATGCTCTTCAACGATCAGCACACTAGCACCAGATTCGGCTAGGGTAATTGCCGCAGCGAGTCCTGCCGGACCACTGCCAATGATGACCGCATCATAGAATAGATATTGTTTGTCGTAGTATTCCGGTTTGGCATCAAGATCCAACACACCTAGCCCCGCCTTTGCTCGAATCAATTTCTCCCATTGCATCCAGGCGCCGAAAGGTTTGTAAAACGCTCGATAATAAAATCCAACCGGCATAAATTGACTGAGTTTGCCGAGATAGGCGTCTCGATCATTTTCCAATGAACCAGAGTAATTTTGTCCGTGGGTTTTATCGCCGTTACCTGCGGGCGTGCGATCAGCCAGAATATTTGGCTCACCGCCTTTTTGAATCAGGGTATTGGCATCCTGTCCCGCGAGGGTTAAAGGACCGCGAGGACGATGGTATTTAAAAGACCGCGAGAGAATCCACTGATCGTTTGCCAGCAATGCACTGGCGATAGAATCGCCTTCATAACCCTTATAGGATTCCCCCTCAAAGGAAATCGTGATGGGTTTATTTCGGTTGATAAGCGTGCCTAATGGTGCCGGTAAGCGTTGCCGCGTCATAACTAGGACTCCCCGGAGTTTTTTGCGAAATCGATGCGTTCTTTAAAAATTACTGACGGGTCATAGGTTCTTATTATTTCGTCGGAGGCAGTATGGCGTTCGGCAATAAACCAATATCCCGACGCTGCGTGTAACCACCACTCCCTTACGATGGTTATGGCGTTGTCTGAATAAAAGACGTATTCTGCCCAAGTTTGATTGCTGCAACTATTTGGGTCCGGCATTATTTGAACCTCGCCACCGTGAACAAATTCACTGATGTTTCTCGGCCCGTTTAACGGGCAGTGCATGATTTTCATTCTGTTCTCTCAGTGGCTGGCTGCAGTCGCGCCCATTTCGTTGACTTGTCGAAAAGTCGTAAAGCGCTCCATAGAAAATGGTTGAATCAGATCAGGCACTTTGCCTCCATTTGCAACTAACTCTGCCATGGTCTTACCGCAGATAGGGGTTGCTTTAAAACCCCAGGTTCCCCAGCCCGCATCTAGGAAATAATTTTCTACCGGACTCAATCCCATGATTGGACTGTAATCGGACGTCATGTCGGTTAACCCCGTCCACTGTCGCATCAATCGAAGTTCTGCCATAAATGGGAAAAGCTCAATAGCGTTTGCCAGCAGACTTTCTTTGAGATCCATCGTTGAACGCGTGTTGTAAAGAGGGTAAGGATCAGAGCCGCCTCCAAAAACCAACTCGCCGCGACTGGTCTGTTGGACATAGCAATGTAAGGACGGTGAGCTGACCAGGGGATCGAGAAATGGTTTAACCGGCTGAGTGACCATTGCCTGAAGAGGATAGGTCTTGATTGGCAGTCGAAACCCCGCTTTCGCGGCCAGTAGCGAGCTATGGCCAGCCACAGCTTGAATGGCGCAGCCGCAATCGACGTTGCCGCGGTTGGTTTTGATACCGGTGACACGACCATTTTTAACGATAACATCGGTAACTTCAGTTAGCTGATGGAGTTCAACACCCCGTTGCGTAGCTCCCTTGGCATAACCCCACGCGACAGCATCATGACGGGCGGTGGCGCCATCCATGTGCCAGAGTCCTGCCAGCACGGGCAGGTGACTGGGGTTCATGTTCAGAGTCGGTACCAGTTCACGGATTTGTTGGGGATTAATCAGTTCGGTTTTTCCACCGAAGTGGCGATTGATTTCGGCTCGCTGACGAAACCCTCGGATCGCTGCGTCGGTATGTGCCAGTGTGAGTTGGCCCCGTTTTGAATACATAATGTTGAAATCAAATTCGTTCGAGAGGCGTTCGAAAAGTTTGACGGATTCTGTATAGAATTTAACGCCTTCACTGGTGAGATAGTTAGACCGAATGACCGCGGTATTACGCGCGGTATTGCCCCCTCCAAGGTAACCTTTTTCCAAAACGGCGACATTGTTGATTCCATGGTATTTAGCCAGGTAATAGGCCGTGGCGATGCCGTGACCACCACCACCGATAATGACGACATCGTAATTTGGCTTTAGCTCTCGTGGAGAGGGCAGGTCTGGATGTCGGTCAAATGGGAAGTCTTCTTTAAGACCGTATTTCAATAATGAGAAAGGCATAGTCCTTTCTTCTCCCTCTGCTGAATGACGTGCAGTGCAAAATTTGTCTGAGCTTCGATCGATTGCGTTATGGCATTAGGCGTGCAGTGCTCCCTCGGCGGCCGCCAACGTATTTTTCATCAGGCACGCGATGGTCATTGGGCCGACGCCACCGGGAACAGGCGTTATCGCGCTGGCAATAGGCGCGACTTCTTGAAAGTCGACATCGCCCACGAGTTTCCGTTTTCCATCTCGCTCTACAGCATTGATACCGACATCAATGACAACGGCGCCAGGTTTGATCCAATTCATTCCAACAAATTCTGCTTTGCCGATTGCCGCGATGACTATGTCGGCTTGAGCACAGACGGTTTCGATGTTTTTCGTGTGAGAGTGAACTGTCGTAACGGTACAATTTTCTTGTTGTAGTAGCGATGCCATCGGCTTTCCGACAATATTGGAGCGGCCAATAACAACCGCGGTCTTGCCACTCAATTCCGGCAGAACACTTTTTAGCATCATAAGACAGCCGAGTGGGGTGCAGGGCACCAAACCTTCCATTCCGCTGGCGAGCGCTCCGACATTCATGGGGTGAAAGCCGTCGACGTCTTTGCGCGGATCAATTGTGGCGATGACGTGTTTCTCATCAAGATGATCCGGAAGCGGTAGCTGAACTAAAATGCCATGAACGTCTGGATTGGCGTTTAATTCTGTTATCAGTTTGTTCAATTCTTGCTGCGAGGTGTTGACCGCTAGTCGGTATTCTAATGATCGGATACCCACTTCTTCCGCTCGACGAATTTTATTGCGAACGTAGACATGACTGGCGGGATCTTCACCGACCAGCACCACAGCCAGTCCGGGCACCGTATCGTGATTTCGCGCCAGTTCAGCGACACCCTCTTTAACCCGGTCGATAAGCTGCTGGGAGATTTCTTTTCCATTGATCAAGGAAGCCATAAGAAGTTTCTCTACTTGAATACAATGGTCTTGTTGCCGTTTAAAAAGACGCGATGCTCGACGTGAGCTTTAACGGCTTTGGCGAGGGCAATGGTTTCTGTGTCCCGACCGACGGCAATCAGTTCTTCAGGGCCATAGGTGTGGTCGACAGTTTGTACTGCTTGCTCAATGATTGGGCCCTCATCGAGATCGGATGTGACATAGTGGGCGGTCGCACCGATAAGTTTGACGCCTCGCTCATGGGCTTGATGATAGGGGCGGGCGCCTTTAAATCCGGGTAGAAACGAGTGGTGAATATTTATGGCTCGGCCACTGAGCGCTTTGCACAAATCGTTGGAGAGGATCTGCATATAGCGGGCGAGAACCACTAACTCTGTGCCGGTTTCGTCGACAATGTCGAGCAATGCACGCTCTTGTTCCGTCTTGTTTTCTTTGGTGATCGGCAGGTGAACAAACCGTATACCTTCGCGCTCTGCCATGGGGCGTAGATCTTTATGATTGGAAACAATCGCGGTTATTTCCATGTTGATTTCGCCTTTGTGCAGGCGGTAGAGAAGATTCGACAGGCAGTGATCAAATTTGCTGACCATAAGCAAGGTTTTGGTGGGGGCATCGGCGGGCAGTAATTGCCAGTTCATATCAAATTGTCCCGCTACCGCTTCGAATTCTCCTTGTAGGTCGCTAAGAGAATAGGAGCCGTCTTCTACGTGAAAGCGCGCCCGGGTAAAAAAGGTATTACTTTCCACATCATCATATTGGTTCATCTCACTGATATAGCCGCCGCGGTCGGCAAGGAATACCGTGATGGCAGCGACGATTCCGCCCCTGGCGGGACAACTGACGTTAATGATGTATTCTTGTTGCGATGATTTGTTACTCATATCCCTCATCTCGAAAGCAGTTTTCAAAAAATCACTCGCCAAGTGTTCAGCAAGATTTGAGAATGGCATTAATAGAAGCCATCTGACTCACTTGTTGCAAGAAAACGATATACGGTGTGGCAGGCCCTATGCGGCAGGGATGCTAGATTGAGCCTACACCGTAAAGTCGTTTTACATATCTCAGTATTGTGTTCGTGTAGGCGTCAGATATTTTGACCCGGAATCCATTGCGTTCCTGCAAGTGGGACTCGAGCCATGGCTGCAGATTCGATGGTTAATGCAACGAGATCTTCCGGCTCCAGATTGCGCAAATCATTTTTGCCACAGGCTCGCGCGAGTGTTTGCGCTTCAAGTGTCAAGACATTGAGGTAATTAGCCAGCTTGCGACCGGCAATGACAGGATCCAGTCGTTTCATTAATTCTGGATCCTGTGTCGAAATTCCCGCTGGGTCTTTCCCTTCGTGATAGTCGTCATAATAGCCAGCGGCTGAGCCAATGCTGCGAAATTCTTCATCGTATTTTGGATCGTTACAGCCGAGCGCAATGAGCGCTGCTGTGCCTATCGCGACTGCATCTGCCCCCAGTGCCATACATTTAGCAACGTCGGCGCCATTGCGAATTCCGCCCGACACAATTAGCTGCACTTTACGGTGCATGTCCATTTCCTGTAAGGCTTGTACTGCCTGGGGGATGGCAGCGAGGGTAGGGATGCCGACATGTTCAATAAAGACATCTTGAGTCGCTGCGGTTCCTCCTTGCATTCCATCGACGACGATAACATCCGCGCCGGCTTTGACAGCGAGTTTGACGTCGTAGTAAGTGCGAGTAGCACCAACCTTGATGTAAATGGGCACCTGCCAATCGGTAATTTCACGCAGCTCTAGAATTTTAATGGTGAGGTCGTCCGGTCCAGTCCAGTCTGGATGCCGGCAGGCTGAGCGCTGATCGACGCCCTTGGGCAGTGTGCGCATTTGCGCAACGCGATCGGTAATTTTTTGACCCAACAGCATGCCGCCGCCACCGGGCTTTGCGCCTTGGCCGAGTACGATTTCAATAGCATCGGCTTTGCGTAAATCATCGGGATTCATTCCGTAGCGGGAGGGCAAGTACTGGTACACCAGTTTTTCAGATTGTCCACGTTCTTCTGGTGTCATACCCCCATCACCGGTGGTCGTCGACGTACCCATGATAGAGGCGCCGCGTCCGAGCGCTTCTTTGGCGTTGGCTGATAGGGCACCAAAGCTCATACCGGCAATGGTGATAGGGATGTCTAATTCAATCGGCTTTTTAGCAAATCGAGTCCCCAACGTAACGGCGGTGTTGCAGCGCTCGCGATATCCTTCCAACGGGTAGCGCGACATACTCGCTCCCAGAAAGAGCAGATCGTCAAAGTGGGGAAGCTTCCGTTTGGCGCCAAATCCACGAATATCGTAAATGCCTGTTTCGGCAGCACGACGGATTTCCGTCATGGTTACACGGTCAAAGGTGGCTGATTCGCGCAAGCCTTCGGTCAGTTTGCTGTCATCTTTCATCGTTGTGTCCTTTGCTGCGGCGATCAGTAGGCTGAGGCGTTGTCGACTTTAAAGTTATACAGGTTGCGAGCGGATCCATAACGCTTGAATTGCATTGGATCTTCATCGACGCCAGCGCGGTTGAGCAAGGTGGTCAATTCCTCGATATGTTCCTGGCGCATTTCTTTCTCGACGCAGTCGGCGCCGAGGGATTTCACACTGCCTTTCACATAGATATGAACTTCATAGAGAGAGTCTCCCAGAGCTTCACCTGCGTCGCCACAAACGACCAAGTTGCCCGCTTGTCCCATGAAGCAGCTCATGTGACCGACGTTGCCTTTTACAACGATGTCGACGCCTTTCATGGAAATGCCACAACGAGCGCCAGCGTTCCCTTCAATAACCAAAAGTCCGCCATGTGCGGTAGCGCCGGCAGCTTGTGAGGCATCGCCTTTAATTCTCACCGTTCCTGACATCATATTTTCTGCGACACCCTGACCGGCGTTCCCGAACACAGTGACGTGGGCATGTTTGTTCATACCCGCGCAGAAATAGCCCGCGTGGCCTTTGATATCGACAGCGAGGCTTTGATCGAGTCCGCAGGCGATGTTGTGGGCGCCTTTGGGTTCCAGTACCTCCCACTCCCGATCGGTACAGGCTTGTACCTGGTTATGCAGAAGCTGATTGAGTTCGCGCACACTGTGTTCTTGCAAGTTGATTGTTTTCATCATTGTTTTCCTAACGTCGGCGTCTTACTTATCGCGTTCCCAGATGTACATGGTGGCAGGTTCTGGCTCCCAGACTTTGGCTGTTTCAATACCTGGAAGGGTGGTGAGTGCCTGATACTCTGATGCCATAGCGACATAGTCGTCAGTCTCAGCGAGAACCGCCGGTTTGCATGCAATGGGATCGCGCATAACGGCGAATCCATCCCGCGTGCCGATGGCGAATGTATAAAAGCCATCGAGATCTTTTAACGCGTTTTGTAAGGCGTCGTGGAGGGATTCACCCAGTTGTAGCCGCCAAGTGAGGTATCCCGCTGCGACTTCTGAGTCATTTTCGGTCGTGAAGACCACGCCTTGTCGTTCCAGCAGTTCTCTCAAACGATTGTGATTGGAGAGCGAGCCATTGTGAACGAGACACAAATCTTGACCGGTGGAAAACGGGTGGCTGCCCGCCATGGTAACGGCAGATTCGGTCGCCATGCGCGTGTGTCCGATGATATGGCTTCCTTTCATGGCGGGTAGATTAAAGGTTGCTGAGATCTCCTCGGGCAGACCCACTTCTTTAAGAATTTCGATCGATTTCCCCGCGCTCAGAATTAGAACATCGGGTGCTAATTCGTGTACGGACTCTGTCGCGAGATCTGGTGAGCTTCCGATTTTAAAAACGGTCACTTTGCTGTTGGTAAACCAGGTTACGTTTGTGGCAAGAGATTCTTCGAGTTGGCCAGCTAAACGTCCCCAATCGTAATTGGGATCTTCGTGACGCAGAGTGAGTTTGACGTGATCATCGCTGACCTCGTCACCGTATATTGCGAACCCAGCACTGTCTGGGCCGCGGTCAGTCATTGCAATGAGCATTGGTGTAAAGAGCTTGCCCAGGTCACTCTCCAATGCACGGTTTTTTAGATACAGGCCGACAATTCCACACATAATTTCCTCGATATGTAAAAGCTAGTGCTGTATATGGGTCAGAAAAATTCACCATATTTTTTGATCTCCCAATCGGAAACATGGCGACTGTATTCAATCCACTCGGCCCGTTTGACTTTCAGGAATTCATTCACGATTTCGTTGCCCAAATGTTCTTGCAGGAGACTGTCAGCTTCTAACTCATTAAGAGCTTCGTTTAAGTTTTGCGGTAATATGTCGATGCCTTGTTCTTTTCTTTGCGCGTCGGTCAGTGAGTAGAGATTGATATTTTGTGGATCACCGGGATCTAGTTGGCGATCGATACCATCGAGCCCTGCTGCGATGAGTGCGGCATGTACCAGATAGGGATTGCAGCCGGAATCGGGCAAGCGAAATTCCAGTCTGCCGTAAGGGACTCTTACCATCGCAGAGCGATTGTTATCGCCGTAGGCAATATAGGCTGGTGCCCAGGTGGATCCAGAATTCGAACCGCCGACGACGAGGCGTTTGTATGAGTTCACTGTAGGAGCGGCAAACGCGCACAGGGCCTTCGCGTGGTGAAGCAGGCCAGCGGTAAAGTGATAAGCCATCTTCGACAGCCCCATGCCGTGATGATCATTATCGTCAGCAAAAAGGTTTTTACCTTCTGCGTCAGTGATTGAGAGGTGAAAGTGCATGCCGTTGCCGGTACGATTCGATGCGGGCTTTGGCATAAAGGAACAGACCATGTCCATCTCATTGGCGATTTCTCCCGCCGCCATACGAACGAAAGTAAAGCGGTCGGCAGATTCCAACGCTTCGCCATAGGTGTAGTTAATTTCGAATTGGCCGTTGGCGTCTTCGTGGTCGATTTGGTAGACATCAAAGTCGACAGCTTGCAGGCTTTCAACCAGTCTTTCTAAAAACTGACGGGAGCGTGACAGTCCTTTGTAGTCATAGCAGGGCTTATCGAGCTGATCGGAATCGTCAATGGGGGAAAGCGTGCCTTCAGCGTCGCGTTTAAATAAGGAAAATTCAGGCTCCAGACCTGTATTCAGTGTCCATCCTCGATCTGCAAGCCGTTGCAGCTGCTGTTTAAGAACCACACGACTGTCGTAAGGGTAGGGTTCACCATTGACATGCCCATCACAAACGATACGCGCATAACCCGGTTGCCAAGGTACGAGAGAGAGTGTGTTGAGGTCGCCTCGGGCCATAAAATCTGGCCCGTGAGGTTCCATACCCAGTCCCCAGACGGCAAAGCCTGCGAACCCGGCCCCGTTCTCCACGACGTCCATTAGGCATTGGGCGGGTACGGATTTGGTTTTGGCGACGCCGTGGATATCTACAAACTGGGCGAGAATATATTTTATGCCATTGTCTGCGATGAATTTGTCGATGTCTTGCGGCATGGCGGAGCCCTCTTTGTTAGATTGTTTCTTGTCGGTAAATAAAATCTACCATTGAGAAAGCATTGACTGTGCCAGACTATTTCTGAACAGGAAATTTTTATTCTGATCAGCTAAGTAATTGATTTTGATGGTGTAGTAAATAATATTTCTTTGTGAGAATATTTCGGAGGTGCAGAGTCACTGCACTTTTCTATTTTTTTGTGCGCGATTATGGCGCGCTGTGCACGAAGTCAGGGCTAAATCTATGGCGGATCCGCAAGATAAACGATTTGATCTCGACCAATATATTGGAATGAAAGTTAAGCGGGCCCGGCTGGATGAAGGATTAAAGCTTGTTGATGTGGCGCGAATTTCGGGCATCAGTCAGGGTATGGTCAGCAAAATTGAAAATGCGCAGGTGTCCAGTAGTCTGGAAACCTTGAGTCGCCTTTGCGATGCGATAGGGTTACCCATTTCGAAATTGTTTGCGGATTTTGATCGGCCGGATGGTGGCGCTCAGTATACTAAGGCGGGGCAGGGGTTAGAGGTTGTTCGTCGAGGTACAGAAAAAGGACACACCTATCATCTTCTGAATTATAAGCGAGGAGCGACGACAAGCTTCGAACCTTTTATGGTGACGATGGATGACCTATCCGAAGTCTTCCCAACCTTTTCTCATCCCGGAGAGGAATTCATTTATATTGTCGAAGGGAAAATTGTTTATCGACATGGCAATCATTTGTACGAAATGGCAGAGGGGGACAGCCTCTCTTTTGACGGTGAAATTCCCCACGGCCCTGAGAGATTGATCGAGGTTCCGATTCGATTGCTTTCGGTGATTACCTACCCCAAGCCGGCCTGACACAGAGAACTTGTTTTTATAGTTGGGGGTGCGTCAAGGGGGTGGGGCACAACCTACAGACGAAAAAAAAGCCTCAGCGTCACCGCTGTGGCTTTTTCTGTGGTCCCTCACAAGACCGTGACCAACCGCTTCCCTTGGGTCTTCAGCTGAGGAGATCATCCTAATCTCTTTGCTGGGGTCACCGTCAAGTATGCTTTGGCGTATCCTTCGGCCCTTCGTGGCCAGCCTGTTCGTCCGTGACAACTTCCGTGTACGGGATCTATAGTCTCGCATTTCGTGTGGGTAATACAGGCGACATTTTCAGTCGTGTTTGTAAGACATTTCCTACAAAATTGTCTCGCGTTGTCAGTAATCGGTTGCAGAATGTCAAAAACTGGTCTACCGATGCTATGCGATCTTGTGGGTCTTGATCGGATAATGCCGATCGCGGAAGAAACGAAAATGCTCCCGACAGTGATTTAAGACGCTAGGCTCTGCACATACCACTTCTGCCAGGCGTTGAAAGCGACTGAATCCACTTGGCACTCGGTCACTGAGATTGATCAGACAATCGTGATGATCCCCGCATTGATCATCCAAACCGATCGCGATGGGACAATCACTTGCCTGGGGCGGATTGATCTGATGTGGTAAAAAGCTCTCTGGCTGAAATTCCCACAGCAGCTGATCCAGGTGCTGAGCTTCACTCTGATTGTTAACGGCGATATAGACCTGATTTCCCTGTTGAAACGCCTTCTGGGCCAGACGGCAGCAAAACAGCAGCCTCTGGCTCAGATCGGCAGTTTCCAGGTTGTAGAAATCAACCCGTGTCATTTTACCTTGCTCATCAAATATTCAACCAGCAGAGATACTGGACGTCCCGTGGCGCCTTTCGCGCCTCCACTTAGCCAAGCGGTGCCCGCAATATCCAAATGTGCCCAGCGATATCCTTTGGTAAAGCGAGACAGGAAGCACGCTGCCGTTATGGCGCCACCGTGCGGGCCACCGATGTTCGCCATATCGGCAAAGTTGCTGTTGAGCAGCGGCTGGTATTCATCCCAGACTGGCAGGCGCCATGCTTTATCGCCGGCTTTACGACCTGCTTCGAGCAGCTCTTCTGCAAGCTCGTCGTCGTTGCTGAAGAGCCCTGTGGCGACTTTACCCAATGCCACCATACAGGCGCCGGTGAGTGTGGCCATGTCGACAACGGTTTCAGGATTGTAGCGATCTGCGTAGGTGAGGGCATCACAGAGGACAAGACGACCTTCTGCATCCGTATTAAGGATTTCTATCGTTTGTCCTGACATGGACGTCACGATATCGCCCGGCTTGGTGGCGCGTCCACTGGGGAGGTTTTCCGATGCTGCAACGAGACCAACCACATTAATAGGCAGTTCCAGCTGAGTCACCGTTTTCATTACGCCGAACACGGACGCGGCTCCGCACATATCAAATTTCATTTCGTCCATGCCCGCACCAGGCTTTAAGCTGATGCCGCCGGAGTCAAAGGTAATACCTTTGCCGACCAAGACGATGGGTTTTTCGGATTTTTTGCCGCCCATGTATTCCATGGAAATCAATTGGGCTTCCTCATCGCTGCCGGCGGAGACAGAAAGCAGAGATCCCATTCCCAGCTCTTGCATTTGTTTTTCGCCGAGAATTTTCACGCTGAGTTTTTCACTGGCACGGCCAAGCTTGCGGGCTTCCTTGCTCAGGTATTTCGGGGTACAGACGTTGCCGGGCAGGTTGCCAAGGTCTTTCGCGGTCGACATTCCGGCACCAATGGCGGCACCAGTTTTCAATGCTTTATTCACGGAGGTGGCTTCGCCACGGCCGCTCACCAGATAAATCACTTTCTTTAGGGAGACCGGTTGAGGCTTATCACTCTTCAGTTCTGCGAATGCGTAGAATTGGTCAACAAACGCTTTGGCGATCTGACGAGCCTTCCAGTCTTCGTCACGATCGGTAACCTCGACACTATCGAGTGCCAGTGTCACGTCTTTGGTGGTCATGCTTTTAACAGCCGCAGCGAGTTTACCCGCCAGAGTGTCGAACTGATCAGCTGACATGGGTGTGTTGGCTTTGCCCGTGCCCACAACCAGCACGCGCTCGGCCTTGATACCGGACGTGGTCAATACGGAGAGTGTCGACCCGTGTTTTCCTGTGATTTCTTTGCGGCTCACCAATGTGGTTAGAAATCCACCACCGGCGCTGTCCAGTTCTGCCAATTCACCGCTAAACTTACCGTCATCGCTGGCGGGTATCACCAGACAGCCGGTACGTGACGTTAATAGCGATGTGCTTTTTGCTTGAAAATCCATGAATCGTCTCCGCGATATTTTTTGCAGTGTATTGGCATTTGGAAGGAACCTGAGAAGCCCCGGGCGAGACAAAGTCAGTGCTATCGGCGATAATTTGCACCAACTGCGTCGTCAAAATGCGTTATCCATGAAAGTGTACGCTATGCGTGCATTCTATCCAAACCGCCGGTAAAAAAAGATTCGTTTAAACAGGCCTTAATTCAGAGTGATTATTTTTCGTTATCTTGCCCGTGAAGTCCTGGTCAGTATGGCTGCGGTGAGCGGGGTTCTGCTGCTGATCATCATGAGCGGCCGGTTTGTAAAATATTTGGCGGAAGCGGCCTCCGGTCGTCTGGCCGCGGAAGTTTTACTGTCGATTATGTTTTACCGCCTGCCGGGTTTTCTCGAGTTAATTCTTCCCTTGGGACTGTTTATCGGCTTTTTGCTCGCCTATGGTCGACTCTATATGGACAGCGAGCTGACCGTGTTGACCGCCTGCGGTTTCAGTCCAACACAGTTGCTGCGCTACAGTTTTTTTCCTGCAGGTATGGTCGCGTTATTGGTTGGTCTCTTGAGTTTACTGATCAGTCCGATCGGTATTCGTGAAGCTGATGCCATTTTGCAGGAGCAAAAAAACCGCAGTGAGCTGGAGCATTTGGTTGCTGCACGCTTTCAGGAATTGCGCAGCGGTGGAAGCGTTGTCTATACCGAAAGAATGAGTGCCGATCGCCAGACGATGTACGATGTGTTTATCGCACAGCGAGCAAACGAACAGGATGATATTTCGGTGGTGGTTGCAAAAACCGGCGAGCAGGTGACAGATCCTGAGTCAGGTCGCCGCTATATTCGCCTCAGCGACGGCTATCGTTATACCGGTTTACCTGGGCAGCAGGATTATCAGGTGGTGGAATTTGAGCACTATTGGCAGCTCTTGCCTGAGCCTGTTTTGTTGGACGAGCAGCATGAGGAATCCGATGCTCGCACAACCGCAGCCCTGTGGCGCTCTTCGGAGCCGGCGGATGTTGCCGCTTTGCATTGGCGTTTATCTCTGCCAATCATGGTGGTGGTCGTGACATTGATGGCTGTGCCGCTGAGTAAAACCAATCCCCGGCAGGGGCGTTATCTACAAATGTTGCCTGCCATACTGCTGTACATTATTTATTTGGTATCGCTCAATGGTGCTCGTGGTGTGGTTGAAGATGGCGGCAGTCCTTGGTCGAGCATGTGGTTGGTCCACGGGTTGTTTACCGCGATTGCCATCGCGATTTTGAGCGCTCCTCATTTCCGCCGAAAACAAAGAGCGGCGAAGGGAGGGCGCTAACGTGAGAAAACTCAATTGGTATATTGGTACGACGGTCGCGGGAACGGTATTGGTCGTATTGATGGTCATCGTTGCTCTGGATGCCATTGCCGCATTAGTCGATCAGCTGGGTGAGCTAAAAGGCAACTACACCTTCACTGAAGCACTTATCTACGTCGGCATGACCTTGCCTTCGCGAATCTACAGCAATATCTCTTTTGCCTCTTTAGTGGGGTGTTTAATCGGTCTTGGAATGCTGGCGGGAACCAGTGAGCTGGTCGTTATGCGAGCGGCTGGCGTCTCTGTATTGCAAATCACTCTCGCGGTCATTCGCCCGGTGCTGTTGTTTGTTGTCATCGGTGTCGCTATTGGTGAATTTGCGGTTCCGACACTCGATGAAGCCGCCGACAGTCGGCGAGCACTCGCGCAAGGCGACAGGCATGCATTGGAATCGCAATATGGCCTGTGGAACCGGGAAGAGGGGGAGTTTATGCATTTTAATACAATTCTTCCCGGCGGAATTTTACACGGCATTACCCGCTATCGATTTGATGACAGTGGCAAGTTGATCACGGCGAGTTTCGCGAAAGAGGCACTGTTTGAAAATCGTCAGTGGCGGGAGCGGGATATCAAAGAAACTCAGTTCGCTGAGGATCATATTGGTCGCAAGGACATCGAGTCGCGGGAGTGGGATACACGTTTAACGCCGAGAATGCTTCGGATTTTAACCGCAGATCCTGAAACCCTTTCGATTCTCAGCCTGCACCGTTACTCCCGGTATTTGGATCGACAAAATCTGGATAACGAGAAATACCAATTGTCACTTTGGAAAAAAGTTCTGCAACCGGCAGCAACGATCAGCTTGGTATTAATTGCGGTGTCTTTTATATTTGGGCCGTTGCGAGAAGTGACGACCGGCTATCGCATCTTTACTGGCGTGATCGTTGGTATCGTTTTTCAAACAACCCAGGACTTACTGGGACCAGCCAGTCTTGTCTATGGGTTTCCTCCGCTATTGGCCAGTCTGATTCCGATTTCCGTCTGCGCGGGCATTGGGCTCTTTCTGCTGAGTCGGACGCGGTGAAGTTCTCAATCGTTTTGTTCGAAACTTGCCGCAGTTGTCGACTGTCGATTCATTTTTTCTTACTGGGTTTCGGAAGCACCACCACTTGCGTACCGCTGGCCATGTCGTGCCAGCAACGTTTTTCGCGATCAATCAGGCTCCACAGGTAGCCGATTCCTGCACAGGCGAGGCTCAGAGGGCCTAAGACGCCGCGAATCAGTGCCGCACGTAAGCTGACCTGGGAATGGGGGCTTTCAATCAGTCGGATTCTCCAGGCTTTCATGCCAACGGTTTGTCCGCCGCGACACCAGAAATAGATGTAAAACGCTTCCAGGCAGATCAAAAGACCGATAAATCCAAATAATCCCATGGTCGCGCGGCCGGAATTCGGCAGCGCAATATGGAAAATGGCATATTTAACCGTCAAAAACAGTGCTCCATAAGCCATCGCAATGGAGATGAGAATGAGTGAATCGTAAACCAGAGCGGCAAGGCGCCGGATTAAGCCGGCGGGGGGCAGCTGCATTGCTTGCATAGGGCAGTGAGTCAGGTAGAAAAACAGACGGAATTCTACCGACTCATGGGGTGCCTGTCTTCATTCGGGGCGCAATCTGCTGCGGTGGGGGTCGGTTCCTGTCGACATCGGCGACGTGGGAAGTCGACGTTCGTGTCTCGATTGATCAGCTCGGTGAGGCCAGGGAGAGCCGAAGGTACTCCCCGGGGGCATTAAAACTCATATTCGAACAGCAATCGGACTTTGTCGTCAGAGACTCGGAACTTGTAGTCGACGGCACTGCTAAGTTTGCCGTTGCCATTGCTGTCGGGAAGCGCCTTATTGGA
Organism: Pseudomaricurvus sp. ABR4_320; assembly: GCF_056159445.1. Taxonomy (NCBI): domain Bacteria; kingdom Pseudomonadati; phylum Pseudomonadota; class Gammaproteobacteria; order Cellvibrionales; family Cellvibrionaceae; genus Pseudomaricurvus; species Pseudomaricurvus sp. ABR4_320. The sequence goes on along the minus strand of NZ_JBSWVF010000005.1, from coordinate 207,725 downwards.
CATGCCGCGGTTTCGCAACCCCTTCCAGTAGGTTTTAAAGCCCATTTTTGCAATGTGAGAGATCACGCGAGTGCCAACATGCAGATCACTCTCGTCCCGGTTTTGTAATAACCACTGATGGTTGAGTGCCCGAACTTCAGCGCGTGTGCCGTGTTCCCGGATGAGCGCGGCCGCCTGCTCTAATGAGCGATTGTCGAGACCGGCGCTGTAGGCATCATTGTGCGTTGCTTTTCGGGTGCCTGCTGCGTTGTGGGTCAGCGGATTGTAATAGTTGAGTTGGTCGGGCAGAAAGAGATCGCGCGTTGTTTCTGCGCGGACACCGGAGCTCACACCAAGCGTGATGGCCAGCAGGGGCAGCAGCAGGTGCGAGAGTTTGAATTCAGCTTTGTAGGGAAAGATGGCGTGTAACATCGATCGATACCAGTGTTGATTTTAGCGACAGTTATTATAAAACCAGTTTTGCCACTGTCAGTGGCGCGTTTAGATTATTTTATTCTTGTTTGGACGGATTACCCTTTGAGTGATCACAGTTGTGGTGTGACCTTTGTCGAAAGAACAGGGAAAGGCAGTTTTAGATTCGGTAATGACGGTAACCCGTCACAAAAATAAGGAAGGGCTGGATGGGGAACTTAGGAGAGACGGTAGGAGAGGTGGTGACCGGTGACTGTCAACGGGTCACCCCGTTAACAGCCGGATTCATGATGAATATTAGACAATGCCGCCTAGGCACATGTACTTGATTTCGACATAGTCGTCGATGCCGTACTTGGATCCTTCACGGCCACTACCACTTTCTTTAACGCCGCCAAACGGTGCCATTTCGTTTGAAATAAGACCTTCGTTTACGCCAACAATACCGTATTCCAAGCCTTCTCCAATTCGGAAGATTCTGCCCAAGTCCTTGGTGTAGAAATAAGAGGCAAGTCCAAACTCCGTATCGTTAGCCATTTGCAGGGCTTCCTCTTCCGTTGAAAAGCGGAAGATGGGCGCAACGGGTCCGAAGATCTCTTCTTTAAAGAGTCGCATGTCGGTGGTTGTGTTTGCCAGGATGGTGGGCTCAAAGAAGCAGTCGCCAAGGTCGGATGTTTTGCCTCCGAGTACAACTTGAGCGCCTTTTTCAACCGCGTCATCGACCAGCGTTTTGACGTCGCGAACCGCTTTCGTGTTTACGAGTGGGCCGTGGGTAACAGAGCTGTCGAAGCCGTCACCGATTTTAAACTCCGCAACCTTGGCGCGCAGTTTTTCGACGAAGGCATCGTAAACCCCGTCCTGCACCAGTAAACGGTTGGTGCACACGCAGGTTTGCCCCGAATTGCGGTACTTGGATGCCAGGGCGCCCTCGATGGCCGCGTCGAGATCGGCGTCGTCGAAGACGATGAAGGGGGCATTACCACCCAGTTCCATGGAGGTTTTCTTAATGGTGCCAGCACACTGTTCCAGAAGAATCTTGCCAACGCCGGTGGAGCCAGTGAACGTGAGCTTGCGAACCTTGGGGTTGCTGGTCATTTCAGCACCCACTTCGCTCGAACTACCGCCAACCACCATATTGAGTACTCCGGCCGGGACGCCTGCTTCTTCTGCCAGAACACACATGGCCAGTGCAGATAGCGGAGTTTCTGATGCGGGTTTGCCGACGAATGTACAGCCCGCAGCCAGTGCTGGTGCTGCTTTACGTGCAATCATCGCATTGGGGAAGTTCCATGGGGTGATCGAGGCAACGACGCCAACAGGCTGTTTGATCACCATGATCCGCTGGTCTTTCTTAGGGGCTGGAATGATGTCGCCGTCGATGCGTTTGGCTTCTTCAGCAAACCACTCGATATAGCTGGCTCCGTAGGCGATCTCCCCGCGGGCTTCAGCGAGAGGCTTCCCTTGCTCGGCGGTCAATATCTTTGCGAGATCTTCCTGATGCTCCATCATTAGATCAAACCACTTACGCAGAATCTTGGAGCGCTCTTTTGCAGGCGTAGATGCCCAGGCGGGAAAGGCCGCTTCAGCTGCGTCGATCGCCTCTCGCGTAGTATCTCCACCGTGGCTGGTGATACTTGCGACCACTTCGCCGTTGGCGGGATTGGTCACATCCACCGATTTTTCCGAAGTGAGCCATTCTCCATTGACGAAAGATTTGGTCGCAAGCAGGTCTGGACGATCGAGAGTGAGCATTGGGTTTTTCCCCATAAAACTGAATGACATGAATAGAAGGGTACGGGTGCAGTATACCCAGCGGTTGTGTGCCAGGTAAACTCGGGGCTAAGCAGTTGGCTTTTCGTGTGAGTGGGACTCGTTTTCGGTTGACCCGGGAAAAACCCCTGTTATAATCCCGCCCTCATTGTTACCACAGCTTGTTGCAGTCGCAGCAATTCTTATGTGCCAGAGTGGTGAAATTGGTAGACACAGGGGATTCAAAATCCCCCGCTAGCGATAGTGTGCCGGTTCGAGTCCGGCCTCTGGTACCATTTGTTACAGATCAGTCCTAACGTGCAGCGCTGTTGCATGCTTGAATAAGTTTGCTTGATTTTTGATCAGCTCTTACTCTCTAAATTCAATGGCAATTCCAACTGACAATTCTGCAATTGCTGATGGCATTGATGCCATGAAATGTATAGCTGGTGTTGAGCTTTTAGGCAGGTGATCCCCAATCTTCTACGATTGATCTGAGACAGCTCCCTCAGTATTAGGCTATAACGGCGAACAATTGCAGAGGTATGGTGTAGGGTTTCCAAGGAGACTGTATCCGCGGATCTGGACAAGATTGTCGATATCGCGCTTTTATGGTTTTTCAGTGTTTTTTCCCTCATTGGTTGGGATCTTGTCCTCAACGTCTGTACGTGCTGTATTTGCCTCTTTGAGTTCGGCCTGACAGATTACCAATTCTGCAAATAGTTTTGCCCATGTTTGATCAAGATTACGTCTCTCCCCAGAGGATGTTGTTTTTAATCTGCCCCGATTGAGGTTTGAAAATTCACAGAGCAGACGGCTATAGCGGCATTGGAGTGTAGAATATTTTTGCAACGTATCTATATCATGGTTGTTCATATTCGCATCCTTACCCTGATACTCAGGGATTTTATGACCTCGTTTTTACAGTAAATTGCCGTTCGTAACTAGGCCGAAGAATGATGCTGCGCCAGTGCACTTTGGCTATGGAATGAGTAGGACAGCGACGGGTTATTTTTGCATTCATACATGGCTTCATCGGCGGCTCGGATTAACTCGTCTCCTGTCATGCCGGATAGAGGATAAAGAGCGATTCCGATACTCGCTCCTAGAGCTAAATTGAGGTTTGGTGAGCAGTAGGGAGCATCTTTAATGGCTTTGGCTAAGCGGCTGGCTACTCGCCAACTGTTGTTGCCGCCGCAACCTTCAACGTCTTCGAGCAATATGACAAACTCATCTCCGCCATAGCGGCCAATCGAATCGCAACGTCGAATAGCATCGTACATGCGGCTTGCGGCCTCTTTGATGACCTGATCGCCGACGTCGTGACCGTGGGTGTCATTAATTTCTTTGAACTTGTTGAGGTCGACAAATATCAACGCGAGGGATTTGCTGGTGCGTTCTGCCCGGGCAATGGCATTTTCGAGTTGGTCAAGAAATGCGTAGCGGGCCATAACGCCGGTCAACGTATCTCGGGTTGCCCGGGCGAGAAACGCCAAATCTTCCTGTTTACGGCGAATGGAATAGTTGATGGATTCATGCAGTTCTTTGGCTGTCAGACTATTTTTGGAAAGATAATCTTGGGCGCCCATTTTTAAGGCTTTGGTGGCAACACGTTCATCGCCGCCGCCAGTGAGCATGACTACAGGTATTTGAATGCTCGCCATTTGAATCTCATTCAAAACCCAAAAACCATCGTGGCCTGGCATATTATAGTCAATCAAAATGCAGTGAAAGTTCTGGTATCGAATCTTATAAATGGCTTCCTTAGCGCTAGAGCAGGTCGCTATATCAAATTGATTCGCGTCGGTAGACATCAGCGTATCCTGAATAAATTCCAAATCTTCGGGAGAGTCGTCAACGATCAAGATATTCACTTTTTCCTGCTGCATGGTGCCAAGAACTCCAAATGTGTTATTTCTGTGTCCAGTTACGATGAGAGGTGTCTCTGGGAATCAGCGCAATTTCAAACCAGTATTCTTTAATACGTTGAATGGCTGCCACCAATGAATTTAGTGTGGCTGGTTTTTGCACATAGCTGTTTGCGCCCATGGCATAACAGGCTTCGACATCAACAGGGTCTGAGGAGGTTGTAAAAACAATTACCGGAATGCCTCGAAATTGTTGGAACGAGCGCATTTCTTGCAGAACTGCTCTACCATCGACTCCCGGCATATTTAAATCCAGTAGCATTAGTCCGGGTGTTGGAAATTTTTCAGAATCGGTAAAGGGAGGTGAATTAGAAAGATACGCCAGAGCCTCCTTGCCATCTTTCGCCCGATGAATGGGATTATTAAAGTTGGCAGATTCTGTCAGTGCATCACAGGTGCATTCATAATCTTCATCGTTATCCTCAACGATCAGAATATGTTGCGGTCGAATTTTATCCATACATTGATTCCTGTTGGGAAGTGGGTGTTGGAGTCTCTATTGTTTTTTCTTCATCTTTTTTTATTGCGGTAATGGGCGTGCCGGGCGACAAGCTGAACATAAAGCAGGTACCGCTGCCGGGGGTAGAGGTCAGCCAAATCTGGCCGCCATGCTGTTCGATAGCCTTTTTGACAAAGGTCAGTCCCGCCCCTGTACCATATCCATAGGCGTCTTCCCGGTTCAGTCGCTTGAACATGCGAAATATCTGTTCGTGAAATTCGGGTTCTATGCCGATGCCGTTGTCGCGAATGGAAAAGACATTTCGGAATCTCACGTTTTCATGTTGCATGGATTCAAAAATTTCGATTTCAATGTGCTTTAGGTGCGCATCATTGTATTTCACGCCGTTGGTGATCAAATTGGTAAAGATGGAATGTGCTTTGTTTCGGTCACACATAAGAGCGGGTAAATGCTTCTTGATGATTACTTCGGCGTTTTTTTCTTGGAGATAATCTTGATGACTGTCTTTAATGTCGAGAACCAATTGATTGAGGTCGACCTTTGTGAGTTCTGCGGTGGCGCGGCCAAGGCGCGAATAGAAAAGTAGATCTGCGACGAGATCATGCATGCGCTCACTCAATGTCATCATTCTATGTAGCCGTTTAATGCCATCCACATCTAAGATGTCGCCGTATTTCGTCACCATTTTTTGTGCAAGTAATTGGATGCCTCGCATAGGTTCCCTTAAGTCGTGAGAAGCAATGTAGGCAAAGTCGTCCAGTTCGCGGTTACTTTTTTCAAGATCTTGAATTAATGAAAGTATGCGGTTTTCTTTTTCTTTGCGTTCGCTGATGTCAGCGATGATCCCGAGAAACCGAAATTTCTGATTATTAGAGCTTTCTGCCAATGTCAGCTGAACGGGAAAGGTTGCGCCATCTTTCCGTTGACCGGTTAGCTCTCTACTCTTACCGATGAGCCGTGCCTTATTGGTATGGTTATAGTTCTCAATATAGTGGTCGTGCTGGGAGCGATGAGGCTCGGGAACCAGAATTTTTACGTTCTGACCAATTAATTCATCAGTTCGGTAGCCGAACATTTCTAAAGCAGCGGGGTTTACTGTTTGAATAATCCCATGATTATCAATAGTGACTAAGGCATCAACTACCGTTTGAAAGATGGCTTCGTAGCCCTGAAGCGCGGTTTGTCTCGCTTGGTGAGACTCCGCCTCTCTCTGTAGGGCGCATTCTACGTTATTGACAAGAGTACTAAGTTCAATATCCTTAAAATCGGGAAGTTTTAATTGGTTTCCGTGCTGAGCATAATCGCCAATTGAGGCGATGGATTGCATCAGTGGTTTTGTAATAGATCGACTTACCAAAAATGCGATTGTCGCCATCGCTACGACAAAGAGTGCCCCCGACATCAGTAATTTTTGTTGATAGTGGTGCAGAGGGGCCAACAGTGAATTTCTGTCTTCCAAAATAGATATTGCAAGGACCAGATTATTACCGGAGACAGCGATAGGAGGCGAGGTCACAATCATTAAACTACTACTACTACTACTACTAGGGTCGGTAGTGTTGAATACGCGAAATGCCGGGCTTGCCAAGATTTTCTGATTTAAGGTTTGTTCTCGCTCAGACAGATCTTCCTTAAAAAAGAACGCAGATTTTTGTAGGTCAGGGTGTGATATAAAAACGTTACCCTGATTATCCATGATCCGTGTTTCTTGGTTCGATGATAACGTATCGTTTAGTTGTAACAGTGTTTTTCGGTAGTCAACATTGATTACCAGTATTGCAAAAACCCGATCATTCTCATCAACCAGTGTTGTTGCCGAGCGAAAGGTCGGAATACGTCTTGGATCGACCTTGCCGTGTTCACGATTGAGGGTGATCTGAGAGTGATAAACGTTACCCTGTGTTAGAGCTAAGCTTTCCTGGAAATAGGGTTCTGATGCTTTAGCTTGTAGATCTTTGGTCGCTTGAATACTGCCATCGGCGGTTCGTTCCACTCGAACCAGTTCCATACCTTTTTCGTCGGCAGCGATCAGGCGGATCTGGAAAAAATGTTCGTTTTTTTTCAGTATTGAAATAAATATGATTTGCAAACGTTGTAGCCATTGAGCTGTGGTGGACTGATCTTGGTCATCGAATCCATTATTGTTGTATGCCCGACCAAGGCCGGCTATCGGGGGGAGGGACGCCAGGGTTAGCAATTCTTGATCGATGGCGTCAAATCGGTAGTGAACATCGGGAATTCTTGACTGTAAATTGGCTCGATAGGCTGTCTCGATGGTTTCCAGCTTTTCTTGCATGAGTAAGTGATAGGCAAAGAGCGCAGAAATCGCGACTGTCAGCGCCGAGAGTGCGGTTATGGCGAGAGTGATTTTTCCTCGAATCGATGTTGAGGCGAACAGCTTCATATTGAGCAACTTATTTGAGGCGCGCTATCTAATAAGACTAGTTAAGCTAATGCCTCATGTTGAGACTCTTTCGTATTAAACAATTCAATTCTATATAACTAACTTCATTATCATTTGCCTGATCACATTATTCTTTTTGGCGTCATTTGACTCGATATGTCATTGCACGCAGATCCAGTTCTACCTGTTTTACGCGGCATATTTCTTAATTTAAAGAAGCTTGCTCCAATCTGGTGCTGTAGGGTGTCGAAATTCTTTACGGTGCCTTATTTTGCGCCTCGTTTTGTTATCTTTAAAAATTTTATCTTATTGAAATAAAAGGGAAATAAATTGCTGGCTTAATTCCTGCTAAACAGCATGCGGATCGGCTATGAGCTCGATGCTGCTTTGCACCGAATCGGTTCTGAAGTTTGTTTGATCTTTGAGATGGAGAGTTGTTGAGATGAAGGATTACACATTGAGCAGGTTGAAGGTGGTGATGGCTCTCGCCTTCGTGGCAGCACACGTGGCCATTTTCGTGAATTTTCCGGCGGATAGGACGTCGACGGAGTTCACTGAGATGAATGCCGTGGTGGCCCCGGAATCCCATAATATGGGTATGGTGGGTTCATCAAAAAATGTGATCAACAACTGATTGTTGAAACTTCAGACAAAGAATGGCGTGAAAATTCTCTTTGTCCATTCTAAAGTATTACGACAGGATGTCGTAAAGGTATAAGGAAACGCAGGAGCAGCAGCCGGGTGGGCTGCAACATTGCCAGGATGGCCAGGGAGCAGTTTTGTCACGGAGTGAACAGGGAAGATTGACCAGGGAATGGTCTGTAACATTAAGGGAATTATTAACAGGGAGTGGATTGTCAGGGAAAGGCACAGCCATTACGCAAGGATGAAGGGGTTTCCTCGGGAACCGGTTACAAATGGATCAAGGATGGTCTGGAGAGCTGCAAGGACACTGTGCGAGGATTGGGCGCAATAGGTTACGGCTAGGGATGGCCTGCTTTCTCAGTTCACTAAATTATTTGGTCGGGTTGCTGTTCAGCGAACCCAGAAAGGTTGGCACCACATCACTGGCGTAGCCATAGTGAGTTTCATCGAAATGATCACTGTTGGCAGATGGTTCCAGGTTTAATTCCACGGTTTTTGCGCCAACATATTTGGCTGTGTTCAGAAATCCTGCGGCGGGGTAAACGTTGCCTGACGTGCCAATGGATATAAACAAATCACACTGTGACAGGGCATTGTCAATCTCTTCCATATACAGTGGGATTTCCCCGAACCAAACCACATGAGGGCGCAAGTTTCCGGGTACGCCACAACAGGGACAGATGTCTGCCGTCGCGGTCTTCTCCTGGCAGTCATAGAGAAGACCGGTTACACGACAACGACTTTTTAGCAGCTCGCCATGCATGTGATACAAATGCTGACTTCCAGCTCTTTCGTGCAAGTTGTCGATATTCTGAGTGATCAGGGTAAATTGCCCCGAGTGTTGATGTTCGAAATCCGCCAGAGCCTGGTGGCCAGCATTGGGATGAATGTCTCCGAGCAGTTGGGCTCTGCGAGCATTGTAAAATCGGTGCACCAAGGCCGGATCTTTATCAAACGCTTCGGGGGTGGCGACATCTTCGACCCGGTGGTCTTCCCATAAGCCGTCGGCGGCTCGAAAGGTGCGTATGCCAGACTCTGCTGAAATGCCTGCGCCAGTGAGAACCACAATGTTCTTGTATTGAGTCATAGAAATTCCTTTTCCGACGTTGGCGTCGTATTCAGGCCGCTGGTATTTAAGGCGATTATCGAGCGGGAATAGTCGCCCTATAATAGTTTCCCTGTCAACCGATGTGACGCATGAGCATTGCGTAACCACCGTCTTCGCCCAATTCAATCGGAAAATCCAGGGGAAGCGTTACCTTATGGCCGGACCCCGGCGCTATGTCGGTTTTTTCTCCGCGCGTGTTTTCCATGGTATTGAGAACGAATTCGCAATTGCCGTTGGGGGTGATCAATTCCAGCCGGGACCCGGTTTCAAAGCGGTTTTTAACGTCGACCGTTAAACGTTTATTGCGGGTATCGTAAGCGATGGCTTCACCGACAAACTGTTGGTTATTGGAAGGGGTTCCGGCGGTGTAGTTTTGGTGGGTATCCGGAGCGTGGCGGCGATAGAAGCCTTCGGTGTAGCCGCGATTGGCGAGATGATCCAGCTCGTCGAGTAATTTAACATCGAAGGCTTTACCGTTGGAGGCTTGGTCAATCGCTTGGCGATACACTTGAGCCGTGCGACCCACATAGTAGTGACTTTTGGTGCGGCCTTCGATTTTCAGAGAATGAATGCCCATATTGACGAGGCGTTCGACGTGCTGGACCGCACGCAAATCCTTGGAGTTCATAATGTAGGTGCCGTGCTCGTCTTCATAGGCGGGCATATATTCGCCTGGACGGCTTTTCTCCTGCAGTAGAAGGGCGATTTCACTGGATTCTTGGGACACTTGTGGTGCCTCCCATTGCAAAACTTCCGACGTTGGGGTGGCATTGGCATCGATGGGCTGGAGTTCACCGGTTTCCGTTTCTTTGGCCGGGTGGGCGTTATACTCCCAGCGGCAAGAGTTGGTACAGGCACCTTGATTAGAGTCACGATGGGTCATGTAACCAGACAGTAGACAGCGGCCAGAGTAGGCGATGCATAACGCGCCATGTACGAAAACCTCTAATTCCATCTCGGGGCAACGTTGGCGGATCTCTTCAATTTCATTAAGGGAGAGTTCCCGGGACAAAATCACGCGACTGATTCCCTGTCGCTGCCAAAACTGCACGGTAGCGTAGTTGACGGCATTGGCTTGCACCGAAAGGTGCACGGGCATATCCGGCCAGTTTTCCCTGACCAGCATGATTAGCCCTGGATCAGACATAATCAAAGCATCTGGACCCATGGCGATGACAGGCTCCAGATCCCGCAGGTAGGTTTTGACTTTATCGTTATGGGGAGACAGGTTGCTGGCAAGATAAAAGTGTTTGCCCAGGCTGTGCGCTTCATCTATGGCAGCCGCGAGATTTTCCAATCGGTTAAATTCGTTGTTGCGAACTCGCAGACTGTAACGAGGCTGGCCTGCATAGACGGCGTCAGCACCATAAGCAAAGGCGTAGCGCATACTTTTTAATGTGCCTGCGGGAGAGAGTAGTTCGGTCGTCATGGGCGGATGTAGCCTCGGTATCCAGTCGTTCGCCCCCATAATGGAAGCGTTGTTTGCCAGTTAGGTCGGTTAATTCTAGTGCCAGTGCAGGTCGGTCGCGAGAAACGAAGCTACACTTTAGACAGTGTCTGCGGTTCAGAATGTTTGCCGCAGCGATCTTCGCGGCGGATTCTACTGAATTTGCCAGAATTTTTCAGGCCTAGAACCAGATTCGGTTCATGGTAAAGGAGCTGTTGCTACTTTGGCGATGGACAGTAAATACACACCGCAATCCATAGAAGGACTCATCTCTCGAGTACAGGAGAATGAGCGCCTGGATCGGCATTTTGCCAATTATGAACTCCGACTATTAAATGCCCAGGGGTTCGAACCGCTGCTGGATATTTTAATTGTGGGTGCCAAAGAGCACTTTCAGCTCGATGACGTGAGTCTGTTTTTGGTCGATCGCAATGGGTCTTTAAATGGCCTTCTGAGCAAAAATGAATCTACCTTTCTGGATGAAGAGTTGCGTTTGAAGGCCTCGGACGAGTTTGGCTTGTTTCTCTATGGCAATAAGCCTCGGATTCTGCTGCACAATCACAACACCCAGTTGACGGCAGATCTCTTTGCTCATTTTCGAGATGCTGGCTCTTTTGCTCTGGTCCCTCTATTGCGTCATGGCCGGCTAATCGGCAGCTTGCACTTCGCCAGCCGGGATCGCGAGCGTTTTACACCGGACAAGGCGACAGATTTTTTACAGCGCTTAGCGAATATTCTTGCCATTTGCCTTGAAAATGGGTTGGCCCATGAATCCTTAAAAACGCAGAGTCGGGTAGATGTTCTCACTCAGGTGAGCAATCGTCGCCATTTTGATCTTGAGTTTGCTAAAGAATTGGAGCGGAGCAATCGCCGGGCAGAGCCTCTTACTTGCTTGTTTTTGGATCTCGATCACTTTAAGTCGATCAACGATCGATTTGGTCACGGCGTGGGTGATCGCTGTTTACAGCAGGTGGCTCGAACCACTGAACATTTGCTGCGAAAGACCGATCTGCTGGCTCGCTACGGTGGGGAGGAGTTTGTTGTGCTGCTGCCGCTCTGTGACGAACTGGAAGCACGACGCATTGCTGAGCGAATCCGCCAGGCTGTATCGCTGATATCGCTGACAACGGTAGATGATCAACAGGTTCGGCCGACCGTCTCCATCGGTGTGTGCTGTTGGACGCCCGATGGCCGCCGTAAGGACTTACCTCAACAGGGACGCAACCTCCTTAAGTGCGCAGACGATGCGATGTACGACGCCAAGTCCGGAGGGCGAAATCGGGTCAAGGTTCGACCGTTTAGTCTTGGGGCGTCTCCACTTTGATAAGGTAGCGTTTGTTCCAGCGCTTTCCGGTGACCCAGAGGCCCTGGTGAGCGTTATCCCAGGCGACGCCGTTGAGAACATTTTCCCGATCACCAGGCCATTGGTCATTCGTCAGATCTGAAAGATCCAATATGCCGGTGACGTCTCCAGATTGTGGGTCAATTTGCAGGATGTCACTGGTCTGCCAAACATTGGCGTAAATTGACTGGCCGTCACTCGTCAAGTCGTTAAGCTTCTCGACAGGTTTGCCCGCATTCTTCACGCGAATTTGTCTTTCCACGGCAAAGTGATTGGGGTCGCGAAAGCTAATACGGTCGCTGCCGTTACTCATCGCCAGTGAGTGTTGCCACTGCGTCAGTCCCCAGCCTTCACCCCGATAGCGTTGAACTTCTTTTAGCGATAACGTATCTGGGTCGAGAACCAGAAGATTTCCCGCTTGCCAGGTTAAGCAATACAGACTGCCGTTCAACAGAGCGATGCCTTCAGCAAAATAGCGATCTGGCAGTGGTAATGTCTGGGATTCCTGGCCTGACACTTTGTCGTAGCGAACAACGTAAGATTCGCCGTAGAGGCCGCTACTTTCCAGAAGCTGGTCGCCGTAAACTTGCAACCCTTGAGTAAAGCGAGTACCTGGATGGGCTTTTGTCTGGAGAATCTTGTAGGTTAATGTGGCTGGCGTCTGATTAGGGCCTGCAAATACTGCATGACTATTGAAGATAATCAGAAATAGCGCGCATCGAATAATTAATGACAGCCCGTAAAACAGGTGTGCAAGGGAAAATCGTAGAGACATAGTCGTTCAAAAGCAAAGAGCGGAGCTGCCGAGACTGTGCCCCGTTCTCTCTGTCTTTTCAACTGTTTCTGCGTTGCGTTTACTCGGCGTCTGCGTCGCTGGTTTCCTGTTCACGCATCGCCGCACGAGCGGCTTCGCGCTCTGTCACATAGGCGATGGCTTCTTTTACCGCCTTTTCGACTTTTTTGTAGACTTCGCTTAATTCCTGGGACGACATAAAGAATGTCATATCGACGTTGTGTCGAATGTAACGTGGAGGTAGATGATTGAGTGCCACACAGGCGGTGTCTGCGAGAAAATCCTGATCTTTTTGGCTGCGTTCGTTGGTTCGCAGAATTTCATCAAGGACCAGACTTTCATAATAGTTGTGGATGGTATCGACGCCACCGGGGAAGTCGGTTGTTCGAGGCACGGCTCCTAGAAGCATTCTGCTCTCCATCTGTTCGTTGTTTGTCCTAAGTGTAGACCAGCCTGCTGGCTTTTCCCGCAATTTCCATCCCAAGGAGTAACAACATTTATTAAATTTTAATCGGGGTGGAGAAAAGCGACTTACAGTTGGTTGCGAATCAGTCGGCGAATCCAAAAGCGGGCTGGATGCAGGGCGCGTTCAACGTCATTACCAACAGGGGAGGGTTCACCTAAAAGTTGGCTGGCGACGATCTCTGCACACAGGGGCGCGTAGGTCAGTCCGCGAGAGCCGTGGCCGACATTGACGTAGAGATTTGGATGGCAGGGGCCGGGGGTGGCTATTGCGGCACGAGCATTTTTACGGAGAGGCGCGTAGGCGTCCAGGTAGCCTGCAAGCCTGGGCGCGGGGCCAACCAGAGGAAGATAATCGGGCGAGACACAACGCAATGCTGCACGACCACCTGTAATTCGGTCTTCTCGGAGCGCCGCCACTAAGTCCGACGCGCTGGGTGACAGTGTTCTGGTCACGGTGTTGAGATTCTCAAGGTGTTCTGCTTGGCTCGTTTGGGTGTTCGTCGTATTGAACTTATAGGTAGCTCCGAGACAGTGTTGCCCGCGGTAGGCCGGGGCGATATAGCCGTCACCGCAGAGAACTGTGCGTAGATTGGTGGAATTCCGATTGGCTTCGAGGTAACTGATCTGTCCTCGAATGGCTTTTAACGGCAGGTCGCATGTCTGCTCAAAAAGGTGAGTATCCGTGGCGGTACAAATGACCAGGTCGGTAAAGAGCTCATGCTTTTTCTCGGGGGTTGAGACCCGCCATTCGTGATTGTCTGTCAGCTGAATGCCAGAGATTGGAGTAAGGGTTTTTACGGAAATGGTACTGTGCTGACACAGTTGATTGCAGAGTTCCGGAGGAGAAAGCCAGCCAGCGTGGGGGTAAAACAATCCGCCTGCAGAAAGCGTCAATCCGGAAATTTCTGACGCTTCCTGAGCTGACAGCAACTGCAGTAATGAGTAGCCGCTAAAGCGCTGGTTGAGGCGCTCTTGTGCAGCGGTTTCATTCTCATTGACAGCTAACTGCAAAACGCCACATTGATCTCCTAAGCCAGCTTCCCAAAAAGAGCGATAGTAGCGCTGGCTGAACTGTAAAGCGTGAAGATTGAACTCCGTCAGAGGCTCAGGTCGATGAGACAGTTTGGCGTAAACGATGCCCTGAGGATTGCCGGATGCCGCCGCTGCGAGACCCTGACTACGCTCGAATACGGTTACATCAATGCCTCTGCGGGCCAGTGCCGCGGCAGTGAGGCAGCCCGCCAGGCCACCACCTAAAATGGCCACTCTCTGGGAGTTCTGTCCTTGTCCTGATGACTGGTTAAAGGGCTTTTCGGAAATATCCCAGGGCTGGGGGTGAGGCGAGTTGAAGCGCTGTGAAGGAAAATCGGTCTCAGGGGGTTGTTGCCAAGGCGTAACCAGAACAGCCCTAAGCATATGGCGTTTCCGACCATAGCCGGCTACTTTGGTGACATCAAAGCCAGCAGACTGTAGGCCTCGGCGCACATCGCCTGCCGCGGTAAATGTTGCCAGTGTCGTCCCCACGTGGCTGAGTTTGGCCAGCCTGTCATAGAGCGAGGGGCTCCACATGTCCGGGTTTTTCGCTGGCGCGAAACCGTCCAGAAACCAGGCGTCTATGGCGCGGCGAGGGCGGTGAAACCTAGGGTGTTCGCTGATCAATAGACGCGGCAATGCGTCGTTGATGTCTCCAACAATCAGTGTCAGTTCAACGCGGCCTTTGTCGAGAAGGCAGTGGTGAAAGCCGCTCGCAGGCACCCAAGGGTAGCTGCTGAGCAGTTCTTCGGTTTGAGCGGTCAAGTCCGGCCAGAGTTGGTATACCCGCTGTAGGTCGTCTCGGGAGAGAGGAAATTTCTCAACCGAGATAAATTGCAGTCGTGCATTTGGCGGGGCGGTTTCTCGCCACAAGTGCCAGCAAGCGAGAAAGTTCAGGCCGCTACCAAAGCCGGTTTCCCCGATGACGAAGGTGGCGCCGGGTTTGAGTAGTTGAAAGCGTTCTTTCAGTTGGTTTTGTTCGAGAAAGACGTAACGGGTTTCGTTGAGTCCGTTGTCTCGGGAAAAATAGACATCGCCAAAGCGGCTGGACAAGGGCTCACCGATTTCTGTCCAGTGAATCTCTGCTCGAGGGATGTGAGAGTCAGTCATTGATTGCGGTGCCGTTCAGGCGTCTGCAAGGCCAAATTCCGTTAAAATCTGCGCGCACCAACCCGCAACCCTTTGCTCGGTTTGATCGAATTGGCTTTCTTCATCGAGAGGCAGGCCAACAAATTGCGAGGCGTCGTCGCTGAGGGCTTTTGAGGATTCGAACTCGTAACCCGCGCTTGGCCAATATCCGACTAACTCTGCACCTTGTTGTTTAACCTTGTGATGCAGGTAACCGAGCGCATCCTGAAACCATTCCGGGTAACCAACCTGATCACCGAGTCCATAAATGGCAACCTTACGCCCATGCCATTCCAGCTCATCCAGCTCATCCCAGATCTCTTCCCAGTCTTCCTGCAACTCGCCGTAGTCCCAGGTGGGAATCCCCAAAATCAATAGTGAGTAGTCCATCATCGTCGCCGGCGCTTCTTCGGCGATATCGTAGAGATCGACAAGCGCATCTCCCAGAACAGTCTGAATTTTTTCTGCGGCCATCTGGGTATAGCAGGTTGTAGATCCGTAGAAGAGACCGATAGGTGCTTTGTTACTCATTGTGTTGATGTCTAGAAATTAATCGGTGTGTCGTTATCGAGCGCCGCAAAAATCCAACTGTCGCCAAGCCTCATAGACGAGGACAGATGCGGCGTTAGACAAATTCATGCTTCGACTGTTCGCTTGCATGGGAATGCGAAGAATACGGTCACTGGTCTGTTGAGACAGAATCTCGTTCGGTAGCCCACGGGTTTCCGGCCCGAACAGCAAGACATCACCTTGTTGGAAATTGGCGGTGTGGAAATGCTGGCTGCCCTTTGTACTGATGGCAAATACTCTGGAGGTGCAGTGCTGCTCTAGGAATGATTCCCAGCTTGAGTGCACCTGCATAGTTTGCCATTCACCGTAATCCAGGCCTGCACGCCGTAAGCGTTTGTCATCCAAGGCAAAGGCTACGGGCTCAATCAAGTGTAATTGGCAACCGGTATTGGCTGCTAACCGAATGATATTGCCGGTATTTGGCGGAATTTCCGGTTGGTAAAGTACAATGTGAAAAAGCGGGTCTGTCATTGGCCGTGGGTTTCACCTCTTGCCAGCTTACTGCGAATGCGAAGGGCGGCAGAGTATAAACTATCTCGGGCTATGTCGCTGAAAAAGCGACATTGAACAGTTATGTCGGGGATAATAAAAGAGAACCGACGCAGTCGGTTCTCCGATGTTGCAATGATAGAGCAGGCGGCTCTGTTTTCGGTCGCGATATCAACCGGTAACTGAGTCGGCTGGCTCTCTGATCTCAATATCGACACCCAGGTTGTCAGCAATTCGGTCGAGTTGCTCCTCCAGGCTTTGGAGGTCGAGGCTGGAAGGTACTTGCAGCAGACCGTGGGCGGTAAACATCGGCGTGCCAGACCACGGCATACTGGTACAGCCGGTGTGCAACTCCTGTAGGTTGATGCCGTGATTCACAAATGCCTGAGAGACTTCCTGCACGATACCGGGTCGGTCATTCCCCATCAGATTAAAGTGCAGATTGGTCGGGGCTTCCGGCCAGCGAGTTGCCCGCTCAGAGCTTTCGGCGATGACCATCTGAATGCCTTTGCGCTGTTGAAGTTCCGTCAGAGCGTGGCACAGAGATTCGTAAGAGGACTCGGCAACCGATAGGTGCAGTATGCCAGCAAATTTGCCGGCGAGGTGGCTCATTTTACTTTCCAGCCAGTTTCCATGGTGCGTGTGAACGACTTTTGCCAGTGCTTCCACAACACCTGGGCGGTCATCGCTGAGGATGCTGAGCACAAGAAAACGATTCATAAAAAATTACCTTTGGCTACAATAGCCCTGTCGCTGGTTATTCGACTGTTTCACAATTTACGGATTACAAGATCGAGATATCCGTCAAAAGACCTAGTTTCCACAGTATTCCTGCAAGAATCAAACCTTTCAGCATTGATTCAGTATAGTGTCTGTTAAATGGCAATTTATACTACAGGTCGATTTACGCTACACACAAATTTCTCATGAGAGAATCTAGATTGATGAAAAAACGGCATATGAATCTGCATGGAGGCAGGATTCGCTCGTTGACAAGGAAGTTCGCATCGTTATGTATATTGGCAACCCTCACCAACTCGGCAATGGCTGACCCTACGCCACCAGATCATTTGACGGAGGCGATCAACAATCCCCACCGAACGACGGATTATGTGGCTCGAGACGACTATCGCCACCCGCGTCCGACACTCGAATTTTTTGGTATAAAACCCGACAGCACTGTCGTTGAAATTTGGCCTGGTGGTGGATGGTATTCCGAAATTCTGGGCTTTTATCTGGCTGACGATGGCAAATTTATCGCGGCGCACTTTGCTGAAAACACGCCGGTGTCCTATTTCAAAAAGAGTCGTGAGTCATTTCTGGCGCGCGTTGAAGCCGAACCCGAGTTGTTTGGTCCTGTTGAAGTCACACAGTTTTTTCCGCCTGATGGCGTCGCTGCCGCTGAGCCAGGTAGTGCGGATTTCGTCCTGACTTTCCGCAATGTCCACAATTGGATGAAGGCTGGATTCGCGGAAGATGCCTTCAGTGAGTTTTACAGCATGCTCAAGCCAGGTGGTGTGCTCGGCGTGGTTGAACATCGCGCGAAGTCAGGCACCGATCTGGATACCATGATTGAATCTGGTTATGTCACTGAAGAGTACGTCATCAAGCTCGCTGAAGCTGCGGGCTTTCAGCTGGAGGCTCGGGCGCAAATCAATGCCAACCCGTTGGATCATGCCGATCATCCAAAAGGCGTGTGGACTCTCCCGCCAACCTATGCGCTTGGCGATGAAGATCGTGAGAAGTACGCCGAAATCGGTGAAAGCGATCGTATGACCTTAAAGTTCGTAAAGCCATAATGGTTGTTTTCCATAACCCATGACCGATCCGATCATCATTCCTCCCGCCAAGCTCTCGGAAGAGGCTCTGGCGGGGTTGATTGAGTCCTTCATCGCAAGGGAAGGTACGGATTATGGCCTGCAAGAAGTTTCTCAGGGCACGAAAGTGACACAGGTCAGGCGTATGTTGTCGTCTGGACAAGCGGTTATTGTTTTCGATTCTGAAACGCAAACGTGTAACGTGTTGACCGCTGAAGAGCTTCGTCGCTGGCAGTCGTCGTCTTAATGATTACGGAAAACCAAATACAGACCGGGCCATCGGCGCCATTACTGCTTCTTGCTCATGGCGCTGGAGCAGGGATGTCATCGCCCTTTATGAACAGTATGGCAGACGCTCTAGCGGACGTCGGTATCGGCGTGTTACGGTTCAATTTTCCTTACATGACGAAGATGGAAGCGGAAGGGCGGCGTCGACCTCCCGATCGCCAAGCGGTTTTGCGCGAGGCATGGCATGCCGTTATCGATCAGCAGGGGGCTGCGGGCAAGGTCTTTATTGGTGGAAAATCCATGGGCGGACGTATGGCGACTTTGGTTGCCTGCGAGCGTCCCGTCGCTGGGGTTGTCGCCCTTGGTTATCCCTTTCATCCCCAGGGCAAGCCGGAGAAGTTGCGAACTGAGCATTTACCAGACTTACGTGCGCCATTGTTGATCGTGCAGGGAGAGAGAGATCCTTTTGGAACGCCTGCCGAAGTTGCCTCTTATGAACTGCCTGAAGGTGTAGACATATTTTGGCTGCCAGATGGCAATCACGATTTTCAGCCGCGTAAGCGCAGTGGTCACTCGCAGCAGGGATTGATCGAACTGGCGGCGAAGCGAGTAGGGCAGTTCGTTACACAGCAGATGTCGATACAGCAAGGCTCGCAGGGTATTGAGTCAATGGAGTGATTGGGTTGGTGGGTCTGCCTGTATGATCAGCCATTCTGCCAAGCTGACCCATTCCTGAATCAATTTTTTGATTTGGCAGAGTTGTGCATTATTCTGAGCGGCCTGCGAGATATACTTTTCGCCCAGCTTTGTCAGGGCATCAACCACTTTGCCGATCGTCTGGGCGGAGAGCGTCACTTGATAGTGTTCCTGGTGCGCACCGGGATCCTGAGGGTTGTAGAGAAACGAATGTTCCAGCGAGTAACTGTTAATGAGCAGTTGATTTTGAATGTCTGAGGCGAGCCCTTCGTGATGCTGTTGGAGCAGCTCGACAGTCATTTCCAAAGCTCGACGGCTAAAGACATCGGGTCGCGTTTCGAAATTTGTCATCAACTCCATCGGGAAGTCCCCTGTTTCACTTACACCGGGTTCTCATGCCCAGCTGGCTAGCTCGCAAATTCGTCTTACAGCGCCGCACATTGATCGCCCTGGGCTTGCCTTTGTGCCTCTGGCGTCGGTTGGTTGGGGGGCGGTATCTGCCATGGGCTTAAATTAAGCGGCTGCTGTTGAATTTAAGTGTAGCAATGAAAATTTGCGGCGAAACGTCGCTAAAAAACGATGATGTTATGGAAATTTCATTTGATAGAACCCTAGATACCAGTGGTCTGGTCTGTCCGGAGCCGGTAATGATGTTGCATCGGGAGATGCGTGCTGCTGAGTCGGGAGAGGTGATTAAAATTGTGGCGACAGACCCGGCGACGGAAAGGGATATTCCTAAATTTTGTCAATATTTAGGGCATAAATTACTTGATGTCGCGACTATTGACGGTTCTTTCCTTTACTTTGTGCAAAAAAAGTAGGTCGTCATTTTTCCGTCTTTGTGATCGGTAACTTTGGTTGCGGGCATCGAGTGGGTAACGAGACAAGCGCAGCCCCAAGTGGGCTGCGCTTGTAGTAGATACTGACAAAACGTTATTTTTTGTCGACTAATGTAGAAATCGCAGCGAGAGCTTCCGGGTCCTCAGCTTTCAATTTGTTGGCAATTTGATGCTGAAAATAGTAGCGAAACGCTTTCTTGCTTTTGGCTGCATAGAGACAGTCGTCCCCGGGAAGTACCGGTGTGCTGCTGATCTTTTTCGGATCTGCCAGCATTCCCTGGACGCTGCCGTCATGATGGAGGCGCCAGCTGACCACTTCTGTGAGGGTGATGGTGTGAAAGCCATTGGTAGACAGTACCGCGTGTGTACCAATGGTGTCGGGGATCTCCTGCAAAATATCGCTGGGCTTATCGCACTGAAAGTCGTAGTATTCGGCCGCGGTTTCAAGCTCCACGACTTTATGAATCGGGCCGTCGTAGAAAATCTCGTCGATACCTGGGTCGTAATATCCTTCCCATTTGCCGTTCAGCGGGTCTCTGATTTCGGGGGCTGCGATAATGTCGTCGAGCCATGGAACCAGGCCGACAACTTCGCCATTGGCTCTGAGTCCCCAGCATAGAATCTTCAAGCTGAAGAGTTTGTCTGGGCTTGCCTCGTTGGAATACAGCATTTCGAGGCCGTCGAGTTCAGGTGAGAGGCGGATGATGCGCTTGTTTTGAAGCTCCGAGTAAGGTTGACCGGTGAAGAAGTCGACCACGTTATTCAACGTGTGATCGCCAGTTGAGGTCTTCATAATACCACCTCCGAGTGATTTTCTGAGGCTAACAGACCGCCCTACCAAGCACTGTATCAGGCCGGTGAACAACCTTCTGCGCCGTGCGTGGATGTACGTTTATACATCTTCAATACTTAAGGTATATGCTGTTGTTCAAAAGCACAATACTTTGACGAAATATTTACTGCACCATTTTCAAATTACCCACATTTCACCATGACCTGCTTTTATTTCGCTTACGGCTCCAATATGAATTCAGCCCGAATGACTAAAAGAGGGCTGGGCTATAAGTCATCAATGTCGGGGAAAATCTCTAATTTGGCACTAAAGTTTAATAAAAGAGCGTCAGATGCCCCTCATCGTTCTTATGCCAATGTTGTTTACTCCCGCGGAGATCGGGTAGAAGGCGTCCTTTATGAGCTGACGGATAACCGACAAATTTTCAAAATGGATCCGTTTGAAGGCGCGCCCTTGCGATACTCCCGTGACGTGTTCCTGGTCGATACTGAGCAAGGGATGATCCCCGCCTGGGTCTATGTGGCCAATCGAGCCATGATAACAGAGGGGCTCTTACCGGCTCGCTGGTATCTCGAACATCTGTTGGCGGGGCGCTCTTGGTTGAGTGACGAATACTATCAGTTCTTGTCTCGCACAGCCTGTTTGGATGCAGAGCCGACTGAGCCGGCCGTTAAAAGACTGCATCCGACCGAGCCCCAGGCGATGGTCCGAAGGAGTTAATATCTTGGAATCGTCAGCCCTCGGCAGCTCTGCTATGTCTGCCGTTCTGGAAAGGCTGTTTGCCGAGTGTTTTGCGGCCTCACATGAGACACGGTTGGTCGGTGGTGGTGACGAGCCTATTTATGTGCCCGCCGACAGCGGGGATTCGTTTCACCGTGTTGTCTATCGCGAAGACTTTGCGGCCAGCGCGCTTCATGAGGTTGCCCATTGGTGCATTGCTGGTGATGCTCGCCGTACCTTGGAAGACTACGGTTATTGGTATTGTCCGGATGGACGTTCTGCTGAGCAGCAGCGTGCGTTTGAGCAGGTCGAAATCAAGCCTCAGGGGCTCGAACGTGTTTTTTGTGCGGCAGTTGGGCTGCCATTCAGAATCAGCGTCGATAATCTCGAAGGTCAGGTTGGCGCTTCAGAGAGTTTTGCCAAGGCTGTCCATAGCCAGTCCCTCACTTACTTTCAGGGTGGAATGCCCATGCGAGGAGCCAGCTTTGTTGACGCTCTGAAAGCCTATTCTCAGCGGTCGACTGACGAGATATTCCAATGCCTTCTGCAGCCTCTGTGATCGCCGCCTCGCCTGGATGGCCACTGAAAACCTGTTTGGTGGACGCATCCGCATTTTTCTTTCGAAGTTATTTCGCCATTCCTCCTGAGCGAAAAGTGAGTGCCCAGGGCTTCTCTACAGCAGCACTGTGGGGGTTCAGCCGGTTTTTTCTCACGCTGTTGAAGGAGATGGCACCAGATCGCGTCGCTGTCTGTTTTGACGAAAGTCTGGGCACCTGTTTTCGCAATGAAATTTATGCCGACTACAAATCGAATCGAGCGCTTCCTGATGAGGATTTGATCCAGCAGTTGAGGGCTTGTGTGGCGTTTGTACGCTGCTTTGGAATACGAACTTTTGCTAGTGATACCCTGGAGGCGGATGATCTCCTGGGATCTCTTTTTGGTACGGTGACTTCGCGACCAGAGGCTTTGGCGGTGGCGCTGGCAACAACCGACAAAGATCTCGGTCAGCTATTGAGAAGGCCCCAGGACTGCTTGTTGGATTGTCGGCGTCCGCCAGGAGAAGCCCAACCCGTTTGGATATGTCGAGATCGAAATCATTGGGTTGAGCAGTTTGGCGTCGAGCCGGAGCAATTTGTTGATTATTTGGCATTGGTGGGCGACACCGTCGACTGTATTCCGGGAGTGCCCGGTATCGGACCAAAAACGGCCGTTAAATTACTGCAGCTCTACAAATCCTGCGATCAGATTTTTCAGGGGCTGCCCGAACTGCCCTCCAGTGGGATCCGTGGGGCGAGGGGATTGGCGGAGCGTCTGGCGGATCATCAATCACAAGTGCAGGTTGCAAAACAGCTTGCGGCACTGAAAACGGATACCCCCTTAATTCAGCATCCGGACGACCTTCTCTGGAGTCCCAATCACGTGAACCTTCAGGAATTGGTAGCCCTGAGTGAGGAAATGGGTCTTGGACGCTTGCCCTTGGATGGGCTATTGGAGTAGCGCGTTATGTCACTTCGTCTTGTCATTGATGAAAATATACCCATGGGCAGGGAAGTCTTTGGCCATTTTGGCGAGGTTATCCCTCTGCCCGGAAGAGATCTTCACCCAGAACAGTTAGTTTCGGCGGACATTCTCATTACTCGCTCCGTGACCCAAGTGAATCGGTCGTTGTTGGACGGGTCTTCCGTGCGCTTTGTGGGCACCTGTACCATTGGTACGGACCACCTGGATACGGATTACCTCAATGACTCGGGAGTTGCCTGGAGCAATGCTCCGGGTTGCAATGCCACGAGCGTGGTTGATTATGTGTTTTCTGTCGTGGCAGGTGTGCGGCCGAGCTGGCAGCAGCAGACTTTTGGCATTATTGGTTGTGGCAATGTTGGTGGCTCACTCTACCGCAGCCTCCGAGCTCTGAGGGTGGACTGTCGCGTTTTCGATCCCTTTAAGTCTGTGGTTGACGTGGCAGATTTAACCACACTCGATGACGTTCTCGACTGTGATATTGTGTGTATTCATGCACCGCTAACTCAATCTGGTCCACACCCGTCCTTTCATCTTTTGAACGCAAAACGCCTGCGTCAACTGCGTTCAGGTGCTCTTCTTATTAACGCTGGGCGCGGGGGAGTCATAGATAACGCTTCACTGATTGACTTTTTGAATCGTGGGGCGAATGTGGATGTCGTGCTCGATGTTTGGGAGCATGAGCCGGATATTCTGAGGCCTTTGCTGGATCTTGTGCGGTTGGGGTCGCCTCATATCGCTGGCTATAGCTATGATGGCCGCCTCAGGGGAACCTTGATGATCGCTGAAGCTCTGTCGGCGTTTTTGGCTTCGGGTTCACCCTATTCTAAGTTGGTGGAGCAATATCTTCCCGGAGTTGAAAAGGAGCTTCTTATGAGCGTTGACGACCCGCATCTGGCTCTGAACGAAGCTTTGTTAATGGCTTATGATCCAGCCATCGATGATCAGAAATTGCGAAGTCTTGCGCGTGGTGACGATATGAAAACCCACTTCGATGCTTTGCGTAAGCACTATCCTCGCCGTCGAGAATGCAGTGGCTATCGCCTTGTTAAGTTGCCGGAAAAGATGTCTGCGGCTTCCCGTGAGACGCTGGCAAAGCAGGCGGCAATTATGGGGTTTGCCCTGCCTGCGAACTGACCTGGAAGCGCTATCTATGGGGCGGGCCTACCGGTCCATGCTGTGTTGGTCGCCAGTGTGTTCTGTGTGCAGAGCGTCAAGCGCTGCAGAGACCATAGCCTCAGTAATCGGTGTTTCTGTGCCGTCCTCGTGGAGCAGTGCGGCACCATAGAAATTTATGCTATAGCCATCTGACAGTCCGGATTGGTCCGCAGGTTTCAGTGGTGACAATGGTTTTTCATAGTGCATTTCACAGGCTTCCCTATCACAGTGTTACTTTATGTTAGTTCTTTTTGGTCCGTGATAAGACGCTACCATTAATGAATGTGGCGCGCAAATCCGGTTGTTTCGGGAGCTTGCGTTTTTTGGGCGGGTGTTCTGGCAGGCTCTAGGGCCTGCCTGTGGAGGGCGCGTTCGAGGAAGGCTAGACGTGTTCGGCAGATTGGTTCATAAGGGCTTGCATAATGCGTTTCAGATCTCGTGAGGACCCAGACTCCAAGGCCACCCGCATTTGATGGATGTTGGTCTGCTGGTCTTCCAAAAGTGATTGCAGCAGCTCCTGGCCTTCCCAGTAGCTTTCATTGACCGCTTGTGTTTTCGAGGAAAGCAAAGTGAAACCTTTATGGGATAAAACAACCTGGTCTAAACCTTCCTGGCGAATGGTGTCTTCGTAGCTGATATATCCGCTCTCTGCGAGCCATACGGCGGCTCCAAAGCACGCCTGGTGACGGTCACTGTGTAAGCCAAAGTCATCTGGTGTGTCAGGCCCAATCAGTTCTTCAATCAAGATCATCGATTTGCGTGGAAACTTTCGATATAGCCGGGTCAAAATCAGCGCGGCATCACGATAAAAATCATCAATATTGAGATCGCTCAAAGTTTTCTACCTTTCCGTGGGAAGAGTGTCTTTTATTAGGGGCGGCATCCGCGTCCTGCATGCGTTGGTGCCAAGCCGTCCAGATCGGATGTGTTTCAGGCGATTGCTGACAGGATTGCGGTCAGCGAGGCCAAATTTTCTTCCCTGATTTAAAAAAAACGCAATATTACCATGCTCACGATTCAGATGAACCTTTCGCATTGGATCTTGTTGCGAGAGAAGCGGTTCTAATAACGGCATTTAAGACATTGTTACTGGCGATATCGCTGTATAAAGTCCGCAAATGCCGTAATGGCAACGTCGAGATCATCTGAACGAGGCAGTAGCACAATACGAAAATGGTCTGGCTCCGGCCAGTTGAACGCGGTGCCCTGTACCAGCAGAATTTTTTTCTGGGTGAGAAAGTCGAGAACCATCTGCTCATCGTTCTTGATTTTATGAATATCGAGATCGATTTTCGGAAAGGCGTAGAGTGCACCTTTAGGCTTTACACAGCTGATTCCCGGAATATCTTTCAGTTTTGACCAGGCGAGATCGCGCTGTTCCCGTAGGCGACCTCCGGGCAAAATCAATTCGCGAATGCTTTGATAGCCGCCGAGAGCCGTTTGGATGGCAAACATCGACGGCACATTGGCACATAGACGCATACTTGAGAGCATGTTGATGCCTTCAATGTAGCCTTTTGCGAGATGTTTGGCGCCCGATAGAATCATCCAGCCTGAACGAAAACCAGCGAGTCTGTAGGCTTTCGACAAGCCATTAAACGTCACACAGAGTACGTCTTCTGTCGCCAAGCTCCCCATGGGAATATATTCGGCGTCATCGTACAGAATCTTGCTGTAGATCTCGTCGGCAAAAATGATGAGCCCATGTTCTCTCGCCAGAGCAACAATCTCATTGAGAAGGTCGCGGCTGTAGACTGCGCCGGTGGGATTGTTTGGATTGATAAGAACAATGCCCCGGGTTTTTTCGGTAATCTTGCTGCGAATCTGCTGCGTATCAGGAAACCAGTCAGCTTGCTCGTCGCAGCGATAGTGTACTGGGGTGCCGCCAGCCAGATTCACGGCTGCGGTCCACAGCGGGTAATCCGGTGCTGGAATCAGAACTTCGTCGCCGTTATTCAATAGGGCTTGCATGGCGATCATGATGAGCTCGCTGACGCCGTTACCAAGATAGATGTCGTCAATGTCGACGTTGGGGATATTGAGCTGCTGGCATTCCTGCATAATAGCTTTACGAGCAGCAAATAAACCGCGGGAATCGCAATATCCCTGGGCATTGCGTAGGTTGGCGATTACGTCGAGGATGATTTCATCGGGGGCGTCAAAACCGAAGGGTGCAGGATTGCCGATATTCAGCTTGATGATGCGGTGTCCTTCTTCTTCGAGGTGTTGTGCTTGCTCTAGAACAGGACCGCGGATGTCGTAGCAAATGCCGTATAACTTCTCCGATTTATCGACGGGACGCATTGTGTTTACCATGGGCAGGGACTGGGAAGCGGCGTAATATAGGAGTCCAGGTTGTCTGGATCAAGCCCAAATTCACGATATTTTAGGAGTTATCATGTCTGGGGTAGACGGAAAAAGTGACGGAACAGAAAAGGTTGTTCCGCAAGAATTTAATGAAGAGTACTGGCGCGAGCGTTTAACGCCGGAAGAATTTCGTATCTGT
This sequence comes from Pseudomaricurvus sp. ABR4_320, assembly GCF_056159445.1. Lineage (NCBI taxonomy): Bacteria > Pseudomonadati > Pseudomonadota > Gammaproteobacteria > Cellvibrionales > Cellvibrionaceae > Pseudomaricurvus > Pseudomaricurvus sp. ABR4_320. The sequence continues at coordinate 181,479 of NZ_JBSWVF010000005.1, read as the reverse complement.
CGAGAGAAGGGGACAGAGAGGGCTTTTACCGGTGAATACTGGGATACGACGACCGTTGGAGAGTATCGGTGTCGCTGTTGTGGTACGACATTGTTTGAATCCGGAACAAAATTTGATGCCGGTTGCGGTTGGCCAAGTTTCTTTCAGCCGGTGGATGAACATGTCGTAGAAGAAGAGCGAGATACCAGTTTAGGTATGGTTCGCACGGAAGTGCACTGTCGAAATTGTGGGTGCCATCTTGGGCATGTGTTTGAAGATGGCCCCCAGCCAACAGGACTAAGATACTGCATCAATTCTGCGTCGATAAAATTGAACGCAGACGATTAAATGTCAGTGACGTTTCCGAGTTTTTCCCGAATCCTGGCCGCGGCCGAGATTCAAAAAGGAGGGCGCAAGGCTGTGATGAGCCAGTTACCTCCGGTGGCAAGTAACGCTCAATTGATGGCTTCTGACGATGCCTATTATCTGTCGGAAATGAGCCGCCGTATATTTCGAGCGGGACTCAAGCACAAGATGGTAGACGATCGGTGGCCGGCCTTTACAGAGGTGTTTCTCGGCTTTGATCCCCTGCAGGTTGCGATGATGTCTGATGAGGTCTTGGAGGGGCTGGCGAAAGATACGCGTATCATCCGTCATTTCGGCAAGATTAAAGCCGTTCGTAAAAACGCTTTATGGATTCGTGACATCAGTGTCCAACATGGTAGTTTCGGGACGTTTCTTGCGGGTTGGCCAGGGGAACGCATCGTCGATCTCTGGTTGCTGATGAAAAAGGAGGCAGCTCAGCTGGGCGGAATGTCGGGGCCGAGATTCCTGCGTATGGTGGGAAAAGACACCTTCCTGCTGACCGAAGATGTGGTTTCTGTACTTAGATCTCAGGGGGTGATTGATAAATTGCCGACGTCGAAGCGGGATTTACACCATGTGCAGGCGGCTTTTAATCACTGGGTCGGTGACACCGGCATGAGCTTGTCGGCACTGAGTCGAATTGTTTCTTATACCACTTTGTCAGAAGGACCTATTTAAAACGCATAGAGCTGCATCAATCGTAGACGTTTTTTTTCATCCATTCTGATTCTTCTTCCGGGCTGAAATTTTCCCATTCTTTCGCGGTTGCCTCTTTCGCAGCTTGATTTTGCTTGTCGACGTCATATTCCGGATCCAACCCATTGAGTCGGGTTTCCAGAGCTTCAATCAAGTCGTCCACTTGCTTGAGTTTGACGGGATCGCTGTTTTGACTTTGTTCACGTTCCAGAAGCTTTTTTCCTAGGCTGTAGTAGTGCAGGGCAAGGCGGGGTTTACCACTGGTATCCGCTTGTTCTGCATTAATAAGATAGCCATCTACGGATATACGCGTAACCATCTGCTTAATCTGAGCTTCGTAGTTTTGCATTTCGCCGGGCGAAATCGCACCCTTCTTTTTTTGGTGATGCAGAAACACATTCAAACCCTGAAGCAGCCCTTTGACTTCTTTAACTTGTTGTACGCTGTCTAAGGTTGGGGGATGTACATCCCGTGGCTGACGTTTGACTTCATCAATTTTCTGGGTAAACAGTGCCAGCTCTTCCACGTGCATCGAGGTATTGGGCTCTATGCGGGACAGTTGCTCTGTTACATCAATTAAGCACCGATAGACCAGTAGGCTTATATCTTTGGATAGGAATCCTGCTGGAAAGCCCCCAATCAGAGACTTGAACTCCTTGCTACGCTGATGCAATGCCATAATCAGCCGCTGTTTTTTTTGGCGTTTCGTTTCCATCGTCTGGGTTACATAGGCGTAGCCGACGAGAACGAAGAGGAGCAATGTAATGACAATGATTAGCAAGGTGTAAGACATGGCGCCTGTACCGCTTCCTATTTCCTAAGGCTCAAAGTGATCGCGTAGTAAAGGTCGCCCTGAATAGAAATTGACAATTCCGAGTTGTATCTAAGGCGTCCTTTAACCTAAGTATAGCTGCACTATGCAATGCGCCCTGGGTATGCTTCTGTTGGGGTGCCGCAGAAATGACCAGCGTCGTAAGTTGTTGTTTAAAAAAAATAAAAAAATTTCAGAAGAGTTGTTGACAGAGCAGGGGTCGGTCCTTAGAATACGCATCTCTTCTGGAGGCAGTAGCCTTCAAAGCTCCAAGGTCCCCTTCGTCTAGAGGCCTAGGACACCGCCCTTTCACGGCGGTAACAGGGGTTCGACTCCCCTAGGGGACGCCATTGCGGGATTAGCTCAGTTGGTAGAGCGGTACCTTGCCAAGGTACAGGTCGTCGGTTCGAACCCGATATCCCGCTCCATATCTTTTCGAAAAAGAGTCTTTTGATTTCACAATTCTGGAAGTCAAAACGATGTCGGAAAGAGTCAGGCGCCAGTCGGTGCATATTCAGTATATCTCCATTTGGGCTGATTTACCTTTCATTTTTGTTGGTTTGACGTTTTTTGTTCCTGTAACCAACGTTCAAGGTTTTCTGCCGACATAGGGCGTGCAAGAAAAAAGCCCTGAATCTCATCGCAGTCAAATGCTCTTAGTAGAGCTAACTGTTCTTTTTCTTCGACCCCTTCGGCGACGACGGTCAAATTCAGAGATTGGGCCATATTGATCACTGTTTTGACGATGCTGCGGTCATCGTTATTGGTGACGATATTCTGCACAAAGGAGCGATCGATTTTGATGGTATCGACAGGAAGCTTCTTCAAATACGTCAGGGAAGAGTATCCTGTGCCGAAATCATCCATTAAGATTCTCACGCCATTTGCATGTAGCCTTGTAAGAGACTTAATCGCCATATCATAGTTGTTGATCAGCATGGTTTCGGTTAATTCCAGCTCAAGTTGATCCCGACTGATGTTCGCGTTATCGATAGACTGTAGGATAAGGTCCGACAAATTATGCAGCCTTAGCTGCAATGCAGATATATTTACGGACACTTTCAAGTGAATGCCCGCTTTGTTCCAGGCTGCAATTTGGGCGCAGGCCTCCTGCAGTACCCATTCGCCGATTTCGATGATCAAGCCCCGTTCCTCTGCAATAGGAATAAACTCCATGGGGCCTAGCAGTCCTCGCTTTGGGTGATTCCAGCGAATTAATCCTTCAACGCCCGTTACGGTATCGGTTTTCAGATCAAGCTTAGGTTGATAGTAGAGTTGCCATTGCTTGAGCTTTACGGAGTGATGGATTTCTTTTTCGATCAAAAGTTGTCGATGCGCTTCTTCCTGCATCACTTTATCGAAAAATTGGTAGGTACCGGTATTGGGTTCGTTTTCAGCCTTGGCTTTTGCAATTGCGGCGTGGGATATCAATTCTTCGGGGGTGGTGGCATCGTCTGGATACAGGCTAATGCCGATTCGAAAAGTGAGCTTGAAGGATTGATGCTCACTGTTGAGCGGCTCGGCGAATTTTTGCATTATGCGATCAATAACACCGGGTATCGACGTCGTGTCCCGCAAATCGGGTAGTAGAATACCAAACTCGTCTTGTGACATACGAGAAACGGTTTTTAACTCTTCGGCCTCCAGCGGATAAACCGAAATGCTGGTCGATTTGCGAATGCTGGATTGAAGTCGGCTTGCAACTTCGGAATAGAGTTGATCCAAGCTGCTCTGATCAGATAATGCCTTGGTCAGGCTGCTGATTGCAAATTCAGTAATCAGAACAGCGGTGCTGGTGCCTGCGCGCCCCGAGCGTTCCATCGCCTCATTCACCCTGTCGTAAAACAGGCTATGGTTTGGTAGACCCGTAACTTTATCAAAGTGTTTTTCTTTCTGAAGCTGGTCAGCGAATGAGGACGCGACTTTTTCAAGTTGCTGAATTTGTTGTTGCAGATTCAGCATTTCATCCTGACGCTCATTTCCATCCGTGAGAGAGAGGCGCTGCTCGGCCTGGCTTGCTTTCTGGGAAGCGTCTTCCGCTCGCGCCTCTGAAAATGCAGGAATCCAGCGAACAACTCGGTTTCTGCCCGAGTTTTTCGCGGCATATAACGCCTGGTCGGCCTGTTTGTTTAATTCGTCGTGGGTTGTCGAGCCGTCATCGATGCTGGCGACGCCCAGGCTCGCCGTCACTTTCTCTCCGTTGGGCATAGCCTGACCGGAGTCACGATAAATTTTCAGGCGAATTCTCTCCGCAACGCTGAGAACATCATCCAGCGGCAGGTCGGGCAGGATCACACAGAATTCTTCTCCGCCGTATCGGCCGACAAGGTCTACGTCTCGAGTAACACTGTTTAGTGCGAAAGCGAGCATTTTAATCACTTGATCGCCGATATCGTGTCCGTAGGTATCATTCACATTTTTAAAGTGATCAATGTCAACCATGATGCAACAGAGCGGTTTTTGGCTAGCCTTAGCGGATTGGTAGCGCTTTTCAAACTCCTCATAAAAATAGCGGCGGTTAAAGCTGCCCGTGAGCGGGTCTCTGGTGGCGAGATAATAAAGCTCTTTATTTTGTCGCTGAATTTCTTTACGAGATATTTCCAGGTCGTCGACCATGGTTTGCAGCTTTAGTTTCTGCTTTTCTAGGTCGGTGACGTCATCGAAGGTTAGCAGCATACCCTGTGGATTGTTGTTGGCATCCATAATAGGTGCGCTATTGATCAACATTGTTCGAGAGGCGTCAAGACCGGTATCTATCGCAAGCTTGTCGCCAATGCGATGTTTGCCTGTGCGATAGGCATCGACCCAGGGAGGTTGGTTGTCAAATTCAGTATCTTTTCGTTTCCAGCCTAATTCTGACAGTTTTAGTCCCATAAGAGTGTAACTTGGCCGCCCAATGAATTCAGTGAATGCCTTGTTTGCTAGAACTATATGCTCTCGATCATCGAGGATTACCACACCCTCTGCGAGTGTATCGAAGGCGGCATTTACTCTGTCGGGAATGACGGCGGAAGGATCAATTTGCCTTAATGTGCGTAGCATAAAGGCTAAAAAGAAAAACAGCGAGGTACTGGCGACGAAGGCAATCCAGCGATAAGTTTTGTTGCTAAAAATGCCGGCGTCTGCTGTAAGAGGTTTGAATTTTAACTCTATTCGCCCAAGCAGTTGAGCATTTTTGTACAAGGGGATTTGAATGTGAGTCGAGGTGGACTTTGTATTGTCATATTCACCCCAAGCTGATTCGTGCTGGTTTATCTGAAACAGAAGTCTACCATCGACGTAGCGAAATCCTGCGGACTCTAGGGTATCATTTTTTTCAACGGTTTTTGCGAGAAGGCGTCTAATCAGCGTCAGGTTTTCGGTTTGAATCAGTTCGACCACTGTTATTGCAAAGGTCTCCGCTATGCGCTTGCGGGTTTCCATTTCATATTGACGGTGGTTTGGTGTCAGTCCTAAAAGATCGGAAAAAAGCAGAATGCTGGTGAGAATCGAAACGAGTGCAAGGCTTATTCGTGCCGATGGCCAGACGATTGCGACAATTTGTTTGAACGATAGTGATTTCATTCAGTCATCGCTTGTGTTGATTAAAAAATTCGTCAATGGGTTGATGTTCGCTGTCAGCAGGTGCTCTCTCGGTGCCCGAGGTCGTCGAGCTTTTAGAAACAATAGCGAGAGGGTCAAAGTTTTGGAATACTTTCACCGAAGACAGCAAGCTGCTTAGAAGGGCACTGCCGCGAAAGATCCAGCCCACGAACCCTGCTGTAACGCTAATCGCTGCACCAGTAACAAAATGGATTTCTACGTCATTGGCTTCTATCTCTTGATAATCCTCCTCCATTTCGAGTTGCATGCGGCGTATATTGGTCCATAGCTCATCATTGTCGCTGTTTAAGGTAAAATCTGTAGAAAGGGAGGCGCGACTAAGCTGCAATTGACTTTGCATGAGTTGCGCACTTTGATTGCGCCAATTATCGACCGGGTTAGAGGTTTTTATTAGGGATTCAAAATCATAATTCTGTTCAATGCGCTCATGATCGTTACTGTCTTTTGGTGAAAGACCTTGATCAAACAGATCGTGTGACTGGCTTGCCGGTGTCTCGGTTCTAAGTTTGTTGAAAGGTGTCGCAATTGCTGTTTTTTCAGTTGTGCTTTCGCTGAGCTGAGAAAGGTTTTCGGATGTGGATGAAGATTCGTCAGATGATAGCTTTTCCTCTGCGTTTGAACTCTGTGCAGATTCAGTGTTTTCGTCGATGGTTTCGGTGGATTCTTCCAGCGTTGCATCGTGATCAGAGTTTTCGGTATGAGATGGTTCTGCGATGGCGTCGTCAATACGCTGAATTGTTGTTTGATGCTGATGTCCGTTGGTTATATCTGGCCCGGAACCGAAAATACGTTGGTCCCCATCGTTCACAATTGATACAGGAGTGGTTTGACTGCTATCCAGCGTGAGTGAAAAGCTGAATCGAGTCGTTTCTCCTTTATGTGTGACTTCAAGAATGACATCTGTGGTAGTTGTGAGACTTTGCGGCACTATACCCTGCAAGGTCGCACTGCCATCTTCGTGTTGGTTTAAGACGAGCCAAGAGGGTAGCGTTATTGTTGACCATTGTGTATCGCTACTGCCATTTTCTATGACTAATCTCTGCACGTACGTCTCGTCGGCAATGAGATTCGTGGAAACTATTGACGTGATTCGTGCTGTTTCATCAACGTCGCTTGTCGTCACTTGAACCCTTTTCGTTAGCAGATTCCCTTGGCTGTCGACGGATTGAATATCGATCGCATAATTTGATTGTCGTTCGAAATCTAAAACTCCATTTGTGAGTATCAGTTCGTCACTGTTGGCGCCGCCAATAGAGAACACCGCTGCATCTGGTCCGCCAATAATGGTGTAGGTGAAGGTATCGCCCGAGTCCGGATCAATGGTGGAGAGTGCACCGAGGGAATACCCACCAGAGGTGTCGGTATTCTCTGGGATAGAAAAGCCATTAGGGGCAATATCCGTTGGAGCTTCATTACTGTTGGTAACCGTAATGGCAAGGTTTTGCACATCACTGGCACCATTGCCGTCGCTGGCGGTTACCTGTACATCGTAAATATTGTTGCCGTCGACATCGGCAGGGGATTCAAAATCTGGTGCGGCATCGAAGATCAGTTCGCCTGTGTTGCTGTCGATGGAGAAGAGCGCGGCGTCGGCACCACCGGTAATGGTATAGGTTACCGTATCGCCATCCACATCATTGCTGGTGAGCGTAGCGACCGTGGTGGTGTTTTCCACCACTGACAGATTGCTGGCGCTGGTAATAACCGGAGCGTCATTGGTGTTGACGACGGATAGGGTATAACTCTGCAGTTGTTGATTGACACCGTCGGAGACTCTTATTGCCACCGGTTGGTCACCGACATCATCGTTAGAGGGGGTACCGCTCAAGGTCGCGGTGCCATCACCGTTGTCGGTAAGAGTCAGCCAGGCGGGCAGGGTATCTGCCGTAAAGATTAGAGAGGCTCCCTCGGGATCGTTGGCGGTCAGAGTGTAGGAATAGGCGGCATCTTCCGACGCAATGGTCACCGGAGTTGATGTGAAGGCGGGACCTTCATTTTGATCGGTGATTGTAAGGGTTATCGTTTCATCATAGGTCAGTCCACCGGCATCGGTGGTTTGTACCACGACCTGGTAAAGCGCCTGGGTTTCATAATCCAGCAGACCATCATCAATGATCAGTTCGTCATTGTTGGCGCCGCCAATACTGAATACGGCTGCATCTGGTCCGCCAATAATGGTGTAGGTGAAGGTATCGCCCGAGTCCGGATCAATGGTGGAGAGTGCACCGAGGGAATACCCGCCAGAGGTGTCGGTATTCTCAGGGATAGAAAAGCCATTGGGGGCAATATCCGTTGGCGTTTCATTGCTGTCGGTAACCGTAATGGCAAGGTTTTGCACATCACTGGCACCATTGCCGTCGCTGGCGGTTACCTGTACATCGTAAATATTATTGCCGTCGGCATCGGCAGGGGATTCAAAATCTGGTGCGGCATCGAAGATCAGTTCGCCTGTGTTACTGTCGATGGAGAAGAGCGCGGCGTCGGCACCACCGGTAATGGTGTAGGTTACCGTATCGCCATCCACATCATTGCTGGTGAGCGTAGCGACCGTGGTGGTGTTTTCCACCACCGACAGATTGCTGGCGCTGGTGATGATGGGTGCGTCATTTTGATCGGTGATTGTAAGGGTTAAGGTTTCATCATAAGTCAGTCCACCGGCATCGGTGGTTTGTACCACGACCTGGTAAAGCGCCTGAGTTTCATAATCCAGCACACCATCATCGATGATCAGTTCGTCACTGTTGGCGCCGCCAATAGCGAACACGGCTGCATCTGGTCCGCCAACAATGGTGTAGGTGAAGGTATCGCCCGAGTCCGGATCAATGGTGGAGAGTGCACCGAGGGAGTACCCGCCAGAGGTGTCGGTATTCTCTGGGATAGAAAAGCCATTGGGGGAAATATCTGTTGGCGTTTCATTGCTGTCGGTAACCGTAATGGCAAGGTTTTGTACATCACTGGCGCCATTCCCATCGTTGGCGGTTACCTGTACATCGTAAATATTGTTACCGTCGGCATCGACGGGGGATTCAAAATCTGGTGCGGCATCGAAGAGCAATTCGCCTGTATTACTGTCGATGGAGAAGAGCGCGGCGTCGGCACCACCGGTAATGGTGTAGGTTACCGTATCGCCATCCACATCATTGCTGGTAAGGGTAGCGACTGTGGTGGTGTTTTCCACCACTGACAGATTGCTGTCGCTGGTAATAACCGGGGCGTCATTAACAGCCGCAATATTGATGGTTAAGGTATTCGGTGTTGAATCTGTATCACTTCCGAAGTTGTCTGTGCCTCCGTCGTCCTGGACTCGAAACGTAAAACTATCTGCGTTATTTCCGTTGATGTTTGATGCGGGTTGGTAAGTCAGTAGCCCCGCCTGAATATCGGCAGCTGATACTGAGTCCCCGGCTGACAGGATAACGCCATTGTGAATCAGGCTGCCACTGCTGGGAATATCGTCAAACCAGATTGCACTAAGATTGTCGTCTTCAAGATCGCTGTAATTGAAATCACTGAGCGCAAAGGTATAGGTAGAATCCTCGGTTGTACTGACGTAGCTGTCGATGCCTTGCGGCGCATCATTAACGGGGACAACGTTTATATATCCGGTGATCGTATTACTCGTGCCGCCATCGCCATCGGTAACATAGCCTTCTATCGTACGGGTTGAAGCGATCGGATTCTCGGATGTATTTTCGTAGGTGATGTTGCGAGCAACTTCATTGACAGCCTCAACGGACGCATTGCCGTTAAAGGTGACTACGAGTGGTGTTGAACCCGTTACAGATCCTGTATAGGTTCCTACCAGAACATCACTGTAGTAAATGTTAGTGCCATCAATATTAACATTTTCTGCTCCTGGGCCTTCGTCGGTGAGGGCAAGTCGGTCCTCCGCCTCACCATTTTGTGACAGTTGGTAGATCAGCGTTCCTCCATCAAAGTCACTGCTGTCAACATCTGTAATGTTAACTGTACCGCCGAGCGGTACGACGCCGTAGCCCTCATAATAGTTGAAGCTTCCTGTGGCAGCGGTCACTGCAGGGGCATCGTTTAACGGAGTGACTTGAATTTCTAAGGTTTCATCTTGAATGGGGGCGGCGATGGCGAGAGCTGCGATCTCGTCAGTCGTCAAAGCGCGGTCGTAGATTCTGGCGTCGTCCATTAGCCCGGAATAGGCCCATTCCGGCGATGACGCATCTCTAGAACCTAAATACGTATTTGTGCCCAGCGTCCAGGAAACATCCGTGATATAGGTCGTCTCGGCGAGTAATTCACCATTCAAATAAAATCGCTGAATATTGTTGACTGTATCTAAGGTATAGGCGAGATGTTGCCATCCGTCGCCCGCTAGATTGTAAGCAGTATCTGTCGTACCGGTATGAAGAAAGCTGGTGCCGTCGTAAAACCAACCGTGGATCTGGCTGCCTGCGGAATTTAAACCTAGACCAACGGAATCCCCGAGAACGATAAGATGTCCTGTGGTTTCCCCCGCATCAACATTGATCCACGTTGCAAGCGTTATAGTTTCTGGCTGATCAAACAGGCCTGCGATTTCCACATAGTCGTCGTTGCCATCGAAATCGAGTACGGTGCCTCGTTCAGAATCCTCTATCTGAGTCGCACCATTGACAATACCGTCTTTCGCGCCACTAGGGCTTGAATCACTTCCTGGATCGCTTTCATCAAAGGTGTATCTCGCTTGCAGCGAGTTGTCGATGGCTAGGGTAGCATGTTCATTGTTCTCGGTACTGAGCGACAGTTGAGAGGTCCCGTTGAAGTCATTTGCTGGCGTAAAAACCATTCCATCCAGGGCTGCGTTGATGTCTTCGACACTGCCGGTAAACGTTATCGTACTGTCATTTGTGCCGTCGCCTTCAGAAAAGCTCAGTCCAGAGGTTGTCGCCAATGTCAGAACACCGTTACTTATGTTCAGAGTTGTTGTAAGAAGAGTGCCGGCATCATCGCTTAGCGACAGCGCATTGCCATTCGCAGTACTAAAGATCAGGTTAGTATCTTCCGGTGTTGTTTGGTTGCCAGGATTAGTGATGGTGGGGCCGCTCAGGTCGTCTTGAACCGTGACGGATATTTGTTGGGTATCGAACGCACCGGACGTATCGGTTGCCCTAACAGTAACATCGTAGATGTTGTCGGCATCCGCATCTGCCGGAGTTTCATAATCGGGTGCTGAAATAAAACGGAGTTGACCGCTATTCGAGTCAATGCTGAAATAGCTGGCGTCGGCGCCGCCTGAAATACTATAAGTGATGTCTTGAGACTGTTCATCCGTCGCAGTTACGGTGGTCACTGCATTGGTATTCTCGATGACACTTATCGCTGCATTGTTGCCGCCGCCATCGCTGGTAATGAGTGGGTTATTGCCAATGGTCTCCCAAACAAACTCAATACCATCGCCACCCGCGCCTTCCACGCCTGATCCAGTCACAGCAAAGGTGAGAGTCGTAAACGTCCCGGTTACCTGAATGGATCCCGCTGCGGTGCCTTCATTCCGGTTGGCAGAGGCTTCTTGATTTACCACGGATTGAGCATCACCAGGCGTTCTCTGAAACGTTGTTGAAGTCACATCGAGGTGATCAACGCCCGCCAGTTTGACGAGTGAGGCACCGGCTGTCGTCAGTGTCCATAAGGCGGAATTACTGACACTACTGCCGATGCCTCCGAGACGATCAATGTGGATGATGGGGTCTATCACTTCCTGATCAAATGTTACGGTGACGGTAATTGTGCCCCCGTCGTCCGTTGCGCTGGTTCCGTCTTCAGGGGATGTATCCCAAAAGAAGTTGCCGCTCAGTGATGTAGCGCCTTCGACAGCTGAATTACTGAAGAAGCTGTTTGTTGTCATCGTGTTGTTAGAAACGTTGGTGACGGCGGTTCCGGAGGGGGTTGCGTAGTTTACTGTTACGCCAACCTGATTGGCGGCACTGGTATTTGCCGTGTAGGTGTTCGTGGCGGGCGAGCCCCAGATTCCGGTAAGGTTTTCACTCGCCAGTGTGCCTTGCCAGCTACTGCTCTGGCTGGTGCTATTCAGTGCGGTGGTTTCGATACTGCCGGTATAGTATTCGAGTTGCCAATCACCGCCCTGAGCGGTTGATCCGGTGACGTCATCTGAAGCAGCAACATCCGTGTTGGTTAATGCGGCAAGGGTGTTCACCATGGCTTGGCCGGATTCTGTGGCGGCGAGATTACAGCCGTAAATCAATATTTCGCCATTTTCGCTGAACGAACCTGCCCAACGACTGATCTCTTCAAACTCTTGAGAAAGTCTGACATCGTCGATGCGTTGATTGCCCAGTTCTATGAAACCATCGTTGCCATGGGAGAGCAGATGTATGGCATCGAGATCATTATAGTCGGCCAAAATGGAGGAGATCTGATCGATACCATCGCGATTGCTGTCAAGCACGACGACTTCGATATTGCGTTCGAGATCGTTTTTATCTCCAAGGATGTCGTTGACAAGCAGGTCATAATCTTCAACACCTGCGTCGATAATAATCAGTTCATGACGCATATTTAATGCGTCTGCCTGCTCGCTATGATCGAAATCCGAGGAGGATTCGTTGATTGTCATTTCCAGGGGTGGTGTAGTGTTGTCGAGACCTGAGTCGAGCACGAGAGATTCCACTCCGGCACTGAACAATTGGCGGGGCTCTAATCGTTCAAAAATTGCCTGTGAGTGAACGGTAAGATGAATTTTCTGTTTCATAGTTCAGAAGGCCTGGAAATCTTGGTCTCGTCCTGAAACCGGAAACACGAGCAACGCAGCAAACCTTTTTGACTAAATACGTATGTTATATTTCGAATAGAAATATAGGGTGCGATTTACCTGCTATTGTAAGAGTAGTCGAAAGCGCACGGCTGGAACGCCTTGTTTGGCTTCTGTTTTAGTCGAGGGCAATGACAGGGATCGTTTGTTTGTCGCAGTGACTTATTCCTTTAGCAAGGCGCGAATTTCCGCCGGAAGATCGCCGTCAAAACCCGTTTGTTTAATTCGGCCGATTTGAATGTCGGAAGGGATTGCAAAGCGAGCGATGCACCGAGTGCCTCCAACCAGTTTTTCATCCGGATTCGGTAACTCCAGCAGTATCGTGAAGGTTCCACTGGCGGCATCAATGATGCGGTCAATGATCGATACCTTTGCCAGGTAACGACTGTCTGTAGGGTAATCGGGAAATATCTCAACCTCCATAGCGGGCAGAACTTTGCCAAAAATCTGCGCTGGAGCAAGAACTTCGACTTGCAGAGGATCGACCTTGGCCAATTGCAATATTGGGCGGTTTTCGACAGATTCCCCCGGCATCAGATAGCGTTCGACAACGATGCCATCCACGGGACTACGAATAATCTTTTGCTCCAACTGAGCTTTCGCCAATTCCAGTTGCAACTTTGCCCGTTGTTGATCAACTTCCGCTTGTAAAAGTTCCGTTTGTGCAATTTCGGTTTCGATTACCGCGTCATCATAATCCTGACTGGAGGCCGCTTTGGCTCTAAAGAGATCTCCGATACGATTTTGTTTTCGCAGAGAGTGCTTATAAAGAAGCCTTCGGGCTTTTACCAGATTATCGGTTTCCGCTTCTTCCCGGGCGATGTCGACGTTTGCTTCCTCCACGAGAGATTCTAGGCGAGCAAGTGCCTGTCCTCGCACAACGGTGTCACTTTTATTGACATGAACTTCTGCCAGAACACCATCAACGGGACTTGCCAGATTGATATACATCTCCGGTTTTACCATGCAATCGAGGTCTGTCGAATCTTGAGCGAACAGGTGAGACCCACCGATACATAAGACCAGCCCTAACCAGCGAAGGTGTGGTGTGCGAAACTCTGGTGTTGAAATTTGCATGGTTACACGTTTCATTAGAATCATAACGTCAATAGCGGCGGCACGATTGTTTCCTTGATAGCGAGATTGGTTATTCCTGTCGTCCACTGAATGCCAGAGATCGCTGCAGTTGTTCCTCGTGGCGCTTCATTCGTTGTCGATGCCGTTTGTCATAATGAATTTTTTGGATTTGAGGGATGGCCAGGATCACTGTCGATAGCCAAGCAGGTAGGGCATCGTGGGGACGTATGAATAATTTACGTAACCCGGTAAGAACACTTTCCGTATATCCGGCTTTTAGTTGTTCGTCATCGAGTGAACTCATCAACTCTGCGCTGCCGGGGTCGCCTTGCCGGGCGCAGCGTCCGATTAACTGCCTGTCCAGGCGGTGAGATGTATTGCGGCCAATGCAGATGACGTGCAAGCCTCCCAATTGCGCCGCCTCTTTGGAAATAGAGATGTCAGTGCCTCGACCAGCCATATTGGTAGCAATGGTAATGGCTCCTTTGTTTCCTGCCTGCCCAATGAGTTGCGCTTCCTGGTAGTCTTGATGAGCGTTGAGTAATTGGTGAGGAAGTGATGCCTGATGACACCAGTCGCTGACCTTCTCGCTTTCGGCAATCGTTCTAGTACCAATGAGGACGGGCTGTCCCTGATTGTGCCGTTGTTTCAGTGTCGATATCAGTGCGTGTCGTAATGCGTGATTGTCGAGATACAATCGTTCACCGAAATGATGACGTCGATTGCTTTGATGAGGAGGGATGCGTGTCACCGTTAGACCATAATCTTTCCAGATTTCAGCTGAGCATTCGGTGACCGTGCCTGACATGCCCGCCATAAACAGATAACGACGAAAGAACGTTTGGAAGGTGATCCTGGCGAGAGGGTCTTTTTCCGATGTTACTTCGCAGCCTTCCTTTGCTTCGATCAGCTGGTGTAAGCCCTGCTGCCAGCTGCGATCAGGCATAACTCGACCGGTGAGAGGGTCGACGATCATAACCCTGCCATCGCGGACAATATAGTCTTCATCCCGTTGATAGAGGTGAAGTGCCTGCAGTCCTTGAGTCACCAAAAATTCTCGTTGTCGGCGAATTTTCCAAAAGCCATCGAGAACGTCGACCAATGTGGTTAGCTTTTCGGAACCCGCTTCGGTTAGTGTCGCTTTGCGATTTTCAAGATCAGTTGTGTAGTCGACCGTCTTCTCTAGAGATTTTGCCAGATACAGGGCATCACAAAATTGCCGTTGACGTGCTTTTTCTTGGCGAGTGGCAGACAAAATCAGCGGCGTACTCGCTTCATCAATCAGCACGCTATCGATCTCATCAACAATCGCAAAGCATAAGCCGCGCAGGCAGAAAGGCCTTTTTTGGTCGCGATGGCGGGCTTGCATATATCGCAATTGTAATTGTTTGTCTGAACGAGTACTGGACATCTCTCGGCGGTCTCTCAGATAGTCGAAAGCGATCTGAGGTGCGGTAGAGTGAACGATGTCACTTTCGTAAGCCGCCTGTCGCTCTTCGAGCGGTTGTCCGTCGTACACCGCGGCGGAGCTTAGCCCAAGCCTTCTGTAGAGAGAGCGAAATTCTGCCTCATCGCGTTGGGCGAGGTAGTCATTTGCCGTGAAGACATGGACGGGAATTCCTGCCAGAGCGGCGGTACAGGCAGGCAGTACACAGGTGAAGGATTTTCCTTGGCCGGTTTCCATTTCAGCAATTCGCCCGGTCATGATCGTCCATCCGCCGAGCAGTTGTGTATCATAAAACCGTTTCCCTGTTTCACGCTCTGCGATTTCTCGTAGCAGTGCAAAACTCAGGAATATGCTTGATGGGCAGAGGCCAAAACGGTTTAATTTATCGCGGAGTTGGTGCCACTCTTTTCCGAGTTGTATATCAGTGAGCTCGTTTAAGTGGCTCGCAGCGGCATCCACTTTGGCGGCAAGCTGTGCTCTTGTTGTTGGCAGAGTCTGGCGGTCTTTTTGATCCTTTAGCCATTTGAAAGTGCGCTCTGCGAAATTTGGTGTTTGAGACCACCGCTGCGGATAGAGGCCCAGAGACAAGCCCGGTTTAAGGCTACTATCAAACATGCAGACGCCTCAAGAAGGTTTGCCGAAAGCTTCGGTACCATTGAGTGGCGAGGGTTTCTCGGCCGTGTTCAAAGCGGACATAAGCACGTTGTCCGATAAGCAGCGGCATGTTCATTTCTGGTAGTGCAACTTCGACTGTAAAAATTTTATCGAAACTGCGTAAAGTGTTATCGGGTGTCATCTCTGCGGCGATTGGACCGCCGTTGCGGCTCGCCAGAGCTGGGCTCGGGAGTTTGTGACTTGCCTCCGGTATTGTTCTGATGAAATCGCCGGTAAGTGTTCGATGTATATCGCTTGAGAGTCGAAACGTGACTTTGTGAACGTGGTTTTGAATTTTTCCGATATCTGTCTGTGGTATGGCAACTTTAATTAACGTCGGCTGGTCGGAAACGACAAATCCAACCAAGTCCCCCTTGTGTAGGTATTTACCGAGTAGCAGGTCATCATCGGGGAAGATAAGTGTTCCGGTTTGCTTAGTGCGAATGACGAGGTTGGCGAGTCGTTTCTCAGCCTCTGTCAGTTCTGCATAGAGGACTTTCATTTCCTCTTTTATATTTTGTGCTGCAACTCGGTCTTTTCCCCAGAGGGACTGATATTGACTGCCCAACTCGCGTAAGCGCGAGCGAATGACTGTAACGCGGGCACCAAGCTCGGGTTCACTGAGTCCGATGACCGATCCTCCTTCTGAAAGTGTGTCGCCGGTTGACGCTGAAACTTGTGTAACGAATCCGTCTGCATCGGCTCGAAGTTCGGCGGCATCCGGCATCCAGACGATTCCCTGGGCAGAGGTGTACGATGGTAACGGCATCCAGAAAATGCAGGCGAGCAATGTGGTTGTAGTGGATAGTGTGATGGTAATACTGCGAAGCCGTTTCCCATCGAGAGACGCGCTGGTCAGTAGGAAACCTATTGCTTTTATCAGTGGATAGCCAATTTGTCCAAAGGCCAACCAGGCGACCAAGGCGGCGCCAAGGTAAACGTTGATCTCAAGTAAATATAAGGCAATGATCCATATCAGCAGCAGACGATAGAATGTAGAGGCGATGCCATATCCGATAAACCAGGAGGATTCGCCGGGTGACGTAGCTGGCGACGTGAGGGTATTGATCCCAAGCACATATTTTTTTAATAAGAAAACGAGATAATGACGAGATCGTTGAAACAGGTTAGGTATACCGATGCCGTCCGCAAGGATGTAATAACCATCGTATTTAAGCAGAGGATTTCCATTAAACAACAGCGAAGAGATCCCGCCGATCAACAAGAGGCTATAGCCGATGTGCTTGATCCATCCGGGTTCAGTAGCAAGCCAAATAACCAGTCCGACTGCCGCCAGGACCAGTTCAACAAGGATGCCGGCGGCGCCGATTAACATTCGTTGTTTAGCACTGCGTAATAAGCTGGCGCTGGAGACATCGACGTAGGGGATGGGCATAAATAACAGGAAGGTAATGCCCATCTCGTGAACTTCACAGCCGTAGTGTTTCGCTGTAAACGCGTGTCCCAATTCATGCAAGAGTTTAACGATCGGGTAGAGCAGTAAAAAGCACACCAAGGTAAAGCCAAAGTCTTGGCTTTGAGCGGCATAAATGGAAAGTGATGACCATTTTATGGCCAAGGTCAGTAAGCAAACAATGAGAAACAGAAAGCTTAGATAGAGAATCCTGGCGTGAAATAGCAAACTGATAAAGCGGATGTGTTTATTCAGAAATGCGTTAGGATCCCAGAGAGAAATCCTGATGGCCAGAGGATTGCCGATTCGCTGCTTAAGGTTTTGTTGACGCTGGGTATCAGAGCGAGAAAACAGTTCATCAAGATCGCTGGCTTTGTTGGTGCCGAGAAGATCCGCCTGATGTAATTGTGAGAGCAGATCAATGACGTCGTCTTGTGTGGGGGCGAAATCTCCCAGTTCTGATTGCGTCTTCTGCCAGATGGTGTCGACATCTCGGCGCCCGTTCATCATGCCAATGATGTGATAGGCTGCCGCGTTGAATCGGTGGGTGCGGTTGTTGATTCGGTCGTCGAGGATAAACCATATCATTCCTCGATAGCTGTTGCGTTGGACAACTACATGGGATGCCAATCGAGGCGTCAGCCGGCAAACACGATACCACTGGGGGCTGAAAGGTGAATCCGTCAAGGGAGTAGCCGCCACCATTGCAGGTGTAACCATTCACGAAGATCGCGGCTCCATATCCACAGGAGGCTCTTTTCGGTGATTTCAACTTTGGCGATACCTGCCATCCCCGGACGCAGATTGGCTGGTGGATTTAACAATTCTGCTTCAACACGAAACAGATTGTCTCCAGCTTCGCTGGTGGCAATCTGAGTGATGTTTCGCACGGTAAACTGTAGAGTCTGATCCGGTAGACTGGATAATAACAAGTTGCCTGACTGAGACTTTTCAATATATGCGATATCGTTTTCGCGAACTTTTAAAATGACTCGGTAGCCATCCAAGGGCGCTACTGTAAAGAGGTTCTCTCCGCGAGTGACGGGAGCGCCGAGAGATTGGCTCAGATCACCGTCAATCACTATGGCATCAAAAGGTGCGCGTATTTGGGTACGTTCCAGCTGTTCAGACACCAGTTTACGTTGCGCGTCAGTTTGTGAAAGCTTGGCGTTGAGTACTCTGACTTCTACAAGGTCACGATTCGCCAGGGCTTCACGGTACTCCCGATTGAGCTGTTGCTGTTCGCTGGTGAGTCTGGTTTGCTCCAGTTGTAGCTCGCTGTCGTCCATGGTAGCAATAATATCGCCTTCACGAATCGTATCTCCGGCGCGGGCAACGGCGGTTTTAATAAACCCTTCGACAGGTGCAGCGATCGACCGTTGAATGACGCCTTCGAGCGCCGCGTCTGAGGTGATTTTAAAAGGACTTTGCCAGAATGCCATGGTGGTCAGAACGGCGATCATTACGAGTACGACCGCCTTGGCGCGTAAATGCTTGAGGCCTAATAATGCCGCTGCGCCTTCTTTTGTATCTTTGGCTAGCCGCTCGTGAAGCGGTCGCTCTGCATCCATACGGAGTTGTATAAGTGGTGCAGATAAATTTAATGCCTGTTGGCAAATATCGATCTCTCGTTGTGTGAAAGGTTTGCTTTCCCGACGCTCTAAGGTTATCGCCGCAAATAATATTCCGTCGTTTATTAAGGGTATGGTTAGGATGCAACCGCTGCCGTAACGACGCGTAAGTTCACGATGCGCGTGTGTGATTAGCATTTTTGATTGAGTTGCAGGGTAATTGACGATCGTGTCCTGATCTGCCGCCTCATTCATGGTGGCGCCGATCACGTTGAGAATGTCTGAGCTATTGGTCAACAGTGCGGTATTGGAGATTGCTTTAACCTGTAAATGATCTCCTTGCTGCTCACCATAGCTGACTCTTTCACACTCCAGGTCGGCGGTCAGAGTGTTAACGATGGTGGCGATGGTCGATTTGAGATCGGGCTGCGCGCTGATGGCGATGGCGAACTCTGTTATTTTCTCAAATGTTTGATCTTTTTCTCGCTGGGTGGGCTCAGGTAGGGCGAGCCACTGTGATCCCACGCGTAACGCTTGTAAGATATTTTTTTGAGTTGTTTTTGCCTGGTGAGAAGTCTTAACTGCAACGATCCCTAAGAGTCTGCCATTTAACGTTAGAGGCCAGGCAAAGTAATCGTAGTTTTTGGTGGTCGTTAATGAAGCCGTAGGTGTTTTATGTTGATGCTTTTTTGCGGACAGGCGCGCAATCGCCAATAGTTCGCTGGCTTCGCTATCATTGGGCGGCCATTGTGCTGCGACTTTTAATTTTCGTTGGTCTGCGTCCGCCAGTAGAAATACCGCTCTCGCGACACCTTGAATCAAGCGACATTGAATGTTCAACCAAGTCTGGGCGAAATTCGTCACTCTAGTTCCCTTAATGCGAGTTTATCGTTAATGCTGAGTTTATCGCCAGGTCTGGCGCGAGGCAGCTCATAACATCCGGAACTTGGGCCAGAGACTCTTCGCGCAGATAGGTGAGTTTATCGATTGGGGTTTGCAATATTTGCCAGCCGGGACAGCTGGGCAGAATTTTCTGATTAATCCCAACCTGTGGTTGATCCAATAAAAGATGACGTGCAAGGCAGACAATTGCCTTTTCTATTCGATTACTTGAGGCAAGCGTCGGTTCCATATGCCATTCGATGACGTCGCAATAGATTTCCGGCAATTTCCAATAGGTCGCCATCTCTTTACCCGCCTCACCATAATGAAATCCAATCAGGTCTTTTTCCAATAAATGTAATGCTTGATGTCGATCGTTTGCGTTGGCAATGGCTTCCTGCATCTTGGCGGGCAGGGTTGTGTACATGGCAATATGGCCGATATCGTGCAGTAAGCCGAGAGTAAACATTCTGTCTCTGGCGGGTAGCATCGCGTGGCGACTCAGGCTGCGAGCCGCTATTCCACAAAATACGTTCCCCTGCCAGTATTCTGTTAGATCCAAAATCGTAGCGGGGATGGCGTCGAACGCGCGCATGGCTAGGCAGCCCAGTAAAATATCATGGACTTGAATAGCGCCGATAAGTGACATGGCTTGCTTTAGGGTTCTTGCGCGTCTTCTATAGCCAAGAAACTGACTATTGGCGAAATTTGTAATGCGTTCAGCCAGGGCCGGATCTGTAGCAACCACGTCGACATATTGATCAATGTTGGTCTCCTGCATTTGCATCAAGGCACGGACTTTTTCATAAACCGGCGGCAAGGTTAATTTGTCGGCGACGCGCATTACCATTTGATGGGCAGGAATCATAGCCTCTCCATAGAATTAATGTATCAACATCAGTTGCGAATGATCATACTTTCCATGTCACGGCTCAGCTCTTCCGCTCGGGGCAGCAGGCTGTCAATAGTGTCTTTATCTATTCCGATATCTTGCGGATCAATTTCTCCTTCTATAAATTCGTGGGGATCAGCGCCGCGGTGCAGATTGCTCGCAAGTTTATGGCTGAGGCCCATAATGGACGCGTCCATACGGAAGTCTTCTGGAGCCGCATCCGGCTGTATGTGGTGGCGGGTGATCTGCTGAAATTTTGATGGCAAATTCCAGCTTTCCATAAGGTCGGCGCCGACCTGACCATAGTGAAATCCAAATAACTGCAGTTCACTGTTGGCAAGAGGGGCGTTTTTTTCAAGAGCCAGGTCAATGGCTGTTTTTATCGCATGTGGGTGTTTAATATAAAGCAGCATATGGCCCACCTCGTGCAGCAAGCCAATGACAAACATCGTGGGCGCATCTTTCGCGCCTCGCTCTTCAGCCAGCAGACGTGCCATAACACCACAATAAATGCAGCGTTTCCAAAAGGTTTTGAGGGGTTCGATATCATTGTCGACTTTAATGGCATCAACGGCAGACAGTGCCAGCACCAAGTCGTGCAGTTGACCGATTCCCAGTAAATTAACGGCTCTGTCTATGGCTTGGATCTGACCGGAGAATCCGTAAAAGGGGCTGTTAACGACTTTGAGAACGACGCTTGCCAGATTCGCATCCATGGAAACGACACCGGCAAAATCTTCAATATCCGATAGGTCATCGTCCATCAGTTGTTTTATTTTCAGATAGATTTCGGGCAGGGATATAAGAGAGGAAGTATCCCGAATTAGGTCACTAATCTGGCCGACGTTGATTTCTGAGGGTGCCATCAAAATACCTGCTCAATCGTTTGGCGATCGAAAAGGAGTCTAAGCGCTGTTCGCAGAAGCGTCGTTGCAATGGGCGACGCATTCCAGACGTTGCCTATCGAACGGTTTTGTATGCTGGCAACACTTGTTTGCAGGGCTTTATCGGCTGCCGACCCTGGTGTCGGTAAATTCCTGCGCTACTGTCAGTGTAGACGAGGAGAATACAACTGCAATGGAGGCAATATAGTTAACATGGTAACTATATAAAAAGGATTTAAATGACAGGGTGCCGCGAAAATATCTAGAGGGAGGACAAATGCGCTTTCGGTAGAAAGCGCATCGGTTTTCTTTAAAGTTTCCGGAATGCTTCGTTTACTTTATACCGATTTGAGGTGACATAGTGCTCCATGGCCTGCAGTCGTCGGTCGATTCTGTGAAGGCTTTCATGCACTTTATGCGCTCGCTCCATGGGCGGTTCATCATAATCAAAAACGGGTCGCTGATGATGAGTAAACGATTCACGTCGTCGTGTTGGTCGACGATCCATCAGTAGATAGCCACCAAAGTAGAGTAGCAATCCCAGTGCGCCACTAAACAGACACACGGTAATTAACAGGATTCGAATCAGCCAGCGAGGCTTATCATAGGCATTGGCAATTCCCGCGCAGACGCCAAGGATCCAGCCATTGGTTTTGTCTCGATAGAGGTCGCGGCCGTAGCCGCTGGATTTTCTAGACCAAGTCATGTCAGTGTCCTCTCATGTGCTTGTCATCGCTGTCGCGATTTTCGTAGGTACGCCACCCTTCGTGCTCGGCATCAAGAATGGTTTCGAGGGTTTCCAGACGTTTTTCAAGACGCACAATCGTCTGTTGGCTCTGGCGCAATAAATCCCGATCTTCCGCGGACAAACCTTTGCGCAGTCTGGCCTGTGTCCAGTAATGCAGTATCAGCCATAGCGGGGCGACAATGACCAGAAAAACAACCGCCGGTGTAACAAACGCAGCAGTGGTTGACATCAGCTTTCCTCCTGTTTGGATGACATGGATGCTTTCAGCTTGGCGAGGGCTTCGTTAACTTTGTCGTCTTTTTCTAAATCCGCAAACTCGTCATGTAAGGTTCGTGTGTAACCGAGATCTTCAGCTTCCACTTTTGCTTCCATGGTATCCATACGACGTTCGTAAGCTTCAAAGCGGCTAAAGGCATCTTCCAATTTGCTGCGGTTGCTTGAACGGCGAATATCCATGCGTGAACGCACTGAGCGTTCGCGGGCCAGCAGAGACTTCTGTTTGTTCTTAGCATCATCCAGCTTTTGCTGAAGTTGGGCAATGTCTGTATCCAGGGCTGAAACCTGTTGATCAATTGCCGCAATTTCTTTCTGCGCCAGTGCCAGATTTTCTTCGATGGTGTCCTGTTCAATCAGAGCGGCGCGGGCGAGATCTTCGCGGTCTTTACTGAGTGCCAGGCGGGCTTTTTGCTCCCACTTGCCAGCTTCCTGTTGTAAAAATTCGGCGCGTCTTTCAAGTTCTTTCCGATCTGCGATGATGCGTGCAGACGTGCTTCTGACTTCTATCAGAGTTTCTTCCATTTCCTGAATCATCAGTCGGATCATTTTTTCCGGATCTTCTGCTTTATCCAGCAGCGCGTTGAGGTTGGCGTTCACGATGTCGCCAAGGCGGGAAAAGATACCCATGGTCTGTCTCCTAGTGATCTGTGTTTGGTCGTAATGCGTTGTATGGCGGATACATAGCGAGGAGTGTGCCGGTTTACGTAACTCTATGAAAAATAATAAAAAAGTGACTTTTTGGTGTTTTCTTGGTGATCTTTTGGCGGTTAATATAGCTTTTAATGTGTCTGATCGACCATAATGTGGTTAATTTGGCTTATGAGTTGGGAGGTGCCGTGACCCCTCGTCAAAACCTGGTGGGCAGTTCGGAAAATTTGTTAAAAGCACTCGAGCACGTCTCTCGTGTGGCGCCGTTGCAGCGACCTGTACTGGTTATTGGTGAGAGAGGGACTGGTAAGGAGCTGATTGCCGAGCGATTGCATTTTTTGTCACCGCGCTGGAATCAACCGTTTCTGCAAATAAATTGCGCGACCTTTACAGAAGGGCTGCTGGAGTCTGAGCTGTTCGGCCATGATGCGGGGGCGTTCACCGGTGCTGCACGAGCGAGGGAAGGCCTGTTCGAGCGGGCCGACGGCGGCACATTGTTTTTAGACGAGCTGGCAACGCTGCCGTTAAATGTGCAGGAAAAATTGCTGCGGGTGATCGAGTATGGTCAATTCACCCGGCTCGGTGGCAATAGAGTGTACGACGTCGACGTTCGAGTCGTCGCAGCGACGCATGCGGATTTGCCTGCGGCGGTTGAGTCCGGCAAATTTCGGGCAGATCTGCTGGATCGCCTGGCGTTTGATGTGGTTCATTTGCCGCCACTGCGTCTGCGGGATGATGACGTCATAGAGTTGGCAGAGCACTTTGCTCACAAAATGTGTCGCGAGCTGGAGCGGGCTTGGTTTCC
The DNA here is from genome assembly GCF_056159445.1 of Pseudomaricurvus sp. ABR4_320. Taxonomy (NCBI): domain Bacteria; kingdom Pseudomonadati; phylum Pseudomonadota; class Gammaproteobacteria; order Cellvibrionales; family Cellvibrionaceae; genus Pseudomaricurvus; species Pseudomaricurvus sp. ABR4_320. The sequence goes on along the minus strand of NZ_JBSWVF010000005.1, from coordinate 157,945 downwards.
GGGGTTTGGTCGGCAGGCGTTAGCGCAATTGCAAGAGTATTCGTGGCCGGGAAATGTTCGTGAGCTGAGAAATGTGGTGGAGCGCAGTGTGTATCGCAATGACAATCCTGACGCGGTGGTGGCGTCGTTATTGATCGATCCTTTTCAGGCGCCATGGTTACCCATGGGCTCACCTTCTGGAAACGAATGGGCTGAATCGGTGGATGTATCTGATGCAAACGTGACGGATGCGCAGGCGTCAGAGCTTTCAATAGGCGTCGCAAATAAACCGCAAGACCTACCCCTAGATTTGAAGCAGACGTTAGCGGCCGTTGAGCAGACCTATTTGCGTAAAGCCCTTGAGCAACATCAATTTCGACAGAAGCCTGCGGCTGAGGCGCTGGGTTTGACCTACCACCAACTCCGGGCCGCTTTGCGAAAGTACCCGGACGTGTTGGCGTGATATTGAACATTTCTTGGTTGGATGGCGTATCTTTTGCCCTTCGAGGCTGATTCAGGTTCCCCTGGCGCTGCGTTGCAACTGTATCGCGCAGCGCAGGAGGCATTCCCCGTCATAACGAGGAAATGGTATTATGGCGGCTCATTTGTTCTCGATCTGCGCCTAATCTCCTGTTTCTGATGCTGTCATATTCTAACGGACAGAATCTCCAGCCTGCGGTGTTGCCGCGATCAGACCGGCAAACGTTCTCGTATACACTCAGTTGGTAAACATCTATGTCGATCGCTCTATCCATTGAGCAGCTCACGAAAATTTACGATAAAGGCTTTCAGGCGTTAAAAGGAATCGATCTGGAGGTGCAAGAAGGGGACTTTTTCGCGTTGCTCGGTCCTAACGGCGCCGGAAAATCCACGACGATTGGTGTGATTTGTTCGCTCGTGCGCAAGTCCGGGGGGCGTGTTTCCATATTTGGTCACGACATCGATAAGGATTTTGCCCTCGCCAAAAAAATGCTCGGTGTTGTCCCGCAAGAATTTAATTTTCCGCAATTTGAAACAGTGGCTGATATTGTTGCCAATCAGGCAGGCTACTACGGTTTGCGATCCTCGGTCGTTGCGCCTCGCATCGAGCGCTATCTCAAGCAGCTGGGTTTGTGGGATAAACGAGATACGCAAGCATTTATGTTGTCTGGCGGGATGAAACGACGGCTGATGATCGCCCGAGCGTTGGTTCACGAGCCCAGGCTGCTTATCCTGGATGAGCCGACAGCGGGTGTCGATATCGAATTGCGTCGCTCAATGTGGGAATTTCTGCAAGAGATTAATCGACAGGGTACGACCATCATTCTCACTACCCATTATCTCGAAGAAGCGGAAAGTCTCTGTCGCAATATTGCGATTATTGATGAGGGACGCATTGTCGAAAATACCAGCATGAAAGCGCTGCTGAAAACCCTGGATCGTGAGACGTTTATTCTCGACCTTCGCACCGCCATCGGTACCTTGCCCGACGCTTTACCCTACGACATGGTTCTGGTGGACGATACGACCCTTGAAGTGGGATTGCCGAAAGGGGCGTCTCTCAGTGGTGTGTTCAGTGCATTAGCTGCAGTCGGCGTTGATGTTGTCAGTATGCGTAACAAAGCCAATCGTTTGGAGGAGTTGTTTGTCAATTTGATTCACGAGCACGACGGAAAATCTGCCGCGAAGCTCGAGGAGGTGTCCGCGTGAGCCCTTCAGAGCAGTGGGTAGCGTTCTTGACCATTTTGCGTAAAGAAATTCGCCGTTTTATGCGCATATGGATTCAAACATTGGTGCCTCCGGTCATCACCATGTCCCTGTATTTTGTTATTTTCGGTCAGCTGATCGGGTCGCGAGTGGGAACCATGGCAGGATTCAGCTACATGGAATTTGTCGTCCCCGGTTTGATCATGATGGCAATTCTCAGTAATTCCTACACCAATGTGGTGTCATCGTTTTTCAGTGCAAAGTTTCAACACAGTATTGAAGAGCTGCTTGTGTCGCCGACACCCAACTATATTATTCTGTTGGGGTATGTCCTGGGCGGCGTGGCAAGAGGCCTCGCCGTTGGTCTTATTGTGACGCTGGTCTCGCTGTTCTTTACTCGCCTCCACGTGCACAACCTTCCTGTGATGATATTGATTGTGGTTTTGACGGCGGTGCTTTTTTCTCTGATGGGGTTTGTGAACGGTATTTACGCGAAATCCTTTGATGACGTTTCTATTATTCCAACCTTTGTGTTGACGCCTTTGACCTATCTGGGCGGCGTGTTCTATAGCATCGATCTGCTGTCACCGTTTTGGCAGGGTGTTTCGCAGCTAAATCCGATTCTGTATATGGTCAATGCCTTTCGTTACAGTATCCTTGGAATTTCCGATATCGATATTGGCCATGCCTTTTTCGGAGTGATTATTTTCATCATTGGCTTTTTTATTTTTTGTCTCTATCTCTTGAGTAATGGTAAGCGCTTGCGCGCGTAGAAGATCTATGTCTGACGATTCATTGTTACACAGTAATCCCCTGGGGCAGCCCACGCTTTACAAGACCGACTACGATGCCAGCTTGCTGTTTCCGATACCCCGCCATGAAGCGAGAAAGAATCTGCCATTGGGCGATGAGGTATCCTTTCACGGCGTCGATATCTGGACGGCGTTTGAGATCAGCTGGCTTAATCCTCGTGGATTGCCACAGGTCGCCTTGGCAGAATTTTATGTGCCGTCTTCAAGTCCGAATATTGTCGAGTCTAAGTCGTTTAAGCTCTATCTGAATTCGTTTAATCAGACCCGATTTGGTTCTGTCAGTGAAGTAACCGAAACACTCAAAGCAGATTTGACCAACGCGACGGGGCAGCGGACAGGGGTGATGCTGCAGTTGCTGTCGACGATGCAAGCAGAAAATCTGGAGGGATTTGAAGGAACCTGTATTGATGATCAGTCTGTGGTGATTGAGCATTACACGCCGCAGCCGAGCTTGTTGACACTTCGAGATGCCGACGCTCATGTGGAAGAGCAATTGTTCAGCGATTTGCTAAAGACCAATTGTCCCGTTACCGGGCAGCCGGACTGGGCCAGTGTGCAAATTCGTTATCGCGGTGCGCCGATCGATCACAAGGGATTGCTGGCCTACATCGTTTCTTTCCGCGAACATCAGGACTATCACGAACATTGCGTTGAGCGGATGTTTATGGATATTTGGGATAGGTGCCGACCAGAGCGTCTGGCTGTCTATGCGCGGTATACCCGCAGAGGCGGGCTGGATATCAATCCGTTTCGCAGCAGTCATAAGGGGGAGCTGCCGTCGTCATTGAGGTTGATTCGACAGTAAGTTTGACGATGGTACTAGCCGTTTTTTGCCCGCAACTCCAAATATTTGGTTTCCATTTGGGTGTATTTTTCTTCCATGGCATGTAGCTGCATTTCCAGTTCACTGCTGTCGCCACCAGGGTTTGCCATGGACGCTTCGAGCTGGCTCGCCAGTTGATCGTTTTCCGATTCCAGCATCTTCAGAGACGTCTCCATTTCGTCCCAGCGTTTTTGCATCTGTTCGGCCTGTCGCAATAGCTTCGCGGCGCGATGCTGACGTTCGGTCATGCTGTTCATGTCCGTTTGCATCTGGTCAATGTGATTGTTGGCCTGCTGGAGTTCATTTTCCAACTGTTCGATACAGGATTCGGTCTCCTGAATAAAGGCCAGCTGTTTCTGCAGCTGTTGTTGCATTTCATCAATGACGTCTTGCTTTTCCTCCGAAGAGTAGGCATGGGCAAGACGCTGCTGAAGCTCGTTGATCAATAGGTGCTGGTTTGCCGTGAGCTGCTTCATCTGGCTAAGCTCGTCCGAATTATCGGCGCTGGCTTTGCGATCAACGTCGACAACCCGAGTGACGCCGGTGTCCGCAGCACGATTAGGCGACTGCATTTGTTCACCGAAGGCCGTAATAATACGCTGCTGCTGTTCTAAGGCATTTCGATAGTGTTCGTTGGGCTCTAAATTGGCGGCTGCGAGCTCCTCGGCCATCTTCTGTTGACAGGATGCCAGTTCTTTTTCCATCGTGGCCCAGTGTTCTTCAAGATTAAAAAACATCTCACGAAAATGCTCGAGATTGTCGATGTGTTGATGGCTGGTTGCCAGTTGCGCTTTTAATTCTTCCAGCTGATCATCCGTTTGGGCGGGCTCAGATTTGTGCGGCAGGCTTTTCTTAAAAAACTCTTCGGCATCCTGCTGCAGGAAGGTCATGATGTGGCCTAGTTTGGCTTGCAGCACAGACCAATTGCTGTCGTGGGCGTTGCCTTCGGCGTAGGCTTCCTTTTCCGTCATTAGCATCGCGTGACGTAATGAGGCGACGCGTCTGGGCATAGGGGATTCCAAGCTGAGATCCTGTGATATATCACAGTCCGGCGATTGGCTTGCATGAAAGTCCAATGTTTCTGCCAGCTTAGAATCGAGATTGGAGTCGTAGGAATCCGAAATGGCATTCTTCAACTCTAGGTTGTGGTCTCTTTCCTGTTTGAGTTCCTGCAACATCTTTTTGGCTTTGTTTTGCAGGCGGACGGTCAGTCCTTTGAGTTTGCGCGTATAGATCAATAAAAGAACGGTGGCAAGAGTGAGTATCGCGACGATCTCAAAGGCACCATAGAGAAGCCAATTGTCGGGTAGCATTATCTATTTTCTCCAAACGTAAGTGTCGCTTGCGCTGTTGCGTTATCACTGCGCTTGGTAACATAAAGCCATTACAGGTACTCAAGAAAATCAAACACTTGAGAGGTTAAAAAGAGTATGAGACAAAAATGCAAAGTTCGCGAATTCACGCTTGAACTCGGCAACACTATGAATTTAACAAAAGCCCAAAGGGGAGGCGAGTAGTATGGAAGGGTTGGATCTCCTTTTAAACCGTGTGTCTTGTGGGCGAGTGGCTGAGCCAGCGCCGGATAGCGAGCAGCGTCAATGGATGTATAAGGCTGCCGTTCGTGCTGCTGACCATAAGTCTTTGAAACCCTGGCGTTTCCTTGAAATTGAGGGGGAGGCCCGTCAGGCTCTTGGAAACTTGTTTGTCGATGCCGCTCGCTCGGATGATCCGGGCTTTTCGGAAGCGGATGCCGATAAGCTGCGGCACAAACCGATGCGTGCACCGTTAATCATTGTCGCGATTCTCAATTACAGTGAACACCCTAAAGTCCCTGAGTGGGAGCAGCGGATAACTGTGGGGTGCGCTGTGCAAAATATGATCAATGCTGCCTATGATATGGGAATTGGCGCCTATTGGCGTACCGGCGCCATGGCAGAACATGAGGTTGTCAAAAAGGGACTTGGTTTAAGCGTATCGGAAGCCATCATTGGCTTTATCTATCTGGGTAAGCCCCAGGTGCCTTTTCGCGCGGTGGCAGATGTCGATCCGTCTCAGTTTGTGTCGTCTTGGAATGGTTAAGATTTAATCGGGATGGCGGTTAATTGTTGAGGAATTTCAAAAAGCTACGGCAGGAACATTGCCTTTGGGCAAGGCTTTGTGTAGAGTACCGCCCTCGCTAAACGGGCGGCTTTCTCTGGCTGTTCGTTACCTCTGCGGAGAGGTGTCCGAGTGGTCGAAGGAGCACGCCTGGAAAGTGTGTATACGGCAACGTATCGAGGGTTCGAATCCCTCCCTCTCCGCCATATTCCGTAAAAAAATATAATAAAAACAATCACATAGATTTGTAGTGTGATCTCGGCCCCCCAGCTGGTCCCCCATTTCAGTTTCCTCAAGCAACCCTGTGATACTTTACATTCCGACGAGCGTGTTCTGAATGGCATTCACTAAACCCCCATATCGCGGAAATCGGCCAACCGGTGCGATCTTCGAGTTTTCAGATGAAATACATACACAGCTCTTGAATTTATATCCTATTGCTGGGCCCTATGAGCTCCATGGTCTGATAACGCCCCCAGAGGAATTCGTTCAATTGCTGCTCGCACACGGCCTTGATTTTCACAGTGAGCTCCTCGATATCGACAATGAATTGACCAGAAGTGAAATTTTGGCCGAATGCGAGGATCTCGCGACACGCCTTTCGGCAGCGCAGCATGGCCTGAGGAATATGTCCGACGAGGTGTTAAGGCTATTACCCCAGTCAGCGGATGTCGGCGAGCTGGATGACAGACTTACTGCTTTTATTAAGGCGCTGCCCGGGGATTCGTCCAGCAAATCTGCAGTTCCCGCCAGACAGCGGCTCGACGGCCGCAAACGACATGCTGCCCGGGAGTTTGCGCTGCGAGCGTTAAGGGTAATGATGGACTATGGCATTTCTCCGTCGGGCACCTATCGTCAGTACGAAAAATTGGTCGACATCACGTTGAATCCTGAAGACCCCGGGGAATCGGTCTACCTCTCTACCGCCATCAAAATGATTAAAATCGTGGCCGATGCCTGTGGGCTCAAGTACAGCCCGGCTACCTGGCGCGATCTTATTGCAGAAACGAAGCGGTCGGGCCCGGAACTCTGAAAGTAGTTAATACCTGAAAAATAGGTACTAACTACGATCCAAGAATCGAAATGTTGGCGCCTAACATCTCCAGCCATGTCCATCAACATATCCGGAGATATCCAGACATGGCTAAAAAAGTATTGAGACTTCCCGAAGTTCAGGACCGCACGGGCCTGACGCGTCCCACCATCTATAAAAAGATGAAGGAGGGTGTCTTTCCGAAACCTATCAGGTTATCTGGGCGAGCCGTCGGCTGTCTTGAAGAGGACATAGATGATTGGTTCGACGTTCAGATCGCTAGGAGAGGAGTATCCGATGGCTGGGGGGTGGAACAATGAAAAAAGATGCCGCCCCGAAAAGAACGGCTCAACTCAATTCCAAGATTAATTTAAGCACAAAAAATAACCAGGCTGCCGGAGTGGAGCTGGCTCCTGCTGAATGGGTACAGGACACTGTCACTATGTTGCACGAGATAGGTTATCGAGTCGTGCCCGTCTATCCAGGAAATGCCGCGAAACCATTTAAAAATCATCAGACTTATCTGGACATGCTGGACTATGAAAATGCGAGTGCGGTCGGGATAGTGTTGGAGGATGTAATTCTTGTCGATTATGATGGTTATAAAGAAGGTGTAGTTTCCTTGGCGGAGCTTGAAGCGATTCTTGGAATAGAGTTGGAAGCACCCGTTCAGGAAAATAGGGAGGGCACCTCACTACATTGGCTGTTCAGAACGAATGATAAAACGGAGTTACGTCATTCTCGAGATGGCTGTTGGCCGGGTGTAGACGTAAAGCGGGGGAATCAGCTGATGCACATTAAGCCCCACAAGAATTTACGTGATGATGAGTTGCCACCTTATGACGAGCTGCCTCTCGCACCTCCGATTCTCATTGAAAAGCTGAAAGCTCAGGTCGATTGGCTTGAAGAGCCCAGCGCACCCCCAGAGCCACAGGACTTGGTCAGTAATATCCTCTCCGGCATCGCTCTTCATGATTCTTTACTCCGTCTTGCAGGCAAGTATATTAAGCAGGGGATGCTTCCCGGCGCGGTCGTAAACACATTACGTGAGCTAATGAACAATAGCCAGACCGACAAAACGTCTGCACGTTGGAAGGAGAGGTATGACGATATTCCAAGGACTGTGCAATGTGTCGTTGATAATAACGGCTCCGAATGGGGGGATCCGATACCTCTCAACACCGGTCTTCCGCCTGTCCTACCGTTTGACTTTGATTTGCTACCCCCTGATCTGCGCATTTTCGTTCAGGATATTTCTGAACGCATGCAGTGCCCGCCGGATTTCGTGGCTATTCCGTTGTTGACGATCCTATCTTCGTTGTCAGGTAAAAAAATCGTTGTCCTGCCAAAACGTTGCGATAATTGGCGAGTCCACCCCATTCTATGGGGGATGATTATCGGCAGGCCCGGAGTGATGAAATCCCCGGCGATAGGTGCCGTACTGAAACTGCTCACACGGCTCCAGACTAATGCGAATAAAGAGTATGAGCAGGCTGTTAAAAGCCATAAGGTCGCACAGATGATGTATGAACTCGAACTCAAGGAAGCGGAGAAATCTGTAAAAATGCAGCTAAAAAAGGGCGATAAAAAGGCCGCTGAAGCAGAGTTCAGCAGGTTTATCGAAGCAAAGGACAATTTGATCCCGGTCATGCGGCGCTATATGGTTACCGATGCAACCGTAGAGGCATTGGGGGAAATTTCCATCGAAAATCCTTGCGGTGTGCTTGCCTATCGGGATGAGCTACATGGATTGTTACAGGGTCTGGATGCGAAAGGGCAGGAGGGTTCCAGATCATTTTATTTGCAGGGAAATGATGGCGACAAGCCGTTTACCTTCGATCGAATCGGCCGGGGCAAGTATCTGCACATTCCAGCCGTAGCGTTGAGCGTTCTGGGCGGAATACAGCCTGGCAAGCTGAAATCATATGTGCGAGATGCTGAATCTGGAGGTAAAGGTGATGACGGCTTAATGCAGAGGTTTGGTCTGATGGCATACCCGGATGTTTGCTCGAAGTGGGAAAATGTGGATCGGCACCCCAATGAGATAGCAGAGGAAAAGGTTTATAAGCTGTTCGAAAAAATTGCGGCTATGCCCGAGGAGTTGGACGAACATGGCTGCTTGATCGCAAAGGAGATGCGGTTTGATCCAGCAGCACAAGATAGTTTTGATGAGTGGAGAGCTAAACTTGAGCATTATCTGCGGCAAGGGGATTGGGCGCCCGCTCTCGAATCACATTTTGCAAAATATCGAAAACTGGTGCTCTCTCTCTGCGATATTTGCAGTGGTAAATGGGCACGATCACATTACGATAGAAGATCTCAACCTTGCAACACGGTGGTCCAAATACTTAGAAACCCATGCTCGCCGGGTTTACCAAGCGAGCGCCAATATGGTACAGGACAGTGCACGATTGATTTTACAGAAAATACTGAATGGAAAAATTCAGGATAATTTCAAACCGGCTCAGATCTATCAGAGCGGCTGGTCTGGATTGACGGACAGTAAAATGGTGAAGGAGGCCATCAGGCTGTTGGTAGATCTTGGTTATCTGCGGGAGAAGGAAAATCGAGCTGGAGGAGGAACCAAACCTGCATATACTTACTTGATAAATCCGAAAATCATAATGCAAAACGACGATAAAAGTCCGTAATACGATTGAATGGTTAACCTAATTTCCCTAAAGCCATCGAGCGAGCAAATTAGGGAATTTAGGTGCGCCAGCAAGGCTATTTGGGGTTTTGGATGAATGTAGTATGGCTTGCTTATCAAATCTTTGGACGGTAGCGAATGAGCCTTTGGAGGTGAAGTGATGGAAACAGAAAACAATTGCGTGAGTGATGTTCTGGCGCCACGAAAATCCATCCCCCTTCTGCTCGGAGAAACTCCAGACCAGACCCGCGCAAACGTTGCCCGCACCGCGACGTCGCCTGAGCTGGCGTGTTACCGTGTCATTGACGCGGCGGAATCAAACTCACCGCTCAATGGCGAGCTGGATGTGCCCGCCTTGTTCAAGGAGTTGCAACGGCAAGCGGAGGCTGTCCAGAACGGCGATATGAGGCAGGCGGAGGCCATGCTCGCCAATCAAGCCGTTGCATTGCAATCGGTATTTTCACAGCTGATCGCTCGGGCCTTCAGCGCGGAACAACTATGCGTTATGGAGAGCTATATGAAACTGGCACTACGAGCTCAGTCCCAGAGTCGCGCAACCCTGGAAGCGCTTTCTGCAATCAAAAATCCACCCGTTGTTTTTGCTCAGCAAGCCAATATCGCGCAGGGGCACCAGCAGGTTAATAATACCGTCGACCCGGCGACACGCGCGCGGGAGAAAGAAAAGGCGCCAAACCAACTATCAACCGAAGGGGGTGGGGTATGAGTTACGAGCGCACTCCGGAACACCGGGCGCGGCAGGCAGAGAGGATTCGGCAGTGGAAACCCTGGGAGAGATCGACCGGCCCGCGGACTGATCAGGGTAAGCACCGGTCGGCCGCACGCGGTTTTAAGGGAGGGCATCGGAAACAACTTCGTCAGATCGCACGATTACTCCGGGAACAGCGGCGGCTGCTAAACCAATTGCCAGACTGACTGGTCAATCAGGGCCCGGAGCAGGACCAGAAGCCATACCAGCTTATAAGATTATATTAAGTATTCGCGTCCTTAAGCGTGTCCATGCTGAAACATGTGCCAAGATCTCGAAGAGCAACTTATTAGCTTTATCCATCTGTGGCGACCACAGTTAACTAGTCCGAGCAGCGTCTTGCTCGGATGTTCAACCTCAAATAGTGTAGAATTTCGCATTCGTTGGAACGAAGCGATGATGCCTAGGACATTGTTAGTATCTAAACAAAAATAGTTGCAAACGGGATTCAATTGGACAAGTGGGATTCTGTCAGATCTGTTAGAAATACAACTCATACGCTATTAACATAGCGGGGCAAATCTACCTACTACCTCTGCAAGTTTCAAAATTTATTCATTATTATATTCAGGGCCTCTCGCCCGATGTCATTCAACGATTTTCTTTGGAGGTAGCATTTAATGCGTACCAGAGAGAGTTACAACGCAATAATTCGTTTAATTTTTGATCAGCAGTCGGCTGGAAATACATACTGAAATGAGAAATTGCCCATAATCATCCGAAAACCAAACCATTTGTCCTGAAACCAGCTTTCGTGCAAGCTTGCAGCCATTGATTTTGTAACTGAAATTTAAAAATAATCACAGCTGAACATTTTCAGAGGGAATTGCCAGATGCTTGCCGTATCTCGATATCAATTTGTAGGCCGAACGTTGGATGATATGCCATTGTCCGCCTACTCGGGATCGGCTCTACGTGGTGTTTTCGGTCATGCTCTTAAACAAACCGTATGTATAACGGGCCAGAAAGAGTGTGGAAACTGCCCCCTGAGGCAGCAATGTGCTTACACACAACTCTTTGAAACTGGGTTGTTCACGGGGCAGGCCAGTGACTCTCCGCAGCCAATCCTTATCGATGCATTCAATCTTCAAAGATTTTACAGAGAAGGCTCACTCTTCGCTATCGAGATGACATTGATCGGTAAATCTTCTCTCCACCTGCCCTATATTGTTCAGGCCTGGCGTCGAGCTGGACAGCTGGGCCTCGGGCCAGCCAGAGCGCGTTTTGACGTTGTCGCTGTACGGCAATTTGATGTGGCCACGGGAAAAGTAACGACGTTGATGCATCATCACGCGGGTGAAGATGAATTGCCGAATATCGATCCCGTCAGGAATATCCGAGCCCAAAGTATGGATATCAAAGTATCACTCAATACCCCTTATCGCAGTAAAGCTAATGGCAGTCTGGTGACGCCGAAAACATTTTGTGGCCGCAGGTTTGTAAGGAGTCTAGCGGCGCGGATGTCGTCACTGAGAAAATTGCATGATCCAGAGTCTGTCGGCTGGAATCACAGTCTTGTACTCGAGGCCGCTGATTGTATTGAAACCAGCGATATCAATCTGCGTTGGGTCGAATGGCAACGACGCTCTTCCCGACAGAAAACGGAAATGCAGATGGGCGGTGTCGTCGGGGTCTTTCAGCTAGGGGGGGATTCTCTGGCTGTAATTTATCCACTCCTTGAGCTGGGGCAGTGGGTGCATGCGGGCAAGCACGCGTTGTTTGGATTAGGCCGCTATCGTATTTCAGTCGCGAATTAAGTGTGACGGAATTCAGTAGTCGTACATTACTCTGCGTCGCCGGGCTATCGCCTCAGGTTATTACAGAAACTCTTTATTCTCTGGCAATTGATGAGAACTGGATACCGGATAGGGTACAGATAATAACCACAACTGAGGGCGCGCGCCGTGTGCGTCTCAGTTTGCTGAGTGATAATCCTGGCTGGCTGGAGCGACTCCGGCGGGATTACTCGTTGCCAGAAATTATTTTGGGTCTTGAAGATATTCTGGTACCAAAGACTCGAGATGGCGCGGAGCTCAATGATATTAGAACGCAGGCTGACACCGAGTGCATGGGGGATTTCATACTAGAGCAGGTCAGAAGACTTACGGCTGACAGTTGCCATCAATTGCACGTCTCCATTGCCGGCGGCCGCAAGACCATGGGGTTCTATCTCGGCTATGCGCTCTCGCTGCTAGGACGACCTCAGGACCGGCTATCCCACGTGCTGGTTAGTGAACCCTACGAGTCCTGCTGGGATTTTTTTTACCCGACACCTTATAGTTGTGTAATCCCTGCGAAAGGTTCAAATTTGATTGATACCCGCGATGCTACCGTGACGCTGGCTGAAATTCCTATCGTCCACTTAAGACACGGACTAAATGAAACCCTGCCTGAAGGCAATACCAGCTTTTCAGAGGCGGTTAGTAATGCCCGGCGGGCTTTTGCACCGCCCCGACTTGTCATTGACCGGCAGTCCCAGAAAGTAGAGGCAGCGGGGCATACCTTCAAATTGAAACCTGCAAGCCTGGCCATGTTGTGTGTTTTTGCTCGGCGAACCCTTGAGTTTCTCGGGCCGGTAACGGCGCCTGTCAAAGGTGTTCCGGACGAGCAATGGGCTGAGTGGTTTTTGACGGAATATGTACAGATCCGCGGCCCGTTGGCCAACACGGATGCAACCTGCCAGTCCCTACGACGCGGTATGGATGGGGAATACTTTTCGACGTGTAAAAGCCGTTTACACCGAGAAATCACGCTTAGCTTGGGCGCTGCCGCTGCACCTTACCTTATTTCCGATGGAAACGAGCGTCCTCGACGATACCGACTTACGCTGGGCCCGGCATCAATCGAATTTAATCTATTAGAGAATGGCGCAAGCTTGCAGGAGCAGTAATGTTTTGCCAGGCAATATATATTTTCGTCCATGGATTGAGAGTTGATAGCGACTTTTTGCCAAGGATGGTTTCTAGATTGAAACGTGAAAGTAAACTACCAGTTAATAAGTGGTTTGATCAGGAGAGCTAAAACATATGGCTACTGAAGCACTTCTGGAAGCTTCCTGCCGGGTAGCGTTAGCCGCCTATCTGCACGATCTGGGTAAGTTCGCCGAGCGCGCCAATATTGCTGTTGACAAAGAGCGTTTGCAGACACATCTACAATTATACGCGAAGCGTCAGGAAGCCGGGGGGCGTTCTTGGTATAGTCATCGCCACGCTGCCTATACAGCGTTGGCCTGGGAGCTGATTGAGCGACAATTTCCGGAACTATTGGATGGAGATGTTTTTCCATTTAAAGACTGGACGAGTCGCGATATCGATGATTCCGTCGTCAATGCCGCGGCGATGCATCACAAACCGGAGAGTTTTCTACAGTGGGTTGTCGCTACGGCAGATCGGGTTGCCTCTGGCTTCGAACGCGAGGAATTTGAAAAATACAATAATCCGGAAGAATCAAAGAGTGAAACCACTCGAGCTGGTAAAAACCACATTACCGCACGCCAATTTACGTTATTTGAACAGATCCGCCTGGAAACCACTAACGAACACCGGCGGGAGAAGCTGAACTGGCGATATCCGCTTGCTCCTTTGTCGCCGGTCTCCATCTTTCCCGTCGCGGCTTCGGTCTGCGAGAGTGACGATAAGCATAAGGCCAGTGCGGAGTATTTGCGCTTGTGGGAGGTGTTCCAGAAGTCCTTGGCGCAGATCCCGGACGCGCATCGTCGGAACTGGTCGTTATGGCTGGATCATTTTGACTCTGCCTGGGCGAGTTTCACGCATGCTATTCCGGCAGCCACTGCGTTTAATATCCGCCCGGAAGTTTCTTTGTACGATCACAGTAAAACCACAGCCGCTCTGGCCACGGCCATCTGGCGCTATCATCACGATCTTAATCATGATCTGGCGTCGGTCAGAGCGCAATTGAGTCAATTTCACAGGCCCGATTGGGACGAGCAGAAATTGTTGCTGGTTCAGGGCGATCTGTTTGGTATTCAGAATTTTCTGTTTGCTGCCGGCGGTGAGAGCCAGAAGAAAGCCGCCAAGTTACTGCGAGGCCGCTCTTTTTACGTGTCTCTGCTGACCGAATGTGCGGGGCTTAGAATCCTCGAGGCGCTTAGCTTACCGCCCACTAGTCAGATCTGGAATGCCGCCGGCAAATTTTTGATCGTGGCGCCGAATACACCGGAAGTTATCGCTGCGCTGCAGGATCTTCGCACCGTATTTGATCAGTGGTTCCTGCAACATACTTATGGGCAGGCAGGTCTCGGCATCGCCTGGATACCCGCCGCCTGTAATGACTTTCTTCGCGGGCGTGACGACGAGCAAAGCCCTTTTGCGGGGCTGACCAAAAAGCTGTTTGAGTCGCTGCATTTCGCCAAGTCCAGACGGTTTGATCTCTGTGGAGACGATGCGCCTCCGGCGATATTCGATGACTTTCTGGACTCATTCGAATGGGATCGAGGCGTCTGCTCCATCGATGGGGTCTCTCCCGCAAAACGGGCTATGGAGGGCGCCCAGGTCAGTGATCTGGCTGCAGATCAGATCGCCATTGGATCCTATTTGGCATCCCGCCAGCGGCTGCTGATCAGCTCCGAAACGCTCAAACATAATAGCTTGCGGATACCCCTGTTTGACTACTACATCCAATTCACCGGCAATGAGGAGGCCAGTGGTCAGTTCAGCACTGTCGCTCGCGACGGCACGCTACGCAGAGCCTGGGATTATTCCATTCCTCTATTGGCAGATGAGGCAGTATTTGCCGGTTATGCGCGCCGTTTTATCAACGGCTATGTTCCGAAAGTTGGCATTCTGAACGAATGGGAAGCCTCTCGCTATGACCAGCTTACACCTGACGCTATTAGTACGGACCCAAAAGGGTTTAAGACGTTGGAGATGATTGCCTGTGATGATCGCAAGCCTGTAACAGAGCATTCAGAGAGTTTTCAAGGGGTGGAAGCCCTTGTCACTCTAAAAGGGGATGTAGATAACCTGGGCCGAATTTTTCAAAGTGGGATGGAGAGCCCGAGTTTTGCCAAGCTCGCTGCGCTCTCCCGCCAGATGAACGCATTTTTTTCAATCTGGTTACCTTCTTATTGTCAAAAAAACTACCCCAGCACTTATACCGTTTTTGCCGGAGGGGATGACTTTTTCCTCATCGGACCCTGGCACAGTACTTTAAAGCTTGCCGGTGAGCTGCGCCTAAAATTCGGTCACTATGTGGCGGGCAATCCGGAGATTCATTTATCCGCGGGGCTCTCGATGACACGCCCGGGCTTTCCGATTCGCCAATTGGGAGAGTATGCAGAGCGAAGTCTGGACGCTGCCAAAAGTCGGCAACTTCAGGGGGAAATTGTTAAGGATGGCGTCAACTGTTTTGGTTTCACTCTGGGATGGTCGGAATTTGAAGAACTTTTGCAGCTGGCTGCCGAAATGATGGCCGTAAAAGAAGATCTGAATCTCAGTACCAGCTATCTATACGGACTTCAGCACCTGGCCGATATGTCGGAGGATTTGAAAAACAACCATTGGCAGGTAGAGAGTGCGCTTTGGAATTCCCGTTTTGCCTACAGAACCCGCCGTATGCTGGAGAAAAACAGGGATATACCGGCTGAGCGCTATGCGCATTACCAGATGCAGCTGGGCAGTTTACTCGGTGATGCAATTCGACGTCATGGAGGATCATTCCGGGTCGCACTGTATACGCTTCTTTATCAATACAGAAACTAGAGAGAATTAAAAACATGAATAGAGAAAATTCGTCCCGAGATGGTGGGAGAAAAGGTGATCGCGAGGAGCTGGATGTCAGACCCATCGTTTTAGCAGCAGCTCCCGGAGAACCCCTCAACCCGGATTTGTTCGATACCATAGCGGAGCAGGTGGCGAAGGTCATCGGCGCAAATACTAATGGCAATAAACCCAGTCAG
Organism: Pseudomaricurvus sp. ABR4_320; assembly: GCF_056159445.1. Lineage (NCBI taxonomy): Bacteria > Pseudomonadati > Pseudomonadota > Gammaproteobacteria > Cellvibrionales > Cellvibrionaceae > Pseudomaricurvus > Pseudomaricurvus sp. ABR4_320. The sequence continues at coordinate 142,182 of NZ_JBSWVF010000005.1, read as the reverse complement.
GTCCGGCAGTTTTACAATGAAGTCGTAATGTGGGATGAAAAGATCCGCCAGTCCCCGGAATCATTCGCGGAGTGCTTGCCATTCATACGCATGATCAAGGCAAAAGCCGCCTATGCGCAGGGACGAAAAAACGTTGACGATAACTTTGTCCTTTTTATTTCGCGATGTCTGGATCAAGTGACTGACGGTAAAAGCTTGCATAATTTTAAACTTTTTTTTGAAGCCTTTATTGGCTTTTACAAGCTGCACAATCCAAAAGGCTAACAGGGTTAGGATCAGCTATGAAACTCAATCATATACATCAAGTCACCGGAAAAATTGAACTGGTATCCGGACTTCATATCGGAGCGGGTAACACGGAGATGCATATTGGTGGTACAGATAATCCCGTGATCAAGAATCCTGTCACGCAACAGCCCTACGTACCGGGTTCCAGTTTAAAGGGAAAAATGCGCAGTCTGATGGAGTGGCGGGCTGGGGTGGTCGGCGTTACGAAAGGTGCGCCGGTGAGCTTCAAGCACCTTACTGAACTTGAACAGGAAAGTCTTTCCCAGGCTGAAACTATCCTAAAGCTTTTCGGGGGGGCACCGGAAGGGGCTGGGCTTGACCAAAATTTGGTTTCCCGCATCGGTCCGTCGCGACTCTCCTTCTGGGACTGCGAGCTTGACACTGCCTGGGTCGAATCAATGAAAAGTCGGAATGAGCTTCTTACGGAAATCAAAATGGAGAACTCGATCGATCGAATCAAAGGCGTCGCAGAAAATCCCCGGAATACGGAGCGTGTGCCTGCAGGCGCGATCTTCGATTTTCGGCTGTCGATCCGTGTTCACGATGAAGAGGATTTAATTGAAGATGTCCTGATAGGGCTTCGCCTACTCGAATTGAGCGGCATCGGTGGCTCCGGGTCCAGAGGTTATGGCAAGCTGAAGTTCGAGGGGCTGGAGTACGCCGGAGAGTCGCTAATGGAACGGCTTTCTGAGCTGACAGTTTGATTTTGAATGAGATGGCTATGAACTCCTATTGTCTGACGATCCGGCCGGAATCAGCCTTCGGAACAAGCCTCAAAGGCGACACCTTCTTTGGTCAACTATGTTGGGCGCTGGCTAATCGCGAGGGTGTGGATGCTTTGTCACATTGCCTGGAGGGCTACACCGAGGGCTCCCCGTTTCTGATATGTTCAGATGCTTTCCCCTTGGGGTTTGTCCCTCGCCCGTCACTACCGATTCATTGTTTTAATCAAGAGGCAGAATCAGATCCCAAACAGTTAAAAAAGAGGCGGTGGATGCCTATCGCGGAAATAGAACAATGCTTTGGAGATTGGTTAACGTATTGCCGCGCGGATCAGGAGGTTATTACAGAAAAGGATCCATCTGGCAACTCCCTGGTAATTTCCCATCTGCAACCGCACAACAGCATCGACCGTTTATTCAATACCACACAAGGAAGTGATTTTGCACCCTTTTCCCTCCCACAATACTGGTATCCCGTTGGACAACCACTGGAGCTCTGGATACTTATCGCTACTGAGCGTTTATCTGCAGATCTTTTACAACAACTGATCACTGATATTGGGCAAATTGGGTTCGGTAGAGACGCGAGTATCGGTCTCGGTAAGTTTGCGGTCGTTGCATTGGAAAATAAAGAGCTACCGAGTCAGGCAGGTGCAAACGCCAAAATGACGCTAGCACCCAGTGCTCCTCAGGGGATGGGATATTGCGCAGCCAGTAGCTTCTACGAACCTTTCACACGTTTTGGTCGTCATGGGGATCGCGCCGTTTTCACCGGCAAGCCTTTTAAAAACCCATTACTGCTTGCCGACACGGGTGCAGTGTTCTACGGGGATTTCCCGAAAGCGCAGTATTTTGTTGGGCAAGGGCTTGGCGGCCGAGGCCGTTTATCAAAGGCATTACCAGAAACCGTTCATCAGGGTTATGCGCCGGGGGTTGGCATTCAGCTCCCCGAAAAGCTTGTTAATTTCGGGCAGTCACAAGGGGATGAAAAATGACAACCGCACTTTGGAAGCTGGCTATTACACCCCTGTCACCGGTTCATATGGGTACTGCTGCCGACTATGACCCAACCAACTATGTGATAGAGGATGAAACTCTTTATCATTTTAACTCGATGGTTGCAATGAGGGCTTTGCCCGAAATAGAACGCGCTAAGTTGTTGAAGCTTCTTGATGGACGCGCCGATGAGCGGATGTTGCGGCTGATACAGCAGTTCTTCTATGACAATCGATCCCGGTTTAAAGATGGTGCGGAACATCTTATTTATGTCAGAGACTCGGTAGAAAAATACTATCAAAGCCGTGTTGGGCAGGTCAGTCAGCGCGAAGCGGGTGGTCGTTATGTCCAGAATAAACTGCAGATTGAGCGGTGTGCGTGGAACCCTCCATCGCAACGCCCGATTTTACCCGGTAGCGGATTGAAAGGAGCTATTCGAACAGCCTTGCTGGATAGACTCAACAATGGTGAATCTCTGGATTCGGACCTTAAGCGCGATCGAAGGGCAAATCAAAAGCTGCAGGAACGCTTGCTGCAAGGTAGCTTCGCAACGGATCCTTTGCGACTGGTTAAGTTGAGTGATGCCAATACTCGGGACGGGATACCGGCCTCGACGGCTATCTACTTTGCTCTGAATCGCACTAAAAAGTCTGACAGAAAAGAAGGCGAGCGGCTCAGAGACGCTAAGGCGGAGCAGAAAGGAATTCCGCAAATGCTGGAATGCGTACCTGGGTTTTTGCCCCGCGCCTTCGCCGGCCAGCTTGAGTTAGAAAATATCAATTGCGGAAATCCTGAAAAATATCCCGCTATGCAATTTAACTTAGCGGAAATTGCTTCCGCCTGTAACCAGTTTTACGGGCAGCGACTGCAGCAGGAGATGAAGCAGTTGCAGAGTCTGGGTTATATGGATCCCGACTGGGGCCAGCAGGTTAATCAATTGCTCAGTCTGCCGTGGGTTAGGGCAAAGCTGGCAGACAACCGTCTGTTTTTGCTTCGGGTGGGTCGCCATAGTGGAGCCGAATCCGTCACCTTGAATGGCTTACGTTGCATAAAGATAAAGACAGGACGACATACGCATGAGTATAAAGATTATGCGACAACATTTTGGCTGGCCGGGTCTGAGCTGACCTCTCAACGTGACTTGCTACCCTTTGGCTGGTTGCTCGTTGAAGTATTTAAGAAGGATGAGTCACTGGAGGACTGGCCGCTGGCGTTGAAGAATGATGAGATTTTGCAGTGGCGTCAGACGCGAGAACAGGCTCAGGCTGAGCGCCTTGCAGAGATCAATGCACGAAAAGAAGCGCAAATGCGGGAAGAGGCTGCAGAACGGCAGCACGAAGCTGAAGAAAAAGCCGCTGCGCAGGCGCGAGCTGACGCCGCAGCGGAGCGCAAAGCCAGAGAGCAGGCGGCATTCGATGCGCTGTCCGAGTCTGGCAAACACCTGTTCCGGCTGGATTCCGAGCTTGCTGCACTGGGGAATCTGGTAGCCCCGGTACCTAAAGATCGGTATGCACTGCTGGTCGGTTTATTAAACTCCTACGCCGACGTCGCAGCTTCATGGGAAGCGACTGATCCCAGTCGCGCGAAACTTGCTGAGTTGATGCAACAGGTGTACGAGTCGGTCGGTTGGTACCCGGCCGGCACGGATAAGAAAAAACGTGCGAAACAGGAGAACAAAAAACGAGAAATCATTGAACGCGTTCGCAAGGGATAGCTGTTGGCGCTTGCCATACTAAATGCTTCCAAAGCACCCCCGCTTCGACGTGAAGATTCGAAGGGGCAACTGATGGGTTTTGCAAATGAATATATTGCTCTCAACTCTGGGCGTGAGCTGGGCGGTTGTCCCGGAAGCCTATGGATTTCTCGAATCTGAACTGTCTCTCTACAAAAATCACCCCCAGATACGTGAATTAAAACAAACGCGTGCGCAACATGGACTATTGGCTCCGGATGAAATCTGGGTGTGTACTACAGAAGGTCGTAAGACGCACAACAGCATACGAGCGCTCACTCGCTGGTGGGAAATTGCCGGCAAACCCATACCCTTGCGAATCTGGACAGCAGCCGGTACCGACCAGCTGGCCAGCCAGGCAGAGTGCGAGCTGTTTCGGGAGCTGATCTTCAGGCTGGCACTACTTGGCTGGGCGCGCTGTGCTGGCGGCCAACTGAATTTCAGCCTAGCCGGTGGCCGAAAAACGATGAGTGCTGATCTGCAACGGGCTGCCAGCCTGTTTGGCGCCTATCGGCTATTACATATTGTCGATGCAGGCGAACTACCGGAGCCGTTGCGCTACCCCGAACCAAGCTTACTGGCAGCGCCGATTCCCACGCATATGTTGTGTAGCGCGGAGGGCACTCCACAGTTGATTCCACTGGTCGTCGGTTCAGGGCATCGGGCAGAGTTGCTGGATATTGACACTCGTGACTTTCCTCCGGTGCGAACGGGTGCTTACCCGATCCCATTACCGGAAAGCGGCGATATTTGTAGTTGGGCTCCGGTCGCTGGTGGCTCGCGTCTGTTCAGTGAAGTGGATCGCCGTGAGAGCGAAGGAGCGTCTTTACTCGGAAACTATCTGGCAACCATCATTGACCGGGAGCACCATGAAAACTGGCGGCAACTCTACCGGCTACCCAGTGAACTGATCAATCGGCTTAGGTCGACCCGGTTCTCGAGTGAACACCGGCAATGGCTCGCAAGTCTACCGCAAGCGGATCTGCACCGGCATCTGGGTGGGTGTCTGGATCTTCCATCTCAACGCAGGGTCGCAGCTTACGTCTGGGATGAAACGCCACTTCAGGAGCGGGGGAAATTGCTGGACCGCGTGCAGCCACTGCTCAGCAACGATTCCCGCTGGGAGTGGGCTTGGCCGGATCTTCTCAAGAGTATGGGCGAGCAATCGCCAATGCTTCGCAGCCTGTGTGTGGCTGCACTTTTTAGTGAAATCGACGATGAGAGATTGATCGAGCAGCTGTGGGGAGCAACGGAGCCGCGCCTGGGGCTTGCTCGTGAAAACCCAAGGGGATTTGCCGCTTACGAACGGCCTGGTGAACTGACTGGATCGGCTATTCTTCAACACCCTGCAGCGGTTGGCCCCTACGCGGAGGCTGTTTTGCAGCAAGCTCTGGAGGAGAATCTCGCCTACGTCGAACTTCGAGGTAGTCCACAGAAATATCTGGGCGGCGATGGTGCGGCTTTTATCAAGGCTTTCTCCGCAGAGATCCGCAAAGCAAGATTTCGGCGTCATCTAAATGACGACGATTCCCCCGTACTTAGATTTATCATTATTGTAGATCGACGCGGCAGTGAGACTCAGGTTCGCCAGGCCGTCGACCTTGCAGTATCCGCGCAGAGGGAGGGATTTGTAGTAGGACTGGATCTCGCCGGAGAAGAGCGCCAGGACCCGGAGCGGATGGCAGAGTGGTTTTTGCCGGCCTTCCGCGCGTGCTTACCCATCACTATTCACGCGGGCGAAGGACAGTCAGCGGACAGGATCTGGCACGCTGCCTATCATCTGCACGCGGACCGAATTGGCCATGGTTTAACTCTCCATGAACAACCGCAGCTATTGCGACGTTTTCGCGACCGGGGCATTTGCCTGGAGCTCTGCCCGACCTCCAATCGAGAGGTCGTGGGATTCCGGGACCCACGTTATCCAGCGAGCCAGAACTATCCCGCTTACCCCTTGCGCGACTTATGGGATCAGGGGGTGTCGCTCTGTATCAATACCGACAACCCCGGTATCAGCCGTACCTCCCTCTGCGATGAGTTTTTAGCAGCAAATCTGATGATAGACAAACCATTCAGTCTGTGGGAGGTGTTATCTCTCAATAAGCAGGCATTTGCCAGCGCCTTTATAAGTAGCGAAGACCGTGAAAAATTGTTAAAACGAGTGGATCGCGCCATTTATAAAAAACTACTGGAAAGTTTCCCTTCATGAATACACCTGCCAGATATGATATTCACTGCATGCTGGTGTCTGCCCAACCCACCCCCAATCTTACCCCTGCGCTGGATCCGGCATGTCGCCCGAAACAGATCGTTTTACTGGTTAGCCCGGATATGCACCAGCGCGCAAATTGGTTGATGGAAATTTACCGCCCTCGCGGAATCTCTGTCATGGTCTGGACAATAGACAATGCCTGGGATTTTTCCCACATCCAGGAGCGGATTCTTGAATTGTTCGAAGCTGAAAATATTAGCGATTTAACGCCGGGTATTGCACTCAATGCAACAGGCGGCACCAAACCCATGAGTATTGCCTGTTACGAAGTCTTCCGGTTGTATAATCAACCCATCTATTACGTACACCCGGAATTGGATCAATTGGTCTGGCTATCGCCTACCGGTGAGCCTCCCTATGAAATTTCAGAAACCCTTCGTATTGTCGATATGATACATGCTCATGGTGCCAGAGTACTTGGAAAGTGCCGGGAACAGGTGGCCCCAGCCCGGCGTGAGTTTTCCCAGCTGTTAATTGATCGTATAGATTTTTTTGCGCCGGCACTAAGCGTACTGAGTTGGTATGCCAGCAGCGCTGAGGCGGCTCTGATTTCAAAGCCGCTGGATAGCGCTCACCTCGGGTACGGTGCCTTTCCCGAACTGGTTGATCATTTAACGGCGATTGGCATGGTTACTGCCGTAGGAAAAGCGCTGCACTTTACTGATGAAGAATCTCGATTTTTTTCTTGTGGAGGATGGCTTGAGCAATATGTATTTGCCTGCGTTAACAGCTTAAAGTCCGAATTATCAATTATCCAGGATACCGCGCAGGGGCTGGAAATCGAATGGGCAGGTAAAGGCTCCCGCAATGAACTGGACGTGGTGATATTAGCAAATAACCGGCTGCGGCTTATCGAATGCAAGTCACGAAATTTCAGCAAGCTTTCAGATTTACACGTTGCAGATGCTCTTTACAAACTCGATAGCCTGGTGGACGCCGTGGGGGGATTACAGGCTAAACCCATGTTGATCAGTTATCAGGAACTGAATTCAGCCAGTAGACGCAGGGCTCAGGATCTCAATATTGACATACTCCAGTTTCGCGAACTTCAGGGGCTTCGTCCCAGATTGCAGCAATGGCTATTGAGTTAGAGCGGTTAGGTGAGTTTGATATAGTCTCGATTAAACCTATGTACAACGAGTTCTAGAGATGTTGCAAAGAGTAAACTTTTTGGAAAGCCTAGATCTTGCCAAAGGCCTCTATAGTTCTATGAAAATCAAGGGGAAATTGACCACAGCAGTAAAAACCGAAGACCCGAAACACAGGGGATTAAGACTCGTTTTCACCATCTATACCGTGCAAGCCCTTAGTAAAAACCGAAGACCCGAAACACAGGGGATTAAGACGTCGCTCTTCGTCGTTTTACCGTCTCCATTGGCCGTAAAAACCGAAGACCCGAAACACAGGGGATTAAGACTGCAGAGTAGATGGGCCTTTATTGCAATCTGCTTGGTAAAAACCGAAGACCCGAAACACAGGGGATTAAGACACGGCTTTTCTTCCGCTTTTCCAGTCGTGAAAATGTAAAAACCGAAGACCCGAAACACAGGGGATTAAGACCTTGTAAATAGTGTTCATTTACCACCGGTTTGTTGGTAAAAACCGAAGACCCGAAACACAGGGGATTAAGACATTTTTAAAACGATCAAGTATTTCACGATCAGCGTAAAAACCGAAGACCCGAAACACAGGGGATTAAGACTAAAAACGTTGAAACAAATGAGAAACCATTGCTGGTAAAAACCGAAGACCCGAAACACAGGGGATTAAGACTTCAGTCGGAGTGCTCGTATCTTGATCACCGTCTGCGTAAAAACCGAAGACCCGAAACACAGGGGATTAAGACGGTGAACAAAGAAGCCACTATCAGGTCTGGATGCGTAAAAACCGAAGACCCGAAACACAGGGGATTAAGACTTCTTGCTCAGGATGATTAAAGAAGCAGTGGCGGGTAAAAACCGAAGACCCGAAACACAGGGGATTAAGACCAATCATCGCTTGACCGTTATGATCCGTTGTGCGAAGTAAAAACCGAAGACCCGAAACACAGGGGATTAAGACTCTTTCAATGTCGTATTGAGGACTTTCGCGAGGTAAAAACCGAAGACCCGAAACACAGGGGATTAAGAAATGCCGGTGAATTTGATTGCGATGATGTCGTAAAAACCGAAGACCCGAAACACAGGGGATAATGTTTAGCGTAATCAATTGAGTCGGTATGCTCATTCGAATAATCGACGTTTGAAAAGTTTTATAAGCTTGCAGATGTATTTCTATTGCAAGCTTGCCGCAACGGCTTTTAGAACGAAACCCGCCTACAGTTCTGTTCATGAAAAGTCGCACTTTATATCTCGCTGCCTACGACATTCGACATCCGCGTCGATTGCGACAGGCACATGTCATATTGCGCGACTATGCGCTCGGCTATCAGAAGTCAGTATTCGAATGCCCTTTAACTGCAAATGAGCTCGATGAAATATTGACTCGACTGCGGCAGGTCATTGACCCTGACGAGGACAAATTTGCGTTAATTCGACTCGATGCTCGGTGTAGCAGCTATGCGCTGGGCAGGGGAGTTTCATTGTCGGCCGATGATCTGTTTTACATTGGTTAGGAGGAATGATGGACAAAACACTTTATCTGGATCGACGGGGCCTTGCTCTCGAGTTGAAAAATAAGGCGCTGGCGCTGTATCTGGATGGACAATATCAGCGCACGATACCGCTCGGGATGATCAGTCAGATTATCTGCAACAGTAGTGTCAATATCAAAACTGGCTTGTTGGCAAGGTTGTCGGAGAGCGGAATTGCGGTCAGTATTGCCGGAGGCCGCCATTCTCGTCATTCGGTTTTCATCGGATCAGTGGGCGGTGGCGATGTTATTCGCAGAGTCGGGCAGTTTCGTTGCTTCAATGATGTTTCTTATAGACAGCGTTGGGTCAACAGGTTGCTTGCCCATAAGCTTGTTCGGCAAAAACGCTTCTTAAAACAAGCAGTCTTACGCCGGCCGGATAGGCGTCAATCTTTGACTTCAGGAATACAGCAGCTGGAAACGATGGAAAGTCGGTTGACAGCTGGAGAAGAATTTATCCTGGAATCTCTGCGAGGGATAGAGGGTGCGGCAGCCAGGAGTTATTTCCGCGCTTTTGCGCAGATTATCCCGAAAGAATACGGTTTCCGCGGCCGTAACCGGCGACCACCCAGGGATCCTGTAAATGCTCTGCTATCGCTGGGCTATACGCTTCTGAATGGAGAGCTGGTAAAGAGCATCAACTCTATCGGCCTCGATCCGTGGTTGGGAATGTACCACGAACCGATGCACGGCAGGCCATCTCTGGCTTGCGATCTGGCTGAGCTGTATCGCACTCATATTGATCATTTGGTTTGGCGACTGTTGGCGGATAAAACGCTTCGAAAGCACCATTTTAATATTGACGGGGAAGCTTGCCTGCTTAGTAAGGAAGGCAGAGCGATTTTTTATCCGGAGTACGAAGCACACGCTCATCGAATGCGTAAAAGTGCACGCAAGGTAGTTGCTGTAATCGCAAAACATTGGCAAACATTCTGACGATGAGGGAGCCCTTGTACTTGTATGCAAGTAAACCATTGGAAATTGCAGTCAAATGGCCTGCCCTTACGGTTTCCGGGATTGATAAAACTGAGAGGGTTTTCCCTCTGCGAAGAATTGAACGTATTCAGGTCAGTGGACCGGTGACTTGGGGAGGAGAAGCTCTAAAGGCCTGCGCGGAAGAGGGTATTACGATTCATTTTGTGAAGCGCGACGGCAGACCGCTGTACAGAATGGTGGGCTGTATGGCGAAACAGACAGATCTGGCGCTACTGCTTTGTAGGCTAATTCAGAGGCCTGATTGGAAAACTGAATATGATCAGTGGTGCTATGCTCTGAATTTTCAAAACCGCCGAGACGCAGCTCGACGTTTAGGTTTAAGGTATTCGGATTTAGAAGCATTGTACAAGTTGCCCGGCGCCAGCGCTGATTTATTATCAAAGGATTTTAATACTAAACACCTCGAGTCCTCCTTACGGTGGCTAAAAAGTGAACTCTACGGGTACATGACGCAGAAATTACATGAGCGTGGAGTCTGGGAAAATAGCCCGTTACTTTTGATCGAGCCTATCGATCTGGCTGCAGATCTATCCAATACATTGTTTTGTTTACTTTTAATTGTTCGTGATAAATGGTTGCGAAGACACCGAAAGACTTCTCTGCAACACCGTGACGTGGTCACTTGGTTTGCCCGAGAAAAGGAGTTTATAGAGTTTCAGACTCAGCGATTACTGATGCGATTTGAACTCTGGATCTGTGAGCTTGATTGATGAGTAAAACAGACTTGCGCCTGCATATAATCAGCTATGATATTGCTGATCGAAAACGCCTGCAAAAGGTTCATCGCTACCTGAAGGCTCGGGCGATGCCAGTCCAGAATTCTGTATTTCTTGCGTATTGCGCAGTCATAGATATCCAAACCATACTGCAGGAAATTGCCAATTTAATTAATCCGGTCGCAGATGATGTTCGCTTTTACACCTTACCACGAAAGGCAGAAGTCTATACTCTTGGTTCGCAGGGCAATACGTTTGGGGTACATATACTGGGCACATCGAATGAAAACGCGATTCTTGCATTGTAAACTATTGAGGCGATGCAAATTCCGCCAAGGGGGTTGGTATCTGTCTGTAAATATTAAAAATATTTATTGGAGCAGTTGAATAGGCAGACCCGATCTATAGGGGACTAAAGGCGGAGCGTTGTCGATGGCATTCAAGCCATCTTTTGAAATAGTTGAAATCTGTGATTAATGTGACCGGCGAAAGTCGGCGATGCTTAAAATTAGGCAATTTAGGGTTCTTATACCGAATATGGCGCTATACAAGAGAAACCCACAGCATGAGATGAAAGTCAGTGCAGCGGTTCGACTCCCTGGCAAACCATCGAACCGCAGTGGCTCTACAAATTGGTGCTGTGACCGACCAAATAACCGGCCCAGTCATCCATCATCTGCCGCCTCTTGGCAAAAAGGTCTCCACGCCGGTAGGCGGCCTCCACCTTATTTTCGATGACGTGAGCGAGGGCCATTTCGGCAACATCACGCGGATAACTGGAGATTTCGCCAGACCAGTCACGGAAGCTGCTGCGGAAGCCGTGTGGCACGTAATCACCGAGATCTCCCTCACCCCCGTAGCCCATCCGTCGCATCAGCTGCAGCAGGGCCATGTTGGATAGAGGTTTCCCCAGCTTTGTCCCAGGGAACAGAAAGGGGGTGCCGGCAATCCGGGGTAGCTCTCCCAGTATGCTCACAGCCGCAGCAGATAGGGGGACGCGATGCTCTCGCCCAGATTTCATGCGCTCGGGTGGGATGATCCAGACCGTCTCCTCCAGGTCAATCTCCACCCACTGTGCTTTTAGCACTTCACTGGTGCGTGTCGCAGTCAGGATAAGAAGCTGCAGCGCGAGGGCAGAAATACTATCGGATTCTCTGAGCTTATGGATGAGGGCCGGAACCTGCTCGTAGGGCATGGCCGGGTGGTGTTGCACCCGAGCAACCCGGGAGGGCTTTGGTAATAGCTTGTCCAGGTGCCCGCGCCACCGGGCAGGATTGGCTGTTTCGCGATACCCGTGGGCGGTCGCAAAATCGATGATGTTTTCCATGCGGCCCTGCACCCGCTTGGCAGTCTCGGTTTTGTCATTCCAGATGGGGTTAAGGATCTTTAAAACATCTTCGGTTGTTATGTTGTCCACGGTCTTTTTGCCAACGATGGGTCTCGCGTAGGTTTTGAGGGTGCTTACCCACTGCTTGGCATGCTTCCTGTTGCGCCATCCTCGTCGGTGGGCGCGGATATATCGAGCAGCGCAGCCCGTGAAGGTTGGGATCCGCACGGCTTCCTGCCGCCTTTCCTGGATTGGGTTGCGGTCTTCGCTGACCTGTTTCCGGTACTCTATAGCCTTCCTCCGGGCTTCTGCGAGAGTAACTGCAGGATAGCTCCCCAGCCCCATCTCTCTTCGCTTTCCGGCCACGGTAAAACGATACACCCATTTTCTTGCCAGTCTCTTCGAGACCACAAAACGTAATCCGCCGCCATCTTCATATTTACCAGGTCTGAGCTTCTTCAGGGTGGCGGCATTGAGCCGGTGTATTGCCATGCGTTGCGTCGGTAAATCTACAGGTTAAATGGGAAGTCTGGTCCCCCAGTTGGTCCCCCAATTTATTTAGATTTTAGTAGATTCGGATAGACCATAAGTAGTTGAAATATGGTGTATATAAAGATCTATATGGATTTCTGGAGACTCTATTTGGGCGGACTCCCTCTCCGCCAATTTCTTCTTTTAATTCCTGTAAATTACGTCGGTTCTTGGCTCGTCGTTTAGGGCAAATGCCATACCGAACTGCCAGCTCTTGCCAAACCCTCTCTCGCTTCTATACGCCTAGCCTATTGTTTCTCAGAGATTTCGGTCGGCGTTTTCGCTTCGCTCTGCCAGAAGTCAGGCGCTAATGCCAAAGGTGTTTGCTGTTTTCCCGTTTTCTGGTTGAATCGTCGAGTGGTAGCCTGCCTGCGTGTCAAAAAACCGACATTTGCCGTATTGTTTAAAAACTGACCTCTCATTACAGTGGATCTTTGACATTGGGCGGGTCCGTACTGTGTTGCGCGCGTGGCTAGCCCGAAACAGGTAGAGGTAGAGCAGATGAAAGAAAAGCGTTTTCTCGCGTGTGGAGATGCCACCATGGGGGCTGGTTATCGGCTTAATCCTTTGCCAACGCCGGCGGATTACCAAACCATTGTCGACATGCCCATCGTTGAGGACCAACCTCTTGGGCAACCTTTGGTCATGGAACGTATGCAGCTACAACTTACCCTGCCGCAGGTCCGTATGCTTGTCGAGCAGCTCGAGGGGGAGTGCAAGCGTATGGAAAGTGATTATCTGTATGCGTTGTTTCAGTCCATTCCAATTGATCAAGAGCTAGAATCGTAAAACCGAGCGGAGCCTATAAAAGCCGGGAGGGCTTCTCCCGTTTATTCGCTTGCGGGTCTGCCAGGCCTGTTGGCGCAGATCATCCCGTCATCCTTTGTGCATCTCTCATCTCATTGGCTCACTCCTAGCTTACCTCTGGCCGCCACTGGCACTTCACAAACTGAAACGCCGATAAAGAAGGGCTGCAGTTACCGAAAACTGGCGCTTTATGGCGGCAATATCTTTTTAATTGCGTCGGCATTCGATAAGATGAGAAATATTCTCATTCTTATGGGCTTTGGAGCTCTACCTTTGTCCCACCCAAGGAGTTCGACGTGACTGGCGTGGATACAGTACCTCATACCGATTTCACTGACTTATACCGCGACCATCACAGCTGGCTTTTGGCCAGGCTCTACCGAAAGTTAGGCTGCTGCCATCGGGCCGCGGACTTGACCCAAGACGTTTTCCTCAGAGTTCTGTCCGCTGAAAATGTTATCGCGACAGTACAATCGATTCGCGAGCCGCGCAGTTATCTCGCGACCATCGCCAATCGCGTTATGGTCGACAACATCCGTCGGCGCGCGATTGAAGCGGCGTATCTTGAAGCGATATCGGCGCTGCCAGAGCCCCAGGACATTTCTCCGGAAGAGCGAGTCTCGGTGATCAATCTTCTGCAATCTCTGGATGCCATGCTGTGCGGCTTGGGTTCCAATGTGAGACGGGCTTTTTTGTTGTCGCAGATTCAAGGGCTAACCTACCGGGAAATCGCCGTGCGCTTAGACGTTTCCGTCAGTTCTGTTAAAAAATATATGGCAAAGGCGACTGAGCACTGCTTGGTGTTTGCGTTGCATCACGATCTTTAACCATTGTTCTGGTGGAGGTTATGCAATCAACCATGGAAGAAAGTCGTGCGCTCAAAGCGGCGGCTGAATGGTATGCCCGACTCTGTGCAGAGGATGCCAGCCAAGCGGATCATGTACTTTTGGAGCAATGGTTGGCGGCGGACCCTGCCCATCGTTGGGCCTGGCATCGTGTGGAAACTCTCCGCCAGCAACTGTTAGCAACGCGCAACCACCCCTCGGCGAATCTGGCGGTGGATGCTGTCGACTATGCCGATCGTCAAGTCGATCGCGAGCGACGAAACTTACTCCGCGGGATGTTGCTGTTTGCCGGTGTCGGCACTGCGGGCTGGTTGGGTTATCAGCATAAATTGCAGGAGGCGTGGCTGGCTGATGTGTATACCCGCCGAGGAGAGGTCAAACCGATTCAATTGGCCGATGGTTCGACATTGATTCTAAACACCGCTTCCAGTGTGGACGTTGACTATTCCCTGACGGCGCGACGTGTGCATTTACGCCGGGGCGAAATTTTGGTCGAAACCGCTAAAGATACCTTGAGTCGACCGTTTATTATTGTCACCCGACAGGGAACTGTCGAAGCGCTGGGGACACGGTTTTCAGTAAGGGAACTCGAGGACCGCGTTGATGTACAGGTTTTTGAGCATCAGGTCGCCATAACGGCTAAGGGTGGTGAGCCGCAGATTCTGGACGCCGGACAGGCGGCTGATTTCGGGGCGGCCGGCATTTTTACCAAGCCGGTGCGTGAGAATGGTGATGCCTGGACTCGCTTAACCCTCGCGGTAAATGCGATGCCACTGGATATCTTCGTCGCCGAAATTAGCCGATATCGCAACGGTGTTATTCGCTGTGATCCGGCGCTCGCCCGATTCCGGATCAGCGGCGTGTTTCGCCTGGATAACACTGAGCAGGCGTTACAAGCATTGGAAAAATCCTTTCCGGTTACCGTTCGCCGTTTTACTCGATACTGGGTGAGTATTGAATCGCAAACATAATTTACGTTAGCTCGGTACCTTTTTGCTGTGTTGTGCGACCTAATTAATATCTCTTCGCCGTAAATTAATAGGATGCACCATGAACCCAGCGCCCAGTGTAAGCAATCTGCCGTTGCCACCGTATTCCAAATCAACCCTCGCGAAAGCGGTAACCCAGCGTTTTGCTGTGGGCGTCATCGTGGTTGCGTTGTTGGCGACATCTTCTTCTGTTCTGGCGGAAACCGATCCTGTCGTCGTCGATATATCTGCTGGCGAGTTGGGTGCGGCGATTAACGCATTCGCCGTGGAGACCGGCGTAACGATTTATTTTAACGCCAGTCTCACCGAAGGTCTGACAACACAGGGGCTGCAGGGAAGCTATACCGTTGATGAGGGCTTGAGGCAATTGCTTGTTGGATCAGGACTCGACGTCAGTCAGGAATCAGACGGCAGTTATCGTCTACTGGGTAATGATATCGATACGCTGCCGCCGCTTAAAGTTAGCGCGGATGTCGAAGGCTCGACGGGTTCAGCCGCTCAGGGCTATGTGGTTAGTGACAGCTCCGGCGTTGGGCCTTGGGGCGCAAGAGAGCTACAGGACACGCCTTACTCTATCAGTGTCACGTCCAAAGATTTGATCGAAAATGCTATCGCCGGAGACATGGATCAAATCTATAAAATGAACCCCGTCGTGCAAAACTCTGCGCCGACTACAGTCTATGCAACACCCTATGCGGTTATCCGCGGCATACATACCCAGTCCGGTGTGGTCGATGGCATCAAGCTGTCATCGACGTCGATTGGCATTAGCATGGAAGAACTGGAACAAGTAGAGGTGGTCAGTGGTCCTACCGGATTTATGTTTGGTGCCGGTAAGGTTGGTGGGACGACCAATTATGTCTTAAAGCGGCCGACTTACGATCCTCTCACTCAGGTGACGGTTGCGAATTATGGTGACGACCAATGGGTTGGGCATATCGATCTGGGAAATAAAATCGATGACGAAGGCCGTTTTGCGTATCGATTCAATGGCGTGTATCAGGACGGTGAAACCGGTAAGCAAGACCAAAACGTAGAGCGAAAGCTGGTCAGTGGTGCTCTCGATTGGAATATTACTGATCAGTTACTAATGCAGGTAGAAGCAGGTTATACCTTCTATCGCGTGGATAAAATCGATTCAAGATTCTACGCCTATGCCGATAGCAACAACAGTGCCTTGGATTATTGGATCGCCCCCCAAGATAACGATCATACATATACGCCTGACTGGACGTTTCTAGAGACGGAAACTGACCGAGCGGGTATCAACCTCACCTATACCTTAAACGAGATGTTTACCTTTCGGAGTGCGTATCTCTATAAGAAAGACACGCACACGCAACAGGGAATGTATCCGGTCTATTATGCAGATTCTGGCTGGGCATCCGGTTGGAATTTTAACAGTGCTCCCTACGATAATATCGCCAATGGTTACTACGCTTACTTGGACAGCAGTTTCGAGACAGCAGGCGTGCAACACACGCTAACGGTTGGTTTGTCCGGTGATGTGTTCGAAGTGGAACAATTCGAGAACAACCGAATCTCCGGGAGCAATTCGCCCATTTACAATACCGCTCTGGATATTGAAAACTATATTGCCAATGATCTTCAGCTTGATGACAAAGGGCGACGTTATACTGCGAGCAAAGATACCGTAACAAATGTCGTTGTTGGAGATGATGTTGTTTTTGGCGAGCATTGGAGTGCGTTATTAGGGATTAATTACTCAACGATTGAATCTAAAAGTTACAACAGCTCAGGTGTACAGCAATCATCATACGATGAGTCAGAACTGACGCCTACGCTCTCGCTTATCTACAAACCCACGACGTCGTTAACGGCATACGCCAGTTACATAGAAGGCTTGGAGGAGGGGACAACCGTTGCCAATAATCCCGATGAATACAACAACCCAGGCGAGATACTTGCACCCTATGTGAGCAAGCAGTATGAATTGGGATCCCGCTACGGAATTTCTGACCGCTTGATGCTCACCGCGGCAGCATTCCGACTGGAAAAAGCCAATTCCTTTAACGAGCGCACTGCCAATGGCAAACTTACGGTCAATCAAGATGGCTTACAAATACATCAGGGATTTGAACTCACGTTAAAGGGAAAAGTGACGGACAATCTGACGCTGATTACGGGTGGTACCTGGATGGATCTCAGTGTCGAGAAGGCGACTGACGCAACCATCGAAGGAAAAAAGCCGACGGGAATTGCGTCAAAGCTCGCTAAAGTTTACGCAGAATATTCTGTCCCGGCGATGCTGGGCCTCACCGCTACTGCGGGAGCTTATTATACGGGAGAGATGTATAAGGATTCGGCGAATCAACAGGAGATGTCCGACTACACCATCTTTGATGCTGGGTTACGTTACGAAACTAACGCCTTCAGGACGCCAACGGTGTTTCGGTTAAATGTTTCAAATTTGACGAACAAAAGCTATTGGGCGACCAGCTACTCGTTAGGTATTCCAAGAACCATCGCGTTTTCCGCCAGTGTGAATTTTTAAGAAAACCAGATTGACTGCGATCGATGTGTATCACGATAGTTGAATATCGACGTCGTGTTGCCGACGATTTTTCGTCTCGGTAGTTATTATCGTTCAACCCGAGACGGCAGCTTGGGGTTAAACGGTAACAATTGCTATTGTTACCGTGCAAGAACGTTTTTTAGACGGTGTTCCGTTACATTATCTATTTAACCTATCACCATTGAAAGGCCACACTACCGATTAAACTGCGTCCCGGCCCTCGATAGCAATAGCTGCCTTGGCAGGATATATGCTCCTCGTCAGTGATGTTGGCTGCGTTGAGGCTGAGCCGGACGCCAGTCAATGCTCCGCCGAAATCGTAATGAGCATCGAGATCATAAAGCGCGTAGCCGTCATTTTTGTAGCTGTTAGCATTATCGATATACTCGCTGCCTGTATAGCGTACGCCGCCACCGAACTTCAACCCGCGAAAACTGGCGAGTGAATAATCAAATCTAAACGATCCCAGATGTCGGGGTGTGAGTGCGAGATCGTTGTCTTGATAGCCGTCATTGTCGTGGGTAATGATGGCGGCGTTGTAATTATAGCTGGCGGTCATTTGCAATTGTTCATTAAGACTGCCTACGGCTTCGAATTCTACGCCGCGGGTTCTAACTTCGCCGGATTCCACCTGAAAGCCGGAGTTGAGAGGATCGCTGGTTAAACGGTTTGATTCTGTGATCTGGTAAACCGCTGTTGTGAACATCGCGTTCATCTGCTCGGGCTGATACTTTGCTCCTATCTCATACTGTTCGCCTTCTGTGGGATCAAAGTCGCTGCCATCGAAACTTTGCCCGGTTTGGGGAACAAAGGATTGAGCGAAGCTGAAATACGATGAGAGCCCCGGACGAAACAGGTAAAGCGCTCCCAGTTGCCACGTGGTTTTTTGATCTTTGCGCCTAGTGGTATTTCCCGTGATGTGACTTAAGGTTTTGTCGTCAGCCCAATCGCGGCGAACCCCCGTCATCACGGTCCAATTATTTACCTTGATATGGTCTTGAGCATAGATACCCTGGCGTGACGTTCTACCATTATCGTCTGAATACACAGCGCCTTCGGGTTTGGGAACATACTGGTGGTAGTCTGGATTGGTCATATCGATAGACGGGGCGCTTCCAGCAATATATTCGACTTGATGTTCCAGTTTCGCATAGTCGTAACCAAACAGAAGTTGGTGGTCTACGGGACCGTGGGACAGCTTGCTGATAAGTCGAGTATCTGTGCTGAGGGTATCCATATCTTCATAGAGTCCGATACTGGAACGCTCTAAGATATTGTCTGTTCTTCCTGTGACGGAAAGGTATTGATTAATGGTATCGACTTGCCCATAGCGAACATTTTGTTGCAGGGTCAGCTGTTCACTAAACGCGTGATTCAGTTCGTAACCCAGTGCCCACTGCTGTTGGTCCAGCTTGTCAAAGTCTTCGTCACCAGCCCAAAAACGTGTCAGTGTCTCGCCGTCTTGATAAGGGCGGGGTGAGGCTGCGGTTAAGCGGTCTTGATACTGGCCAATAAAGGTAATGTCGGTTTTTTCGCTGATGTTCCATTTTAGTGTGGGCGCCAACATTGCTGCGTCATCATCGACTTGTTCGATGTCTGTTTGAGCATCCCTGAGTAAACCCACTAATCTGCCTTGCACGTTTGCTCCCAATCTGGCGCCGACATCAAATTGTCCCTGCAGATGATCGTGACTTCCCATTTGGAATTGCACTTCTTGAGGCGCGCTCGCGTTGGGGCGTTTACTGACACGATTGATAAGTCCGCCGGGTGATAACTGACCGTACAACACGGAGTCCGGACCTTTTACGACGTCAATGCGCTCCAAGTTGTAAGGCAGAGTTGAATAGTAAGACAGCCAGCCGCTGTTGGGTTGGCGTAAGCCATCGAGGAAGTCGCCGTTATATACCGTCGTAAAGCCACGAATGTTGACGGTATCAAATCTGGGATCGAGTCCTGCACCATCTATTCGCACACCTGCGGTGTAAGCGACAGCTTGCTCTATGGTTTGTACCTGGCGATCGTGCAGCTGATCTTCGGTGATAACGCTAATGCTGCGTGGGGTTTCGACAAGCGCGATATTAAGCTTTGATCCTGTAGCCGACGCGTTTGCCAGATAGCCCGCGGATGCATCGGATTCCCCTTCGATGACAATCGTGCTCAACAAGGTTGCCTCCGAATCTAATTCTTTGCCAATGACATAGTCGGCAGCCCCCCTCTGGCTGACCTCAAGTCCGGTACCGGAGAGCAAATAGGCAAAGGCTTCTTCAATGGTAAATTGTCCCTGTAGTCCTCCGCTGTGTATGTCTGCGGTTAGCGTAGAGGGAAACGACAACACGATACCCGATACACTGGCAAATTCGCTGAGCACACTCCCCAAGGGTCCGCTTTGAATATCATAGTTCTGCGCCGACGCTCTGGGCTGCGATACCTCGCTCGGTCTTTGTTCCTGGGCATGCACTGAGAGAGGTGCGAGTAAGAGCGGGTTGAGAAGCAGAATGCTTGCAATGGCAGGTAGCGACGAGGAATGCTTCAGACGTGGGCCATAGCGTTTGGGAATTGCCTGTGTCGGTGCGTCGGATTGTGATTTTTTTGCAACATCTACTGCCATGTCTGTCTCTCGTTCTGTGTGGTCGATATACCTTTGGGTCGAACGAGATTTCAAAAAGGACAATTGCAGCTAACAATTATTTTTTTTCGGGCGTAATGGATACCCAATAATCGGTGAGTTTGGTGATGGTGACGGGAAGCGCATTGGCAATCGCCTGCAGTGCCCGGTTTGTATCATGAATTGGGAATGTGCCCGAAATCTGCAGATGGGCAATGTCTGAATCCAGGCGTAATATGCCTGTTCGGTAACGACTGATTTCGTTGATGAGTTGTTGCAGTGGCCAGTCGATGGCGACCAACAGCCCCTTGACCCAGGTACTTTGATGGGCCGGTGCGGTGGACACTTGAATGTGATCTTTGGTCATGCGAGCACGGTTACCGGCTTCCAGGCGCTGTGATATGTCCTGTCGCCCAGAAGGTTTCATGTCGACGGCATCTTGCAAAACAACCACTTCGGTATAAGACGCGAACACCCTGACGGTAAATTCCGTACCCAGTGGCGTGATACGCCCTTGCTCAGTATGGATTTCCAGAGGTTTCAATGGATTTTTCGACGCTCCAGTTTTTACGTAGATTTCTCCGTCGTAAAGGTGAAGAGCGCGACCACTGGCAGTATCGAGCAGATTGAGGGCGGTTG
This sequence comes from Pseudomaricurvus sp. ABR4_320, assembly GCF_056159445.1. Lineage (NCBI taxonomy): Bacteria > Pseudomonadati > Pseudomonadota > Gammaproteobacteria > Cellvibrionales > Cellvibrionaceae > Pseudomaricurvus > Pseudomaricurvus sp. ABR4_320. The sequence goes on along the minus strand of NZ_JBSWVF010000005.1, from coordinate 121,553 downwards.
CGGTGTTCATAACCACGCGTGTTCCGTCGGTTAATTGGAATTCACGATGTTCGCCTTTTGCGGTTTTGTAGTGTGCCAGCCAGCGCTCCATGGGAATGTGCTGTTTGCCTAGCACACCAATTGCTCCGCCCGTTGCAAGCAGCGCAAAACTACGCAGAACAGTGCGTCTATGCTTGCCGTGCTGTTGTTTTATCCGCAGGGTGTTGATTGATGTTTTGCCCGGAACAGACAGGAGTTGTTGTCGCAGTCGCTCAACCTGTTGCCAGGCGTTGCGGTGCTCGGGAGATGATTGTAGCCAGTGTTGGTGTTCTCGCCGCTGTTGTTCCGAGACATCTTCAGATTGTAATAATGCGTACCACTGAGCTGCAGAACGTAGAATATCTTTTTTGATGGGGCTAGAGACGCTCATTGGTGTGTTTGTTCAGATCATCGTCGAGCATGAGCAGCAGGCATTGTTCTGTTGCTTTTGCCATGTATTTTTTAACGGAGCTTGTTGAGACTTGTAAGCGCTGGGCAATCTCTCCGTAGCGAAGCCCTTCCAAATGCGACATTAAAAACGTTTGTCGTACCTTTTCACCCAGACCTTCCAGCATCTTATCCAGCTGCATAAGGGTTTCGAGAATGATCGTTTGCTCCTCAGACGAAATGGATAAGGGTTCCGGTTCGAGTTGCAACGCCTCCAGCCAGGCTTTTTCCAATCTGTCCCGGCGTACAAAGTCAATCCACAGTCGGCGCGCGATGGTCGAAAGAAAATGACGAGGTTCGCGAATCTGATCAATTTCGTGACGATACTTTGGCGAGCTTAGAATCCGTAAGAAGGTGTCCTGCGCCAGATCCGCTGCTTGAAAACTGCAGCCAGTTTTACGCTGCAACCAACTGCATAGCCAGCTTTGGTGCTCACTGTACATATCTTCCAGCGGGTTGCTTTTGGCGGGACCAGTCATGTGCCTGTCTCAACTGCGATCTTACCGTTGGATAGTAATCGTCGCGCCTATTAAATGCAAAGTATTCTTATTTGTGTTTGTGGCGATTGTCCATAGTGGCAGCTGACGTGGTTTAAGTGGGGCGTTTTCGGATGTAGACAATGCGCTGGCTGTAGACGATATCAAACCCTAATTTTGCGGCCAGTTCCTTTTGCAGTTGCTCCAGTATCTGGCTCTCGAATTCAATGACTTCGCCGGACGTTTCACAAATCATGTGGTTGTGATGAGCGCTCGTTGAGAGCTGATATAGGAGTGAGCCTTGATGAAATTGATAGCGTACGACGAGCTTCGATTTTTCCAGTTGTTGAAGTACTCGATAGACGGCCGCCAAGCTGATTTGTTCGCCCCGTCGAATAATGATGTGATAAATATCGGTAGCATTCAGTCGCTGTTGCTGCGCTTTTGCCAGCAGGAGTTCCCGGACGACGTACAGGCGTGGCAGTGTCGCTTTCAGGCCAGCGTCGTGAAGGATATCTCGTTCAGTCTTCATAGCAGCACTTGGGTTTCCTAACGCCGTAAGAAAAATTCAATGGGTACAACAAATTCCAGCGCAGCTTCTGCCATTTCCGGAGGCGGAATAGGTAGGGGCTGAGCTCGTTCAATAAGCGCAAGTGTCTCTGCATCCAACAGTGAATGCCCGCTGCTTTGCTCAATTTTCGCGGTAATAACGTGACCGTCTCTACCCATGGAGAATCTCAGGTAGACGACGCCTTGTTGGCGTTGGCGACGCGCTTGCGCTGGGTAGCGTTTGCTTTCGTTTAGCTTCAGCATCAGTGCGTTCTGCCAGGTTAAATTGCGTTGTTGAGAGGCGTCCGAATTGGGGGTACCAACTGTTGGAGCTGCCGCTATGTCAGCTTCCTGCTTGGCTTCCGGAGGTGCCGAGGAGGTCGCCATGGCTTCGTTCGCAAGCGTGTTTTCTTTAACGGTGTCGATCGTGGGCTTAATCTCTTCCAGTGGCGGCTCGATCGGTTTTTCGATGGTTTTTTTCTCGACAGCGAGCGCTGGATCGACGTCTTTAGGCGCGTCGGGCACAACAGGTTGTGGTTCTTGCGGCGGTTTTGTTACTGGCTCTATTGCTGAAGGCGTCGCTTCTGTTTGTTCGGGGCCGGGTGGTAAGTTTTTTGATGATGGTGGCGCAACTGGCGCGGGTGCGAGCTCGACAACCATGGCCGCAGGTGGCGGCCTGGGGACAGAGGCTGTCTCACCGGGTAGAAGCCACCCTAATATAATCACACCATAAATGGCACTGACCGAAACCATGGCAATGAGCCATCGCAGAGTTTCCGGGCAAATCTTCGGTTGTGGCTGCGGACGAGAGCGACTTAATGCTTCCGGAATCAAATCCGCGATGGTAATGCGCGCTTTCGCGGAGGCATGCGTCTGTGATGGCGAGTTCACTTTGGCGCTGGTTGCAACCAGTGTTAGATGTGATCGGCGGTTGTGGAAATGTGTCACGCAGAGCTGTCCTCGAGTGTGACCAGGGCAATCTTCAAGTAGCCAGCCTCTCTGAGTTTATTCATGGTTTGCATCAACGTTTCATAGTCCACCGTTTTATCCGCGCGGAGAAAAATCAACGTATCGCGTACACCGTTGGTGGCGTTATTCAGTGCACTAGGGATGTTCTCAATCAGAACCTCGTCATTGCCAATATTGAGGCGGTGATTTGCCTGAATCGTGAGATAGACAGGTTTTTCCGGTTTCGGTGTTGGCGCTTCTGTTGATGCGGGTAGGTCAACCTTGATGTCAACCGTAGCCAAAGGTGCGGCCACCATAAAGATGATGAGTAATACCAACATGACGTCGATAAATGGCGTCACATTGATCTCATGATTTTCAATCAGCTCGTCGTCTTGGTTTTGCTGAAATTGCATGCTTTAAACCTCAAACGTCGAGTCGTGACTGTGGGTTGTATAGAGGCTAAGGTCTCTCGAGACCAGGCGGGATACGGCGGCTGAACAATCGGAAACCAGGGCTCTATAAACGGCGATTTTGCGAGCAAAATGGTTGTAGATGACGACCGCTGGAATGGCAGCGATCAACCCCAGCGCTGTGGCCAGTAACGCTTCTGCAATCCCGGGGGCAACGACGGCGAGATTGGTCGTCTGAGCTTTGGATATCCCGATAAAGCTGTTCATGATGCCCCACACCGTACCGAATAATCCTACGAATGGTGCGGTCGAACCAATGGTGGCCAGAATGCCCGTGCCCTGCAGGATTTTTCGCGATCGAGCCGCTTCCAGGCGGATCAAGGTGGAGGCAACACGCTCTTTGGCGCTGTCGGTATCTGACAGTACGCTGGTTGATAGCCGCAGTTCTTGGGCTGCGGCGTGAGTTAGGTCTGTGTCCGAGCCAGCGTCGGCGAGATCCGCATGAGCGGATTTCAGGCTTTGTGCTTCAGATAGAATCTGTAGGGTTTGTCGTTGCCTGGCCATCTGTGTCCACAGTTCCAGAGATTTGGCCAGCAGTACGACCCAGGTAGCGAAAGAGGCGAGAGCCAGGCCAATCATTACTGATTTCACCACCCAATCCGCTTGTTGAAACATTCCCCAGGGGCTGAGATCGTGAGGCATTGTCGCCGGACGTGCGTTGCTGCTCACCGGTGTTTTTGCCTCCTGAGTGGGGTTGGCCTCCTGCGTATGGTTTGTATCGAGGTCTTCGTTTGTTGGAGGCTGCTGTAGGGCAGGTTGCTGATTTTCTGCTGGAGGCTTAAGCGGCGGTTCGGAGTCTGAGCGCTCGGCTGTCTTTGTCGTCGTTGCTGGATCCGCTATTGGTTGTTGTGCATCTGATGTTTCGTCAACACTGTCTAGAAGCGTTGCTGCTTCTTGTGTGTCTTGAGCCTGTGCGTGGGTTATCCAGAAACATGGAATAGCGACTAAGATCGCTATCCGACAAAGTGTGTGTACCAACATCTAAACCATCCTTCTTGCGGTAATACGATGCGAGATTGCCCGATCGCTTTACTACCAAGACGGATGAGACCGAAAAAAAGTGCAATGCACTTTCAAAAATAGGCGATGAAAGCCTTTTTCACCGAGCGGCGCTCGTAAAATCACGGGCAGGAAATACAATACACTGTCATTTCCATTCTATGACGTTGGAGGTTTGTAGTGATTCGAGTTGTTTATCAGTGGCGTGTGCAAGCGGAAAATTTTCAACGGTTTGAAGAGGTATGGTCAGACACCACCAACCACATTCATAAAACCGTTCCCGGCGCGCTGGGAAGTTTTATGTTGCGCAATCACGATGACCCCTGTGAGGTATTGACGGTCGCAAAATGGGTTTCCAAAGACGCGTGGCAAGCGTTCTGGATGGCTGAAAACCCCAAAGAGATGTTGGAGATGCGGCGCCTGGGCGAACGACTCTCTGTCACAGCTTACGATGAAATAGGCGATCATACCCGTTAGATTTATGCGTTTTGGCGGTTTCAGCGCTTCCATATCTGTGATCCATGACTCGTACGACTAAAAAGATTAAAGCGCCATTCGCGTGCTCAGCAGAAGCAGACTAGGCTTGTGCAAGGCCTTGTTTGCGTTGCAGTTTCTATGAAAAAGTTGTGTTTTTGCCTGCTGGTGGTATTTGTGGCGATTATCGCTCTGGCGTTTATGTTACAAGTCGATGATGAGTTAAGTGCGGAATCTAAGGGCTTGTTGCAGAGAATCGACACCTCGGGAGACAGTCGAGCCTATCGCTATTTGTTGGGTATTTTTGCTGCCGAAGAGGGAGATCCCGCAGAGGTCGGGCGTCGTTTACTGGAAGGCTATCAAAAGCGCGTACTCGGAGATTCGGATTCGATCTCTGATTATGACGATTCCCACAAGATTCCCTTGCCCTCCGGGCCCTTGTTTTGCGGTTTACAAGAGGATGGCTGTCTAGACGTACTTTTCTCTGATGTCGATGCAATCGCGCCCGTGGTTCGGGCACATCAGCTTCTGGTTGATCGCTACAATCATTTTCTAGACTTGCAGGATTATCGAACGCTGGTGACGCCGAGCATAGATGAAGTCTTTCCGCCATTTCAATACCTGGTCGCCGCACAGCGTATTAAGACATTGTCCGTAATCGCTCGTTATCAGCAGGGACAGATAGATGAGGCTCTGGCCGAGTTAAAACACCAGCGCCGACAGATCAGGCAGGTTTTTGAGCAACAGGATAATCTGATTGGAAAGATGGTTCTGTTGGCGATGCTGGCGGACAATCTCGATGTGACCAGTGTCATCCTCAGTGAACATGATTTGACGTCCGAGCCTATCGCCATGTTGAGTGGCCGCGAAAAAAGCCTAAGCCTAGTTGCTGCGCGAGAATTTGGAATGGCTTATTACTCGTTTATAGAGCTAGATAAGCATCCGGAATTTTTTGACGTTGGCGGTAATGTGCCAGGTTGGTTGACACGTCTTTTCTTCAAACCACATATGACCATCAACGCGCTTGCACCGATAAATTCCAGGATGGATTGGCTCTCCCAGCGCTCGGCAACCGAGTTTGCCGAGGCGGTTACGGGGTATGAGTATCGTCAGCCGACAACGTCTAAATGGCGCAACTATGTCGGCCAGGTATTATTGCAAATGCCTCCTGAATCCGACGGCTATGTGGCGCGGTTGTTTGATCTAGACGCGAAGATCGCTTTGTTCAATCAGCTTCATAGCCAACCGCTTGAGCGCGAACGATTTCAAAATCCATTTTACGGAATCGAGGCACCGCAAGAGGTAGACGGTCGCCTGTGTTTTTCCGGGCCGTTTGACGACAATCAATGGCGGCGTTGTTTATGGCTTCATCCCTGAGTACGCCGCATTCAATCGTTAACGTCAATCACTGCCGGTGCGCTTGGGCATACCGGTGGATTCCGGACCGGTATTGATGCCGTTGATGCCAGCTTCGACGTCTTGCTTTACAAAGGGCGCGGGATCGCCAGGACGCAATTGCAAACCAAACAGTGAATGCATGGCAGGATGGCGACCCAATCCTCCGTAGAGATCAAAGCCGCGATCCAGCCAGTCTCGCAATGGATCATCGTCCGTAAATGGCGGCGTGGTTGCCACTGACGCGCACCAGAGAAATACCGCCAGTGCGGAAAAGTCGGCAAAATTCGGTGTTTCCCCGCCGAGCCACGGTGATTGAGCAAGGAGTTTACGCAGAGGTTCCAGCTCTGGCAGCACCAATGGCAAACGATCTTCCCGGCCCGCCTGTACGTCTTCAAGCTTTTCTCCGCCCAGGAACCATTGCTCCCGGCTCCAGCGCACATAGTCTCGGTCTTGCGGCAGGGATAAATTATGGTAGTCGAGGATATAGCAGCGAAACCAGGGACCGATGGCGGTTTTCCAGAGCCAGTCATCGAGAAATTGCATCAGGTTTTTCTGGGTAGGGCCCTCGAAGAGCGTGGGGCGGTCGGGATAGGTTTCATCCAGATATTCCGCGATGACCCAGCTATCCAAAATCCATTTATCATCGTCAACGATTACCGGGCATCTTTCGGAACGCCCCCCGGTACGCTCTTTGATGCCGGTAAACCCGCCGGGAACAATGTCGATGTCAAAGCCTTTGTGTGCCAGGGCATATTTCGTTCGCCATACAAAGGGGCTGATGGTGCAGCCGGATTCCAGCTGCAGGTCAAACAGTGTGATTTTATTGTCTTTTGCCATGGGATTTGACCACTGGTTTTAGTGTAAAAAATGATGTGCTTGCGAATAAATCGGCGCCACGTTATTCGTAATTTTGCGTGAGGTACGTTAGCGGTAGTTAACTCGATAGACAATAACGTTGGGGGTGGAACAGACTGTTTCAGTGGCGTTCTGAGGGTTATCAGCAAGTTGGCATGCTCGATAACAATTGTTCTTTTTTGGAACAGCAAGCTGGCGCGCCGCTCGTTAACGCGGCGTAAAGGTTATATTTTCTGAAGCTCTGTTGAGGTAATCTATTGCGTATTCGTCGTTACGGGAAGGGTGAAACAATAACATTTAAACTTGCGGCGAAACGGGGCGACTGTTTAGGGAATCGGCTTTGGGGCACTGACGTCTAATCTCCAAAAGTTAATCGATCATCAAGCCAGAGAACAAGGTTGTTAGGCATAACGTTATGAAGTTGGCGGTAAAAGTATTCTTACCCATTGCGGTGTTGGTCTTCAGTGGGGTCATTTTTTTTGCGATCAATGTGCTGGGTAAGCAGCACATTGATCCGGTCGATGTCGACACTCGACCCTTGGTAACCATCCAGTCAGCCGAGCCACGGCGACATCAAGTTTTGCTAACAGAGTACGCCTCTGTTGAGCCCGTCGAGAGAACACCTATCGCGGCACAAGTTGCCGGCGAAGTGGTGAGCTGGAATCCCAACTTGTTGGAAGGCGGTCGCGTCAATCGTGGTGAGCTGCTCTTTTCTATCGAAAAAGATGCCTATGAAGCGGCGTATCTTCAAGCCGAGGCAAATCTGAATCAGGCTCAGTCAGAACTCATTGAGCAGAAAGCACAGGCGCAAGTGGCTGCTAACGAAGCCAGCCGCACACCCGGTCGTCAGTACACGGATTTGTTTTTGCGCAAGCCTCAGGTCATGAGTGCGGAGGCCAGTGTTAAGTCGGCGGAAGCCGCCTTAAAAATAGCATCCCGTGATCTCAGCAATTGCGATGTGTTCGCTCCCTATGACGCTCTGGTAGTGAGCTCTGATATCGGCCTGGGGCAGTTTCTCAATGCCGGGACATCCGTTGCAACGCTGTACAATATTGAGTCCGCAAAAATACAGCTGCCCATTCCCGGTTTTGACAGCCGCTTTTTACCTGCTGATATGGACGGCATGGCGGTACGAATTTCTGATCAAGGCCCATCGGGCAAGACCCATTCCGGGTATATCTCTCACGATATCGGTGTGATCGATGAGGCGACGCGCATGACGCATCTGTTGGTTCGCATCGACAATCCCTACGATTCAGAGAACGGTGTGGCGCCGTTAAAGTTCGGCAGCTATGTCAAAGTGTCATTTCCGGGCCGGTCGTTCGATAACGTAATACGCATTCCTGCGGACTTGGTAAACAATCACAAAGTGTGGATTGTGAACGGTGAATCCAAATTGGAATCAAGGAAAGTCGAAGTCTTGCGGGAAGAGGGCACCAGCTTTTTGATTCAAAGCGGTCTGTCTGAAGATGATAAAATTGTCACGACCTTGCCGGAATATCCGCAGGATGGCATGGCGGTGCGTGTGGCAGAATCTTCTCCGAAAGAGGGCCGTGCGTTGAACGCTGGCCTGTCATCCGGGGAGTAGTGTCACCATGGCTGACAATAACCCCAATGACGATACCTTACCGATCGAGATTCCGGAAGAAAACATAACCGGAACCAATCCACGCTCCGGCATTATCGGCTACTTTGCCTATAACCCTGTGGCTGCCAATCTATTGATGTGGTTTGTTTTAATTCTCGGGTTGGTGGCGTATTTCACGATTCAGCGGCAGATGTTTCCCAATATCGAGCTGAATAAAATCCGCATTGAAGCTGTGTATTCCGGTGCCTCACCCCAGGAAATAGAAGAGGGCATTCTGATTAAGATTGAAGAGGCATTAAAAGATGTCTCTGAAATTGATCGAATGGTGTCGAGGGGTTTTCGGGATGGCGGTAGTGTCACTCTGGATGTTGATATCCACGCGGATCTGCCCGCGACAATGGATAAGGTCAAATTACGGCTCGATGGCATTGCGACCTTTCCGGCAGAGATGGAGCCGCTCACCGTTTATGAAGTGGAGTTTCAGCAGGAGGCTGTCGAAATGGCGCTGGTTGGCGACATGCCCACCCAGCAACTCAAGCCTCTGGCGCAGCAGTTGGAAGACGAACTTTTACAACTGCCGGATATCGCCCTGGTGGAGGTCTATTATCCCGAAAATGAAATCAGCATCGAAGTGGACCCGGATGTCCTGCGACAGTACGACCTCACGCTAGCGGAAGTCTCTGCCGCGGTAGCGGCTTACTCGGCGAACCTTTCTGCAGGCCAGGTGCGTTCGGAATCCGGCATTATTTCTGTACGGGTTCAAAACCAGTATTACAGTGGGGAGGAATTCAATCGTATTCCGGTAAAACTGGGTCGAGATGGTGCCAAGTTGCTGCTGGGGGATATCGCCACCATACGCGATGATTTCGTGGAGGGAGAGCACTACTTTAAGTATTCCGGAAAAAATGCGATTTATTTTTCGGTCAACGCCACCAAAGAACAGAATCTGATTAAAGTCGCCGATCAGGTGAACAACTGGATCGAAGCACGCAATAAAACCCTGCCTCAGGCGGTACAAATCAACGTGCTGGTCGATACGACTTACTACTTGAATGGCCGCCTGGATATGATGAAGAAGAACCTCTTCATCGGCGCCTTGTTAGTGGCATTGATGCTGTCACTGTTTTTGCGATTCAAGTTGGCGTTTTGGGTCATGGTGGGTTTGCCCGTATGTTTTCTCGGGGCGGTGATGTTAATGCCGTTTTTTAATATCACCATTAATATTGTTTCTCTGTTTGGTTTTATTATGGTGTTGGGCATCGTGGTTGACGATGCCATTGTGATCGGTGAAAGCGCGTTTTCAGAGGTCGAAAAGCACGGGGATGGCCCCCACAGTGTCGTCATCGGTGCGAAACGGGTGGCAACGCCAGCCACCTTTGGCGTACTCACCACCATTGCCGTATTTGCACCCTTTGCGATGTCGAGCGGCCCGGATGCGCCGTTTTTCGTTGGAATCGCGGTGGTCGTGATGTTGTGTCTGGCGTTCAGTTTGGTCGAATCCAAACTGATTTTGCCCGCCCATTTGGCCAAGGCGCGCTTTCCCAAAGAGAGCCCTGACGGATGGCGTGCACGCTTTAATGCCCGCTATTCTCACTTTGTTAATTTCCACTATCGTAATTTTTTGGAAGCCTGTTTAAGACAGCGCTGGTTGGTCTTTTCGATATTTACAGGCTTGCTGATTGTTACTTTTGCTCTGCTGGCCGCGAACCTGGTGCGGTTTCTGCCGATGCCGTCTGTGCCTCACGACTACCCCTCAATTCGTATCTCAATGAATGAAAATGTGCCTGATACGGCAGTGGTTGATGCCTTGAAAGACATTGAAGATATGGTGATGCAGGTTGAGGCCGAGATGATCGAAGAGCACGGTCATGGGATGATTCGTGACCGTCTGGTCTTTAATGATGGCCGCGACAAAGGTACAGTTTTACTGGCCCTGGTCAACGAAGATCTTCGCTATGTTAACGCGTTTGATATGGCGCGAATCTGGCGTGAACGTATGCCGGAAATTCCGGGTTTGAAATCCATCGTCATTGTCGATGACGTGAATACCGATCCAGAGGGAGAGGGCGATTTCGGTTTTCTGTTGCTTGGACACGACCAGCAAACATTAAATGCTGCCGGGCGTCGATTTATGGATATGCTGAAGCAGCAGTCTGGGCTTTACGAGATCAGCTCGACCATTGATCCCGTCGGTAAGGAAATTCAACTGCAACTCTTGCCGGTTGCCTACGATCTGGGTTTGACCTTGGCGGATATTGCCACGCAGGTGGGATTTAGTTTTTACGGTGGTGAAGCTCAGCGCGTCATTCGCAACGGTGAAGAGCTCAAGGTCATGGTGCGTTACCCGGAGCTGACCCGAAAGACGGTGACCTCCTTAAAGTACACGCTGATAAAAACCCCCAGTGGTCAGGATGTAAAACTGGGTGACGTCGCCAATCTTGTCGAAAAACCGGGTGTCAGTTACATTCGGCGCGAAGACGGTATGTTAAGTGTTTACGTGTACGGCGCAATTGATGAGCAGATAGTCGAGCCCTCGGAAGTTGAGCGGATCGCGAGTGAAGAACTTCTGCCGGAATTGCAAAAAGATTTTCCCAGCATTAGCAGCAGTTTGGGTAAAGATCTGGAAGAGCAGAACGAACAAACCAATGAGCAGATTATGTTCTTCGTGGCTGGTTTGTTGATGATTTATATTTTGCTGGCCGTACCGCTGAAAAGTTACGCTCAACCGATCATCATCATGTCGGTAATCCCATTCAGTTTAACCGGAGCCATCTGGGGGCATTTTATTTTTGGAATGGATCTCAGCATGATGTCGACCTTTGGGATTATCGCGGCGGCAGGTGTCGTCATTAATGACAGCCTGGTGATGACAGACTATATCAATCAGTTGCGGCGGCTGGGCATCAGCACGTTGAGATCGGTCGTCGATGCCGGCTGCGCACGTTTCCGTCCGATAACCCTGACCTCCATCACAACCTTTGCTGGCGTTATGCCCATCATGCTGGAAAAAAGTCTGCAGGCGGGATTTGTGATTCCCATGGCAGTGTCTCTAGGTTGTTCGGTCCTTTTCGCTACGGTCATAACGCTGCTGTTGGTCCCATGTCTTTACCTCATGTTGGAAGACCTGCGGCGCTTGTTTGGCCGGGAAAAAGCATCCCCCAATGAGACACCTGATACGCCGCCGGATGGCGCCATAGCAGCAGGTGGAAATGTCTGAGTGTCGTCGATAAGACGGCTGCCTTCGTCCTTCTTTTTTGGCATGTTCACGATGCCGTGACATGCCATTTTGTTATAGTCAATGTGATTCACATGAGAACCGTTACCGCGTAGAATCGCGCCAAATTTTAACGTTAATGCTTATGGTTCTCATTCTATGAAAAGTTTTCCTTACAATATTGTTGCGGCAAAGGGTGGTGTCTCATCATTGTCAGTAGGAAAGGCTTCCTTTAAAACGGTTTTGGCCAGTGCAATATGTGCTGCGATCTGGTCGGCAGGGGTGTCCGCCCAGGATACAACTTCGAATACCACCGACGACGCTATCGAAACAGTTACCGTCGTTGGTATGCGCGCCAACCGGGTCTCGTCTGGAGCGACCAAGTTGCCACTGGACATCAAAGAAACGCCTCAGTCTATCACCGTACTCAGCCAAGAAAGTTTGGCCGACTTCAATTTGACTGGCAGTAACGAGGCCTTGAGTCTGGCGACCGGCATCAACGTTGATCAGTACGAAACCAATCGCGCGACTTTTAATTCCCGTGGATTTGAAATTCAGCTGACACAAATCGACGGTCTTGGAATGACCAATGATTATGGCACTGTGGTTGGTGAGCTAGATACCTATTTGTTCGAAAAAATAGAGTTGATCCGTGGCGCTAACGGCCTCCTCACCGGGGTGGGAAATGCTTCTGGAACCATTAATTATGTACGCAAGCGTCCTCTGAACGAAGACAGCGGTGAAGTGGTCTTCGGTTTGGGAACCGACAACTTTTATCGAGCCGCAGTTGACTACAACAAAGTATTTACTGAAGACGGCAGCTGGGCAGGCCGCTTTGTGGCGGCATACAAAGACGAAGAATCCTACTTACGCGATCTGGAAAATCGCGACAGTACCGTTTACGGCGTTATCGATGGTCAAATCGGGGATAACGGAGTGCTTACGATGGGGCTCACCGTCAGAGATGACGCACAGGATTCGCCAATGTGGGGATCATTGACGCTGCTCTACGGGGATGGCCGTTCCGCAGAATTCAACTCGTCATCTTCGACATCCCAGGAGTGGACCTATTGGAACACTCAGTCGCAGTCAGCTTTTATCGAATACGCCCATCAACTTAACGCAGATTGGGAGGCGAAAATCACCTATAACATTCGTCGCTCGGAAGAAGACACGCGATTGTTATACGCCTATTCAAACGTGACGGGTGTGCTCAACGATGACAATACCGGTTTGGTTGGCTGGCCCTATGCCAGTCACTCGAAACAGGATAACGAACTCTTGGATGCGAATCTGAGCGGTTCTTTCGATGCTCTCGGCCAGAACCATGAGCTGATCCTGGGGGTGAGTCGTTCTGAGCAAGAGCTCGATACAGACGTTTACGGGTTTGATGATATTTACTTGCTTCAAGCTTTACCGGCATTCCCCTATGGAAGCGATGTGTATCCTGAGCCAGAGTGGGGTTCTCGGGAGCCAAACAGTGGCGGCGAGCAGACTTTGACTCGCGCCTATGCGGCCGGTCGTTTCAGTGTAACGGACAGTCTGAAGTTTATTGCCGGGGTAAATGCCGTGAAACTGGAGCGTTCGGGCAGTTCTCGTTACGGTGCTACGGTCACTCAAACCGAGTACCCGGATACGGAGGAAACCAGTCCGTACTTTGGCGTAACTTACGACATTAACGACGACCTCACCGGTTATGTTTCTTATTCCGAGATCTTCCAGAATCAGGACCAAACGGACTTTTTTGGCGTTTACCTTGACCCAATGAAAGGCGTTAACCAGGAAGTTGGTGTTAAAGCGGAATTCCTGGATGACCGAGTGCTGGCGACGTTGGCCTGGTTCAGTGCTGAGCAGGAAGGTTTGGCGACCTATGCAGGGCTGAATGCATCGGGTCAGTATTGGTACGCACCACAGGATGTCGAATCTGAAGGTTACGAGTTGGAAGTGGTCGGTGCTGTATCTGATTCAACGAACGTGGCGTTCAGTTACACGGATTTGGAATTGACCGACGAGGCTGACAACGATACGTATATCTGGATTCCTCGCGAGACGGCGAAATTACGACTCGATACCCGCTTGCCAATGTTGCCGCAATTGAAGCTGGGTATGAACACGCGCTGGCAGTCCGATACAGAGGGTAGCTGGGCCGTGCAGGATTCGTATTTCCTGACGGATATCTTCGTGGCCTATGACCTCACCGACGCAGCTAGCGTACGCGTGAACGTCAACAATATTTTTAACGAGAAATACGTTAAGGGGCTCGCTTATGGGGCGATTTATGGTGAGCCATTGAACGGTTCCGTGACCTTCACTTACGACTTTTAGGTTCGCCTACACAGGGATGTGATGACAAGGTGGGTGCTTTAAATCGCGCTGATTACGTCAACGTGACTCTTGGCTTGGTGTTTTTGGGTTCAGAAGATCATGCAGGCAGGTGGTCAACATGAGACCAGAGCCGGCAACAAAACACCAAACGCCCAATACCGCATAGTCTGCAAAGGGGGGCAGCCACAATAGGCTCCCAATTAAAAAGCACAGGCAGGCACAGGTGTTGATCAGCGCGGGCAGATTTACTTGGGTATTCATTGGGTTCTCTCTATACCGATTGCAGATAGGTGGCTCACAAGTTGATCGATCTGCATACAGTATGGGAGAGTCGGTGGCAGGGTTCTTGTAAATTTGCGCCACTTGGCAAAACTATCGTAGTGGATGACAGTGGGGGCTGCGCGGATTAAGGCTGCGAGGGTGTCGACTTATGCTCCCCAAACAAGCGGCAATGGCTGCCTGCTTGGGAAACGCGAGTTAATAAAGCCGAAGATTATTTGGCTTGTGCTTCGACGGTGATCTCCAGGTCCACTTCGTCACTGACATTCGGTACATACATGTCTACACCGAAATCAGAGCGCTTGATTTCCAGGTCGGCATCGAAGCCAATGGCTTCTTTTTGTGTCATTGGGTGTTTACCAATGGCGTTCAGGTCGGCATCGAAGGTCACGGTTTTCGTGACGCCTTTGATGGTCAGGTCACCGGTTACTTCAAATTCATCATCGTCATCCGCAACGATTTTGGTGCTTTTAAAGGTGGCGACGGGAAATTTAGCGGCATTGAAATAATCCGCGCCAACAAATTCTTCAGTCAGTTTTGGAACGAAGGAATCAATGGTATCTATCGCAAAAGAGATCTCGATGCTGCTGTTTTGAGGCGCTGCAGGATCAAACGTGATGGTGCCTTCGGCGCCATTAATGGCTGCTTTGGGGTGGGAGAAGCCAAAGTGGGTCCAGGAGGCAATGACATTGGTGTGAGTCGGGTCGATGGTGTATTCCTGTGGTGCGGCCAATGCGGGAACACTGAACAAACCGGTCAAAATAACTGCACTAATCGTTTTTTTCACTTGGTATTTCCTTTTAAAAGTAAATGTCAAAAAAAGTCCATGAATGCCGCAGGCAAATGACGCATTTGCCTGGCGAAATTTGTTGTAGACAATATACGGGCGAAGTTGGAAGTCGGGAACGTGTTTGGTGCGAAGAATCTATTCAAATTATTTGAAGTGTCTCCAGTGCCCGCCTTTCCAGTAAAAGTGATTGTAATAGAGATACATTCTCATTAGCATTAGTTCCCGTTAACAATATGCTGACAGCCTTTACTGACGCTGAATTCTGTGACTGTTGTGCGCTGTTTTTCAGCCAAGTGTGGTTGATGTGATCGGGGCTCCGGGGGAGGAGCGTCGGTTGATCGGCTGGGTTGAATTGCTGTCATTGCCGACGACTCTGAATGGGTCGCGCCTATTCAGTTGAAGACCGTGGCGATTGCCACCGGTCGCTCTATCTATTTAAATGAGGTACTCATGACCCTAAGTCGACGTCAGGAGGCGCTGGCACGTACAGCCGCCGCGTTGGTGGGCAGTTATATTTTTTGCTGGGGGTTCGTGTCTCTCGGTGTCGTGTTATTGGTTGCTGCCGGTGTTGAATTCGAGGAGGCGCTGATGGCGGTAAAGCTCACGGTGTTCCTGGTGTTTGTCGGCTTATTTTTCTGGTCTTTTCTCGGGCGTAACCTGGTCGCTATCTGGGCAGTTCTGTTATTGGGTGGCGCCGCAGCAATCAGCGTATCTTCTTACCTTCAATCGACAATGGTAGGTGTCTGATGTTTACCAATGTTCGTCAGGCCATGGCCTGGATTCACACGTGGTTTGGTCTGGTGTTGGGGTTTGTCTTGATGGTCGCGTTCTTCTTTGGCGCACTGTCTGTGTTTGATCGTGAAATTGATCGATGGGCGATTCCCGAAACGCGCTTTGAGCCTCAGCCAATGCCATCCTTCGACAAAGTACTGGCGCCGGTATTTGAGCGTCTGCGGCCGCATCCGGATGATATGGTGGCAACGGCGAGGCGTGTTCATGGCGAAATCCCCGACCCGGATACCTTGCCGCTGGTCTCGCTCTACGCCTACACCACACACCGCGACCCAGTATTAGCCATTGGTGGTGAATTCGCGATTCCGAATAAGCCAATTGATGCCTCCGACGACCATATGCATGTCCACGGTTGGGAAACCGTGAACCCGCTGACAGGCGAAGAGCTGCCCCAGGATCGGTTGGGTATAGGAACCGACTTTTTTTATCCCATGCACTTCGGCCTGCATTTGCACTGGAAAAATCTGGGCATCTGGATCGTTGGTCTGTCAGCCCTGGTTATGCTGGTTGCCCTGGTCAGTGGCGTGATCATACACCGCAAAATCTTTAAAGAATTCTTTACTCTACGGCCGCAAAAACGCGGGCAGCGTACCGCTCTGGATCTGCATAATTTGACGGGTGTGGTTGCCTTGCCGTTTCATTTCTTTTTTGCTCTGACGGGGTTGATCATTTTTGCCGGCATTTATTTCCCGGTATCGTCCACTCAATTAAAACCTCTTCACGACCAACATGAAGTGATGGAATCTGAAGCCAAGGGTTTGCCGCACGAAGAGTCTGGCATCCCGGCGGAAATGGCGTCTGTCGACGCGATGGTTGCCGAAGCCAAGCGACGCTGGGCGGCGCGGGATATGCCGGGTGAAGTCGGCTTTCTCACCATCGAACACATTGGTGACCAGAATGCGTACGTCAGTATCTATCGCGCTGGCAACGATCAGGTGGCCCTCGTTGGTCAGGCGGTGCATTTCAGCGGCACAACCGGTGAGGTCATACTTGAGGAGCCTGCTCCGACGGCGGTTTCGAGCATCAACGAGTTTATGACCGGTTTGCATCTACAGCATTTCAAACACTGGTTGTTGCGCTGGTTGTATGTCTTTGGTGGTTTGGCAGGATGTGTCTGTGTGGCGACGGGCTTTATTTTCTTTGTCGAAAAACGCAAACGCCAGCATGCCACACAGGGAAGCCAGGGGGCTCGTATTGTCGACGCGCTGGCGGTCACAACCGTTACCGGCATGCTGCTGGCGAGCGTCGCGATTTTGGTCGCAAATCGACTCCTGCCTATAGATCTACCAGCGCGGGGCCAATGGGAAGAGCGCATCTTCTGGTGGAGTTGGTTGTTGGCGATGGCTCATGCCTTCTGGCGAAGCCGCGCGGTACTCGACGGTAGAATCTCGCCGGCTTGGCGAGAACAGTGCTGGGCATTTGCCACGCTGGCAGTGGCGGCTGTGCTGTTAAATTGGGTGACCACTGGTGACCATTTATTAAAGACGCTGATCGACGGATACTGGCCTGTTGCAGGCTTGGATCTAAGTCTGTTGGTGGCTGCCGCTATCGCCGCGAAATCGGCGCTACTGCTAAAACGGGGAACCTTTGTTGACGCTGTGATCAAGCGGCGCGAAACCGGACCTAAGCTGGAGGGCGCCCGTGGTTGAAAATGTGCAACTCGTTATCGCTTTCGTGAGTGCTATAGTCGGTATGGGCTGGCTTGCTCTGGCTAAGCCAGCACACTGGCGGCAGGTCACAGCACTGCCGTTAGAGCGTCAGGCGTCTGGTAGACTGACTTTGGCGGGGAGTCTCGGTTTGTTGGTCTCGATGATATTTTGTTTTCTCGCCGATAGACCGTCGATGGCCATTTTAGTGTGGGTATTGGCGCTGGCGTTTTCCAGTGTGTTTGTAGCCATTGTTCTTGCCAGTCGTCCGGGACTGTTAACACCTCTGCTGATAAAAGCTAAATCCTAGTACGAACATTACCCCGGTAAAGCACGCGCGCCTGTTACCGGGGTGGTAGCAGGCGCAAGGCGAAGAAAATTCTAAGGGCGTCTCCGGAAAATAAAGGCGTATTTTTAGAAGAGCCCCAAGGTTGTTATCAGAAGTTGTAGGTCGCTGAGATCCCGATGTTACGAGGATCTGTGATGGCGACGTAGCCGCTGGGATAGCGAGCGCTGACCGGCTCATTTGACAAAAGGGCTTCTTCGTCCAGCAGATTGTTGACGAACCCTGAAATCAACACATGACCCACTTCATAATTTGCGGTCAATCTCACCAGCGTGTAGTCGCCTGCTGTACGGGCATCGGTATTCTCAAAGTCACCATAGTAGTCATCGACATAGTTGGCTGACACACCGACATTCAAACCATCGGTAAACCAATATTTCACACCCAGATTGAGAGACAGCTCAGGTGCGGAGTTAAGCTCGTTACCTTCAACTTCCGCGTAGCCTGAGCCGGGATTGGTGATTTCGGTGTGCAGGAGACCCAGGCCGCCGTTAACTTGTAAATCTTCGGTGAGATTTGCCGTGAGTTCCATTTCCAGACCGTAGGTTTCTACCTCGTCCATATTCACAATGGATCGGGAGGAGCTCACGGCCTGGTATCCATCGTACTGGTTGAAGAAGACGTTGGCGGACAAGTACAGCTTGTCACCAAGGAGGTTGCTGCGGCTGCTGAATTCGAAAGTATCTACGGATTCTTCATCGAAATAGTAGTATTCACCGGCTGTTGAGTTCAGAGCGCCCCCAGGCGCGTTATAGCCCTGGCGATAGCTTAGGGCCAGGGTTGTTTCCGGAGACATCTCGTATTGCAAGGCAATTTTGGGTAAGAATTCCGAATGTTCTTCTTCGAGAGTCGAGTCAATCGCGCCGTAGATAAAGTGTCTGTTCTGAGTTTCGCGTTCATAGCGGCCACCGAGAATCAGATTAAATTGTTGGTTCAGACGAAGGGTGGCTTCACCATAAGTCGCGACCGAATCACTGGAGTCATCGCCGCTGTATTCAATGGAGTCGGTGCTGAGCAGATCATGGTCACGCTCAAAGTAGGCGAGGCCGATAAAGCCATAAAAGGTGTCAGAGTCGTCGCCGATCGATAATTTTGAGTCCACGGTGATGTTGGTTTCGTCAAACGCCAGCTTCTGATGCTCTTCAGGTGTGGGGTCGTAGGTGTCAAATCCCCACTGATAGTCCATGTGTGCAACTAAGGTTTCCAGGTTGATTTTATCGCTAAACGCATAATCGACTTTTACGCTGACGGTGTCCGATTCGGTTCGGGTATCTCGGTAGAAGATGCGGTCGTGGTCGTCGAGATTGGTGGCGGCGTAATAAATGCGGCCTGAATCTCCCTGTTCATCGTTAGATGAGTAGGTTAGCAATGCGGTGAGCTTGTCAGTGGGGGTCCACTTTAGTTTACCGCGATATCGCTCTGTATCGAGTTTATTCGGATCATAGTTTGGCGGATTGGTTGCGTAACCATTGTCGTCGGTAATGGTCTGACCATCGATGTTTTCTGCACTCAGTCGAAAAGACAGCAGGTTGTCAATGAGGGGGCCGGAAACCGCAAAAGCCGTATCGATGTATCTTTCTTCGTTGCGATAGCCTATTCGTGCAGCACCTTCCCAGGTATCCGTAGGATCCTTGGTTTTCATATAGATGGCACCACCGATGCTGTTACGACCATTGGTGGTGGATTGAGGACCGCGGTAGACTTCGATTTGTTCGAGGTCCCAGAGTCCGGTATCTCCGCCGAGATCGGCAACAAAGGGTTCTGCGACGCCATCAATTAACATGGATACGCGCGCTTTTGCGCCACCGCTTATGGAGTTAAACCCACCGGCGGAACCATTCCCGGTGACCCCTCGAATATCTGGCACAGCCCCGGAAAGTGAAATGACGTTGGGAATGTCTGAAACGGCATTGGTAAACGAATCGTACTGCATGTTTTCCAAGGCTTCTTCCGGGATGACGGCGATAGACGAGGTGCTGTCTTTGAGTGAGCGGTCCGCCTTTTCACCGACGACAATAATCGTTTCAAGAATATTTTCTTGGCTGCGGTCATTTAGAGCCAGTTCCTGAGCGTTTGCAGCCATCGGTGTGATGGCTGCTGCCAGCAGGCTGATGGCAAAACGTTTCCCGGCGAGGCGTCGCTCGGAAAGTGTACGAACAGATTTCATGCGAAAAACTCCCGTTGCTGAAATCAAAAAATATTGGCTAAAGCGGTTTTAATGGGTGCGACAGAGGCACATTGTTGTTAACTCCAGACGCTGTCTGCAGGTGTTGGGCCGCTGCGGGTCAGTCGTCTCAGGGTGGCGATCAACCCAAACATGGCCAAAATACTGATGAGTGCAAAACTGCCATTGACCAACTCTGGTGTGTAATCGTTTGCCCGCAAAAAGGTCGACAGCACCAAGCTGACCAATCCAATGCAGACCAGGATCAGTTGTTGTTTGGCGGCTTTGAGTGGTGGTTGCAGAAATGCCCAGACGATACAGGCGAGAAACCCGAAATAGTAAGCCCACTGCTGCCATACACTGATATCCAGTTGCGCGTGAGGCAGCCACTTAACCGCAAGCAGGGACAGTACAACGCCTGCCAAGGTTCCGGTCGCGACTCCGGTGGTTAGGCGAGCCATAATTCGGCTGGAACGTTTTTGAGTCACGGGTTCACCGCCAGCCTTTTGCTTTTTGCGGCGTGTTTCGAGCCAGAGTATGTTGCCGGTCAGAAAGAGGAGGGCACCGGTAATGCCCAGGCCAACATAAATCCAGCGTACCGTGTCGCCACCAAAGCCGCCAAAATGCAGGGCGAAAAAACCATTGACGATTTTGCCGAGCACACTGGGCTGGCTTGGTAGCATGGCGGTGTAGCCGGGCTGGCCGGAGTAGGGATCGCCAACCGCGTAGGTGTAGTTGGCGGCACGAGACCATTGGCCGTCCATATTGCCGCCAAAAATGACCATGGCTCGCGGTGTATCGAGATTGCTGTAACGCAGCTGGGCGAGATCGAACGCGGGCTCTCGGTCTCGGATTCCCTGTTCGAGTTGAGCAATGCTGGCGAGGTCGCTCAAGGGGCGGGCTTCCGCCGTCGCAGCCGGGCGATCAAACATCGGCGTGTCTTTATAGACCCAATTGCCGAGCGTGTCATAAAAGATATCATGGTAAGCAAACGCGACGGTGGTAATCGCGATGACGATGTGAAACGGTAGCGCTGAAATGCCGAGAATATTGTGAAAGTCCAGCCAGAATCGTTTGCGATTCTTGCCGCGTCGCAAGGTCAAAAAATCTTTGAACCAAGTGGGTAAAAAGATGATGAGTCCAGACACCATGGCAATAAAATAAAGTGCTGCGACCACGCCCATGACGTAGGTGCCTATCGCGTCGTGACCCGAGCCGCCTGGAATACCTGCAGTTCTGTGAAGGTGGTCAAAAAACTCCCCGATCGCTGACACCGAGGCTGGCTCGGCGATCAAATCACCGCTGGCGTCGAAACTGGCCTGCCACACGGTGGCGGCGTGGGTGTCATGGTCTTCAACGATCCAGGTTACCGGCGCGCTTTGTGGCCAGGAGCCTGGCAGGTTGACGGTTAATTCGTGGTGAGATTCCGGGTAGTTGGTCAATACCTCTTGAATCAAGCGGTCGTAATCTTGCTCGGCGATGGCTGGCAGGCTGGCAGATTCCTGCAGCGCCCATTGATTGAGAGGGACCTTGAGCATGGTCAGTGCGCCCGTCACAAAACAAATGTACAGCAAAAGCCCCGACAGAATGCCCGTCCAGGTATGGATTTGATTGTAGGTTTTGTAGTACTCGATGCGCATGGTTTAGGCTCCGCTGGTGGTCATCCACAGTAGCCCGTAGACCACGCCATTTAGGGCTGCGAGGCTGGTGAGTAAAGAGATCACTCTCGGTGTCAGAAACGCAAGACTGATTGGCAGCAGCCAAAGAGGTGTTATCAACCACATGACAAATTGCGATTTCACATCGTCGGTCATGGGGCCGGGTAGCCACCACCCGAGCAGTCCGCTGAGTCCTACCGCTAGCGGGTAGGTAAGCAGTGCTGCGCCCAGGGTGCGCAACCACCAGCGGGGACGGTAGCGTCCTGCTGACTCCGATTTTACCAGTCCACTTTTTTTGGCGATGTTGTTGGCCGGTTGTGACAGTGGGCTGACGAAGGGGAGCAGGCCAAGTAACAGCATTATCAACGTGATGACGGCGAACACGGAGGAAATTGCCGACAAGTGAAAGGAAAACAGCCAGCCACTAAGTGCGGCTATGATCAGGCTTACTATCGCAGCGGGAGCAAATGGCAGAGGGCGTTTCGGTAGCCACTGCTGATTGGGGCAGCCCAGATAAAAGACAACGCTGCTCACGAGCGCAAGCAATGACGCAATACAATCGATGACGAGTAGAGGCACAACGGATACCACAGTCCATGCGGATAGGTTTCTCTGGCGAAGCTCTAACAGGCGTGTCGTCTTGGCCAGGGTTAAAATGTCAGAAGGTCGTATACGGCATATCGAGTGGCATGCTAACCATTAATAATGATTTTTACGCCAAGCTTCGCCGACCTAAGACGGCTTACTATACCGATAACAAACCGTTATGCGCAAATAAAAATTATTATCATGTGCATTTATTTGCGCCATATCAACGCTACGTCGAATAGGTACGCTAGTTTATCGCTGAAGAGAATATCTGGTGGCCAGTCGGCTAGAGCCGAAAGACAATTGGCCACCAGTAGTGTTGCTTAAAGGGCGTTGTCGGCCCAAATGTTAGCCAATGAGAATTACCCTTGCAGTCCGCCTTCCGTCAGCTTTTTAGGATCCAGCAAGCGTTCGAGTTCTTCGCGGCTGAGGTCGGTTTCTTCCTCTGCGACATCGATAATGGGGCGTCCTTGTTGATAGGCAGACTTGGCAATTGCCGCCGCTTTCAAATAACCAATAATGGGATTGAGCGCCGTCACCAGGATGGGATTGCGAGCCAGTCCTTCCTGGAGTTTTTCTTCTTTCACGGTAAAGCTGGCAATGGCTTTCTCGCCCAGCAGCGGGCAGATATTAGTGAGCAGTTCAATGCTGCTCAGCAGATTTTTGGCAACCAGTGGCAGCATGACATTCAGCTCAAAATTGCCGGATTGGCCCGCAACCGTGATGGCGGTGTCGTTACCAATTACTTGTGCCGCGACCATGGCCGCAGCTTCGGGAATAACAGGATTCACTTTCCCCGGCATGATGGACGAGCCTGGTTGCAGCGCCTGCAATTCGATTTCTCCAAGGCCCGTCAGCGGCCCGGAGTTCATCCAGCGTAAATCGTTGGCGATTTTCATGATGGAAACCGCCGTGGTTTTCAGCTGTCCGGAGACAGAAACTGCGATATCCTGGGAGCCAATATGGGTAAAAAAGTTTGCCGCTGGCACGAACTGAATGTGGGTGGCATCACTGAGTGCGCGACAAAATTCATAGGCAAACTCCGGGTGGGCGTTGATTCCTGTGCCTACTGCCGTGCCACCCTGTGCGAGTGACTGCAGTGCCGGTAGTTGCTGTCGTAGGGTGCGGACGTTTTGCGCGAGTTGATCAGCCCACGCATTCAAGCTCTGACTCATGCGCACGGGCATGGCATCCATGAGATGGGTACGCCCGGTCTTAATATGATCCTGCACGCTGTGTGCCTTGGTGCGAATCGTACTCTCCAGCGTTTCCAGAGCTGGCAGCAATCGTTCGTGAATTTCCAGGGCGGCACTGATGTGAATTGTCGATGGGATAATGTCGTTACTGCTCTGGCCGCAGTTGACATGGTCATTGGCGCCAACAGGGCTGTCGTATTGGCGGCTCGCTAACGTTGCCAGCACTTCGTTGGCGTTCATATTGGTGCTGGTGCCCGAGCCTGTCTGGTACACATCGACGGGAAAATGCTGACGAAAGTCTCCCTCTAAAAGCGTGTCTACGGCGTTGCAGATGGCGCTCGCCATGTCTCCGGGAATCATATCCAGGCGCGCATTCGCGGTAGCGGCGGCACGTTTTGCCAGCAGCAGTGCACGCAGGAAGGCTGCGGGCATCGCCTCACCGCTGATGGGAAAATTGTTGATGGCGCGTTGTGTCTGAGCAGCGTAGAGAGCATCGGCCGGGACTTCGAGTTCGCCCATGCTGTCTTTTTCGATGCGGATGTCACTCATGTTTTACTCCTAGAAGGCGCTTGCGGCCTGAGTCTGTTGGGGGAATAGGTTCGTATCAGTCGCTCACTGTCGATGTTTCTATTGCCTGAGGCTGTGGCCGGTATAGCTACAGGTCACGGCAAGTTCATGCAAAAGCTCTCGTATCAGTGAATCGGCGTCAGCCCCTTCGGTGGCGCGTCGCAGTGCACATAAGGGCCTGTGTATGTTGTCCAGACAAAGGCAGCGCCATTGGGAAGGCAATAATTCGTCGGCAACCACATCCAGCATGAGTTGAAATTGGTGGATGTGGGATTGCCGACGGGTGGTAGGATCAGCTTTACGAACACGCTCGTTTTCCGTTGAGAGCCACTTTCCCAGCAGGTGCGGGTTGTCCGGTTCCTCGGCGTTGCGAACCATGGTTCTTAGTACGTTTAACGACGTAGCCTGGTGCTGATTTGGTATGGTCATCTCTCTGAGCTTGGCTGTCTGTGGGTATGACAATGCTAATGATAAGAATTATCATTAGCATTGTAAATGGGTTGTTTGCGCCAAATAGTGCTGGCGTATTTGACTCAGGCAATCTGGCGGGTATTATCGTGCGCTTCAGGTGTCTGCATGACCTCACGTTTTGCAGATGAAACGGGAAGCAGGTGATTTCGCTTAATGTGATGATTCCTGCGCTGCCCCCGCAACGGTAAATCAGTGTCTCTCACGCGCTATCGCCCTGATGGTCGCAACCACTGTGTCAAAAAATGGCATGGGAAGGTCGAGAGAAAAATGCGGTAACTATCCCCAACGCTTGCTGTTGTCAGCGATTTTGGATTTCTTACAGCTCGCTGTCAGCCCGGAGACCGGCCTGTCATTGATGAAATTACCCGACGGGGTGTCAGGTTTTTTCTAAGGTGCAGTTAACTGCGCACGACCCATAGACTTACAGAGTTTCTCTCATGCTGCCTGATTTGCTCCGGGCCAGTCGCGCTCGGCCTTCGTCTGCCTGCCGCTGGCTAGTCATCGCTTTTATCGTATGTTTTTCTCATTTTGCCGACGCGCGCCAGACGCTGGTTGTGGTGTCTGATCGGTCTTTGGCTCCGATCGTCGCCGGTGCGCATCGCGTCATAGATGGCTCAGCGGATATACAGTTTCAAATTCGCAGTGTGACTCAGTTGCAGCTGATGGCACAGAGTGAATTTCAGCAGTTGCTGGATACCAGTGACACAGTCGCGTTTTTCGGCGTCTTCGGTGAGCCCATCGAGCGTTTGCTGCAGATGCGTTATCCCGAAAAACAGTACCGTGTCGTTTTGCACAGCGATCACCGATTGGATCGGCTCTCGACGGATTCGCAAGGCAAGTCGTATCCGAATGGCTTGCCAGAAGCTCTCATCAGTGAGTCCTCCGATGTCGGGAATCCAGACAGACTCGCTGCGGTGGTAGCTGAATGGCCGGAATACCGCGATTGGCTGCGGTTGCGCGCCTATTGGCTTAACCGCAATGTCGCCAATGTCGAGCGCATGCTGTCTGTATTATCGGGCGTAGAGAAT
This sequence comes from Pseudomaricurvus sp. ABR4_320, assembly GCF_056159445.1. Lineage (NCBI taxonomy): Bacteria > Pseudomonadati > Pseudomonadota > Gammaproteobacteria > Cellvibrionales > Cellvibrionaceae > Pseudomaricurvus > Pseudomaricurvus sp. ABR4_320. The sequence goes on along the minus strand of NZ_JBSWVF010000005.1, from coordinate 96,264 downwards.
GTCGCACCACCGGAAGACGTGGCGCCATTGCGATTTGCGCTGCATAGCAATGGTCAGGAAACCTGGCTCTCTCAATCGGATTTGCTCAATGAGTTACAGGACGCCGAGTCGATTGTCTGGATTGTCGATCACAACACCGGCGATCTCGGTGGGGAATGGGCGCTGCACCGAGCTTACTGCCAACAGTTAAGCGGTGCCTGTGTCTCCGTCATGGCCGACTGGGGGGCGCCGAGCGTTAAAGCGATTGACAGCATTCTGTCAATTATGAGCGAGCCGACATTGCAGGAGCGACCGACGGCGGTGGTTGCATTGCAGGACTTTGTCATCGGTGGTGGCGACGGCCGCGAAGCGGTGAAAGGGCAATTTGAAGAGTTGGGCGTTCCGATCATCAAGGGCATTCGTTTGGATAAATGGAGTCTGGCAGACTATCAGTTATCGACGGAGGGCATGCCGAAAGACAGTGTGCATTACCGGGTTGCCATGCCCGAATTGCAGGGCGTCAGCCAACCGCAAGTGGTGGCGCTCAGTTCGGAAGATGAGATAGATCGTGAAACTGGAGCCGCATTGCATGTCAGCACGCCGCAAACGGCAGAAGTGCAACGTCAAGTTAAGCGTATCGAGCGCTGGCTAGCGCTGCAGAAGAAAGACAATGCCGACAAGCGGGTCGCCATTGTTTATTACAATCATCCTCCCGGTAGACACAACATCGGTGCCGATAATCTGAATGTTCCCGACAGCCTGCTGGAAATTTTACAGGCGATGCAGAAAGCGGGCTATAAAACAGGAGAGCTGCCGAAAACGTCTGCAGAGTTGCTCGAACTTTTGCAGGCAAAAGGCGTAAATCTCCCGGAAGATTCGACCGCACTGGCAGATATGGCTGAGTCAGGCACCGGTATTGCTGCCGCGGACTATCAAGCTTGGTTTGACGAATTGCCCGCTGCCGTTCAGGCGGAAATGGAAAACGGGCCGCTCGGTGCGCTCGAAGTCAAGCTGGAGGCAGCGGTGGCTTCATTGACGGATGTAACGTCGGTGCAGGATCGCCAAAGCCGCGTCGAACATCTGCAACACTTTTCAGAAAATACCATCGCGGATTTACATCACGCTGTCGATGGCCTGCGCCATGAGGGACGCGAGCGAGCGCTCGATCTTCTCGATCAGTTGGAACACAGTTACACAGAAGAGCTGCACAAGGTTGCATTGGGAGAGACCGCAGATTGGTCTCACGCCCGGGCGTTAAGTGATGCGCTGTTGGCGATGCAGATCGAAGGTATTCGCGGCTGGGGCGCGCCTCCAGGGCGGGTAATGGTCTGGGATAACAAACTGCTGATTCCCGGGCTGACGTTCGGCAACGTGTTTATCGGTCCTCAACCGCCTCGTGGCTGGGAAATTAACGAAGAGCTGTTGCACGCAAACCTGTCATTTCCGCCGCCGCACCAGTATCTGGCCTTCTATCAATATATTCAGTCGATTTTCAAAGCCGATGCGGTGGTTCATCTGGGACGACACTCCACCTACGAATTCCTTCCCAAGCGCAGTGTTGGCCTTTCCGAAGAAGACTATCCGAGCATTGTCGCGGGAGATCTTCCGGGGGTTTATCCCTACATCGTCGACGGTGTGGGTGAGGGGACCGCAGCCAAACGTCGTGGTTTGGCGGTGATGGTTGATCACCTAACGCCGCCGCTTGCCGCCACGGAAATCTACGACAACCTGCTGCAACTGCGGCAGCTGATCGAAAGCGCTGAGGCAGCAACCGATCCATCAACGCGGGAGCGAGCCATCGAATCCCTGCGGCGTGCCATTGACGATCTGGATTTGCGCGATGAGCTGGTGGCCAGTATGGATGAGGAGCTGACCGTACGCGGCGTCGGCTTCGATGCCATTGATGACGAATTTCTTCTCCATGAAACCGGCCACTATCTCACTAAATTGCAAGAGAGCTTTATGCCGTTGGGGCTACACACCTTTGGTCGCGATTGGGATGAGGCCGCGCTGCAGACCATGCTGGCGTCAATGGCCCAGGGCAGTGATCCAGATGCGGATGAATTGGCCCTGTGGCGAACTCATCTGGCACAGTCGCCATCCCAGGAAATGACGGCCTTGCTGGCTGGCCTGGAGGGTCGCTTCGTTGCCCCCGGCAAAGGTAACGATCCGATCCGTACGCCGGAAGCCCTGCCCACCGGGCGCAACTTTCATTCTCTGGATGGCAGCTTGCTGCCTACGCGAGTGGGTTACGACATTGGCAGTCAACTGGCGGAAGCTGTTCTTGAAAAACATATTGAGACAGAAACGGATGGGGGTAAACAGGCGGTGATTTTGTGGGCTTCCGATGCGGTTAGGGACGAAGGCGCGATGATCGCCTTTGGCATGCGGCTGTTGGGGGTGCGTCCGGTCTGGAATAGCCGTGGCATTATCAAGGGTTTAGAGCGCCTGCCCCTGGACGACACGCAACCTCGGCGATTGGACGTGCTCTTTAACACCTCGGGCCTGTTTCGCGATCTCTACGGCTCTCATTTGGTGTTGCTGGATAAGGCCAGCTTACTGGCACTGGACGCCAGTGCGGATGTCATCAAACGCGATTATCCCGCGCTATTTGTTCCACTGGAAGCCGCTCTGCGACCTTTAGACGGTGAGCGTCTCGGAGGCGAGGAATCCTTGGACAGTAACCGGGTCGCTGCCAACTGGGTGGCAGAGGCCAGCCGACGTCTCGCCGAACAGCCAGAAATGAATGCCGAAGAACTGGGGCGTGAGTCCAGTCTGCGGGTATTCGGGATAGCTCCGGGCAGCTACGGCGCGGGTATAAATCGCATGGCAGAACGCTCCAGCAGTTGGGATCAGCGCGACGAACTGTCCGATGTGTTTATTCAACGTATGGGACATGTCTTCGGCAGTGGCCTGTCGGGTGAACCGAGTCAGGCGTTATTTCGCGAACAGCTCGCGGGTGTAACGGATACCTACTTGGGCCGTGCAAGCCACCTCTATGGTCTTATGGATAACAACGACGCCTTTGATTATTTGGGTGGCTTAAATATGGCCGTCGAATCTGTGTCCGGTAAGCAGCCTCAAAGCTCAGTGATTAATCACGCCGATAATGCCAATCTTCGTATCGATCAATTACCGGATGCCTTGTTGCGTGAACTGCGCAGTCGCTACCTCAATCCCCAGTGGATCAAACCGCTGATGGAAGAGGGTTATGCCGGTGCACGAACCATGGGCAGCGAATTTATGGAGTACCTGTGGGGCTGGCAGGTGACCAGTCCGCACATCATCAATGATCGCGTCTGGGAAGAAGTGAAGTCGGTCTACGTTGATGATTCTTTGGATCTTGGACTGGATGAATTCCTGAGCGAGGATTACCAGCAGCAGGTACAAACCAATATGCTGGCGATTATGTTGGTTGCCATTGACAAGGGGTTCTGGGACGCCGACGAGGAAACTGTTCAGCAGTTATCTCAACAGTTTGCGGACAACATACTGACGGCCGGTATCCCGGGCAGTGGCCACACCCACGCGGATCATCCAATGTACGAATTGGTCAAAGCCAATGTGGATGCGGAGACGGCAACAGCACTGGCGGCTGTATTGGCTCAAGCGCGCTTGCCGGAGTCTCCCGTTGACGATGCGCCAAGCCATATTCAGGAGCTCAACGCAGAGGCCGTAAAACCCGAGAGCCAACCGGCAGATTTGACCGCAGAGCCTTCAGCTCAAGGTGTATCTGGTAAAGAGCCATCAGCGGAAGCGGTATCTGGTAAAGAGCCTTCAGCGCAAGGGGCATCCGGAAAAGAGCCTTCAGCCCAAGAGACGTCTGTTGCAGAGCCATCAGAGGAAAAAAACACCCGTTCGGAAGAAAATTCAGACGATAACTCGGCCGCGGATTCCCAGCCGATGCTCTGGTTTTTGGGCTGTGTTTTGGTGGCGTTATTGGCCTTCGGATTTTGGCGTGGGCGCCGAGCCACTTGACGATCTGCCGGGGCGAATGATGGAGAAGCAATGAAAACGCATGTAAGGAATAAGAGGGTAATCTATGCTGCTCAGTAGTTATTCTGCGGATCTGCTGCATCGGATTACCAGTGTGCTGCTGGAGCCGGTGATTTGGGTTTTGGTGGGGCTGTTGATTCTGGCTGTATGGGAAATTGGTGTTGCCTGCGGAGAGCGGTGGGGAGGCATTCAACGTTTGCAAAATCGTCAACGTTTGATGGCGGTGGGCAAGCAACGTATTGAGCGGGCAGACTTTATTACCCGACTTGCGCCTATGTTTGGTTTGATGGGAACGTTGATTCCCTTGGGGCCAGGATTGGCTGCTTTAGGTCAGGGAGAGTTGCAGATATTGACCACCGCGATGACAGTCGCCTTTGATACCACCGTGGTGGGATTGTTGGCTGGTATGGTGGGATTTGTTATCGGCCGCTTGCGACGGCGTTGGTACGATGCGGCGATTGATGCGTTGCCGAACGAGGAGACGCGTTGATGGATCGTTGGCGTCGCAGTGAATTTCTCGAGAGTGATGAAGAGCCGTTGGGGCCACTGGCGAATCTGGTCGATCTGGTGTTGGTGTTTGCCTGTGGTCTAATTGCGGCTTTGGTGGCTTTCAGTTCCGATTTGCAAAGCCATTTTTCGCAAGCTCCCCAGGAGGTCTCTTCCGGCAAAGAGTTGCCGAGCGTTCCTGACAGCTTGCAAAGCCAGTTGCAGAATGGACAGGGATACGAGCCAGTCGGGCAGGTTTATCGGGATCCGGAAACCGGCAAGTTGATTTTAATCGGCCAGTGAGCCGTTGTTCGAGATCGCGGGTATGGCGAGCGTTTAATCCTGCCTCTGTCATACCCGAATCCTACATTTGCGCTGCCTGTCTTATATTTTGGCTTCCTGGGGGACATCCTCTTCGGACAACATCCTGACTTCCCGCTGGGGGAAGGGGATCTCGATACCATTGTCCTGCAGGGTTTCGAGAATAATCAGCAGCAGGTCGCCTCCGACACGATTTTTACCGTCGTCGATGCCTTCCATCCAGAATTCCACAAACATATTGATGCCGGAATCGCCAAAGCTGTCAATCTCGCAATCGGGTCTCTCCTCGACGGGAACCGTTTCGCCACTTAACACCTGCGGATGAGCCGCCACCGCGGCTTTCACCAGTTCGACCATTTCTCGAACGTTGGTTTTATAGGCGACAGAAAAATCGACCCGGTAACGCTGTTTTTTGTTTTTGTGGGTCCAATTGGTGAAGGTTTCACTGATGAATTTTTCGTTTGGAACGACGATGTCTTTCCCGTCGAAAGTTTCCAGAGTTGTTGAACGCATATTGAGTTGGGTGACGATGCCCGTGCGACCATCGTCGAGTTCGACATAATCCCCAACCGCAACAGACCGATCCAGCAAAATAATAATGCCGGAGATAAAATTCGAGGCAATGGCCTGTAGGCCGAAGCCGAGTCCAACCCCCACGGCGCCGCCAAATACCGCCAGCGCTGTAAGGTTGATCCCCAACACCTGCAGCATCAAGAGACCGATCAGGACAAAAATACCAATCTCGAAAAGTTTGGCGAGCACTTCACGTGTGCGTAAATCCAGGGATTCCTGGCGTCGAATAATGGTTTGGCCGGTTGAGTTGGAGACGCGTCCGAGCCAGAACAGCAGTGAACCAAAGATGATGAGGCGGGTGATGCCATACCCCGACAGGCGAATGTTGCCAATCTGAATCGCCATGGAGTCCAACACGGCAATCACGTTGTCGAGAAGGCCGATCAAATGTAAAAACAGCAGTGGCGTACCGATCCAGTGAAACCAATTGGCGACCAATCGATTGGTGATGGCCAGTTTCACAAAATTGTGAAACAGCAGCAAAATGGCGACCGCAAAAGCGGTTTTAATCACCCAGTCGTCATCCATGGCCCACTGGCTGAATTCAATAGCGAAACGCAACAGCATAATGGCAAACAGAGGGAAGAGCAGTTTGCCACAGCGATACAAGAAGTTTATGACGGGATAACCCGCTGGGTTGGCCGGTGGTTTTCGTAAAAACGGCAACAACTGTCGCACTCGCCCGGTTAAGACATAGGCGACAACGTAGATAACAAGTATCAGGCCAATTTCGGCATAGGTTTCCGGTCGTGTCAGAGAGTCGAGAACTTGATCACGCCAGTGGTTTAAGGCAGTCAGGAAGGTTTCGGCTGTCACTTAGTATCCCTGGTTCATTTTTTTGATGGTTGAGAGTCCTCTGAGTGAGTGCAAGCTTCGGCGGAAAGAGCACACGATCAAGAGGTGGGCCTTTATACGGTCGCTGACGCCAAAAAGAGGCGTTCTTTCCGTCAATTATGGACGATAAGCAGAAAAAAGGCAGGATATTGGCGTTATAGTGCCGTATCAGAGTCGCGGTGGCTGACCTGGGTATCGATTTGCTGGGTGGCGGCCAATTCATCTTCCAGAGACGGTCGATCGGTACACACCAACTGCCGAGTCAATTCAAACAGATCCAGGCGATAGATAATCTTTCGGCGTTCCGCCTCTTGATATTTACAGAGTGACAGCATGTTCAGTATTGGTGCGAAGGTGGGGCGTGACTGGAGATCAGCCGCCTGTTCTTTACTGACTGGGAAGTATTTTACAACATCCACCAGCTCTTCAATCATGAAGCCAAGTCGGCAATTTTCAAAATGGCAGACAATGATCGCGGTCTGTTCAGATTGAAACAGTGGCTCGGAGTTTACCAGATCACATAAATCGAAGAGGCCCAGAGGCCCGGATTTGAGTAGCATCAGACCGCTGGAGCCAGCACCCGGATAACTGCGAATAAACGGATGAACATCGCTGACAATTTCGTCGACCATATTGATGGGGATTAGTAGCGGCCCCCCCGCTTGAATTAATAGGGCGGTTTCGCCCACTTTAGACGCTTCATTTGCTGACTCGGATTCCGTATTTGATTCGATTGCCGAAGTTTCAGCTTGTTTGCGGTACATTTTTGATATGCCAGCCAGCTGTGGGTCTTGCAGCAGCGCCGGCCCGTCAATAAATAACACCGCGTTATTGGCAATGTCCAAGCTGTGTGCGGCCTGAAACTGTACGCTGGGTTGCTTGCCAAGAATACCGCTAAACAGTTCAGGCCGTCGAAATGACTGGGCCGGTAGAGGCAGCTTTTCCTCGGCGTGCAATAGTTGGATGTCGATCACTGTGTGAACATATAGGGCGACAAGGCGCTCCTCAAACGCAACCAGTAGGGCGTTTTTCGGGGGCTCACCTCCCGACTCTGCGAGTCCGGAGAATATGGCGAAATTTACCGCGGGAATTTTATTACCTTCGTAAAGAATGTCGCCAAGGTAGTAGTCACCGGAGCGATAGCCAGTCTCCAGTTCCGGGTCAATCACAATACCATTGATCATATCCACATCAATGGCGAGCAGATATTTGCCAATGCCGATAATCAGATAACTCAGTCCGCCTCCGTCGATGTCTCGACGTTGTGCGTCACTTTGCAGGCTGCTGACGTGGGGGAGTTGATCACAGGCCAGCAAAATAGACAGGTCCAGTACGGAAATAATTTGATTGAGTTCTTGCAGCCAAACGCCGCCAGAAAGGAGCTTATCGATGTTGTCGGATTGCTGGTGTGTGAATTCGGTGATGGTTTCGGCGTCGGCCGTAAACAGTCCAACGACTTTTTCTACATAGATACCCAGGATTTTGCCATCCTGCTCAATAACCAACACGGCCGCGTCGCCTTGGGTATCGGGTGCTTCCTTGCCGGGCAGCAGATCAATAACGGGAACGATAAGTCCGCGCAAGTTGATTCCACCCAATACGGCCGGGTTTGCATTCCAGATAAATTGAATGTCGCCGGCGGGAATCGCTTCTTTAACTTGGCGATAGTGCACCGCAAACAGGCGCTCTCTACGCTTTAATACACCCAACTGCGTGGTGTGAGTTGCGGCGTTCACGAGTGGTCAACGGCCGACTTGAGTTCTGCGACTACCGTCTCCAATTGCGTTGCCCGGACTTCCTGGTCGCGGGCGACTTCGACCACTTCGCGGATCATGGCCAAATTTGAATTGATTGACTCGGTGATCAAAGAAAAGCTCGATGACGCTGTCTGCGACAGCTGCAAGCCGTCTTCAACACTTTGCTGCATTTCGTTGATCAATGTGTTTATCTCATCGACCGATTGCGCGGATCTCTCTGCAAGCTTGCGAACTTCTGATGCGACAACAGAAAAGCCGATGCCTTGTTCTCCCGCCCGGGCGGCCTCTACCGCAGCGTTGAATGCCAGCAGATTGGTCTGGTTGGCAATTTCAGTAATTTTTCCCAGTACGGTAAATATGCGGTTGTTCGTGCCGGAGATCGCTTTGATCGAGGCGTGCATATTGGCGACAGAATCCTGCCCTTGAGTCGCAGATTGTGACGAGGTACTGGCGACATCCAGCGCCTGAGTTGACAGTGTTCCAACCTGTTTGATTGATTTCAGTAAGCTGAACAAGTCATCTTGCATTGACTGGCTGCGGTTGATAATACGCTGCTCCAGTTGCACTTCCTTGGTAATATCCTGAGCGAATTTAACAATTTTTGTCACTCTGCCATTAAGGTCTCGAATGGGGTTGTAGGTGGCTTGAATCCAGACCTCTCGTCCAAATTTCCCGACTCGGTTAAAACGGCCGGAGATAAACTCACCTTCATTTAAGCGAATCCAGAAATCCCGATATTCCTCGCTTTTAACATGCTCATTGGTACAGAACATGCTGTGGTGTCCGCCAATGATTTCATTCTCGGTATAGCCCATGGTGGCGAGGAAGTTTCGGTTTGCGGTGATGACATTGCCGTCGAGATCGAATTCAATGACCGCCAGGCCGAGATTAATTGCAACGACCTTGGATTCAAATTCGGCGTTGTGGAGTTTTTGTTGCGTGATATCTGAGGCAAATTTAACGACTTTGACGGGTTTACCGCGGGCGTCGAAAACGGGGTTGTAGGTAGCTTGAATCCAAACTTCCTTGCCGCCTTTGCCCACCCGCTTATATTCGCCGCTGTGAAATTCGCCTCTACCGAGGCGGTCCCAAAACATTAGGTACTCTGACTCGTTGGCATCCTTTTCTGAGACAAACAATCGATGATGGCTACCGACAATTTCTTCCAATTTGTAACCCAGAAGATCCAGAAAATTGGCATTGGCATCGAGGATATTGCCTTTAATATCAAATTCAATGGTTGCCTGGGAGCGCTCAATAGCCTGCAGCTTGGCGCCGGTTTCCATTTGCATATTTTTTTGTTCGGTAATATCGCTTCCGACGATTAACACCTGTAGAAAACGCCCGTTGAGGTCATAGTTGGGTGAGAGTGTCGACCTGATCCATTTTTCGTGGCCATAGGCATCTTTCATGTGCAGATCAGTAATGACCTGTTCACCTTGTTTGACTCTTCGCCACAGCTTTTGGTGTTCCGACTCGGAAATCTCATCTTCAAATAAAATCAGACTCTCGTCCTTACCCGCAATTTCATCATCGGTAATGCTGAGCACCTTCTCGGCAACATTGTTGATGCTGTTAATCTGGTGGTCAGCGCTAATTTCAATAATGCAATTGCATGCAGATATGGCTTTTAATGCCTGCTCTCGTTCCTGGGCTGTGCGTTTAACATCGGTAATGTTCTTGCAAAGGAAAATGAATTTATCGACTTTCCCGGCCACGCTGAAAACCGGGCTAAAGGTGCCCTGAAACCAGACAGCGTTACCGTCTTTATCTTTCAAGCGGACTTCTTGGGTGACATGGTCACCGTTTTTCACGGTTTCCCAGATATCCATAAATTCTTGACTGTTGGCCGTGCGGCGATCAACCAAGGCAGTATGATAGAGGCTGCGCAATTCCTGCAGGGTATAACCCATGTCCTGCACAAAACTGTCGTTGGCATTGAGAATCTTGCCTGAGACATCGACTTCCAATAAGGCCTGACTGCTGTCGATTGCCGTTAGAATAGCGTCGATTTCGTGGCGGCGGCGCTTGTCCTCAGTGATGTCGGTGGCAAGTTTAATAATCTGCACCACTTGACCCTTTTCATCCTTAACCGGCGTATAGGTGGCAAATAGCCAAAGTATTTTGCCACTGGCGTCGCGACGTCTAAATTCGCCCTGAAAGGATTTGCCCTCGCTCAGTTGCGTCCAAAAACGCCGGTATTCTTTGCTGTCGACGTCTTCGGCCAAGCACAAAATCTGATGTTGTTTGCCAATCACATCGCTTGCGGTATATCCCATGATGTTTAAGAAGGCGGGATTGGCACCGGTAATGGTTCCATCAGGCGAGAATTCGACGACGCACTGGGTTGCATCGATGGCAACGATCTTGCTGCGATTTTCCAGTTGTTCAAGAAATCGTTCGGTGATGTCCGTTGAGAATTCAACGATCTTTTGCACCTTGCCTGAAAAATTCTTAATGGGTGTGTAGGTCGACTGAAGCCAGCGCTTGTTGCCTTTGCGATCAAAGCGTAAAAATGCGCCGGATTCCGGCATATCGTTGTTGAGGTTTTCCCAAAACTTTCGATAGGCGGGGGAATCCGCATCGTCTTGGTCGACCAAAATGGCGTGATGTTTGCCGATTAACAGTTCTTCCGGGTAACCCATCAGCTGCAGAAACTGGGAGTTGGCGTTGAGTAATGTTCCATCGGGATTGTACTCGGCAACCAACTGTGAACTCAGAATTGCACCGTACTTTTCCTGCAATTCCACCTGTAAAAATACGGAAGATGTCACGTCGTGGCAGACCACCACCACGCCGGTGGGTTTGCCGTTTTTGTCTCTGACGGTAGAGGAGCGCGCCTGTAAGTAGATGAATTGATCCTGGGTGTCTCCCAGCACAAATGAAAACGCTGTAAGCTCCTCGGACACAATTTCCGTAAAATCCAGAGCGATGGAATCCTGCACCAGATCTTCAAACTGAATGCCATCTTCAGGCAAGACTTTAAGCCAGCTGGCGAAGTTACGGTTGCAGTCCCGCAGTGTTCCTTCGACGCTGAATTCGGCAATGTAGATCAGTTTATCGAACAGTCGGATGGCTTCTCTTTGCGCGAGGTTGACGCTGTCTTCAGACAGCATCTCCAGCAGTTTGTCTGAGAAATCGGCCTTTATCATTCGTGTTCCTCGTGGCGGTAGGAGGCCACTAGCGTGAGGAGGGAAGTGCGACAAGAGTCGGTGCTTGTCGTTTTTGCCGCAAAATCTAGAGGATCGATTGGGTGGCTTTACCAAAAATTGTCGGGTCTACTGTGAGTCTAGCTGCATTTATATTGTCAATTCCCTATAGAACAAAAGGGTTTTAGCGCAGCGGCATTATTCGGATTGGGTATGACATAACCTCGGAACAGGTCGTCGACTTGGCGGTTGGAAGCGCTTGTTCTCGCGCGGCACCACTATTATCCTTGCAGCCTGAGTACAAGGAGCTTTTTCATGGCAGGAACATTCTCGTCCGGCAGCTTTGGGCTGCGCTGGCTATTCTCTATTCTCTTGGTGTTTGGAACCTATAACCCGACGCATTTTTCATTTATCGGTTGGGTTTTGGGGGCGGGAAACTTCGGACCAGTCGCGGCGATCGTCGGTATTTTGCTGTTGATCGGTTGGATCATCTTTGTGCGAGCGACATTTATGTCTCTCGGTTGGCTGGGCATCATACTCGGGTCGGCATTGTTTGCTTGCATTATCTGGTTGTTTGTCGATATCGGGTGGCTGCGCCTGGATTCCGCCAATGCCATGTCCTGGGTAGTGCTTTTGCTGATTTCATTGATTCTGGCACTGGGGATGTCCTGGTCCTTTATCCGTCGGCGAATGACGGGGCAAGTCGATACCGATGATTTGGACGATGGACGCGGCTGACAGACGCGGCCGCTGAGAGTTACTCCGCTGCTGGTGTGGCGTTGCTGTTTTCCCAGCCGGGGCTGACGCAATTTTTGCCGCCCAGGGTTTTGCTTTTATAGAGTTGTTCGTCCGCATCGGCCAGTAGCGATTCCGGTTCAATATCCAGTGACGGAATCACGCTGGCGCAGCCAATCGACAGGCCGATGGGGGTGCTGGGAAGATTGGGATCCGGGTTGGTTCCGTGTCGATTCACGGTCTTCAGAATAATCTCCGCAAGGCCGATCGCATGGTCCAGGTCGACCTCTGGTAACAGCATCAGAAATTCGTCACCACCGAAGCGCACGACCATGTCGCCAGCGCGTCTAGCGTAGCCCATCAGTGTCTCTGCAACCCGTGACAGGCAGGCATCGCCCGCAGGGTGTCCGTGGGTATCGTTGATCTGTTTAAAATCGTCGAGATCGATCATCAGCAGCGCGAGTGGTTTGTGGTAGCGCGCCATGCGGCGCCACTCGATGGTGAGGCGTTCGGTAAACACATGGCGGTTGTAGGTGCCCGTTAGCGGGTCCTGAACCGCCATTTGGTTCAGTTTTTCAGTTTTTTGTTTGAGGTCGATGAAGGTGCGAATTTTCGCTTTCATCACCAGTTCGTTAAACGGTTTGAGTACGTAATCGATGGCGCCAGCATGAAACATGCCGTTGATGTCTTCAGGATGATCTGAGCTGGTGAGGGCAACCACAGGTACATGCTGTTTGTTGTGAAGTTCTTTGATGGCTCGTAAGACAGCGACACCAGAGAAGTCGGGCAGTGATACATCCAGTAGAATGAGATCAAACGACATTTTCGCCAGAGCCATACCATCGGCGCCGTTCATCGCAATGGTGACGTCATAACCCTCTGTATCGAGAAGCTCGCTGATAAGGTGCAGACATACCGGATCGTCTTCTACAACCAACACTCTTGCGGGATCGATGTGGTCCACAACTTAGTCCTTCAATTCGGTAAGAATAACTTTGGCACGGGCGTAATCGAAGGTGTCCAATGCCTTCGTTAAATTATCGGCGTCTGTATAAAGACCAAGCCCCTGTAGGCAGGCCATCAGTTCATTGCGCAGATCTCTTGAAATGAAACGACGCTCGTCAAGGCGTCGCAACATTGTTTTCTTTAAATCGCCGTAGTTTTCGTTATCGAACGACAAGTTCTGAGCCGATTCCAAAGCCGCCAGCTGATTGTATTCTTGCAGTTCTTGCAGGTGAGTTTGCAGTGACTCCAGCATTTGTTCACAGCCACTAAAATTCCCGTGACCTACCGATTTTTCAACGGCGGTGGCTTTCTCGGCAAGGCTCAGTGCGGCAATATTCAGGGCTGCACCCCGCAGTTGATGCGCCATGCGTGTGGCGACAAGGGTGTTTTGTTCGGCAATGACGGCACTGAATTCGTTGTGGAAGTTTTCGTAACCGGTGCAGAATGAGCGCAGAATGGCGCGCATTAATTCGTCGTTTCCCTCCACCTGCTGCTGCAGAACCGCTTCATTAAGACAGGAGGGGATTGTCATAACACCACCATTTTCAGATCGCCTCGGGCGAAGATATTTGGCTTCACGTGTTCACTTCTCCTAAACCTCTGCAGAGTCGACCCAATTGCTTTGCAATGAGTGACCTTTCCTTGTCACCTGTAGCGTGAATGCCACTGGATGCCGGCGCTGCGGTTCATTGGGTTCTGTTTCCGCCATAACACTGTGCTTCAGCAGCTGATGGTTCGCGCGACATGGGGGTAATCCCCGTGCCAGCATCTATGTAGGAAACATGGCCAAGCGTTTGCTTACCGGTCAACAATAAAATTAGCAGTCCACGGCATAAACGCAAATTTGATCAACGGGTTAGCGTGTTTTCTTGAGGCTAAAGACCAGCCTGTTCAGGCTTTTCTGTACTATGGTCTAAGAAGACGTTCATTTTGACATTTTGCCAAGACTCTGCGAGTAACCACTCATGTCTGCGCCGCCCAATAAAACCGCGACCACCGCTGAACCTCATCGTTTGCAAAAAGAACTGATCCGATTGTTGGGCGAGGGTGCCGAAGGTGTGGTGGGGCTATTGGAATCGAGCCTGGAGGGACTCTGGTTCTGGGATGTTGACTATCCTGAGCATGTTTGGATAAGCGACAGTTTCCGTACTCCTTTGGGATTTACTGCCGATGACTTTCGCGGGAATGGCTGGCGTAACCAGGTTTCCGAAGCGGACTTTGCCGCGTTTCAACACGCTCTTGATGATTACCTTCTCGCGGAGGAATCCAATCCTGGCGCCGTGTTCTCCAGCATGCTGTGGTTTCATGATTCAGCGGGGGAAATGATCCTGTTCAGTTGTCAGGGACGATTGTTGGTCGCCGGTAAACATCGTGGCAGGCGTCTGTTGTTGCTGTGGCGCCGTATGGAGGGGCCGCAAACGTTAGAACACAGATTGAATGAGGTGACGGCTATCGTAAATGATGTGCCTGAACCCGGTAGCGATACGTCCAGTTTGGCGGGTAAAAATGTTCTGATCGTGGACGATCTCGATCTCAATATTGAAATGGTCGCTAGTATTCTCACCGAGCGGGGTGCCGAAATTCGCGTGGCGAGAAATGGTACTGAAGCATTGAGTTTGCTCAAAAAAGCCTCGGACGTCGATGCTATTTTGATGGACATCTATATGCCGATTCTGGATGGGTTCGAAACCACCCGACGTATTCGCAAGGGGCCGGCGGCGATTGCATCGATTCCAATCATTGGGTTAACAGCGATGGAGTCTACCCGGGATTTGCGTAAGGCGAGGGCGGTCGGCATGAATCAGTTGATCAGCAAGCCTCTGGATATTGACAAAGTCGTCTATACACTGTGTCACTGGTGTGGCTAAGGCCCCTGCTTTACAAGCAACCCATCGATTTTTCAGGAAAGGCATTCTCGGTTACCCACAGATTCTGTGGATAACTATGCGAATAAGTTTCCAGACCTTCGTCCCTGCGGGATTTTCCACGATTGATTAAAAAATGACCGTCAAATCCGCCGGTCACATTGGCCGGTTCACCGCCGATAATCCAAAATGTTAACGTTTACATTTTTTTCGTAAAGTCCGACAATTTCCTTGAGGGGCTGGGGGCAGTGTTCGTCTCTTCGTAAACAGTTGGGGTTTAAGGTTTAAGCCTATTTGTCGAAGTGGGCTCAATGGGGTGTGGCGGCATATGGTCAGGGAAAATCAGGTACGCGAAGGTAATCGCGCCAAGGAATTATTTGAAGTTAAGGCAATGACCTGTAAAGGTCTGCAACAGGTCCGATTTTGTGCCGGCTATGTGCTCAGCAGTCAGTGTGATCCGCTGTTGCGAGCGCCCTTATTGCGCGATGCTATTGTGTCTTACGGGCGGGCATTTTCCAGTGCCGAGCTGCAGGGGTGCCAGCGGGAATGTCAGTTGTCCGAAGCTCTGATTCCCAATGCGCTGCTGTGCACGCATCGCAAATTGCTGAAACAGCGTGAAGACATACTCTACAGTATCGACGGTTGGGATTTGCGACCCGGGTCAAGTGGCGATATCTCGCCATCGGCGACCGTCGTCAATCTCGCTCAAAAAGCCGCTCAGGGCAAGGCACAAACGCACCGGGTTGCAACACTGGCAGCGCCAGTGAAAGAGCTGGCGGGCTGGTTGAAGCAGTTGTCCGATGCGCTGCTGATGATTTTACTGCCCGAGCTTAAACGCCTGGAAAAAGCCGTAGAACGGCAGGTCTCCTCTGCAACCTGTCTGGCGGGAATCTGTCTTGAAAACCAGGCTGCCTGTGGCAAAGACAACGATATCGTTCATTAACTTCGGGCGTTATCCGTCCGATGTTATCTGTGGTGCTGTTGCAGGCAGGGGGGAGAGCGCAAGTGGCGGCAACAATGGTTGCCACTTTGTCTGCCGATGATCCATACCTTTGGTGATCGCGTTTAACATCGTGACCGCATCTTCAATAAAGGGGCCTTTGTTGAGCATGATGCATTCGGACCGTTGCGCCATCGCGGCATCGGTGATTTCACTGCGAGTGGGGTTGCCTGATTTGGCCAGTGTCTCAAGTACCTGGGTTGCCCATATCACGGGAAGATGAGCCGCTGCACAGAGACGCAGCAACTCCTCTTGGGCCTGGGCAATATCCTGCCAGCCAAGTTCAACACTTAAATCGCCACGAGCAATCATCACACCGACTTTTTGACTGCGCATTGCGGTTAACAGCAGCTCTGCCAGGTGATCATAAGCTTGGCGGGTTTCAATTTTTAAAATGATCCCGATGTGGTTGGCGTGCAAGTCGTCCAGTGCGTTTTGTAGAGCAAGAATATCACTGCCTTGATTGACGAAGCTCAGGGCGATTAAATCTGCCGCTGCGGCGACGTCTTGTAGGTCATTGAAATCCTCTTGTGTAAACCCCGCAAGCCCTAGGTCTGAATTTGGGAAATTGACACCTTTTTCCGCCTTAAGCTTTCCGCCACCTGGTGGTGCGTGAGTAATTTGCAAGAGGATCGAATCTGTCTCGGTTGCGATGATCTGGCCGCTGAACTTACCATCATCCAACTTTACGGTTTCCCCAACCTGAAGCCGAGAGATAACCTCGGGTGATGCGCAGGACAAGGTTGCCGGTTCAATGATGATCTCCTGCTCATCGACGATAGCGGGTGATGCTATGCGCCCATCTGCAACCAATTTGAGCAGATCATCTTTGGCAAGTGCCAAGTAGTTTTCAATCGCGGGCAGATCGGCAAGCTGAAAGGCAATACGACCGACTTCGCCGTAAGCTTCGATGATCATGCCAGACTCGAAGTAACTTGTGGCATCGAGTTCAACCCGTAGCTCATGCTCGTTCTGCTCCACGACCCGAGCCGACCTTTTTTTACCGCGAGCGTCACGCCAATTGAGGCGATCTATATGACCGAACGCCATGAAACTGTCGCACTGGACCGGGATATGGCCGGCATCTGTTGGGATATCTTCATCGGTAGGGCAGTAAAACGTCATGGCGCAAGGGGTTTCTACCTGGCCTCGAAGATTTTTTTCCGGCTTTACTTTTATAACGTGAGGTCCCGGCGGCATTGGGCCTGTGCGTAGTTTGGGGCCAGCCAGATCAAATTGGATCTGACAGTTTTTGCCTTCTGCGGCGGCAACTTCGCGAACATTCCTGGCAATCGACAGCCAGATTACCGCGCCATCGTGAGCGCAATTAATTCTGGCGATATCCATTCCCGAGTGGATCAAGCGCTGAATCAGATCGCGGTCCCAGGCGGCTTGCGAAGGCATTGTCACCATAATGCGTGCGGTGCGGCGATGAGCAAATGGCCCGAACAGTTCTTCGGCGCGGGCACTGAGCAGACGCTGATCCCTGGTGTGGAGAAATTCAGCCCAGCGAGCCGTTGTGGTGGGCTCTTGTCCCAGCAGCGCTTTGATGACGGCGGCGACCCGATAAATCTGTTCCCGTATAGACATTTCAGAGCGAGCGAGTGAGCTGAGTCCACAGCTGTTTAGGCGACTCTGCAGATCCCGGCGATCGAGCTGTCGAAACGCGAGATAGTCCAGCAAATTGTCAGCGGCGGCCTGTTGATTCTCCGCGATGTTTATCAGCCAGGCGTCGTGCTCCCGGCGATATTCGTTCATGTCTGCGAGTATGGCTTCGAGTTCTTTGAGGAGTTGCTGCATGGGAAAATACTGCCTTGTGTAAGTACATGGGCAGCCAGGCCATTTCTCCGGCTCGATAGGGGAGGAGTCGGAGTGCACCTGAGTTTGGGGCAGTGATATGACTTACGACGCCGGCCGCTCACAACCGATTTTCAAGGCCTCGTGTTGCAGTCGTGTGACATTTCGATGACACGCCGTCTCGCCGGCAGGAGGCTGTCCGGTACCCGACACGCAACGACCAATTTGCCGCAAAGCCCGGAGCGTAAGTGTAACGGTTTTGTGTTCTGTTATTTTTGCGAGCAACCGTTGCAGGGACGTTGGGGCAGTTGCTGGCAAAACCCGGCATAGGTGCAATTGCTGTCTCGGCGAATAAGGGCTTGGTTGCGCGCAGTCTGCCCATCGTTATTCTGCTGGGCCTGTTTGATGCGCTCTATTTCCGCATTGATTCGCCGCAGTGCAATGGCATCTTTCGTGGCGTAGTTGTTTTTCGGCGCCTTCCAGGGGGAGGCTGCCAAGTCGCCGAGTCTGCGGCAGAGTCGTGATTTCTCAACGAGTAACTGGGACAGCAGGCGTGTGGCATCAATATTGGGTGATACGGTAGTGTCGCGGGTTTCTATAAAGCTCATGAATCTATCTGTCGGGCAAAGAGGGGTAAACCATTAAAGTGTCTCTCTTAGCGCTGTCACGTTATGTGAACGGTCGGCTAGCCAGAGGAGGGGGGTGGCAACGACCGCTGTCTTGTTCGTGTCTTTACTGCGGAGTGGGGCGCAGGCTTTAGTCTGAACCCGGTGTAGGGTATGAGGATAAGTGATTTCGTCCTTTTACCTCTCGCGCTGCCTTGATTGGCGCGCTCCTCGACATCTAGGTTCGAGTTTAGTTCAAAATTTAATAACTAAGCAAATCAATATTCTTAAAAATTTTATTATTGACGATAATTGTTGCTCAGGCATTTAACAGTGTGCGTTCGTTCAATGTTTTGACGCGTAAAATAACGAGGTTTGAAGCGGGGGAAGGCTGTAAGCCTAGTGAAGCTTTATAAGCTAAGCTGTGCGAAGCCGTAGTCCTGCCCGTCGATCTTCTTTGTGTCGCTCAATGCTTTACTGGCAAGCTGGATGAGCTCTTCTCGACTGGAAGCACTGCTGGGATATAAGGCGATACCAACGGCCGCTTCGATTTGAATGGTTTCTGCATTTATCTCATAGGGGGTTTGGTCGAGTGCTCGCACAATCCGATTGGCAACTGCGGCACAGCCATTGAGATTGCTGCCAACTTCTTCCAGTAACACCACGAACTCATCGCCACCAAGACGGGCGACCATGTCACAGTCGCGCAGGCAGCTTTGAATGCGTTGAGCCGCGTCAATCAATACCTGATCGCCAGATAGATAGCCGTAAAGTTGATTGACGGATTTGAAGTCATTGATATCGATAAACAAAAGGGCCAGTTGTCGGCCCATGCGGTTGGTGCGGGCGATTGCTGAGTCGAGGGTGTCCAGGAAGCTGCGCCGTGTCGGCAGGTGTGTGAGCGGATCCCGTGTCGCCATAGCCAGAAATTCCAGCTCTTCCTTCTTTTTGTGAATGGCGAATTCAAGGGATTCAAGCAGCTCCTGGCGATTCAAATCGACTTTCGATATGTAATCCTGGGCGCCAGCTTTGATGGCTTTGACCGCTAAACGTTCGTTGCCATTACCGGTCAGCATCACCACGGGCAGGGTCAGATTTTCCAGGCGAATTTCAGAGATGATCCAGAGGCCATTCTGGTCTGGCATATCGTAATCAATCAGAACACAGTCGTAGGGTTTGAAGCGCATTTTTTCCAGAGCGAGCTGGGCACTGGAGCATTCTTCGATAACAAACTGATAACGGGCGTCTTCCGTCAGTAATGACTTTACCCGTTCCCGATCTTCGGAGTGGTGATCTGCCAATAGAATGTTGAGTACCGACTTACTCATCTAACCGCTATTCCATGTTGCTCAACGTCTCATAACATTCGTCGCGCGCTTTAATGGATACAAACTGGTGGGTATATCTGTGGCGTAGAGGCACTACTGTCGTTCAAATTGGGTAACGATATAGGCTCAAAACTGGCACCGACAGCAAGCGTGCGTGTCTTTTTTTGATAATAGTCAAGAAACTGGAAATTGCGTTGGCGCGCCAGGCTTTTTTTCGTAAAGAAAAGGTAATTTGAGCCAGGCGAGAGAAAAAGCAGGGGGAAATTAAGGGGGGCAGATCGAGATTAGTAGGCTTTTTGTCGAAGTCGGCGTACTTTTACAAAATCCCGAGCTTTCGCAAGTGCCTTATAGTATGTGTCTGGATAATCGTCAGGGATTTCGCGAACAATGAATCCAACCAGATCACCGCCTTCATAAGCTGGCTCAATATTTAGGTCGCAGTAAGTAGTAGCTCTTTCAATAACGTCTGACATGATGATTCCTTTCAACTCTGCACCTATTGTACCCAATCTATTTGGTTATCGGATCAATCAAAAGGATGGATTTGTAAAATAATGGCGCATAAAACGTTTAATGCCACCGCTTGCGGTACATGAACGTTTGATTATGAGGACTCTGCCAGAAAAGGCTTAAATATGGGTTAATTCCCGGATCATCAAGGTGGATTGTCACGAGAGGGTCATGGGCATCGGGCATAGTCAGGGGTCGCAATTCTCCTGGTAAGGCATAACACCCATGGCGACCGATACTCGTAAAACCCTCGTCCTGCCGTTTTTTGAAAAACAGCTGAATGATGGCCCACAACTTGACCAAAATCCTGTCTATCAGGGTTTACGCTCACTGCGTGAACAAATGGCCCAGTTGGGGGCGGATAATGGTGATATATCGTCAGAACACAGAGTCGGAGCAATCAATTTGCAGCGCCATCTTTTATTGAGGCGTTATCTGCACACCGATAAAGAATTGCCAGATGCTCTGCGGCGTTTTGGATTGTCTCTCCCCAAGCGAGGGGAAACCAATATTTTGGCCGTGTTGGATGTCATTCTCGGCAGCCTTGAGCAGTTACTTGGACTGCCTCAGTCGATTACGGTGACGAAAGAATCTCGTTCAACTCCGGAAGTCATGGATTCTGACAATGCGCTTTTGCACAATCTGCTTGGCTCCAGGGATGCTCGTTTGAGTTGTTATCTGATGACAACTTTGCCAAGTCTCTCGGAACCCATCGCAATCAATAAGACCGAGAGCGGATCTCTTGTGCGGGCGAAGTTAACCGCCGGCACTTTGGAGGCGTCGTTAACCAACCTGAATGAGTGGTTGGATAATCCAGCCAATGCCGCTTTACGTCCTAGAACCTGCTTGGACTTGGATGTTGATCCATTGTGTACCGGTGAGATTAACCGCTCCGCGCTGGTGGTGAAGATCAAGCCTCGTCGAGATATGTACGGCTATGTGCAGGTGCCCGCTAAGGTCATGCTGTCAGCGGGGGATGTGCGGGCAAGAGTACATTCCTCACAACGTGAGCGCGTGTCCTTGCAGGTTTCTCACTCCTGGTTTGAGCAATTGCAAGTCGGTGACAGTCTGCTGTTCCGAGATTGTCGTGCTGCCAATCGGCGTTTTGATATTGTTGAAAAGTCCGAGCAAGGCTGTCTGTTAGAGTCATACAAAACGTCTTATATTTCGGAAGATACGTTATTTCGCGTCGTCAGGGGCGAGACTCAGATGGGAGAATTTGTCTTGGAAGGCATTCCGGCGAGACCTGGGAATATTCCCCTGCATGCGGGTGACAGTTTGTTGTTGGCGGCGAATCGACAACTGGTGGTAACGCCGGAGGAGCAGCCCGATGGCTTGGCGATGATTGGTTGTAATCAACCGGAGTTACTCGCCCAGATTGGCGTGGGGGATGAAGTCTGGTTTGATGAAATTCATGTGGTTGGAAAAGTGGAATCCTGTAACAACGGCAATTTGCAGATTCGCATTCAACAGACGCCAAGAGACGGTGCTAAGTTGCGAGGAGGCCAGCGCATCAGTTTTCCAACGCGTCGTCTAAAGCGCCCGGCGATTGACGCACGGTTAATTCCGGTTTTGGATGCGCTAATGGAACGCATCGAGCTGTTGGCCGTTAACTGCCCCATTGATCGAGACGGTATGCAAGACATGGTCGATCAGTTGCTGAGCTTGAAGGGACGGACTCCAGGCGTTCTGCTGAAAATTGATCCTCAAGTGGACGTGCGAAAAATCGACGAGGTGTTGCTGGTGGCGATGCAGTTGCCTGCTGTCGGTATCATGTTGGTACGGGAGAGCATCACCCGTGACATGTTTAGCGACCACCTGTTTGAGGTTCAGCGCGAACTGATCAGCCTGTCTCGCACTGCACATCTGCCTGTGGTGTGGGGGATGCCGCTGTTGAAGAGAATGACGATCACCGGAGAAGAATTTCACGCCGAGCTGGCGGAAATATCCGTCGCTTTGCAAGCTGATTGTGTCCTGGTGGATTGTGGACCATTTACCGCTCAGGCACTTGACGTTTTGCGACAGCGCCTGAGCGTTCAATGATGGCGATCAGCGCGCCTAACTGATGGTCAAGGGTAGAGGTAGATCTCGGAAGCGTTTACCGGTCGCCTCGTAAATCGCATTTGCCAGCGCCGGTGCAAAAGGTGGTGTGGGTGGTTCACCGACACCCGCTGGCGGCTCCAGGTTATCCATGACAAGCACATCGATGATTTCTGGCGCCTGATTCATGCGTGCGACGGGATAGTCATGATAGTTGCTCTGCATCACTTTACCGTCGACGACAGAAATTTCTCCGAGTGCACAGCTTAACCCGAAGATGCTACCGCCTTCACATTGAGCGCGGACATGTTCCGGATTCACTACGGTTCCGGCGTCAATGACGACGTAAACTTCCGGAACGCGCCAGAGGCCACCGGCTTGCATTTCCACCTCAACCACCGTGGCAACGTAACTGAGAAACGACCGGTGTGCCGCGATGCCTAGAAAACGGCCGGCAGCACGCTTTCGCTTCCAATCCGAGCGCTTGATGACTTCATCAACCACCGCGCGCAGTCGGGCGGTGTCGGCCGGGTAATTCTCTTCCGTCGCGCCATGTTCCTGCAGAGTGACGTTTAATGCCTTTAAATCAAGCGTACGATCCGGGCCGATCAGTGCCAGCAGATACTCAGCCGGGTCTTTCTCGGCGGCGACCGCCAATTCGTGGGCGAAAGACTGAATGGCGAAGGCGTGATGAATATTGTTGACCGAGCGCATCCAACCAATTCGGACATGGGCTGGGGCTTCGCCATGCTCAAACTGCATGTTGTCAATGGCGAAGGGGTTATCGATAAAGCCTGGACCAATTTCAAACGGACCGGGGGTGGTTTGACCTGGTATAAAGGTGGAAAAAATCGGTGGGAATGCCACTCGCTGTAGCCAGGCGGTGGGCATGCCGGAGTCGTCAATGGCGGCTTCGATATGATGTGCGCTGACGGTGTGATAGTAGCCGTGACGAATATCATCTTCGCGACTCCATACCACTTTAACTGGGCGTTTGGCTGCCTTCGCCAGCAGCGCTGCCTCGACCGCAAAATCCTGTTTGGATTTGCGACCAAAGCCTCCGCCGAGCAGGGTCACGTTGATGGTGACTTTTTCTTCAGGTAATTGCATGGCGCCAGCGACACTGGATCTGGCCGCTTGGGGATTTTGAGTACAGGCCCAGATCTCGACGCTATCGTCGGAAACCACGGCGGTTGCGGCCGGTGTTTCCATGGCAGCGTGTGCAAGGTGGGGAATGGTGTATTCGGCAGTCAGTGTTTTGTTGGCGGATTTTAACGTGGCGGTGGCATCGCCGTTATGGCGAACGACATTACCGGGTTGTCGCACAGTCGCGCGCAAGTCTTCCAAAAACTCTGCCGAATTGTAGCTGCCGTTATCTCCGTCTTCCCACGTCAATTCCAAAAGATCGCGAGCTTTGAAGGCTGCCCAAGTGTTTGTCGCCAGCACAGCGACACCGCCCAGGGGTTTAAACATGACGGGGGGGGCGGGGCTGTCGAGCGTGATGATGTCGACAACGCCACTTACTTTTCGAGCCTTGCTGTCATCCATGGATTTGAGCCGGCCGAAGACGACCGGAGGGCGGGCAATGGCCGCCACCAGCATATTGTCCATTTGCACATCGTGACCGAAGGTGGTGGTCCCCTCCAGCACCTTGTCGATGTCGACGCTTTGTACCGGTTGTTTGATGTAACGCCACTCGCGTGGATCTTTAAGGGCAACGGATTCTGGGTCTGGCAGGGTTAAGTTCGCTGCGATAGCAACCAGCTCACCGTAGCCAGCGGTACGTCCGGTGGGTTGATGAGTCACCTGATGGTTAAAGGCAACACAGTCATCGACTGCCACTTCCCAGCGTTCGGCCGCTGCCTGGCGCAACAGTTGTCGAACGGCAGCGCCACTTTGGCGCAGACGTGTGAAGTTGGTTCTTACGCTGCGTGAGCCATCGGTGTTCTGGTCGCCGTATTTGACGTCACCCGTCGCCTGAATGATGTCAATCTGGTTCCAGTCGGCTTCGAGTTCGTCGGCAATTATCTGGATCATCGCGGTGCGCACTTGTTGACCCATTTCAGAACGGTGGCAGGTGAGTTGCACTCTGCCACTCGCATCGAGGGCGACAAACAGTGTGGGGGCAATGCGTTCACTGGTGGCCGCGACGCTGCGACTCGCTGGCAGCAGCTGCAGGCTCAGCAACAGGCCTCCTGCAGTACCGCTTAGTTTCAGAAAGCGGCGGCGGTTGAACGCGCCTGAGACTGTGCCTTTGAGGTTCGGTGTCGATTCACTCATGTGTTTTTCCTCGCCGCTGATTTGATGGCCGCCCGGATTCGCGGATAGGTGCCACAGCGACAAATATTGGGCGCCATACCGCTGCTGATGTCTTCATCGCTGGGGGCGGGATTGTCTGCCAGTAGTGCGGCGGCTCGCATCATCTGACCGCTCTGGCAATAGCCACATTGAGGAACATTGTGGGATTTCCAGGCGACCTGTACCGGGTGTTGCTGTTCCGGGTGCAGGCCTTCAATGGTGGTGACAGTTTTTCCGTCTAACGCCGCCATGGGGGTCAGGCAGGCAAAAATGGGTTGTCCGTCCATGTGCACGGTACACGCGCCACACTGGGCTTTACCGCACCCGTACTTGGTGCCGGTTAACTTGAGTTCGTCGCGGAGATACCACAACACGGGCATTTCCGGGTCTCCGTCAAACTGGTGTTCTGTTTCGTTCACGGTAATTTTCATGGTTCTACCTGATTGTCGTTTTGAAAGTGCATCGCGATTGGCACATTGGGGCTGCTCCCATTCGTTATAGCTCGCGAAGATGAAACCGGCTTGAACATTCGTTGCTGGCTCGGGGATGTCAGAGTGTCAGAGACCCGATGGGTCACTGTTTGTAAAATTGTTATTGTGGGCAACTGTTTGGTAGAGATTAGCCAAGGGCGCTGCTTGGCCGCAAGTTCAAAATTGGCAGAGGGCGTTGATTTAATGAGATTTCTTTTTTGTCGCGGTTGCAAAACCACAGCAAAACCGGAATAATCGCCCGCTCTTTGCAATGGTGGCTCCTTTCGGTCCCTCCGCAATGATTAACTGTGAACCCCGCCAGGCCCGGAAGGGAGCAACGGTAGCAGCGACATCATGTGCCGGAGTGTGGCTGACTGGAGCTGCCTCCCTTCAGCAAAACGCCGCCAACACCTCTCTGCTTAAGGCCGTATATCGGCGTCTCGTCAGTCTCTCTGTCACTGACTATAATCGTGCGGTTGCCAGCCATCGGATCTGGATCGATCGAGGCGTAATTCGTATGACCAGATGGTATAGTGCGCGTCGACTAATTTGCACAGCTTATAATTGCTATCACCTTACTTCATTAATTGGTGAGACATTGGACAGAACAACGGGATGAGCTATCAGGTACTTGCCCGCAAGTGGCGCCCCAAAAATTTCAAAGAGCTGGTCGGTCAGCAACATGTGTTACAGGCGCTGGCTAATGCGCTTGAACAAAATCGTCTGCATCATGCTTATCTCTTTACCGGAACTCGAGGTGTCGGGAAAACGACGATTGCTCGAATTCTCGCCAAATGTCTGAATTGTGAGCAGGGGGTGGGATCGGAACCCTGTGGTGAGTGCAGCAGTTGTCGGGAGATCGCCGACGGTCGCTTTGTCGATCTGATTGAAGTTGATGCCGCTTCACGTACAAAAGTCGAAGACACTCGTGAATTGCTCGATAACGTTCAATACGCGCCAACCCGGGGCCGCTTCAAAGTCTATTTGATCGATGAAGTGCACATGCTGTCCAATCACAGCTTCAATGCGCTGCTGAAAACTCTGGAAGAGCCGCCGCCGCACGTCAAATTTTTGCTGGCTACCACCGATCCTAAAAAGCTGCCGGTCACCATTTTATCCCGCTGTCTGCAATTCCATTTAAAAAATATGGAGCCCGAAAGGGTGGTGGAGCATTTGCGCCACGTGCTGACGGAAGAGGGCGTTGGCTTTGATGACGCCGCGCTCTGGCAATTGGGGCGAGCTGCGGCCGGCAGTATGCGTGATGCCCTGAGTTTGACCGATCAGGCCATTGGTTTTGGTGGAGGTGATCTCAGCGGTGAAAACGTACAGGCGATGCTTGGCAGTATTGATCAGAGCCTCATCGCCGAATTAGCCGATAATTTGGCCGCCGGCGACGCGTCAGCGCTCCTCAACAATGTTGGCCAGTTAGCGGCATTTGGACCGGATTACGCTGGGGTGTTGGGTGAGTTACTCTCCTTTTTGCATCGCGCATCCATTGCCCAGGTACTGCCCGATGCCGTCGACAACAGTGGTGGTGATCGCGATGCCGTTATCGCGTTGGCCAAGCGAGTCAGCGCAGAAGATCTGCAGCTTTTCTATCAAGTCGCTTTGTTGGGGCGACGCGATCTGCCGTTGGCGTTCGATCCCCGATCCGGGTTTGAGATGGTCCTGCTGAGGATGCTGGCGTTCCGTCCGCAAGGTGTCCATTCCGTGCCAACACAGTCCCTGTCTGATGATGCGTCAGCCGCTGCGGCGGAGTCTGATACCCCGATGGAGCCTCCCCCGGTAAAAAAGCCTGAGCCGGATCCGCGGCCGGCAGCGACCGCGGAACCCACAGCGAGCGAGCTTGCCGCAGGCCCCGATTTGACCGGATTGGCGGCGGATCCGATAGACCCGGCGTTTCATCACGGTGGTCAGGGCACGGGATTGGATCCCGATCAGATGGCTGCCTTGGGGTTGCGCTCCGCACGTCAGATCGAGTCGCCCACGCCGAAACCCGGCGCCAGTGACGCCAACGCGGTTCGTGAGTCAGGGCAAACGAAACCGTCGGCAACGGAGATACCGCCGCCGGGATCTCCCGGTGAGTTGACCGCGGACAATTGGCATGGTCTGTATAAAGCGTTGGGGTTGAGCGGTATTTTGCAGGCGACGGCATCCAGCTGTACTGTGCTATCGGCTGCCGCAGAACGTATCCATATGATGCTCGATGCCAACAATTCCAGTTTGTACGATGCCTCGCAGCAGCAGCGACTTGCCGACGCCTTGAGTGCGTACTTTAATACGCAACTTGATGTTGTGATTGATGTGGGTGAAGTGCAGGCTGAAACGCCGGCGGCTCGAATGGCCAGGTTGCGGCGAGAGCAGCTGGCTGCGGCTCGACAGGCACTGGATGAGGATCCATTGGTGCAGGGATTGTTGCAGAATTTTTCCGGCGAGCTTGACCCGGAATCCATCCAAGTTGGTAAACCCAATGATTGAGAGGCAGTAAATATGAACGGTCTTGATGATTTAATGAAACAGGCCCAGAAAGTTCAGGCCGATATGCAAAAAATGCAGGAAGAGATGGCCAATGTAGAGGTGACGGGTGAGTCCGGTGCGGGGTTGGTGCAAGTGGTGATGAACGGCCGCCACGATGTTCGCAATGTCCATCTCGATGCGTCTTTGATGACGGAAGATAAACAGATCCTGGAAGATTTGTTGACTGCGGCTGTCAATGATGCGGTGCGCCGGGTTGAGGCTGCAACCAAAGAAAAAATGGGTAGCTTTGCCTCCGGCATCCAAATGCCCCCAGGCTTCAAAATGCCGTTTTAATTGATTGGAAGAACCGTTAGCAAAGAATTGATGCCATGTTCAGTCCCCTAGTCGATGAATTGATTGCCGCCTTACGCTGCCTGCCTGGGGTTGGGCAGAAATCCGCCCAGCGTATGGCGTTGCATCTGTTGGAGCGAGACCGGGAAGGGGGCCAGCGCCTGTCCGAAAGTCTGGAGAAAGCCGTCGCTGGTGTTGGCAATTGTCGTCGCTGTCGCATTTTGACCGAGCAGGATGAATGCAGTCTCTGCGCCAATCCCCGCCGCGACGATAGCCTCTTGTGTATTGTCGAAGCGCCGGGTGATGTGCTGGCGATTGAATCTTCGGGTACTTATACCGGCAAATATTTTGTGCTCATGGGGCATTTGTCGCCCCTTGATGGTATCGGCCCGGCGGAGTTAGGACTGGATTTGCTGGAAACCCGTCTCGGGGAAGGGCGTATTCAGGAGCTGATTCTGGCGACCAATTCGACGGTAGAGGGGGAGGCCACTGCCCACTATATCGCTGATCTTGCCAAGGACTTTGACATTCCTGTGAGCCGTATTGCCCACGGTGTTCCCCTCGGCGGAGAATTAGAATTTATTGATGGCGGCACGCTCGCCCACGCACTGAGCTCACGGCAACGGTTTTGAACAATTCTTTTAAAGACCCTATATGGGTTGATAGTGATGCTCAGTTGGCTGAGCTTTCAGCCCTGTGGCAAAAGCTACCTGCGGTTGCGTTGGACACAGAGTTCATGCGCACCACAACGTTTTACCCTCAGACGGCCTTGATTCAGGTGGGCGACGGTGACGGCGTCTGGTTGATTGATCCGCTGGCAATCTCAGACGTTGAACCTTTACGGGCACTGTTACGTGCTCCGCAAACCTTAAAAGTGCTGCACTCCTGCTCAGAAGATCTCGAAGTCTTCAGCCGATTTCTTGGTGATATTCCCGATCCGCTGTTCGATACTCAAATTGCGGCCGCATTCTGTGGTTATGGCCACTCTCTTGGCTACAGTGCACTGGTCGAAGCCTTGTTAAGCGTCAGTCTGCCAAAAGGCGAGACCCGTTCAGACTGGTTAGCCAGACCTTTGAGTGACGCCCAAATTGAATATGCCGCTCAGGACGTGACCTATCTGTGGACTGTTTACGAGCAACTGACGGAGCGACTTGTTAATTCAGGGCGCTTGCCCTGGTTAGAGGAGGAGTGTGCGCGGCGCTTGCAGCAATACAAAGACGCCGGGCCCGAAGATCAATGGCTGAGAATCAAAGGCGGCTGGAAGCTCAATCGTCAGTCGTTGGCAGTGCTGCGGGATTTATCTCTCTGGCGAGAGCGGCAGGCGCGCCTGCGTGACATGCCGCGCAATAAAGTCGTACCCGAGCGAGCCCTGTTTGATATAGCGCAGCGTTTACCACAAGCGTCGCGAGAGTTGGCGAGAATTGGCGATTTAACATCGGCGATGCAGAGACGCTATGGCGAGACTCTGCTGGAGATTATCAACAACGCCAGCAATTTACCGGATGCTGAGCAGCCCCATCGTTTGCCCGGACCTTTTTCGAAAGCGGAGCGACAGTTACAGAAACGTCTTAAAGCCGTCATTGAAAACCGTGCAGAGATGCTCGGTATGCCGGAAAGCCTTTTGGTGCGCAAGGCTGATTTGGAGCAAATCATCCGGACGGCTGTTGTTGGCCAGCAACAGCAACCCTGCTTCGACGGCTGGCGACAGTCTGCTGTTGGTGAATCATTGGAAGCTGCACTCGCAGACTGGCGCGGTCAGCGCTAACGTATTTCAAAAAACGGAAACCCCGCGTCATGAAACTTCTGTGTGATATTTTCCGCAGTCCTCGCGACAGTGATATGTATCTCTACGTAAAGAAAGAAGACGGTTTGGAGCATCTTCCCGAGCCGTTGCTTGCCAGGTTTGGCAAACCCATCCACTGTATGAGTCTTGTACTCACGCCGGAAAGAAAATTAGCCCGCGCCGATATCACCAAGGTGCTGTCTATGCTTGAAGAGCAGGGCTACTACCTGCAATTGCCGGCAACGAAAGATCCGGAAATGCTGTCGATACACCAGCGCAATGACAAAATCCACGGCAATAAATAGCCGGGTCGGAGTCAATTAACGTGGCTGAATTGCCGTTCTGGCGCACGAAAACCCTACAGCAGATGTCTCAAGAGGAGTGGGAATCCCTCTGTGATGGTTGCGGACGCTGTTGCCTCAACAAATTGGAAGATGAGGACACCGGGGAGCTTTATTACACCTGCGCCGCGTGTCGATTATTGGACACGGATACAGGTCATTGCCGCGACTATGAACACCGCTGTGAGGAAGTCCCTGATTGCATCGTATTAACACCGGAATCCGCTGGGCAACTGCCCTGGTTACCAACGTCTTGTGCCTATCGCCGTCTGGCTCGAGGGCAGGACCTGCCGGACTGGCATCCGTTGATAACCGGTGATCCTATGACGGTTCGTCGTGCAGGCATTAGCGTTGCTGGTCGCGTGGTTAATGAAGAGAGCATCGCAGAAGACGAGCTTCAGGACTATATTATTCGCTGGATTAAAATATAACGTGACAGGCACTTCGGTGTTTGAGCGTGACGAAAAGGATTGAATGATGGATACAACGCTTAAAATGTGGCTGCTCTACACGGCCGGTGCGCTCGGACTGGTCATCGTCTGGTGGCGACTACTGGCCTTCTTGCCCTGGCGTTTTTTAAGAATCCAACTGTGGGCCATAGGCACGGTGGTGTTGCTGATGCCGTTTAATATTGGGGATGGCTATCCCCAGTTGGCTCCAGCGTTTCTCATGGCGTCTATGGAAGGTGTTTTTGAAGGCCCCGAAGCGCTTGAGCGAGTTGCGCCGAGTCTGTTAATGGCGATCTCCGGGACCATTATTGTGGTGGGCATCTTGCAGCTGATCTTTCGCCCTCGCAAAAAAAAGCGCAATAAAACGACATCCAAAAAAGCCGCCAGTTCAGCAAAGGCGGCCGGTGCTTCTTAGGGGAAGCTCCGACTTTTTGGTGGTTTTTCCCACGTAAAATCCTGCGGCCCCTTGAGACTATGCGGTCGTAGGTGTTTTACGCAAGGTGTTCCGAATCCGCCGCCAGGGGTGCACGGTTAGGGATGCGTAAAACAGCAGGGGAATAACAATCAGAATCAGCAGGGTGGAAAAGATCAGCCCGCTGACAATGGCTGTGGCGACCGGCCCCCACAGCAGCGATTTACCGCCGACGCCTGCTGCCAGTGAAAACAGTCCGGCAATGGTGGTTGTGGAGGTAATCAAAATCGGCACCACCCGGCGCCGCGCGGCAAAAATGGTTGCGTGCAAAGGGCTCATACCACTGTCGATACGGCTGTTGGCGGCGGAAATCAACACAATGGCCGAGTTCACGGCAATACCCGCCAGAGCAACAACACCGTACATTGTCATTAGGCTGAGCGGGTTGCGGGTAAGCGCCAAACCATAGACCACACCGATAAATGCCAGGGGAATCGAGACCAGAATCATGAGCGGTTGCCCGTAGCTTTTAAACTGCGTGCCCAAAATCATGTAAACGAGCCCAAGGCCCATTATAAACAGCACAAAGATACCGTTCACAGCCTCCAAAATATCATCGAGTTCTCCGGAGAAGTCCAGACTAACAGTGGGGTGATCACTGTGAATGGTTTGCCAGTAGGCTTCTACGTTGGCGTTCGCACTGATGGTGTCCAACTCTTCTTCATTGATATCAGCCCCGATGGCGACTGAGCGCAGAAAGTTGTAGTGGCGAATATTTTGATAGCCGTAGCCATATTCGGTGTTCACCAACTCGGTCAGCTGTATGGGCTGACCGTCTTCGGTAACCAGAGAACGTGACAGTAAGCTGTCTAAGGAGTCTCCATCGGCGGCCAGCAACCGTACATCGACCTCTTCACCCAAATATTGATATTGATTAATCAAAATACCGTCGACGTAGCTCTGCAAGGCGTTGGTGACCTCGACGGGCGTCAGCCCTGCGCGCTTGATGGCGTCGCCATTCAGCGAGACTTTTAATTCAGGGCTACCGGGATGAAAATCGACATTGATGTTGCTGTAATTGCCGTCTTCGCGCATATATTTCGTCAGACGGTCAACCACTTCCTGGATATCGGCAAAGTGTGATCCGCGAACTTTCACTGCGAGCGGCTGGCCCATTGGGGGGCCGTCCTCAAGCATAAACACCGAGAGCTTGGCATCGCCCAAAGCGTTTCCGACCACCTTTTCAACGGCGGCGATGACATCCTCAGTGGATCGATCATCGGCGCCCCGAGGGTTCAGGCTGACAAAAACTTGGCCCACGTTGTCGCCAAACAGTGGTTCTGTGGCGGTGAACATCTGCCCGCTATAAACCATAAGAGAACGGGCTTCGTTGGGTTTTAGTGCCTGTTTCACCAATACTTCAGCGTCTAATGTATGTTCCAGCGTTTGTTGCAGGTTGGCGCCGGCCGGCATTTCCACATTGACGTAAAACACGCGCAGAGGGTCGGCGGCGAAGAAATTGATTTTTACAAATCCGCCTGCGAGCATCGCAACGGCCAGAACCCCCATGATCAACACTCCGGTAAGGGATCGCCGTGGGCGCCGCAGTACCCAGATCAACAGCAGGCTGTAACGGTGCCGGATTGACTGAGTCGCCAGTCGCCGCCGTCGCTGGCGCCAGGACTCCCGCGAAAAATCGACCCCCAGAGCCGATACATGGGCAGGCAGCATCCAAAAGGCTTCCGCCAGACTGATCGCCAGCGCACTGCAGACCACCAGCGGAATGACCCGCATATACTCACCGAGAATACCCGGCAGTAGCATGAGAGGGAAAAACACCGCGATGGTGGTCAATACCGATGTCAGCACCGGTGCGGCGACTTCCCGCAGGGCATCAATCGCGGCATCCATTGCTGCGGCGCCTCTCTGCAGCCGATAGTAGATGGTTTCCACGACGACGACGGCATCGTCCACCAGCATGCCCAGGGCGATGACAACCCCCAACAGAACAACATTGTTGATCGACATACCCAAAGCATCCAAGGCGAGGAAGGTGCCGGCGAGCGTGAAGGGAATGCCTATAGTGGTCAGCAGGGCGATGCGACCACCGAGGAACAAGTAAGTGACCACGACCACCAACAGCAGCCCAATAAGAGCATTCTGCTGCATACGATTGATGGCTTCACGGGTGCTGACGGTCTGATCATCCACCAGCGTAAGCTGGTAGCCACGCTCGGCAATGATGTTGTTTTGGTCGGCGACGTAGGCATTGATCTGATCGAGCAGGTCGAGGGTGTTTACCGCTTCCTGTTTGGTGATGCTGATCATCGCTGCCGGTTGCCCCTGAAACCGATTCAGCAGGGTGGGTTCCGCCGCCGCGCGATAAATGTCTGCAAGGCTGCCGAGCTCAACCACACCATTGGCTCCGACAATGGGAAAGGCTTCCAGCTCGTCGAGGCTACCCGCGGTACCTTCAAGTCGCACCAGCCAGCGCCCGTCAGCGGTTTCGATATCGCCCATGGACACATCGCGAAAGTAATCGCGCACGGTGTCGGCGAGATCATCGGGATTAACGCCGAGCCCCTCCAAGCGGTCGGGATAGAAAGCGATGTGCAGTTCCGGGTCTTCAACGCCTTGCAGTTGTGCCTCGTCGACACCGGGCAGGCGTGCCAATTCTTTTTGCAGCAGAACCGCATAACGACGAAATTCGTTGTCGGTGGCGGCGCCAGTCAATGCCAGCATGGCCGTTGGATAGCCGGATGAGGTGGTAATTTCCGTGACGCGAGGATCGTCGGCTTCGATGGGCAGTTGATCTGTGTAGGTGTTTTGAACTTCCCGCCGTAAATCCGCAACACGCTCGCGAAAATCTTCGTCACTCAATTGATTGAAGCGCACCAAAATAGAGGAAATATTGTCGCGACTGGTGCTGGATACAAAACGCAAATCCTTTACCGTCTGGCTGA
Organism: Pseudomaricurvus sp. ABR4_320; assembly: GCF_056159445.1. Classification (NCBI taxonomy): domain Bacteria; kingdom Pseudomonadati; phylum Pseudomonadota; class Gammaproteobacteria; order Cellvibrionales; family Cellvibrionaceae; genus Pseudomaricurvus; species Pseudomaricurvus sp. ABR4_320. The sequence continues at coordinate 62,760 of NZ_JBSWVF010000005.1, read as the reverse complement.
TGGTGTCTTCGAGCGGATCGGTAATCCGTTTTTCAATTTCGATGGAAGACGCACCAGGCAGGGTCGTTGTGATGTTAATCCAGTTGAAATTGATATCCGGGTCACGGGAGCGTGGCATACCGCTATATGCCAGCCAACCCATAACGAGAATCAAGACAAAGGTGATGTTGGCAAGCACATGATTGCCGAGAAACGTCCGTAAAAATCCCATCAGAGTGTATCGCCATCGTTAAGGCTACCCAGGCGATCAACCACGATGTTGGTCTCCGGTGGTAAATCGGTTGCCGCTGGTCTACCCGGTGCGGCATCGGCAATGGCGTGAAATTCCGCCTTTCCCGCAGACTCGATAAATACGCCGATTTCGCCATTTCGACGCACCAGATATTGAGACGGAATAAAAGCGCGAGGGTCGCGCCATAACAGGCGGCCGGCACTCCCGGGCAGAGGGCGCCCCTCAGTAAAGCTGAGTCGAATTTCCAGATTGCGGGTGCGTGGATCAACCACACCACCGCGGCGCATAAGTTCGACAGGGTGCTGCCGACCACTGTCGAATTGAATGTCGTTCGCGTCCTGCAGTCGCAACAGATCATCGGGCTCGATACGGGCAGACAGCTCAATGGCATCTGTCTCCACAAGTGTTAGTAGGGGAGTCCCAATGGCGGCCAGTTGGCCGACGGCCGCTTCCCGACTGGTGACAATACCATCGAAGGGGGCTCGGATTTCACAGCGACTGACGTTCAATTCTGCCTGCTGCAAATTGAGTTGAACCTCCTGCAGCTCAGCTTCTCTGGCAATTGCTTCCGTTTGTGTGAGTTCTGCCGCTTCCTGGGCTGTCAGCTGTTTCGCCAACAGCTGCTCACTGCGGGAGCGCTGACTGCGCGCTAGTTTTAATCTTGCCTGGGCGGCGACAACGCGGGTTTCCGCGAGCTGGCGTGCCAGGGAGTAGTCGGCGCAGTCGAGGCTGACGAGCAGCTCGCCTTTACTGACGCTTTGAGAAACGCCAACGGGAATGGCACGTATCACTGCTTGCAGCTCGGAGCTGAGTAGGGCGTCATTGAGGCTGACGGCCGTTGCCGATGCAGATCGTAGGGGGTGTTGAGCTAAACGCGACAGTGGCTGTGTGGCGCTGAATTCCTTTTCGTCTAGCTCAGAAACGTTTTCTTCTGCCAGCGTGCTTTCATGGGCTGATGAAAGTGTGACGATAAATAGAAGACATGTGGCGCTGTAGCGCCATTGCTTAAGAGAGAACATCCTGACTCACTGTTATCCATAAAAACTGACGTGCTGTGTGCACCACCGCACGGAGAGTAGCAGATTCACAGGCCGACAGGGGTGATTTCTTAACGATCTGGAAAGAGTTACGCGCCACACTAACGACATCAACCTGCCGGCTTTCGATTGCGATGCACAGGTCTACTGCTATACCTATAAAAGACCCGGTAACTGGCTCTTGTCTTACGTTTGTTCCGGTGGTTTTGCCACCTGATACCTTCAGAAACTGGCAGCGGTGCCGATACCTATTATTCATAAGTGTAATCAGGCCCAAAGGCGGGTTGAACGCATCGGAGTTAAGGCGGAAACAATCTGGACATGGTGAAACGTGGGTATTGCGTAACAAGGATTGCCGTAATCTTGTCGGGCTGGCTACTGGTGTGTGCTGCCGGTGCCTGGGGGCGAACCGGCATTGATCAGCCGCGGCCAGCGGACATTCGATTGGTGATCGATGTCTCCGGCAGCATGAAGAAAAATGATCCGGGCAATCTGCGTCAACCCGCGGTTGGGCTTTTGGTAAAACTCTTACCCGATGGCAGTAAGGCTGGAATCTGGACCTTTGGTGAAGGCGTTTCGGAGCTGGTTCCCCACGAAGCTGTAACGGACAGCTGGAAGCGTCGTGCCTCAGCCAGCGCCGAACAGATTGATTCCCGCGACATGTACACAAACATCGGCCAGGCGCTGGAAAAGACTCTCTACGATCTCAATCTGCCCGATACCAACTACCAAACCAGCGTCATTATGTTGACCGATGGTATGGTCGATATCTCAAAAGATCCTAAAGCCAACGAGGCTGAGTGGCGGCGTATTGTCGATGAACTCCTGCCGGATATTGCTTCCGCGCCTTACACGCTCCATACCATTTCGCTGTCAGAAAATGCCGACACGGCCCTGATGGATAAGCTGGCATTGGCGACCGGCGGGATGTCAGAGATGGCGCAATCCGCCGATGACTTGATGAGTGTTTTTCTCAAGGTGTTTGATCAGGCCGCGCCGTCAGAACAAGTGCCGCTGGAGGGCAATGAATTTCTGGTTGATTCCAGCATAGAGGAGTTTTCAGCGCTGATCTTCCGTCAACCTGGAGCCCAGCCCACCCGATTGATCGCGCCGGATGGTAAAGAGTACGCCTTCGGAAACTTTGATGAAGATCTCGAATGGCATCAAACCGACGACTATGATCTGATTACCCTGCAGCAACCTCTCGAAGGGGAGTGGCGGGTTGTGGCCGATATTGCGCCAGACAGTCGGGTGACCGTTGTCAGCAATCTAAAATTGCTGGTGAAGCCTCTGCCCACCAATCTGTTCATCGATGATACCGCAACGCTTTCGCTGTTGTTTCAGGAACAGGAGCGGACGTTAACCCAGCGGGATTTTCTGCGGTTGCTCGATATCGAATCGCGGGTGGGAAGCGAGACTTCCGGACAGGAGTGGACGGATCAATTGAGCGCCGGCGGTCCTCCGGCGGACGGCATTTACACTCAGGAACTCAACATGTTCTCGGAAGAGGGCAAGTTCACGGTACGGGTCGACGTGGATGGCAAAAGTTTTCGACGCCAGTTCACTCATCACCTTACCGTTAGAAAGCCGTTTGTGGTGGATGTGAACAGTCAAAATGTGGAGGGTTCAGAGCAATTTTTGATCAGTGTTCGATCATTCAGCGCAACCATCGATCCGTCACAGGTCCAAGCGGTCGCGCGCATTCGCGATCCTAGTGGGCGCAGCAGTATTCAACCTATGCCGCTGTCACCCACCGACGATTGGCAGCTGCTGTATAAGCCAGAACAGGAAGGCAAGTATCAGGTGCGGGTACGCATCAGCGGCACGGATCGAAGTGGTGCTCCCTTCAGTTTTGATCCGGGCACGCAGGAATTTACCTTTCCCTCGGGCGGGAATCCCTTTGGCCCCGTGGAGGAATCCAGTCCGCCGGTTGAAGACGCTCCAATCCAACCAGCACCCGAACCGCAGGCTGAGGCAGAAGACGCTCTGGGTGAGGAAGATGCGCTGCCGATGGAAGAGGAGGAGGAGAGTGGCTCGTCGTCCATGCCGCTCTATATCGGTTTGGCGGTCGGCAATCTGTTTTTAGTTGCTCTGGCATGGTTCGCCTATCGAATGCTCATGGGCAAAACCAAAGAGGAAGAGGAGCTCGAAGAAGAGGCCAGTGCCACAGAAGAGCCAGCGCCAGCCGAGCCAGCGCCTGAACCTGAAGAGCCCGAAGAACCGATGATGGCGCCCATCGACGAAGACGACGATCTAGAGCCTGAGCCTGCAGCGGTGGAAGATATGCCACTGAGCGACGTCGATGATGATTTGGAAGAGGAAATTCGTCCGATTGAGCTTGATGCCAGTGATATTCCCATGGATGACGGTATGGACTTGGAGGATGAAGAAGCGTTACCTGACACAGAATCCTCGGACTTCGATGACATTCTGGCCGAAATGGAGCAGGCCACGTCAGATATGGGGGCGGCCGATGACCTCGATGACGATGTTGGCGAGGCCTTGGATCAGCCTTTGGATGATGTCGCGGACGACAACAGCGAACTCTTTGATGAAGCTTCGACGGACGGCGATGCAGACGCGAGCGGTGGCGAAGAGACGGTCGCAGAAGAGTTCTCGATGGATGAATTTTTGTCTGATGACGACGAAGAAGATGACGAGGAAAACAAATCGGCATAGCGACCAGATGTTAGGCCTTTGCGCTTTCTTTTTCGGTGCTGCGCCGCAATCGCGTATAATCTCCGGTTTATTGTAAACGATACCGGGATCACTTTTGTCACACCAGCAACTCACGGCTCTGGCGGCGAATCTGTCAGACGTCATGGCCAGAGACCGCTACCCGCTGCAACAAGCCATTCAGCGACTGCAAAAACGTTCAACCATCACTGAAGACGATATCGCTCATTTGCAACAGCGGGTCGACACATCCAGGGAGCGGGTCAGTGCCCGCGCTCGTCTGTGTCCCGCGATCGAGTATCCTGAGCAGTTACCCATCGTTGGCAAGCGAGCCGATATCGCCAAATTGATCCAAGAAAATCAGGTGGTGATACTCGCCGGTGAAACCGGATCGGGTAAAACCACACAGCTGCCGAAAATCTGCCTGGATATTGGCCGTGGTCAAACGGGCTTAATCGGCCATACACAGCCGCGCCGAATTGCCGCCCGAACAGTGGCCAGCCGTATCGCCGAGGAGCTACATACAACGCTTGGCGATCTGGTTGGCTATCAGGTGCGTTTCAGTGATCAGAGTGGTGAAAACACCCTCGTAAAGTTGATGACCGACGGCATCCTGCTGGCTGAAATCGCCCACGACCGTTATCTGAATCGTTACGATACCCTGATTATTGATGAGGCTCATGAGCGCAGCCTTAACATTGATTTTCTGCTTGGGTATTTAAAGCGAATTCTGCCCCAACGGCCCGATTTAAAAGTCATCGTCACGTCCGCGACCATTGATCTGGAGCGCTTCTCTGCACATTTTGACGATGCACCGATTGTGGAAGTTTCCGGTCGAACCTTTCCGGTTGAAATGCGCTATCGACCGCCGGTCGACACGGATTCGGATCTGTTCCGTGAAATTACGGACACCGTCGAGGAAATACTGACCGAGAACCCTCGCGGTGGTGACATTTTAGTATTTCTTTCCGGGGAGGGGGAAATCCGAGAGGCCGCACATGCACTGCGGCGTGCTGATTTTCCCCATCTCGACGTCTTACCGCTCTACGCCCGGCTCGGACTGGCGGAGCAAAACCGAGTGTTTAATGCCCATTCCGGCCGGCGGGTTGTTCTCGCGACGAACGTGGCAGAAACCAGTATTACTGTGCCGGGTATTCAATATGTGATTGATCCCGGTTTCGCACGTATCAGCCGCTACAGCTTTCGCTCGAAAATTCAACGATTACCCATTGAACCTATCTCCCAGGCGAGTGCCAATCAGCGTGCAGGTCGCTGCGGACGAGTGCAAGCAGGCATTTGTTATCGACTCTATGACGAGCAGGATTTTCAGACTCGGCCAGAATTTACCGATGCCGAAATTTTGCGCACAAATCTGGCCGCGGTGATTTTGCAGATGTTAAATCTGCGTATTGGCGATGTACGCAAATTTCCCTTTGTGGATCCACCGGATAACCGCCTGATCAACGACGGCTTTAAACTGCTGGAAGAGCTGCAGGCGGTAGATCGCCAGGGCAAGGTGACCAAACTCGGCAAGTTGCTGATGCCGTTTCCTGTTGATCCCAGCTTGTCGCGAATGTTGGTTGAGGCCTCTGCCAAGGGATGTCTGCGCGAGATGTTGATCATCGTCAGTGCTCTGTCGGTACAAGACCCTCGTGAAAGACCCGCGGAAAAGCAGCAGGCTGCCGATGAAAAGCACCGACGTTTCAAACAGGAAAAGTCGGACTTTATGAGCTGGCTGGCACTGTGGGACTATGTTGAAGAGCAGCGCCAGGAATTGACACAAAATCAATTCAGGCGCTTGTGCGGCAAAGAGTTTCTTTCCTTTATGCGGTTGCGGGAGTGGCGGGAGGTCCATCGCCAGCTTGTGGTGACCTTGAAACCTCTTAACTTGCATCAAAACCGCGACGTCGCCGGCTATGAAGCCATTCATCGGGCCCTGTTGGTGGGTTTGTTGGGCAACATTGGCGTACGTGGTGAAGATAAAGAATTTATCGGCGCTCGCAATCGCAAATTTCACGTGTTTCCCGGTTCTTTCCAGGCAAAAAAACCGCCGCGTTGGTTGGTTGCCGGTCAGCTGTTGGAAACCTCGCGAGTGTTCGCTCACCAGGTGGGAGAGGTGGATCCTCAGTGGATACTGGAAGCAGCCAATCATCTGGTAAAGCGTAAGCAGTTCGAACCTCACTACGATGTGCGTGCCGGACAAGTGGTCGCCTATGAGCGCGTGAGTCTTTATGGCTTAACACTGCAGGATAAGCGTCGCGTCAGTCTGGCCAAAACAGACGCCGTACTGGCGCGCTCGGTGTTTATTCGGGTGGCATTGGTGGAAGGGCTTTATCGGGGAAAAGGAAAATTCTTCAAGCATAATCAGCGCTTGATCGCCGACATTCAGGATCTGGAAGCCAAATCCCGACGGCGCGACATTCTCGTTGACGACGAAACCGTCTACCAGTTTTATGACGAAAGATTGCCGGCTGACGTGGTCAATCTGGCGGGTTTTGAACACTGGCGCAAACAGCAGGAAGCCTCGTCGGAAAAAGACGATGGCAGACTGCTGTTTATGGATCGCAGTTTGTTGATGCGTCACGACGCGGAAGGTGTCACCGAAGCACAATTCCCCAAGCGTTTGGATTGGCAAGAAGTGACCTTTCCCCTCGACTATCACTTTGAACCGGGCAGCCCTAATGATGGCGTGAGTTTGCGAGTCCCTGTTGCAGCTCTGCATCTGGTGCCGGAACAGCGGTTGGATTGGTTGGTACCCGGGTTATTGCGTGACAAGTGTGTGCAATTGGTAAAGGCGTTACCCAAACAGTGGCGCAAACACTTTGTTCCCGTTCCCGCCTACGTGGATAAAGCGCTGGCCAGATTAAAACCCTCTGACACTCCATTGACTGAGGCTCTGGCCCATCAATTACTGCGTGAAACCGGTGTGCAGATTCCCGCAGAGGCCTGGCAAACAGAACCACTGGACGATTTTTATCTTTTTAACATCCAAGTATTGGACGACGGCGGTAAGTTGTTAGCACAGGGGCGGGACCTGGCAGCGCTTAAAACTCAGTGGGGGCACAAGGTTCGAAAAACGTTGGAGGAAGCCGATTCCACGTTTGAGCGGGACAATATCACTCGCTGGGATTTTGGCGATTTGCCTCGAGAGACGCGGCTAAAGCGTAATGGTATGCGCATCACGGCCTATCCGTACATGAAGGATGAGCGCACCAGTGTCGCGTTAAAGATTGATGCGGATCCGCAACTGGCTCACTGGCAGAATATTCAGGGCGTGGCGAGGCTGACATTACTGGAGGCGTCCGTTGACGCCAACGCACTTGCGCGATCTTTGTTAAAAGGTCGGGATCTGGGACTTACCGTGCTGGATCTAGGAAATCGGCAAGCCGTCATTGACGATCTCTTGTTGGCGGCGGCGCTAGATGCCTGTTTTGCCGAGTGTTTACCTCAGACAGAGGAAGCGTTTCGCGCGGGACTGTCTGTCGGGCGAGGGCGTCTTGCCGAATACGCAAAGCAGCGGGAAGACATTCTGGCCGATATCCTCAGTCAAGCGGTGACCATTCGTAAAACCATCAAAAACAGTCGACAGGCGTTATTGATTGCTCATGCGGCGGGTGATATTCAGGAGCAGATGCGCTGGCTGTTACGGCCGGGTTTTCTGTTGCGAACACCTCTGGAATGGTTAAGTCATTACCCTCGGTATCTAAAGGCTATTTTGGTCCGACTTGAAAAGGCCGCCGGTCAGGTGCAAAAAGACAAGTTGGCAACGGCAGAAATACAGGAGTTGCTTCAGCCTTGGCAGGATCGTGTCGCTGCTGAAGGCGAGAGCCATGTTCTGCAAAATGACGATATGGTGCGCTACCGTTGGATGTGTGAAGAATTACGTGTTTCGCTCTTTGCTCAGACATTAAAAACGGCAATGCCGGTTTCGCCAAAACGTATTAAGCGTTTTTGGCAGGAGATTAAGTAACCGCTATGCTCACTCAATGAGAGACATTTTCGCTTAGCGTTACGGGAATAACGCCTTTATGGACAGTCTGCCAAGATTAATGCATCAGCGATACAGTCTGCCGTTTTCCGGTGGCAGTGCGACTCTTGAGCGATATTCCCGTCGCAATGATGGTGATGTACTAGTTATTTTCAGTGATCCTCTGGCCGACTCTTCAATGACAGAAATGCATGGCGAGTTGGATTGCCCCATTCGATGGCTGACCGATCAAGGTATGGATGTCTTTCATATTGGTGCGCTCAGCCGGTCGGCACCCGCTTTGACAGAGGATAACGAGCAATGGGCTCTGCAACATATACTCGGTGACAGTTATCCTCATCAGTTGCATAAAATCTCTCAGCTTAGACCTGGCGCCGGTCAGGTTTGGTTAGGGGAGGGCAATGGCAGTTTGCTGCTCTTGGCATTTTACGCCCGCTGTCAGGGTCTGGAATCTCCTCTTTGCGGCTTTATTCATGTAGACGCAGATCGAGCGCTATTTGCCCACGCAAAATCTGGATTTACACGGTTATTCGACAGCGTTAGACGCTGGCGTCAAACTCGCTCCAAACCGGACTCAATCTTAAGCCGGGCTTTGCGGCTGTCTCTTCCTTCCTGGAGCGCGACGCTGCCATGGTTAGACCCCATTGATGGCAGAGACATTTCCATCGCCCTACAAACCAAAGGTTTACCCCCGTCATTCTATCTGACTCAGAACAATTCCCTTAAACAACAAGAGGGGCATCGGCAGTGGCTAAAACGCCTGGGTGAACACGATGCAATGTGGTTGAGAGGAGTAGAGAAAAAACGATCTATTTTTCGACGATCGCCGGTTTTCGAAGGTGTGGAACTTCCCATGGAAGATCTTTCGGCGTGGATGCGCCGCCTGCCGGGCATCTCTTTGTAATTGACTTTCATCCTGCTGTCCAATTTGGCAGCAAATTCCAAATCCTTTGCCATACTTATGCCAAGTGAGCCTATGGCAGGCCACTGTCAGCAAGTTAACTGTACGCTGTCAAAAGGACATGTCACTGCCGTTTAATGGCGGGAAAAAGAACCCAAAAAAAGCAGCGGTTTTCTTTCAAATGAGTGGCGTGGCGCTTAAAGCTTTTTCGTGAAAGGTCCTGAATGACAAATTTTAGCGGTCTTTAAATTGTTAGACTATTGTCATATTACTGTCATATAACAAACTCACAATTCGCGCCATATTCCTTAATCTTTTTGGATGGAATAAATCCGGGTTGCTTGAGCCCTTTTTCTATTGTCTTGAGGAGACATCCCCATGAAAAAAGCCCTGTTACCATTGGCCGTTGCGGCCTGTGTTCCTGTCTCCGCGTATGCGGTAGGGCCGATCGATGGTGAAATATACGGTAAGGTTTTTGTCACAATGGACGCTGTCGATTTCGAAAGCGATGACGTTCCAGATGATGACTACGATCAGTGGGAAATGAACAGCAATGCTTCGCGGATTGGTCTGGAAGGTAAGACCGCGCTAACCGACAGTCTCTATGCCATTTACAAGGCCGAGTTTGAAATCTACGTCGATGATGGCGATAACGGTGATGACGAAGTCTTTAGCCAGCGTAACATCTACGTTGGTTTGATGGGCAACTTTGGTACGGCCATCGCGGGGCGTCACGATACTCCGACCAAGTTGGTCCAAAATAAGATCGATCTGTTTAACGATCTCTATGGTGACCTCAAAAATACTTTTGAAGGAGAGAACCGCGAATCCAATATCGTAATGTATTCTACGCCAGAAATGTCAGGCTTTACGGCCACTCTCGCATTCGTGGCGTCTGAGGGAGACGACGTTGATGTTGATGGAGAAGAAGATGATGGGTTCGATGGCACTTCGCTGTCGTTGACCTACACCCTCGATGATTTGTATCTGGGTTTTGCTATGGATCAGGACATCGATAATCAGGAGTTGTATCGAGGAGTGGTTCAATACACGCTTGGTGATTTGCAACTCGGCGGTATGTACCAGATGAACGAATCCAGTACCGGTGACGACGTTGACGAAGATGGCTGGTTGCTGTCGGCGCAATACAAAATGGGTGATATTTCTTTGAAAGGCCAGTACGGTATGTTGGAAAGTGATGCCGATGACCACGAAGAGGAAACTTTTTCTGTTGGCGCGGATTACAAACTGGCTAAAAACACCAAGGCCCTTGTCTATTACACCATGAATACCGATGAAGACGGTGCGACTTCCGGTGAAGATGCGCAAAATGTGTTCGGTTTTGGTATGGAACACAAATTCTGAGTAAGACTTTGATGGTTTTTGCGGTCATGATCAGGAAAGCCTCTGATTAATTAACTGCGTTGCCATCGCTTCGTTAAAAATGACCTCAAAATGCTCATTTACAACACGTAAACTGTGCTTTTTCGGTTATTTTTGCCTTGCGCTGGCCGCCTCGCCGACATTAATCAGAGGTTTCCAAGGTGCCATAGGTTCCCAGGGTGCCAGTGCTCTCACCTAGTCCGCAACGAGACAGTCGTATAGGTTGTCTCAAGAAAATTAAAAGTGTTGTAAAGGAGGGGGCGCGAGTGCGCCCCTTTTTGGTATCTTTCGCGGCCGTATTTTGGCCCGGTAAGAACTCTGTAAGAATGAGGGAGGCAAACTTGCCAAAAGCGTATGTAATCGTAAGCCTGCTGTCTGTGGTCCTGTTTGGTAGTTCTGTCACCATTGCGGATTCACAAGAGGACGATTGTGAAGCCATGGTCGATATGGCCGATAGCTTGAATTTCCATAAAATGCATATGGAATGCGGTGAAAAGGAAGTGAAGCTCTTTGAAGCGCCAGAAGAGAAGTCCCTGGTCGATACAGATAAAGAGGGTGCGGATGCCGTGGCTGAGAAGTCTGCTGCCGAAGTGAACTCTTCTAACACAGCGAGCGTAGAAACCAAGTTGTCCGGAAAGTCGGGGCGTGGTAACCGCAATGTTCATTACACGACTCGCGAACCCTTCACAGCAACAGGTGGAGCTCAGTCCGCCATCAATGGCCTATTCACTCAAATGATGCAGCAGTGTCCTGATGGTTGGACCAAGCTGGATGAATGGGCCCAGCCAGAAGATAGCGTTTATTATCTATACTATCGGTTTGAGTGCCGCTAATCCTCGCAAAAAGGGCCTTTTCCCTGCTTTCGAATCTTGAGGTACACTTGCGCCGCGAACTGTCCAGGAGAAACCCCATGTATTTTCGTGATCTTTGCAAAGTGCTACTGGCCGGTGTGGTGCTGTTTGCCGCATCAACGGCTCTTGGCGCTGAAAAAGACCCGGATCCTTGGGAATCATTTAACCGCAAGATGTTCAAGTTCAACGATACTCTGGATGTCTATGTTCTGCGGCCCGTGGCCAAAGGCTATCGTACTGTCACCCCAGACGTTGTTGAGACGGGCGTCTCCAATGTGTTTTCCAATTTATTGGAAGTGCGCAACGTGCTCAATAATTTGCTGCAGGGCAAATTGGGTCAAGCTGGGAATGATACTGGACGTTTTTTGATCAATTCGACGGTTGGTCTCGCTGGTATTTTCGATGTTGCGGGTTACATGGGGTTGCCCAGAGGGGATGGCGAAGACTTTGGTCAGACCTTTGCCACTTGGGGTAGTGGGCAGGGGCCTTACTTGGTATTGCCTTTCCTTGGTTCAACCACTCTGCGGGATGCATTTGGTATACCGTTGAATTCCTACACCATGCCGTATCCGTATATTGATGATGTTGCGACTCGTAACACTCTCTACGGTGTGAGTATGGTCGACACCAGAGCTCGCCTATTGGATGCAGAGTCACTGCTCAGTGGTGATAAGTATGCGTTTGTACGAGATGCTTTCCTTCAGCGTCGTGAGTATTTGATACACGATGGCGAGGTGGAAGATGATTTTGGTGGCGACTTCGGCGGTGAATTTGGTGGTTATGACGATGAATTTGGGGAAGGTGCCCCCGCCGATGAATTCGGAGATGACGAATTTTAAGGGAAACAAACACCGTCCTCGTTGGCGTGAGGATAAACAAGCGTCGCCCTTGGTACTGATAACGACTGGCCAGTTAGCGGTAACGACGCCTGGTCAGTGAGAGTCTGTGATCCCGTTTGGCTAGGCGGGACTACTTAATCACTTCAATAATTTCCATGCCCAGACGACAGCTGTCATTCGGGCCAGCTTCTACTCGATTGACTCGAACTTTGGCCTGCAGCATCGGGGTTATCCCGGTGGGCGCTTGAATAGAGACCTTAAGTTCTGCGCCAACGGGCAGGGTTTTATCCAGCTCAATCATCATACCGCCGCCGCTCAGGTCGTGGCAGATACCGGTCAATTCCGAATCTTCAGATTGAACAAAAACCTTAACAGGCGTGTCGATCTGCATTCTCAGAAAATTTCGTTTTTCTGTGTACGGTCGACTGGCTAGGTCCATGTAGAACTCCTGTGGGTGAGAGCTAAAAGTACAGACGGTTTATCTTTCTGTGTAATTTTAGACCTTGACTCTATTCTTCGCGAAAAGTTTTATGATCGAAACTGCGCTCAAGGCCGGTTTTATGAGGATAACTCCTGCTTTAGGAAGCTTGCATGAAGTCTACTATGGGAGTAGTGTTTTGGATCACATCTGTGGTTCAGAGTCCTTGGGACCGTACGAGGGCGTGCAAGCCGCTTTATAAGAAGCTCGTCCGCGGGTAATTACCGATAATTTTGGCCTGTTTTTCGTATTCACTAGTCAACCATGACCTCCGAGAATTGGACTCTACTCATCATTGATGATGACACCATTGTGCGCCAGAGCCTGGTAGCTTACTTGGAAGACAGTGGTTTTCGGGTGCTTCAGGCCGATCACGGCCAGGAAGGCTTGGATCTGTTTCATCAACATGAACCCGATGCCATCATTACCGACCTGCGAATGCCAGGGGTTGATGGCTTGGACGTGCTGGCGCGCGTCCATGGGGTCAATCCCGAAATTCCAGTCATTATTATGTCCGGCGTTGGTGTTATTGCCGACGTCGTTCAGGCGCTGCGCCTTGGGGCGGCCGATTTTCTGATCAAACCCCTGGTCGATCTCGAAGTGCTCGTCCATTCGGTGCGGCGCAGTCTCGAAACCCGCGAGTTGCAGGCTGAAAACCAGCGTTACCGCGAGGAGTTGGAAGCCGCTAACTCTGAGTTAAAAGAGCATGTACGCACTCTCGAAAAAGATCAGGAGGCGGGTCGACGTGTGCAGGAGCGGCTGTTGCCTCCGACGCCGTTTTCGCGGGGGGATTTCCGCATTGAGCACCAGGTCATCCCGTCGTTGTTTCTCAGCGGCGACTTTATCGATATTGCCTATCGCGCGGATCGGTTTTTGGCGTTCTATCTGACGGACGTGTCCGGACACGGAGCTTCCTCAGCCTTTACCACCATTTGGCTGAAGCATGCGGCGGGGGAGGTGATGACAGAGCTCAACCTCTTTATGCAGGAATCCCAGTTAGACACGGACATCAATCGCTGGCTTTGTGAAATCAACCGTCAGTTATTGGAAACCCGCCTGGGCCATCATATGACCTGCCTGGTGGGTATCATCGACCTGCAGCTGAATCGCTTGCGTTATTCGATTGCGGGCCATCTACCACTGCCTGTATTGACCTACGATGGTCACGCCCAGTTTTTGGAAGGTAAAGGGCGACCACTGGGCTTGTTTCCCAATCAATCGTGGCGTTTGCATCACGTAGATTTTCCGCCCGGTGCCGTATTGCTCGCATTTTCCGATGGTATCTTGGAAGTGATGCCGCCAGATGAATTGCAGGACAAAGAAGCGCATTTGCTGCGGGTACTGGCAGACAGTCGTCCGGGCATGGAAGGAACACTGGCAGCGTTGGAATTGACGGAGATTCACGAGGCTCCAGACGATATTGCCATCTTGAGAATTGAGCGTAACGGCGCTGGAGGGAATCATGCAGCCGGGTAAAATTTGGGTGGCCAATCGCGATGGTGTCTACCTGATTCGCATGGTCGGCAATGTACGCCTGACCCTGTGCATTTCCTTTGATAAGTTTATACAGGCCATGTTTGCCGCAGACGACTTCACATCCATCATTTTTGATCTGACTGAAGCCAAAAGCATCGACAGTACAACGTTAGGGCTAATGGCAAAGATCTCCATGGGAGCCGACGAGAGGAAGGACTTTCGGCCCATTATTATTTCCTCATCGCCGGGTATTAATCGGCTTCTGGATACCATGGGATTTGATGAGATATTCGATATTATCGATCGCCCGCTACAGCCTCTGGCGGAGGCGGTTTCTTTGGATCACGAAGATGTTTCAGAGGATTCTGTGCGGCGAAAGGTGCTGGAGTCCCACCGAATTTTGATGGATTTAAACAGCCGCAACGCAGACACCTTTCGGGATCTGGTTGCCACGCTGGAACAGGAAGAGTAGCTCCCGATATTTATTCGCCTCGAGCGATGTTGCGCGCCTTGATAAAATCCGAGTGGGACACATGGATCAAGTCCGCGACCCGTCGGATCAGGTGCTCCTCGTACTTGTCCAGATCACTGTCGGCAAACGCCACTTTCCACATGCCGGTAATCAGCTCACATTTCTCTTCCATGGAATATTCATCGTTCACGCAGCGGGTGAACTGAAACAGTGAGGTGGCGTCACGGCTTTCGGTGCGGGCAATGCGAATCAGCTCTTGCAGCGCGTTGGCCGAGAGATTGAATTGCTGACGCAAGACGTCAGAGAGGGTTTGTAATTCCACATCGGAAAAGTCTTCATCGGTCGTCGCCACTTCAATCATCAGTGCTGCCGCGGCCAATTCGCGGGTATTGGTTTCGACTTCCGGGGCCTGCTCTTCGGACATCAGGTCGGTAAACAGGGTTTTCAGGGCTTGTATCATGGATACCTCCTAATGTGTGTCTTTAGTCGCTGCGAACCAGATCGACGGCTTCCTCTAAAAGAGCGGCCGACGCACCCGGTTTGTGGCCATTCTCGCTCAAGTGCCGACGAAACTTGCGTCCTCCCGGCAAGCCGTGGAATAAGCCCAGCATATGTCGAGCAACTTGATACAGCGGCTGGCCGTTGTCCACCTGTCGGCGGCAGTAATCAATATAGCGAGCTGCGACCTGTTTGCGGGTGAGTATCGGCTGATCCAGCCCAAACAGTTGTTGATCTACCTCGGCCAGCAAATACGGGTTGGTATAAGCTTCGCGTCCGACCATAACACCGTCAAGTTTTGCCAGGTGCGTTTCGCAGTCCGCCAGCGTTTCGATACCACCGTTTATTACGATGGTAAGCTCCGGAAAGTCTTCTTTGAGTTGATAGACAAGCGGATATTGCAGTGGGGGAATTTCCCGGTTTTCCTTCGGACTCAACCCTTTGAGCCAGGCTTTACGCGCGTGAACGATAAAAACCTTACAGCCAGCAGCCGCAATGGTTTCGACAAACTGCGCTAAATAGGCGTAGTCTTCCGTGTCGTCGACACCGATACGGTGTTTGATGGTGACCTCTCGATCGGTGGCGGCCTGCATGGCTTTAAAGCAATCTGCCACCAATTGGGGGTGTTTCATCAAAATGGCCCCAATCATGCCGTTTTGAACCCGGTCACTGGGGCATCCACAATTCAAATTGATCTCGTCGTAACCCCATTGTTCAGCGAGTTCACAACAGCGTGCGAGATCGTCCGGATTGCTACCGCCCAGTTGTAAGGCGACAGGGTGTTCCTCAGAATTAAAATCGAGGAAGCGCGCGGTATCGCCATGAATCAATGCCCCGGTGGTGACCATTTCGGTGTAGAGCAATGTTCTCTCGCTCATTTGTCGCCACAGATAGCGACAGTGGCGATCTGACCAGTCCATCATCGGGGCGCAGGAAAAGGTTCGGTTCAGCATAACAATAAATCCCGGCAGACGGGCGATCAAAAAAAGCGCAGTATTGTACCCGTAAGGCGCCGAGCCACAAAGTGCCCTTATCCCGCGATCCCTTAGGGATATATTTGGCGCAACACGATCAACGAGGGGCGATCTGTTCAGTATGGCAGATACGTTTTTGCAACGTCTCTCTAAAGGAGAACTCCATGGCGATCATTAGATATGGCCTCGTGTGTTTTGCTCGATGCATGGTAACGAGTTTACTGATATGGTGCAGCGTAACGGCTTTTGCTGAACAAGACGGCGCTGCGATTGCGATTCTGGATTTTCATTTGAGGGATGTTACCTTGCTGCCGGGCACAGAGGCCGAGCAAGCGCGAACAGCGTCGGTGACACCACTGTTTAAGGCGGCGATGACGACTCCTGCCCAAGTTCGTTTGGTTTCAGTCCCCGTTGCCGAACAACAGGCGGCGGATCAAGGTGTTGGCTATTTGTATGAACACACCGATGTTGCCGGTGCTCTTGGCGCGACCCACCAGGCAGATTGGGTGATAGTCGGGCGGGTGTATAAGCCGAGTTTTTTGTTTGCATACCTGCAGGCGAAGTTGATCTCCGTTCATTCCCCTCAACGGGTGTATGATTTTGAAGTGGAAATAAAAGGCCAGCAGGATCTGGTGACGGAAAAAGGTGTTACGGCGCTCAGTCAGCGAGTCTTGGATGTACTCGCGACATTGCCACAAGAATCGTCTCTTTGAGCTTTGCGCTCTTTTTTATTTCCTCGAAACTCGGCGCATTAAGCCACTCGGTTATCGACGGCTGTGAGTGCGGCAACAGTTTCCTTTAAATACAATTGAATGCGTCTAAGCAGAAGATCAGCGCTGTCGGGCAATTGGCGACCGAGACGGCTGATCATGCTGATTTTGGTTCCTTCAAACAAGCCGCTGTCGGTAGGACGACTGACCAACTCCTGACCCAGAATTTCTTTCTGCGCAGCTATTTGCGGCATAAAACTGATGCCCTTGCCGGATTTTACATAATCTTTAATTAAAAGCAGTGAGTTGGAGGTAAGGTCAGGGTCGAGAAACGTTTCTGCCATATCGACAATCTGACGAATGCGATAAGACTTATTCGGCAGTGTCATTTTATGCTGACTGGCTTCGGTGAGGCTGACCATATCCTGCATCGCAAGGGGATGGTTGGGGCTCATGACGACTCGAATGGGCTGCGATAGCTCAAGCTTGGTTCTGATTTTCGGGTCGCGCGGAATATCAAAGATCAAACCAAAGTGAATTTCGTCTTCCTTTACCAATTCCATAATGTGATTGGTTTTTGCTAACAAAATATCAACGGATATCCCCGGGTATTCTTCAATATAATGATTAATCAAACGGCTAAACGCGTCCGAGACGAAACCTTCACCAATGGCGATTTTAATGGTTCCCGTTTTCAAACTTTTTAGATTGTCTATTTTGGAAAGAAAAACTTCTTCTTGAGCGCAGCGTTCGAGGTAGTGATCTCTGGCAAGTATGCCAGCTTCTGTTAGCTTGATGCCTCGCCGCCCTTTTTCGATCAGGGGAACACCGAGTTCTTTTTCTAGGGCGGCAATCTGCCGGGTAACGGAAGAGGGGGCGACATCCATGGCTTCGCTGGCCGCATTCATGGTCTTAAAGCGTTGAGCCTCATACAAATACATAAGGCGTGTATTATTGATTTTGATTTCCATGGCAAGCCTGTCGGGAGAAAAAGAAAAGTCATCGATCATTAGAAGCATCCATAGAATACAAAATTTGCGTCAAATGCAAAGTAATTTGTTCAGCTGTTGTTATGGAGGTGAAACGTTCTAGATTAAACCGTAGCACTGTTGCTTCCCGAGAAGCAGGCTGTTTCCCTAAAACATGTCTAAATTGAGCGCCGTTCAAGACTCGGTATCCATTTTAAATGGATTGCTGTCTAAATTTACTATTTTGCGCTAAACGCAAAAATGTATTACGTTTGTCGTCGTTGCGATCATTCGTTGGTCAATCTACGGTGAGGATCTTTTCCTCCCAGCGTCAGCATCATCTGGCTAACGAAAGCTGGGTTATGTCTGGTCCCTGCACGAGTTGTCACCATGCCTGAACATCAAAATCCTGCCAGCTATGAACATACCGCGGTACCCGAATCTCAATCCGTAAAATCCTGGCATATTGCACTGATCGTCATTGGTGGAACCATTGCGGTGCCCGGTTTTTTGATGGCTGCAGAGATCAGTCAGCAGGCAGGGTTCCATAATGCCGTTACCGGTTTTATCGTTGGCGGGTTGATTCTTGGTGTTCTCGGAGCCCTAACGGGCAGTGTAGGAGCCCAATCGAAGCTTACGACCTATCTGATTCTGCGCCACACCTTCGGCCGCTCGGGCTTCAAGATTTGCACGTTGATTACCGCGTTGGTGAGTCTGTTCTGGTTTGCGATGATCGGGAATCTGTTTGGTAATGCTCTTTCAAGTGTTTGTGAACGCATTCTCGACCTTTCTGTTGACCGTCGTATTTTCAGCGTCATTGGCGGATTGTTGATGACGGCGATTTCTCTGTACGGCATTGCAATGCTCGATAAAATGGCGCGCATTCTAGTGCCGGTAATGGCCATTTTATTGTTGGCGGGCCTCTGGCAGGCACTGCATACCTATGACCTCTCTGCCTTATCTGCTGAGGGTTCTGCGGCTATGGGTATCGGTGCTGTAGCCTCCGCCGTTATCGGCGCCTACAGTGGCGGTATCGTGACTTTGCCGGATTATACCCGTTACAGCAAAAGCCTTCTGGGGGGATCCGGGGCGATTTTTCTCTCTCTCGGGATTTCATTTCCGATCGTTCTTACTGTGACAGCAATTCCATCAATTATCGCCGGTGAGAAAGACCTAATTAATATTCTGTTGTTTCTGGGGCTGGGTACGGGTGCTCTGATTGTTCTTATCTTCTCGACGATATCCAGCAACTGTCTGATGCTGTATTCCTCCGGGTTGGGGATTGCGTCTACCAACGAACGCCTTAAATTTAAATATGTCGCGACGGTTATCGGCCTTGTGGCAACGTCTTTGTCTTTGTTTGAGGTGGTTTCTCTCTTTGTTCCTTACATCAGTCTGCTGGCAATATGCGTTCCCAGCCTCTGTGGACTGTATGTCTGCGATTTCTATCTGGTAAAACGTAGACAGTATCGAGAGGCAGAGGTAGAAGCTCTACCGGCTTACAACTGGCGAGCGTTTGTTGCCTGGGGGGTAGGTATTCTTACCGGTTATCTAAGCGTTTATCATCAAGTGGGATTTACCACGGTTGCCGCGATGGATTCGGTGATTCCGGCGGCAGTCGTGTACTGGGGCTTGAGCCGAGCCGGAGAGTCGCTGGTAAAGAGACCGGCTCGAACATAAGGTGAGAGGCGTTGGTCAGCCGCGCAGGGCGCTAGGAATACAATCAGTGGCGAGATCAACACCGGTAAAATTGACGTGTGCGATACGGCCGTCTTCAATGTCTGCGAACCCCATGACTTGTTCGATGATTAAGTTGCCCTGATCGACAACGCGAACATAGTGCCAGGTAAATATTCGATTCTCCTGTTGCTGCATCAATTCGAAAGGCAAAATAATCTCCACATTTTCTACGCGGGCCTGAATACCGATAAAGTGCTTTGAAAGCGCATCCAAGCCTTTGACGGCGGGGCGTCCATTGACGATCAATTCTGCGTCGTCTGTCCAGTACTGTGAAAAGCTTTCGGGTGTAAAACCTTCGGGATCGTTAAAAGCGGCATTCCACCATTGGAACATCGAAGATAGGGCGTCCATGCAGACTCCTTTTTTTAGAAAGAAAGGTTTGGAAAGAAAAAAGCCGTAGCCTACTAGCCTACGGCAAACACGTTAACAACACTGAGCTGATGTTTCGAAGTTTGAAATCTAGCGTAGTGTCGGCAGTTGGGAGAGCAACGCGGGTACCAGTGCGGCACCCAAATCGTAAGCGCGTTGTGGTGACCATCCGTAAACGGGATCCGAACTCCAGCTGGTGTCTTTGTAGGGCTGTTCCAGCAGTACAGACAGACAGTTGAAGCGCTCTGCAATCCAGTTCCAGGCCATGGTTAAATCGGCTTCTTCTGGCGAGCCACCAGGGTAGGGGTGGCCCAGTTCGTACTCAGGTGTGGCTGCAGCCCAGGCCAGTTCAAACTGACGAAACTTGCGTCGCAACTCTTTGGAGCGCGAAGGAATTTCCAACGGACCACCGAGGAAAACGCAGCGCAATTCCTCGTCGCCGTGACAATCCAGAGAAAAGTCTACGCCTGTCTCTTCCATACGATTGCGTACCGCGACGACTTCAGGTGAACGCTCCATGGAAGGCTCGACCCATTCCCGATTGAGGTTACAACCGACGCCGTTACCGCGGGTATGGCCCATAGCCACACCGTCTGGATTGATATTGGGAATGATGTGAAATACGGCTTTCTCCAATAATGTGCGACCGACAGTATCTTGTGGATCCGTCAGTCGATTGAGAAAACCTTCGAGAAAATAGCCGCTCATATTTTCGGAAGGATGTTGTCGTGCAACAATCCAGCAAACCTTTTTCGTATCGCCAGGCTCGCTAAACATCAACTCTTCAATAGGGCGCCCCTGGGTACTTTTACCGATAATTGATGTGGTGAAATCGGCGCGAGTCTGCAAATCTGCGTAGTACCTCAGCTCCTGTTCTGGAGTATAAGGCGCCCATTTTGCGTAAGTACAGGTGTTGTATTCTGGTGTGTGCTCGATAATCACACTGCCGTCTGACTGCTTTTGGTAAGGCACCCGAAACCAGTTCTCCAAATCGTAAGACGCTACAGCGCCGGTATTGGTCCATTCATCGTCAATTTCTTCACGGCCGGCGAGGCGCTCTTCTTCTGAGCGAGAGGCGTTGGTGAGCACCATGCGCAAAGGGACGTCTTTACATGCGCTGACTCGATAATGAAACCAGCCCATCCAAGGTGTTTCCGGATCCGTCTTTAATGCCAAGCGGATGTCGGAAGGGTTTTCACTGTTGATAACTTCAATACTACCGGTGGGAATATCACCGGTGACAAAAATATTATTCATTACTTCTCCGCTTGATGACGCAGGCGTTCAGTCTCTGCGATATTGATACAGCCGTCTTCGATACAGACTTTGTAAAGGTTGGTCGCTGCCTCTAGGGAAACATAGCCTTCGAGTACATCTTCCAAAACGGCTTCAGGGTCGCGTTCTACGGGGTTGCCAAAGCCGCCACCGCCGCCGGAAATACAGTGCATGGTTTCATCCACTTTTACGGGAGTACGATAGGTGCCCACCCGTTTTTCTTTGTCGGTGCCGGGGAATAACAGCATGGTGATGGATTCGGTATCCTGACCACCTTCCAGAGCCCAGGTGCGGGTTTTGGTTTTCTTGGTGACGGTTAGAAATTCGCCGTCCTGTGCAAAGCGGATGCGCCTTTCGGTGCCGAGTCCGCCACGTTGACGACCGGCACCGCCGCTGTCCGTACGCAGAGCCAGAGACTCCATCCGCATACCGGTTTTCATTTCCATCACTTCAATCGGTGTATTGCGAACGAGCGCGCCCGAGAGATGATTGACGGCATTCGCGCCGTCTGCGTTGACCGTAGCACCCCAGCCAACCGGGTCGTTGTTGGATACGGCGTACATGGCGCCCGTCTGGGGATTGTTACCCACCATCATAAAGCCAGGGGTGTCACCGCCGCTGGAAGCCGCCAAGCGTTGTGGCATCCCCTGAGCGAGGGCCTTGTAGATCAATTCCAAGGTCAGGTGGGATGTCCACAAGGTATAGGTGGCAGCGGGATATACAGCATGGAAGAGGTTTCCCTCTGGGGCAATAACATCCAGCGCGCGGGAATAACCGGCATTACTCGGGGAGTGAGGGTTGGTCAGTGAACGCAACACAAATTTGCACACAGTCTGAGTCAGACCAAAAGGCATATTGATCGGGCCGCGAGTGGCGCCAGAAGACTGACTGAAGTCGCAGCTCATGCCCTTGTCATCGAGTGTGACTTTGACATGGATCTTAACCGGCTCATCGGTGATACCATCGTCGTCGACCCAGTCTTCGGCTTCCCAGGTACCTTGGGGGAGTTTTGCTAACTCACGGCGCGTGGTCATATCCCCGTGGTGCAAGAAGTGCTCAATGGCGGTGTCTAAGGCGGGCTTGCCGAACTTTTCGAGAATGGCGTTCAGACGGGCTTCACCCGTTCGCGTCGCAGCAACTTGTGCTTCAAGATCACCGATAACGAGATCCGCCATGCGAGAATTAAAACGAATCAGATTCAAAATTTCCTGATCCAGTTTGCCGCGCTTATAAATTTTTGTGCAGGGAAAGATCAAACCTTCCTGATGCATATCGGTGGAATCCAGAACATAGCCGGGATCCTTCGCGCCCAGATCCATCCAGTGAGCCCGAATACAGGTGTAGGCAAACGGGGTATTGCTGTCTGGCGCGAATACCGGGGCAAACAGCGTCACATCGGCGGCGTGGGCACTGTTCCAGTAAGGATAATTCATCAGCAGAATATCACCCGGTTCCAGGTTCTCAACACCGATATATTCCACACCTTTTTTAATGGCGTAGTCATTCGCACCGAGAAATAATGCCAGCCCTGGAGCTTCGGCGATGAGATCCAAATTGGCATCGTAAACCGATATGCCAAAATCGAGAGTCTCGTAAATAACCGGATTGAAGGCCGTGCGGATTAGGGTGCGGCGCATTTCCTCGGTGGCGGAAATGAGATAGCTGCGGATGATTTCGGTTCTTGCTCCGTCCAAGCTCATGGGCGTGCCTCCCCGTTGCGGTTAGTGGTGATAATCATGTGCCCATAGTCGTTAACTCGACAGCTTTGGTCGCCGTGAATAACCGTGTTACAGGTGCCTTCTTCGACGATTGCTGGGCCATCAAAGGTATGTCCAGCCGTCAGAAGATCGCGATCATAGATGGCAAAGGGGACCCGCTGGCGTACAGCAAAGTCGAATGCCTCGCGGGTCGATTTGATCGCCTCACTGGCATCGGTCGTTGCTTCAGGTAAACGTTGCATGGCAGGTTTCGACAGTCTGCCAATTCCTCGCACGCGCAGCGCGACAACTTCCACGGTATCCGGCATAACATGGCCGTATCTTTCTTTATGCTGGTCGTTGAATTCTGCGACCGCCGCATCGACGTTCAGCTCTCGCTCAACAACAACTTTGAGTGCGTGCTCTTGACCTGCGTAGCGCAAGTCCAGGGTGTATTCCATTTCCCGTTCGGATTCGACCAGTCCCTGCATGGACAGCTGCTCATGGGCGGCAAGTGCTAGCGTATCAAAACCCTCTATGATGGCGTCGCGCTGTTCCGCCGTTAAAGGGCGAATATCGGTTTGAGCGAAGTCTGCGGTAATGTCAGACATCAACATGCCGTAGGCAGAAAATGCTGCCGGAACCCGGGGAACGATCAACTCGACCACATCGATTTCCCGGGCCAGTAGCGGGGCGATCATGGGGCCGGCGCCGCCAAAGGCAACCAGAGAAAACTCAGACGGATCGCGCCCCCGGTCTACGGTTATTTCACGTACTGCACCGACCGTTTTTGCGATCAGAACATCAAACACACCAGCGGCGACCGTGGTGGCATCGGTGTTTAATGGAGAGGCCAATTTGCTGTCGATTGCCGCGAGGCTCGCTTCTCCATCCAGCGCCATCTTACCGCCCAAGAAACTCGCCGGATCGAGATAGCCTAAAGCAAGAGAGGAGTCCGTCGTTGTGGGTTCCGTACCGCCACGACCGTAGGCGACGGGTCCGGGATCCGAGCCTGCACTCTGTGGGCCGACCTGCAAAAGTCCGTCCTCAACACGGGCGATGGAACCACCTCCCGTACCAATACAGCGAATATCGAAGATGGGCATTAATACCGGAAAATGCTCCATATTCGCTTCATGCATAACAATCGGCTGCTGATTTTCAATCAGGCTGGCATCGAGACTGGTGCCACCGTAATCCAGAGTCAGCAATTGATTTTTGTCCAGCACATGGGCCAACTCGGCAGTGCCGATCATGCCGCCCGCCGGTCCACTCATCACGGTAAAAATTGGGGCTTTCGCTGCCAGCTTGGCCGTCATGGCGCCACCGCTGGAGCGCATAATCAGGAAGCGACCACCAAAGCCTTTTTCGGTGAGTGCCGTATCGAGTGCGTCAATATAACGCTCGTAGATCGGACGAATATAGGCGTCTAGAACCGTGGTAGAGGTGCGTTCGTATTCCCGATACTCACGAGTAATTTCGCAGGAAATAGAAACGGGTAACTCTGGACAGGTTTCGCGCACCAGTTGCGCAACGCGCTCTTCGTGGGCAGCATTGCGATAGGAATGTAATAGGCATACAGCAATGGCTTCAACACCAGCAGTCTGCAGTCGTTTTGCGGCATCGACAACGGAGGCTTCATCCAGGGGTCGGCTTTCGCTGCCATCGAATTGCAATCGACCATTGACGCCCACGCGATGACGTCGCTTAACCAAGGGTTCGCCTTTGTTATAGGCAAAGTTGAACATGTCGTGACCAGGAACATCCGCACGGCCAATTTCGAAAACATCTTCAAAACCGGAATTGGTGATAATCCCGGTGACGGCGCCGCGACGCTCGATAATGGCATTCAGTCCGAGTGTGGTGCCGTGGACAAAGGTATCCACGTCTTCGAGTGGCGTTCCTAATCGGTGAATCGCTTCCATAACGCCATCGGCGGGGCACGCCGGCGTTGTTGGGGCTTTCGCCAGCCGCACGGCGCCAGTTTGCTGATCCAGTTCGATGGCATCGACGAAGGTTCCGCCGATATCGACTGCGATACGGTATCTGTTGTTACTCATAATATCTCTTTTGTTTCTCTGGCGGCGTTACAACATTGGCCGTAAATAGGTGTAGCTTTCTTTGATGACTGCTGCCGGATCTTCAGGCGCATCATATTCAACAAAGTAGTGTTTTACGCCGGCGGGACCGGCGGCGTCGAGAAAGCGTTTGAAGTCGACGACACCCTTGCCAGAACCTCTCACGCTGCCGTCTTCTGCAACATCTTTAAGGTGACAAAGGCGAAAGCGTCCCGGATACTTTTGCAAATACGTGAGAGGGTCCGCGCCTGCATGGGTGACCCAGGCGAGATCCATTTCCATATCCATCAAGTTTGGGTCTGTACCTTCGATAATTTGGTCATAGGGAATAATTCCATCCACTTCGACAAATTCCGCGCCGTGGTTGTGGTATGCCAGTTTCAGACCTTTTTGTTTGCAAATTTCACCGGCTTTATTGAGCGTGCGTACCAGTTCATTAACAGCGGCCTTTGATTGCATTTGCACATCCCAGGTGATCTGCCAGGTAAGATATTCCTGACCGATACCTTGCGCCATGCCGGCACATTCATGGATCAAATCGTCGATACAATCAAAAGAAAAGGCTTTGAGAAACGCCTGCTTGAGTTCGTCAAAAGGAATTTCTTTACGAAAGCCCGCGGCGAATATTTTGCCCAGTCCACGCGGCATCAAATGCTGGGAAGGTGAGGTTAAGCCGTATTGGCTAAAAAGCTTCTTTAACCACGCAGGGTCTTTGTCGAAATCGCCAAGGGTTTCGACTTCCGCATAGCCAAGCTCGGATACCGTTTTGATCGTACCTTCAAAATCGGCATCCAGCATTTCCATGACCGTGTAGAGTTGCAGACCGAGAGGGCGTTGGTTGGCTTTATCAGGCATAGCGATGCTCAAACCTGGAAATGTTGTCATCAATGCGGCTGTGGAGCCGTACCGAAGAAAATCGCGGCGTTTCATGAGGGTTTCCATTGGATTTGCAGGAAAAAGGAGATTTTCGATCGCTCGAATTTCTGGTTGATACCATTTATATCGATACCGTCGCTCTCCTAAAGAAGAGGGGCGCCGTAACGTCAGAGGCCCCTCTGTTGTCGTCGAGTTAGAACTTCACACCAAGCTCGACACCGTATTGTCTCGGTGCGTTGTAGCTGGCCAGTGAACTTGTCCCTAATGCGTGTGGACCTACTGCCGCGGGAACGCGCTCATCCGTCAAATTGCGGCCAAAGATCGCGATGGTCCATTCGCCATTATCGATCGCGACGCGGCTATTAACGAAGGTGCTGGGGCTGGTTTCGAGTTCATTTTGCACATCCCAGTAAACATTGCCACGATGCGCTACGTCGCCGTGGAAGGTCAGGGTGTAGTTGTCGCCAACCTCGGTTTTATAATCAAATCCCGCTTGTGCCGTCAGTCCATACACTTGTGGAATGCGGTTTCCATTGTACAGACCCGGGTCTTCCGGCAGGAATTCTTCAATGGATGCGTCTGAGTAGCCCGCTGAAAAATTCATCGATAAAGCGTCGGTGGCGAACCAGTTCAATTCACCTTCGATTCCATAAACATCGGTCTGTTCAATATTGGAAATAACGGTGAAAATACCTTCGCCTTCGACGACACGTGAGGTGTTGAAGAGCTGGCCTTCGTAATTGGTATAGTAAACAGATCCATTGAGAACGACCATGCCATCCGCTAGCGTGCTTTTTACACCAAACTCATAAGTGTCTGCCGTCTCTGGGTCGTAGGTCGCCAGTGTGTCAGATGTACGCGCGTTGAATCCACCTTTACGATAGCCACGAGCATAGCTCAGGTAGCTGAAGACATCTTCGCTGATTTTGTAAGAAACGCTGACTTTGGGCTGAAGTTCGTGGAAGGTTTGATCGTCAGCTGTACCGTTGACGCGATCTTCAAACTCCTGTTCTTCTGAGTCATATCTCAGACCCAGGGTTGCTTCGATACGGTCAGTAAATTCATAAGACATCTGTCCGAAAACGGCGGTCGTTTCGTAATTTTTGTAGTCCCTGACTGTACTGTTCCAAATTTGCGGCGAGGAGACAGGACCATAAAGCGATGACGATTCGGTTTCATAATCCTGGTAAAACAAACCAACACTCCATCCCAGCCGAGAGTCGCCGGCCGAGACCAAGCGGAATTCCTGGCTCCAGAAATCTTCCGTGTAATCGACGACCTGAGTATTCAGTGGTTCAGCGCTATAGTCAGCGTCAGCGGTGGTAAATTCTTCGGCTTTGTTGATGGCTGAAATGGATGTGAATGTTGCCCAGTCAGCGAAATCGTAGTCCACTTTAACGGAGTAGGATTGCAAGGTACGCTCAAGCTTGCCAGGTTCATCTTCATCTGGGTCATCCACATAGCCGTCGAAACTCGCATCTGGAACGGGTACCAACCATAAGGCACCGTGTTCGCCATCGGTGTAGCTGGCATTGAAAGCCAATGAGAGCTCGTCCGTTGGGGTATAAAGCAATTGACCACGGTAGGTTTGTTCAGAAGAGTAGTCTGCGTTTTTCTCGCTGGCTTTGTTGTTGATCAGGCCTTCTGAATCAATGCCGTAGACGCCCAAGCGATAGTAGAGTTTATCTTCAACCAATGGGCCAGACACATTACCGGTAAAGGTGCTGGTGTTGCCATTGGCCATGGATATTTTCGCATTGCCTTCGAATTCATTACTCGGTGCTTCGGTAACAATATTAATGGCACCGGCAATCGCGCCGCCGCCGTAGAGTGTGCCTTGAGGGCCTCGTAAAATCTCGATCTGTTCAACATTTACCAATTGTTGATCAAAAAACATCTGTCCCGGCTGAACAACGCCGTCAACAATGGTAGAGAAAGGAAATTCGCCGTCTCTTCCCAATGTGGTGAAGCCTCGAAAAGAAACGGTTTTCGTGCCCGGATAGAGGTAATCCAGAATAACAAGGCTTGGTGTCAAGCGTGCCGCGTCTTGAACCGTTTGGATGTCGGCTGATTCCAGTTTTTCCGTATTGATTACACTCACTGCGTCGGCGACTTCTTGAAGGTTTTCTGTCCGCTTTCGGGCGGTAATGGTAATTTCTTCCATTGCTGGAGACGCCTGCTCGGAGGTCGACTCTTGCGACCAGGCGCTAGTCGCTGACAGGAACGCTGCTGATGCGAAGGTTGTAGCGATACAGGCTGAAAGTGTTCGGCGACCATAAATTAAGCGAGAAGGGTGGCGCGACATATTGTTCTCCAAATACAACTGGGCAAATACCGTAGAGGTAAGCTGCGAGGGTTCGATAGATGAAAATAAAAATTCAAAACCTTGGCATTGGCTTGGTCGTGGTGTTATCTCTTTGAAGGTCATTCATGGTGTTAACACCTCGCAATGGTTTGAATATAAATCTTCTCTTTGATAAGTCTCTTCCTTAACGGCAAGGTCTTATCTTTCCAATGCTCCTGTTCAAATCTCCAGCCCATGCGGGGGACGTGAGTGCGAAGTTATTGATCTCTCTGTGCTTTTCTCTGTGGTAACAAATACTGTCGATTCCACGAATGATCCGAGTTGTTTCTCGAATTCAGATATATATTTTCAACTGCCATTTGATTGCAACGTATATCAACAGAACATTCAATGCGCGTTAAAAGTAAAATATTTTGCGTTCAAGGCAATTTTGACGGTGCTACTACTTTGCGGCAAATGCAAGATAATTAGCTATTGATTGTCATTGAGCTGGCCCAGTCTAGACATTACGGTAACTGCTTTCCCAATGCCAGTGAACCGGGGTGATGACATATTCACTCAGTACGGTTTGATACAGAGGTTAACGCTCAAAGATTTGGGGCTAACAAAAACAGTGAAGGCGATTATTGTTTATGGATAGAAATTCCGTGCAGTGGCGGGGGTATATTCCCGCAATCACGACCACATTTTCAGAGTCTGGTGAGTTTGATCCGGACGGAATGCGGCAATTGGTGCGTTGGCTTCATGATCAAAAAATGCACGGTGTGATTACCGCGGGTACTCAAGGTGAATGGTTTACCATGAGTCAGGAAGAAAAAACCGCACTTTTTGATACCGTTAGCAGTGAGTTGCGAGGCAAGTGTACCATCATTGCTGGCTGTAACGGCTTTACCAAGGTGGAGGTTATTGCCAACGTTGAGCTTGCTGAGAGTTTTGGTTTTGATGGCGTGCTTTTGTCTGCCCCTGCGTATATGAAGCCAACTGAGCGTGAAATCTACGAGTTTTATAAAACCGTCAGTGATAACGTTAATCTGCCAATTGTGGTTTATAACTGGCCTCCGGGCACCTCTGTTGACATGTCATTGGATCTACTTAGCAGATTGGCAGATCTGGACAAGGTGGTCGCCATCAAAAACTCCACGCCGGATTTGCGGCATTTTTTGAATGTTTTTTATACGTTAAAGCACAAGGTAAAAGTCTTCGGTATTCCGATCAATGACCTGGGTGTCGCATTAATGCAAGAAGAAAATGCTGATGGCATGATGGGCGCTGGCGGCGTTCTAGGGCATAATCAGCCAGACTTCTTTAACGCCATCTGGGATGGAGACATAGAAAAAGCCAGGGAGTTGGCCCGTAAGGACAACCATATTATGCAGACCTGGTTTAATGCCGATTACACCGGAAAATTTGGCTCGGCTCAGGCAATTTTTAAAGAGGCATTGAATGCACAGGGGTTACCGGGTGGGTTTCCCCGCAAGCCGTTGTTGCCTCTGGATATCGCCGGTGCGGAGATCGTACGTCGATCCCTGCAAGCTGTGGGACAACTGACGGAATGAAGCACTATGACGTCGCCATCATCGGTGGCGGCATCATTGGTTGTGCCTGCGCTTGGTATCTCGCTAAAGCGGGCGTTTCTTGTGTCCTCATCGAGCGCGAACAGATCAATGCCGGTGCTTCCGGGCGCAATGCCGGCTCCCTCCATTTTCAGCTCGAATATCGCCTGATTCAAAACGAAACCGCGTTACAAGAGCAACTACCCGCACTGATTCCCTTGACTCTGGCCGCTATTAAACAGTGGCGGGGTTTGGAGCAAGAGCTCGGTGAGTCCGTCGGTCTGGGGATGAAAGGCGGTTTGATGGTCGCCGAAACCCCTGCTGAAATTGCCCGCCTCGAACGCAAGTCGACGATAGAAAACCGCTATGGTTTACCCGTCGAATTACTTACGGGGAATGAAGCCCGTGAATTGGCCCCTTATCTTTCCGAACGTGTTCAAGCGGCGCTGTTGTGTCGCGATGAAGGTCATTGCAATCCGCGGCTGTTGACCCCGGCTCTGGCACGGGCTGCGTCTAAATCCGGTGCTGAACTGTTGATGCAGAGGGACGTTGCCGCTTTGACGCGGGTTGACGATCACTGGCAAATCCACAGTTCAGTCCCTCATGCCAAGGGTGACAGTCAAGAGGCTTTTTCCGCGACCAAAGTGATTAACGCGAGTGGTGCTTGGGCTGGGCGCATCGGTACTCTGGCGAATGTTCACCTTCCCGTCTTTCCGGTGGGGCTCATGATGAGCGTTACCGAACCCGCTCAACTGTTTATGGGGCATCTTATTCAGCACGCGGGCCGAAAACTGTCTCTCAAGCAGACTTACGATGGCAACCTACTGATTGGTGGTGGCTGGTCTGCTCGTCAGAAGGTGACAGAAGGTCAGTGGCCGCGCTCAACGGATGCACAGATCGATTTGAATCTTCTCAAACAGAATATCTCTACCGCAGTGGAGGTCGTGCCTGCAGTAGGTAGACTCCATTTGCTGAGAACCTGGACCGGGATAACGGGTGTGACGCCGGACCAGCTGCCTCTGGTCGGGCGGGTTTCTCAAGTGCCGGACTTCTATGTGGCTGCGGGTGGATCAGGGTTTACCTACGGGCCGATATACGCGCAATTGCTCTGTCAGGAAATTCTTGAAGAAATACCCGTCGATGCATTGAAACCTTATTCTCCGGGGCGATTTGATCATATGAATATGTTTATGGGGCAGCATGGCTGAGCGAATTCAGAAGGGTGTAGAACGTGGTGTAACCGTCACGTTAACGATCAATGGTCAGCCAGTTACCGCCTACGAAGGTGAAACCCTGGCAACCGTATTGATGGCGGCAGGGCAAACCGTGTTTCAAACCAATCATCGCGGTCAACAGCGGGCACCTCTGTGTAATATGGGAACCTGCTTTGAATGTTTGGTTGGTTTCGAATATTCAATCGATACCGAAGGGGCTGATCGCCGCTGGGTTCGATCCTGTATGACCCTCGTTTCTGAGGGATTACAGGTCTTTGTCGGCGAAGAATTCTCCCCGCTACCAACCATGCTGGAACCTTGATGTTTGATATTGTCATTATTGGCGCTGGACCTGCGGGTATGGCCGCTGCGGAACAGTGTGCTATTGCAGGACTAAGTACGCTCGTCGTCGATGAGCAAGCTCGTGCGGGTGGGCAGATTTTTCGGCAACCACCGGCGTCATTTAAGGTGAGTAGTTGGCTCCCTGATTCGGTGTATAAACAGGGTAAAGCGCTGTTGCAGCGCGTGGAAAATGATAGCCGCATAACCTGGCAGTTTCGTACCTGTGTGCAGGGGCTGTTTCCACAGGATGAACACGATAGCGAAAACAACACCTGGCGGGTGGTCTTGGAACAAGAAGGGCACATCCATGAACAGCATGCTCGGCGCGTTTTACTGTGCACTGGCTGTTACGATATGCCGGTGCCGTTTTCAGGGTGGAATCTACCGGGCGTCATGTCAGCGGGTGCCATTCAAGCCTTCGTAAAAGGGCAGCAGTTGCTTCCCGGTGAGCGGATTCTCCTTGCGGGTACTCATCCGTTGCAATTGGTCGTTGCGGATCAAATCCTCAAGCAGGGCGGACAGGTGGCGGGTGTCTTTTTTGCTCAGTCATGGACAGCTGCGTTTGCTGCGTTAAAAGATCCCATCACAGTATTGCGTCACGCTGGCAAGTTCCTGTTTATGGTGCGAACCTTTTTGCGTGTCCGCTGCAAGGGCGTGCCGATTGGCTTTGGAAAATCCATTCGCTCAGCCCAAGGGAGCAGCAAATTAGAAAGTGTAGAGATTGGCGCTTGTGATTCTGATTCAAATGTACAGACGTTTGATGTGGATCGATTGGGATTTTGTTTTAGTTTTCTGGTGTCATCAGAGCTTGCCCGACAGGCTGGCGCAAAAGTCCAGTGGGCTGGGGATGCCGGTGGCTGGATTGTTGAACACGATTATTGGCAAGAATCTTCGGTTTCCGGCCTTTTCGTTGCGGGTGAGACAACAGGCGTCGCGGGTGCAGACAGTGCCATGGAAGAGGGCAGCCTAGCGGCGCTGGGAATGTTGCGCTCTCTGGGCGATCTCTCCGATCAGCAGGCCGCTCGGCGTGCGAGTCCTATTCGGCACAGACTCAGAAGTCTTTCTCGCTTTGCTGCGCTGTTGCGTCGGTTGGCGGATCCTCGCCCCTGGCTCGATCGTGTTACCAGCGACCAAGCCAACCTCTGCAAGTGTGAAGGTATTACCGTTGAGGAGGTTAAGCGTGTTATCCATGAAAATAGTACGATCGCCTCAGCAAATGCCGTTAAATTGCTTTCCCGAGTCGGGATGGGCTTGTGCCAAGGTCGCTATTGCAATTATTTGCTGACACACCAGCTGTCTCAAGCAAAGCAGCTCAACGAAGAAGAGATAGGCCCATTTCGAGGTCAATTCCCCGCGAAACCTATTTCAATAATGACGCTGCTGAATAGCGACCAAAAATCTTCGTAAAAATTCTCAATTTATTTCGAACCGGTGCGACCTCTTAAGGGCGCGCTTGTTTGTTTTTCGTACGAAATTCTCTCATTAAACCCCTATTTTTACTGTGTTTGTGCACTACAGGAGTGCTCTTGCCGAAGGTGTGCATTATCGCGATGCATTTTGCTTTCAATGCAAAATCATTCGCTAAACAGTGTCATTGATGAAATTTTTGTGACTGTTAATGTGACTTCTAGAACGGCGGTAGCGGGATGGGTTACCGGTGATTCCAATCGATCTATAGCAGGTGTTCTAAGAAGCGCCGGAGCTATGTCTTACTAGGAGTGCTGATGAAAATGACAGGCCGTTATTGCCAACTTTTATCCGGAGCCATTGCCGCTGCAGCGATGGGCGTATCCTTTGATGTTCTTGCAGAACAATCAATAATCGAAGAGCTCGTTGTTACGGCGACCAAGCGCGGTGACGCTGGCATTCAGGATATTCCCTTTGCGGTACAAGCCCTGGGCGGCGAGCAATTGGAATCCATGGGCGCGACCGATTTCGGTGAGTTCTTCCGCATGGTGCCAGGACTTGCCGTTTTTGATCAGGGTCCTGGGGATAAGCGCTACATTATTCGCGGTGTTAACTCCACTGGGGCTGGAACGGTTGGTTTGTATTTGGACGAAGTGATTGTCACCGGCGAAAATGCCCAGGACGGTGGCGGCCGCCAACCGGACATCAAATTGTTCGATATTGATCGGGTGGAAGTTCTGAAGGGGCCGCAGGGTACAACGTTTGGGTCCAGTTCTTTATCGGGATCCATTCGCTACATTACCAAAAAGCCAGATTTTGAAGGGCCTTCTTTAGACGTGACAGCGGGGCTGCGTTCAACCGATGGCGCAGATCTTGGCTATGAAGTCGAAGCTGCTGGGAATCTGCCCTTAATTGAAGACGTTTTAGCTGTGCGCGTGGCGGGTTATACCTTAGACCGTCCGGGTTTTATTGATAATCAAATTCAAGATGACGTGAATAGCGAAGAAACTGACGCCGGGCGGATTTCTTTTTTGTTCACGCCTTCCGACAAGTTTTCTCTGTACGGTATGTACATGAACCAGCAGACGGAAACCGATGGTCCGTCGTTTTATCAGACTCAAGATTACTTGGGGAATTCACTGGGCAGTAACGAACAGGCGGATCTCACCAATAATGGCTTCGAAGATGATATGAAGCTGTATAACCTGACCGCAGAGTATGCTGCGGATTATGGTACTTTTACGGCAACCGCTTCTCGTCTCGATCGAGAGACTCTTTTTAATCGGGATACCAGTTGGGCCTTGCAAAATTACTTAGGATGGGATTACCTGACTGAAGGTCGCAGCGTTATTACTCAGCCAAAGCAGCGCGAAGTTAACTCCTACGAAGTCCGTTTTTCTTCAGATTGGGATGGCCCAGTACAGTTGTTGGCGGGTGCTTTCTTGCAGAACGAAGAGCGGGATTTCCGTAGTAGTATCGTTCAGACAGATGCTAATGGTGTCATAAACGGCAACTATTATTCATTGGATCGCAAGGTCAATACCAAAGTTGATGAAGATGCAGTCTTTGCGGAATTAAGTTATGACCTTACGGAAAAGCTAACACTCACCGGTGGTTTGCGTTGGTTTGAATACGATATCGAAGAGACATCAAATTCCATACAGGGTATCGCTGGAACTACTGGTAGTGGTGTTGGCCCAACACTGAAATTCGGCGAAGATGATGTTATTGGCAAAGTCAATGTTTCTTACCAGTTAACCGACGATATCATGACCTACTTTCAATGGGCTCAAGGTTTCCGGTCTGGTGGAACAAACGACCAGACATCTGCGCAGCTGGCTAACGTCTCAATTCCTGCGGGCTATGGTTCGGATTCCCTCGACAATTATGAACTCGGTATCAAGAGCACATTGCTCGATGGCATGATGGTGGCCAACGCATCTGCTTATTATATCGATTGGTCTGACATTCAAATTTCCCAGCAAGCAACGGACGGCGTGGTGTCGTTTCCCTACCAGGGCAATGGCGGTAAAGCAGAAATTACGGGACTAGAACTCGATGTCTCTCTCTTCCCGATGGAGGGGTTACAGTTAAGCGTTAGCGGCAACTTTAACCAGGCGGAATTAGCGGAAGACAACCCGATTACATCCACGGGAATGGACGGAGACCAGATTCCGTACACGCCGGAAACCACGTTTTCTGTTACAGGCCGGTATGAATGGCCAGTCGGCAATACGGATATGTATGGATTTGTCGGAGGTGACGTTGCGTATGTCGGTGAAAGAGCCACTGAATATCGTCCCGACAATGACCTGTATATGAAACTTGACAGCTACAGCCTTACTAATATTCGTGGTGGTGTTGATGGCGATGATTGGTCAGTCTGGCTGACTGTTAACAATCTGTTCGATGATGACACCATCACTGATGTCTATCGCACCATCCCTGGTATGTACCCCGATGGCTATCTCTTCAATATGCCTCGTACTTTCCTGTTGAGCGTAAAGAAAACCTTTAATTAAGCGTGTTACCTGGACGAGCCATTTTAGGCAAGTCCACTCTCGCTTTTACGGGTATTTATTTCGGAGTTTGTATGAGTCAACAGCCTGCCAATCGTCAATGGTCTACGCAATTTGCGTTTCTGGCTGCAGCCATTGGCAGCGCGGTCGGTATCTCCAACATTTGGAAATTTACGTATGTCGCCGGGGAAAACGGCGGTGGATTATTTATCGCTGTTTATCTCTTGGCGCTGGTGGTGATTTCGATTCCTGCGCTTGTCGCAGAGCTATTGATTGGTCGCGCTGGTGGTCGCAGTGTTGTGGGAACCATGCAGGTACTCGCAGAACGAGAAGGGATCAGTCGTCATTGGCGTTGGTATGGACTCATGGCAGCACTGGGTGTTTTTTTAGCGCTGAGTTTCTATTGTGTTGTCGCAGGCTGGACGCTTTTTTATTTTACTGAATCGTTAGGACCGTCTCTCAACCAACTTTCCGCGGAGTCATCCGCGGCCTTTTTTAACGATTTCCTTTCACGTCCTGGCCTAATGATGTTTTTCCAGGCAGCGTTTCTGGTATTGACCGCAATCGTTGTTGCTGGTGGTATCAAAGGCGGATTAGAGCGCGTACTCCGCTGGTTAACACCTGGGCTTTTTGTCATTCTTATCGGGCTGGTTATTTATGCGGCAATCGCAGGTGATTTTCTGGCGGCGCTTAAATTTATGTTTATTCCCTCAGCTGAGGATTTTCATGTAAACGTGATTCTTGTGGCCGTTGGTCAAGCGTTTTTCTCCTTAGGTGTTGGTCTGGGCGTATTGATGACCGTCGGTGCGTACATGAAAAAAGAGTTTTCGGTGAGTCGTGCCGCACTGATCATTGCGACCGCTGATGGTGGGGTCGCAATACTAGCGGGCTTAGCGATTTTCCCCATTGTGTTCCAATACGGATTGTCACCGGCGGGGGGCCCCGGATTAATCTTTACCACGCTTCCTATCGCATTCAGTCAAATGCCCGGTGGCGCGATCATTGGACCACTGTTCTTTCTGTTGCTCGCCATGGCTGCATTTACGTCTTCGGTTACGCTGCTCGAAGCGGTCGTCGCCTGGTTGGAGGAGGTCACACCCATCCGTCGGCGTTATTTGGCGATGTGGACGGCAATGGCGCTGTGGGTCGTCGGATTAGCGACAGTCTTTTCGTTTAATTGGTGGGCTGACTTTAAACCCCTGGCAGCGTTTTCGCCGTTCCAAGACAAAACCGTTTTTGAACTGATCGATTACCTGGTGTCGAACATTATGATGCCGTTAGGTGGCATCTTCGTCGCCGTTATCGCAGGTTGGGCCCTAACACGAGACCGTGTTGAAAAAGAGCTCAATCTAAATTCTCCCTTTTTATTCCAACTCTGGTATCTGCTTGTGCGCTTTCTTGTACCGCTAGCGGTTACCGCTGTTTTCTTTATGAATCTTGTATAACCTTGCCGTAGAAAGGACAAAAGATGACTGCCGTTGATACGAAAACCCTGTTTAAGAGTGCTGATCACGTTTCGTTAACTGTGACTGATATTGAAGCTTCAATCGAGTTCTATCAAAAGGCTTTTGGTGCGGAAGTGCTTTACCGTATGGGGCCATTTAACGCTGCAGAAATCCCTAAAATGGATGACGGGCGTGATTGGACCGAAGCCCATGTCAATGTTCCCGGTGCCAGTCTTGTCATCGGAATGGTGCAACTATTTGATAATCTCAAAGTAGAACTGTTTCAGTATGACTTGCCAAGTTCCGCGTTGAAAGAAGTACCGCCCAATTGCAATACTGGCAGTAGCCATATTTGCATAGAAGTTTCTGATATGTCGGCTGCTCTGGCACATTTAGAAAGCCTCGGTTGCAAGATATTGGCAGGTCCTATTCATTCTGAAGGCGGCCCTTGTCCTGATTCTGACAGCTGGTATGTTATAGATCCTTTCGGGCATCAACTGGAGCTTGTCCGTTATCTATAGCATTTCATCCTATTTGTTTTTCCAATTCTGATATTAAAGAGGTTGTTTTATGGCTCGTGACGCGCTCAATCCAGAATCCATGTATGCCGCAGTCCCTTTTGGCTTTTCTCATGCGACGGTTTCCAGCGATAGCAAGTTAATTCATCTCGCCGGACAGGTCGCCTGGGATAAAGAAATGCAATTGGTCGGGGAAGGTGACGTTGTGGCTCAAGCGAAGCAAGCGCTTGAGAATCTCAAAGTTGTATTGGCGGAAGCCGGAGCGACGCCTGCGGATGTCGTGCGTATTCGCACGTATATTGTCGATCATAAGCCTGAGTATCTTGAGGGCGTCTGTGGCGCGATTGCCGATTTTTATGGGGAGGCCCTGCCGGCGGCCAACACACTGATTGGCGTGCAGTCACTGGCGATGCCAGGAATTCTTATCGAAATTGAAGCGACTGCGCAGATTGGATAATACTGTCTTACTCTCTGTTTAAGTGGTTACACAAAGGTGTTCAGTAAACGAATGTCTCCAAATCGTATATC
The DNA here is from genome assembly GCF_056159445.1 of Pseudomaricurvus sp. ABR4_320. Taxonomy (NCBI): domain Bacteria; kingdom Pseudomonadati; phylum Pseudomonadota; class Gammaproteobacteria; order Cellvibrionales; family Cellvibrionaceae; genus Pseudomaricurvus; species Pseudomaricurvus sp. ABR4_320. The sequence goes on along the minus strand of NZ_JBSWVF010000005.1, from coordinate 25,411 downwards.
TAGACGCGCAATTCTGCGTCATGCCGCACTCGTCGTCGGGGCCGCGGCCGTTTCCCCACAGTTGGTTGCAGCGGTTTTAGACGACACACCCGGACCGTCAACCTCTGCTTTTTCTTCGAGTCAGCGAGAGATCATCTCTGATCTCTGTGACGTAATCCTTCCCTCAACTCAGACGCCTGGCGCGGTTGAGGCGGGTGTTCCCGACTATATCTCTGCATTGGTAAGTCGTAGTTTTGCTCAGAGCCATAAAGACTCGTTTGTTGCTGGCTTAGACGCTTTTTCTGCTTGGATAAAGGATGAATCAGCAAAAGGATTTTCCGAGCTTTCACGTCGGGAAAAAACGGCGCTAGTGACGAAAATTGACAGTGACGTCTTTGCTGGTGAGGGGAAGCTGCCACCGGCAGATTTCTATCGCGAATTTAAGGGGCTGGTCGTCGTTGGTTATTACACGTCTGAAATTGGCGCAACCCAAGAGTTGTCCTACGAGGCGGTACCCGGTCGATACGAGCCGTGCATTCCCTATGAAGAAATCGGTAGTGCTTGGGCAACCTGAGCAGAGTCTTGTCGAGATACTCACTAGAAAATAAGTCGCCAACCGTGAGGCGACATTAAGGAGATGTTTGTGACTGTACCCGTTTTCGACGCGATTGTCGTCGGTTCCGGCATGTCTGGTGGCTGGGCTGCTAAAGAGTTGACTGAGAACAATCTAAAGACCTTGGTGGTGGAGCGCGGACCAGAAATGGTTCACGGGAAAAGCTATATCCATGATTTCAGTAATCCCTGGGATTTGGAGTTTCGCGGCCAGGTTAACGAAGACTTGCTGGCTTCGGACTACGAAGTACAGCGCCGTTGTTTTAGTTTCAACGAATACGTTCGTGATCGCTTTGTAAATGATCGCGAGCATCCTTACATTGAGGATTCTCCTTTCTCATGGATTCGCGGTTACCATACCGGTGGCAGATCGCTTTTGTGGGGGCGCCAAAGCTATCGCCTGAGTGATTTGGATTTCGAGGCAAATAAACTGGATGGTCATGGTACTGACTGGCCGCTTCGGTATGCTGATTTGGAATCCTGGTACGACCACGTCGAAGATTTTGCCGGGATCAGCGGGAGTAAAGAGGGGATTGCGCATCTACCAGATGGTGTTTTTCTGCCCCCCATGCCGCTCAATTGCGCAGAAGAAGAAATCAAGCAACGTTTAGAAAAAGCGTATACGGACCGCAAACTTATCTGTGGTCGTACCGCCAATCTTACCGAACCCAAACCTCATCATTTAGAGCTGGGGAGAGGGAGCTGTCAATACCGTAATCAATGCAATCGCGGTTGTTCCTTCGGCGCTTACTTTAGCAGCCTGAGCGCGACCCTGCCTGCGGCTAAGCGCACAGGTAATCTCGAAATGCTTCACGACGCCATCGTCAAAGAAGTCATTTACGATCCTGAAACCGGGCGGGCAAAAGGTATTCGCATTGTCGACCGAGTGACGAAAGAAGAGCGTGAATATCATGCGAGACTGGTGTTCCTCTGTGCTTCAACATTAGGTAGTGCGCAAATCTTGCTGAATTCTACATCAGAGTATTTTCCGCAAGGCTTGGGCAACTCCAGTGGTGTTGTCGGTCACTACTTGATGGATCATATGATGATTGGTGGCGCATCGGGTACGTTGAAGGGCTTCGATGATAAGTACTACGCCGGGCGGCGTCCGACCAGTATTTACATTCCTCGCTTTCGAAATGTGAAAGGTCAGGAAGAGAGCTACGTGCGCGGCTTCGGCTATCAAGGTGCGGCGTCCCGACCAAGTTGGTCTGCAGGTAAATCCATGGCAGGTATCGGTGAGTCATTTAAAGAGACGCTACACGATGCTGGCAGCTGGAAATTTATGATCATCGGCTTTGGTGAAATGTTGCCCAATTACGACAACGCCATGACTCTCGATCGTAACCAATTGGATCAGTGGGGAATTCCCCAAGTTCGCGTCAATGTACAGTGGGGCGAGAACGAGAAGACGATGAGCAAAGCGATCATCAGCGATGCCGTCGATATGCTCAAGGCCGTTAAACTGGATGACGTGCAAGAGGTCCATTGGGATTATCAACCGGGATTGGCGATTCACGAAATGGGCACTGTGCGTATGGGGCGCGACCCAAAAACCTCTGCGCTTAACGGCTTCAACCAGAGTCACGATGTTCCGAATGTGTTTGTCACCGATGGTGCCGCGATGGCGTCCTCTACCTGCCACAGTCCCTCGATAACCTATATGGCAATGACTGCGAGAGCGGTCGATTATGCGGTTAAAGAGTTGAAAGCTGGTCGGTTGTAATTAAGTGGACGCACTATGTTCTTTAGTCGTCTGCGATTGATAACGCGTCGGCTCTCGTTTTTGAGGGCAGCTCGCCGAACCGCTGTTTGTAGTCTGCGGTAAAACGGCCCAAGTGGGTAAATCCCCAGCGCAAGGCGATTGTCGTGATGTCGTCGGCGTTGGGGCCTTTTTGCAGTTCTCCGTGTACGCCTCGCAAGCGCACTTCTCGCAAATAGCGCATCGGGGGCACGCCATAGCAGCGCTTAAAGGCATCATAGAGGGTGCGTTTTGGCACGCCGGCCGCGGCGATAATTTCTTCAAATCGAATCGGGTCTTGAGCGTGGCGGTGGATAAAACGGCACGCGCGCTGTACCGGTACTGGCACAGTAACCGTCGTAATCTGTTCCAAATCTTGGGAATAATTGTGGGGCTGACCAAACAGCAAGCCGGTGATCAGCATGTCTTCTATGGAGGAGAGCACCGGGCCTTCGGCAAACAGGGATTCGGGTTGTTTCTGCTCATTTTCGAGGTTTTTGACCATGCGCCACCAGGACGACATACGGCCACTGTTAACGTCGACGGACGGTTCGAACAAGACAGGCTCTTCCAATTCACAATTTAACAGCCGCTGTAATTGGCGTTCCAATGCTGCGGTGCTGATTCGAACCAGCCGTTTGCGGCAGTCGGCACTCATCAGCAGTTGCCCCGGTTGGTGGGCGCAGAGAATCAGGCCTTGATTGGGGGTTGAATGCACCACGCGATCGCCCGTCGTGAGGGTTTGATACCCGCTGATCGGCAAGCTGATTGAGTAGTGCTCCTGCATGGGCGCCAAGTCAATGGTCACCTTCGTACCGTATTGAATTTGGCTGACGTTGACCTCAGTCATCTGAATGCCGGAATGGCGGAAGCGGACGGCGTCAGGATTGGCGACGGACAGGTGGTGAGACACCATAAAGTCTGACATCAATTGGCAGGCGTCGTCAGGCAGGTCCGTCTCGGCGGAGAAGGCTGTCGCCATCGTGGCTGACGGATTGTCGTTGATTTTGAAATCCATGGGCAGTCTTCAGGTCAATATGGACTGATGTTAGCGAAAAACGCACTCTGGTGCAGCTATTCGCGCCAGGTTTGCCGTCTGACAACATTGCCTGAATGGCATGGGTTGCAAAAAATGGATAGTGATCTGTCCTGTTATGGAGTCGAGGTATTCAGTACTTTATAAACCATTGCTGGCATTGATCAGGCGAAGAAAATGGAAAGGTAAACGTGGGAACAGCAGATCATAGATTCAGTCGGCAGTTGGATATTCGATTCGCTCACTGTGATCCTGCTGGTATCGTTTTCTATCCTCGCTATTTCGAGATGATCAATGGCCTGGTGGAAGACTGGTTAGCCGAGCTTGGTTGGTCTTTTGGGTATATCCATGGCGAGCGTCAGGAAGGTTTACCTACCGTGAACTTGCAGTGCGCTTTTCATGCCCCTGCACGATTGGGTGATATTGTTGATTTTCACCTGCAACTGCTGAAATTAGGTAACAGCTCTTGCCAGATTGAGGTGCTTGCTGAAAAGGGTGAGACAGTTCTGCTTAACGCGAACATATCCTTAGTCTATGTCGCGACACATACTACAGAAATTCGCAGCCGAGGTTTTCCCCTTGAGCTGCGAGAACGCTTTGCTGGCTGGCTGCCAGAAAGCGAAAGGACGTGAAGGTCTGACAAAGATCAGATCCAGCGAATCCAACCGGTTGCTACCGGAAGACTGTGCCTAATACCGGGGGGAAGCGGTCTTTCGGTAGTTTCAAACATCACTTTTGTGATGCGCGGGTAAAAGGGATGCTGACACGTACCGCTCAGAGATTGCCGACTTGGTCTGTCCATTTGTTATAGGAGACGCGTATGTCCGCGCAAAATCTGCTGGGTGATCTCGCTCTAGCGCTCGTTAACGGTAATATTCGTATTGTCGATCTTACCCGTACCCTTGAAGACTCCACGCCAATTTTGCAGTTACCTCCGGAAATGGGGTGGGGAGAATCCTGGCCGTTTAGCATGGAGGAAGTGTCTCGTTACGATGATAAGGGCCCTTTCTGGTACTGGAACAATTTTAAATGTGGCGAGCACACAGGTACGCATTTTGATGCCCCCATCCATTGGGTCACCGGAAAAGACTTCGAGAACAACGCAACTCATACCTTACCAACCGACCGCTTCGTCGCTCCGGCATTCGTGATTGATGCCGCAGCAGAAGCCGCGGCCAATCCTGACTTTTTGATGAGTGTTAACTTCATCAAAGCCTGGGAAGAAAAGCACGGAGTAATCACTGAAGGTTCCTGGGTGTTGTATCGGACTGATTGGTCGAAAAAAACCTCTAACGACGACTATCTAAATATGTCGGAAGATGGCGGTCATACCCCCGGTTGGGATCCTGCAACGGTGAAATTTCTTGCCGAAGAGCGAAACATCATCGGCGTGGGTGTTGAAACCGTCGGTACCGATGCCGGTCAGGCGCCAACGCAAGACCCCATGTTTCCCTGCCATAATTTAATGCACGGCGCTAATAAGTGCGGGCTTGCCAGCCTGTGTAACCTTGATCAACTGCCTCCGACGGGTGCAGTGATCATTGCGCCCCCTCTGAAAATCAAAAATGGTTCTGGCAGTCCCGTTCGAGTATTGGCCCTCGTACCGGGACAATAATCTGACTTCCTCTTAGGCGCGTCGATTGGTGACTGACCGGTCGGCCGTCCTTTTTATTGTGTTCAGGAGGATTCTCTGATGGCAGAGAGATCGTTTAAAAAAGAAGTCCAGCTACTGCGCAAAGGCGACGGCGAAACCCTTCATGTGGAAGGTATTCTCGGCGTTACCAAGGCGCTGTTGCAGTCTGGCGTTGCCTACGTTGGTGGTTATCAGGGGTCACCGATATCCCATCTTATGGATGTGCTCAATGATGCGCAGGATGTACTGGAAGAATTGGACGTACATTTTGAATCCAACGGCAGTGAGGCCACCGCAGCTGCGATGCTGGCGGCATCGATCAATTATCCCTTACGGGGAGCGGTAGCCTGGAAATCAACAGTGGGGACAAACGTAGCCTCTGATGCTTTGGCGAATCTGGCCTCGGGTGGTGTAACCGGTGGCGCTTTGGTGATTGTTGGTGAAGACTACGGCGAAGGTTCGAGCATTATGCAGGAGCGAACCCATGCCTTTGCCATGAAATCCCAGATGTGGCTGTTAGATCCAAGACCGGACTTACCGTCAATTATGCGCTCGGTAGAGCAAGGTTTTGAGCTATCAGAAGCCAGCAATACGCCGGTAATGTTACAGCTTAGAGTTAGAGCATGTCATGTGCACGGCAGCTTTACCGCTAAGGACAATCGGCGCCCAGTCATGTCTGTGAGAGAGGCGAAAGAGTCGCCCAATCGCGACTACAGTCGTATTGTTTTGCCGCCGTCAGTGTTCCTCCATGAGAAAGAGAAAATTGAGAAGCGCAAGCCTGCTGCCATTCAGTTTGTTAAAGACAACAAACTCAACGAATTCTTTGAAGGTGAAGAGAACGACTTTGGCTTGATTTTACAAGGTGGGCTCTACAACACGGTGATACGTGCGCTGTGTACCCTGGGACTGGCCGACAGCTTCGGCAACTGTGTTTTCCCCATGTACGTTATGAACGTGACTTATCCCTATGTCGATGACGAAATCATCGAGTTCTGCGCCGGGAAGAAAGCGGTCCTCATGATTGAAGAAGGGCAGCCGGAATATATCGAGCAAGCCCTGAGTCAAATTCTGCGCAAAGCCGACTTGCAGACGCGCATATTCGGTAAGGATGTGTTGCCGTCTTACGGTGAATACCAAGGTGGTGTGCTGCAAGAAGGTATCCGCAAGTTTGTTGAAGCGGTGCGACCTGCGCTCTTGTCGTCAGAGTCCGCAGCGGTCGAAATGTTTGACCCTCAGGTGCCATCATCAAATGCACGTGAAGCCTCCAGTAATGCATTAATCCCCGCAAAACTTCTGGATGACGACGTGCCTGGGCGGCCACCGGGTTTTTGCGTGGGCTGTCCGGAGCGACCCATCTTCAGCGCCATGAAACAGGTACAAAAGGAACTGGGTGAGTTACATGTGAGCTGTGACATTGGTTGCCATCTGTTTTCAATTCTGCCGCCGTTCAACATTGGTAATTCGACCATGGGGTATGGCCTTGGGGCTGCCGGTGGTTCCGCGTTTAACGTCGAATCGGACAAGCGCAGTATCTCTGTGATGGGCGACGGCGGCTTTTGGCACAACGGTTTGACCAGTGGTATCAGCAATGCCGTGTTTAATTGCAGCGATGAAGTGATTGTCATCGTCGACAACAATTATTCGGCGGCGACCGGTGGCCAGGATTTGCTGTCATCCAAGGGGGAGCTTGGCAATCGTTCCACTCAGCATCCCATCGAACGAGCGGTGCAGGGCGTAGGGGTTAGCTGGGTAAAAACCGTGGATACCTACAAAGTGGGTGATATGAAAGCCACGTTAGAAGAGGCCATGACCACCAAGGCCAAAGGCCCGAAGGTTATTGTTGCTCGCAACGAATGTATGCTGAACCGCCAGCGCCGTGAAAAGCCAATTCTCAAACAGAAAATGAAGTCTGGTGAGCGGGTTGTGAGGGAGCGATTTTACGTCGATCCCAATACCTGCACGGGGGACCACGCCTGTATTCGGCTTTCCGGGTGTCCGTCATTAACCGTAAAAGATAACCCAAATCCGTTGAAGTCAGACCCGGTCGCCTACGTCGACAACGATTGCTTGGGCTGTGGACTGTGTGGTGAAAACGCTCATACCGCCGTTCTTTGTCCGTCGTTTTCTCGAACCGAAATTGTTTTTAATCCGACCGCATCGGATCGCTGGTTAGGGCGGATGCGTGAATCCGTTATCGGATTTTTACAGCGTCGTTTCGAAAAACGACTGCACACCACCAGTCAGTTGTAAGTGTTTTTTTCTGGAGTGCTCGATAACGGGCATTCCACTGTGAATGGAATTTTTATGTTTGCATCCAATATTCAGCCAATAAAAATCGCCATTTCCGCCATGGGCGGACAAGGTGGTGGGGTTCTCTCCAATTGGATCAGAGATGTGGCAGAGGCTAACGGCTATTTGGCTCAGTCCACCTCAGTTCCTGGTGTTGCACAACGCACCGGAGCGACCATCTATTACCTGGAAATTTTTCCCGGCGAAGAAGCCCAGCGGCTAGCCTCAAGACCTGTGTTGGGATTGACGCCAATCCCCGGCGATGTTGATCTGTTAATCGCAGCTGAGCTTGTAGAGGCCGCAAGAGCGCTACAGCGAGGCTTCGTCACTCAGAATTGTACAACGCTGGTCACCACGACCCACCGGTCGTATACCGTAGTAGAAAAAGAACACATGGCCAATGGCCTGGCCGACAGCGACAAGATACTGGCAGCCTGTGAAGCGGCAGCGAAAGTTTGTATTGCGTTTGATATGGAAAAAATGGCCAGAGAGACAGGGTCAGTTATCAGTGCCATTTTGCTCGGCGCGGTGGCAGGTTCTGGTGCCTTGCCCTTCGTCCGTGAAGATTTTGAAGCCGCTATTCGCAAACAAGGCATCGCCGTTGACACAAACCTGCGTGCGTTTTCTGCCGCGTTTGAGCGTGCCAGCAGTGGTCGTGAAACGGAAATGGATATCAAGAAATCCGGAGACGAACTGCTGCTACCGGAAAGGGCTCAGACTGCAAGAGGGCAAGCATTCTTGGACCGTGTGCAGAAAGACTTTCCTGAAGCCAGTCGACCGACCGTGTGGGAAGGTGTTCGTCAGTTGGCGGAATACCAGGATACAGCCTATGCAGAACTGTATCTCGAACGTTTGCAGAAGGTGGCGTGTTTTGATGATGAGCTGGGTGAATTAACCAGCGCAACGGCACGTCAACTGGCACTATGGATGGCTTTTCAGGATACGATTCAGGTTGCTCAACAGAAGATTCGTCAAGCTCGAACCCATGATATTCGAACCGAAGTGAAAGCGGCGCAGGGCCAATTTGTCTATCCTGTCGAGTTTCTCCATCCGCGTTTAGAAGAAGTCTGTGATACGCTTCCGGACAATCTGTCTCGCTATATTCAGTCGTCACCGCGGTTAAAAAAATTCATAGATCGATATTTCTGTCGGGGATTAAAAATCCACAGCGGAAAGATTGGCGGGTTTCTTTTACTGTATACCTTGGCCAGCTTTAAGTTTTTACGCCCAAAAAGCCAACGGTTTCTGCGTGAAGCAAAAGCCATAGATAGTTGGTTGGCGAGTATCGCCGAAGTTGCTACGCGTAATTACGATCTTGCGCTTGCCATGGCTGAATTGCCCTGTTTGATTAAAGGGTATGGCGATACTCATACGCGAGGGTTGTCTCGATTCGAAACCATTATGGCTTTAGCGACGGATAAAACACATTCCTTGTCGGGTGACGATGTCCGGGAATTGCTTGTTGCGGCACAATCTGGGGAAGACGGTAAGTCATTCCAAGCGCTGATTACTCATATGAATACGGTCAGATTGGATGCCGTCGCCTAATCCAATTTCGAAGGAGAGGGACTTCGGTCACGTTCGCAGTACGATTGGCCTTGTTGCCGATTGTTCACGATGAGGTTGATAATACGGCATTGATTATCAATTAATATCGAATACTGAGTTATTAAAACTCGTCATTATTCTGTTGTCAGATAGTAATCTGGCCTAGTGGCAAAAGGCGTACACTCCTTTTTGGCGAGGAAATTCACCTCGCTTGTCACTGGCGAGGTATAGCAACATGAAACTCTATCTGTACGATCATTGCCCATTTTGTGTGCGGGCGAGAATGCCTTTTGGACTAAAAGATATTCCGGTGGAAGAGGTTTTTCTGCCCAATGATGACGAGGAAACACCTATCGGAATGATCGGTCAGAAAATGCTGCCGATTCTTGAGCAGGGTGGCCGCTATATTGGGGAGAGTCTCGACATCGTTGCCAAAGTGGATGGTCTGTCGGGAACGCGTTTATTCAAAGGTGAACCGAATAAGGCACTGGTAGATTGGTTGAACAAGTGGGACTCAACCATTAATGGCCTGGTCATTCCGCGTACACCTGACCCTGTTTTTCCTGAATTTGCAAGCCAATCAGCTCGAGCCTATTTTACGGGAAAAAAAGAGCGGACCTTTGGCGACTTCGATAGCTTGATTGATCGAACCACTGAATTTAAAGAGCGGCTGTCGGTAGGAGTAGATGAATTAATACCACTACTGGCCGAGTTGGGTGCCGGTAATATCAACGATATTCTCTTATTTCCCATATTGCGATCCTTAACGATTCTACCTGAGCTAGAGCTACCAGAAGCCGTCGCTGGTTATACATTGCAGATGTCTGAGCGTTGCCATGTGCCATTGGTTGACGACTTGCGAGCAAAAGCCAAAGACGCGGGGTAGACACACTTTGATGCAATTACGCACAGCTCTAGCCCTACTGGTAGCGGCTACTTTTTTCATGGAAAACCTCGATGCAACGGTGATAACGCCAGTTATTCCCACCATGGCTAAGAGTTTTGGGGTAGAACCTGTTGCACTGAATATCGGGGTTTCCGCTTATATGCTAACTCTTGGTGTATTCATTCCCATCAGTGGTTGGGCTGCTGAGAGGTTTGGTGCGCGTAAAGTATTCACGTCGGCAATTGCCTTGTTTACCGTGGCTTCGTTACTGTGTGGATTCGCTAGCTCTCTGCCAATGTTTGTGGGGCTTAGAATATTACAGGGTATTGGCGGTGCCATGATGGTGCCAGTTGGGCGTCTAGTGGTGCTTCGGGAAACGCCTAAAGATGGCTTAGTAAGAGCGATTGCAGTGCTGACATGGCCTGCGCTTATTGCACCTGTTTTGGGACCACCCCTTGGAGGATTGATCTCGGATTACGGCGACTGGCGTTGGATTTTTTGGCTCAACTTACCCCTTGGCGTTATCGCACTGTTCTTTGCTCTGCGTTTGTTGCCTCACTCAGATGAGCGAAGCCATAAAGCGTTTGATTGGCCCGGCTTCCTCATGACCGGTGGTGGCTTGTTTTTGTTGATGGCAGGGGCGGAAATTTTGTCGCGGCCAGAAGGGAGCTGGCCCCTTGCCGTTGCTGCGTTACTTTCTGGTGTGGGGCTGATGGTTGCGAGCGTCAGACATTTACGGCGAGCAGAGCAGCCTATGTTTGATCTTGGGTCGCTGCGCTTTCCAACCTTTGCGGTCACTGTTTGGGGCGGCTCTCTGTTTCGCATGGGAATCAGTGCAGTTCCCTTCTTGATTCCATTAATGTTTCAAATCGCTTTTGGTTTTAGTGCTTTTAAAGCAGGTATGATGTTAATGGCGGTGTTTGCCGGTAATCTGATCATGAAGCCATGGACAACCTTTGTGATGCAGCGTTTTGGTTTTCGTCCTGTTTTGATTACCAACGGTTTGCTGAATGCAGCCATGATCGGTACATGTGCATTGTTTAATGCCGAAACCCCACTCTGGATTTCTTGTAGTGTACTGTTTGTCGGCGGAATGACTCGGTCGATGCAATTTACCGCGTTTAATACCATCGCGTTTGCAGACATTCCTGATGAGTCCATGTCCGATGCGAATACACTTTTTTCGACAGCATTTCAGCTTGCGATGGGATTAGGGATTGCCCTTGGGGCCGTGGGTTGGCGCATCGGGGAGGCCGTTGCTGTTAGTACGGATCCTGCAACGCCATTTCGAATTGCGTTTTTGATTGTTGCTTTGACGTCTTTAATCGCAGTTATTGACAGTGTGCGATTAAAAACGGGTGCGGGAGATCACGTCGCTCGAGGGAAGACTTGTTCCAACAATAGCGATTCAAAAGCTGCGACTGAATAGGGCGCTTTTATTCATTGAGTGAATAGAAAACGCGCTGAGAAAGAAAAAAAAGAAAAAGTGGGTGGTAGATCTATAAGGGTCTTCTACCACCCCAAAGCGATACCTTGGGGTTTCAAGGAAAACTGTTATCCCCTAACTATGAGGAATGACCGCTGTTGTTTCGATTTCGACTTTCGCCTCGGCTTCCATTAATGCAACGACTTGCACCATCGCCATAACCGGAAAGTGTTTGCCGATAATGTCTCGGTACGCAGCGCCTACGTCTTTTAAGCGTGACAGATATTCGTCGCGATCGGTGATATACCAGGTCATTCGGGTAATGTGTTCCGGGCCTGCGCCGGCTGCTTCTAATACGGCGACGGTGTTTTCCAGGGTTTGGCGGATCTGATCGACAAAGTCATCGCTCTCAAATTTCTCTTCACTGTTCCAGCCAATTTGTCCGCCAATAAACACCATTTTTCCATCGGCGACGATGCCGTTAGAATAGCCTTTAGGGCGTGGCCAGTGTTCGGGGTTTACAATTTCCATGTTTGAATCTCTGTGTGTGGCTGTTGGCGTCGACGTTCAATTGCCTTGAAATTCCGGCCTTTCTTTATTCACGAATGCGTTATAAGCACGCTCAAAATCGGCTGTCTGCATGCAGATTGCTTGCGCTTGCGCCTCGGCTTCGATGGCTTGTTCGATGCTCATATTCCACTCTTGGTTGAGCATGGTTTTGGTCATGCCATGGGCAAAGGTCGGGCCTTTTATCAGCTCTTGAGCCCAAGTTTCGGCGTCGGATAATAGGGAGTCAGGCGCTGACATTCGATTAAAAAAGCCCCAGCGCTCACCTTCGTCTGCGGTCATAATGCGGCCCGTAAACAATAAATCAGCGGCGCGTCCCTGACCAATAATTCGAGGAAGTATCGCGCAGGCGCCCATATCACAACCAGCGAGACCAACACGGGTAAACAAAAAGCCGGTTTTGGTGTTGGCAGTACCCATGCGCAGATCACTCGCCATAGCGACAATGGCGCCAGCGCCAACGCACACGCCATCGGCTGCGGCGATAACGGGTTGCGGGCAATTGCGAATCGCTTTAACGAGATCGCCGGTCATGCGCGTAAAGGCCAAAAGATCCCGCATATTCATGGCGGTCAGTGGGCCAATAATGTCGTGAACATCTCCACCGGAACAGAAATTCCCACCGGCGCCGGTGATAACCACGGCTTTTACCTCATCACAGTAGACGAGCTCTCGAAAGGTGTCGCGCAGCTCGGCGTAAGAATCAAAGGTCAGCGGATTTTTGCGCGCCGGAATGTTTAGGGTGACAGTGGCAACACCCTTGTTAAAAGACCAAAGGAAGTGCTCTGGCGAAAATGTTTCTGGGTTAAGAGAATTCTTTCTGTTCATAGCACGCTGTCTGTCGTCGCTGAAGAATGGCGTTAGTGTAGCGAATAAAAAAATTACTCGCAAATATATTACATGTAATATATATTGAATTGCAGTTATCGAGGTTATCCATGAAAACATCGAATTCACATATCGTTATTACCGGTGCTGGACGCGGCATCGGTGCCGCCATTGCTAAGTGTTTGGGTGAATCAGCATCGCGTATCACCTTGATGGGCAGGCAGGCGTCTTCGTTGGAATCGGTGGCGGCTGAACTACCAAATGCCCAAGTCGTCACCGTCGATGTGACGAATTCAGCCGGCGTTAAAGAGGCCTTTGCAAAAGCGAGGGCGGCTTTTGGTCCCGTTGATACCCTGATCAATAACGCAGGGGCGGCCAGTACTGCGCCCGCGCACAAAACATCTGATGAGCAATGGCGCAGCATGCTGTCTGTTAATTTGGATGGCGTCTTTTACTGCTGCCGTGAAGTGCTTAATGACATGCGCACCGCAGGCGCTGGTCGCATTGTTAATATCGCCAGTACTGCGGGTCTTAAAGGTTATGGATATGTCGCGGCTTACTGTGCGGCAAAGCACGGTGTCATCGGGTTAACGCGAGCGCTGGCGACAGAGTTGGCGACCAAAGGTATTACCGTTAATGCGGTCTGCCCAGGGTATACAGAGACCGATATTGTCAGTACTGCCGTGGCAACCATTTGTGAAAAAACCGGCAGAAGCGAGGCTGAAGCCCGTGCAGAACTGGTAAAAGACAATCCCCAGGGGCGCTTCATTCAGCCGGATGAGATTGCCGCGACAGTCGCCTGGCTTTGTTCCGATGCTGCAATGTCAGTAACCGGCCAGGCAATCGCTGTCGCCGGTGGCGAGGTGATGTGATCGCAGCGGTTAGCGATCGATTCCCGCTTTAAACGATGTGTTGACCTGGGTTAGCAGTTCCAACAGTTGACGGCTTTGGTCTTTTTTGAGTTTGCCCAACAGTTGTTTTGCCCATTGGGCGTGGGCACTGGCCATCTCTGCAAAGAGGTCGCGACCTTTATCGGTGAGACCGACGTGAATACTGCGGCGATCTTCCAGGCTGGGCTGCCGCTGAATTAAGCCTTCCGCGATCATGCGATCTACCAGGCGAGTGATATTGCCCCGCGAGGCCAGCAGCTGGCTGGCGAGCTCTCCCATAGACAACAGCTCTGGATCACAGCGATCCAGCTGTGAGAGCACATCGAAGCGGGACAGGCTTTGGCGGAAGTTTTTCTGGAAGCGAGCTTCCATTTCCTGTTCAAGGATTTTGGAGCTTTTTGCCAGTTGCAGCCAGAGCTTCAAGTAGAGGGTATCTGCAGCGGGCAGATCCAAATGCTTGGGTGGGTTCATAGAATTCTGTTCATTGGGTCCAGTGACGACCGCTATTGTAGAGCAAAGCGGGGTTGATTCGTTAGTTAGCAGTGACCGCAAAAAGCGGGTCACTTTTATGTATATATATTACATGTAAATAAGTTGTAAGTAATTTAATTGGTATGCGGCAGGAGGATTGACCGTGAAGATATCTGTCATCGGAGGCGGCCCAGGCGGGCTATATTTCGCACTCTTAACCAAAAAGCAGCGCCCCGACTGGGACATTTCTGTCTTTGAGCAAAATAAGGCGGACGATACCTTTGGTTTCGGAGTGGTTTTTTCCGATGAAACTCTCGAGGAGTTTCTTTCACGGGATATGCCATCCTACGAACGTATTCGCGATAATTTTGCCTACTGGGACGATATTGTTATTCGCCGTAAAGGGCGGGATATTCACTGCGAAGGCAACGGTTTTTGCGGTACATCGCGAATGAAAATGCTGGATATTTTACAACAGCGTTGCCGGGAAGAGGGCGTCAACCTGCAGTTTGAAGCCCGTATTGACGTTGATAATTTGGAAGTGCAATTTGCCGACAGTGACATCATTCTGGCGGCCGACGGAATTGGCTCTGCCATCCGCGAGCGTTACGCAGAATCGTTTAAGCCGACCACCGTCATGAAATCCAATCGGTTTTGCTGGATGGGCTCGACGCGTCCGCTGCGGGACTTCACCTACTTTTTTAAAGAAACGGAACACGGCCTGATCTGCGCGCACACCTATCAGTATGAGCCCGGGCGTTCCACCTGGGTGTTCGAAATGTCTGACGAATGCTGGCAGAAGTGGGGCTTTACGGAGACCGACGAAAAGGGATCCCGTCAGCAGTTGGAGGCGATTTTTGCCGACGAACTGGAAGGGCATCCGCTCATTTTGAATCGTTCCATTTGGCGGCAGTTTCCGCGAATTTTCTGTCAGCAGTGGTGGCACAACAATATTGTGATTCTGGGGGATGCGAAAGCATCGGCACATTTTTCCATTGGTTCTGGCACCAAGCTGGCGATGGAATGCGCCATTGGTCTGCACGATGCGGTGATCGCCCATGCTGAAACCAGTGTTGAAGCGGCGTTTAAAGACTACGACGATCGTCGCCGTGTCCCCGTGCAAGTGGTGCAGCACAATGCCGATGTGTCTCTGTCCTGGTTTGAACATATGGATCGTTCCTGGGATATGGATCCGATGCAATTCGCCATGGTTGTTATGTGCCGCGCCAAGTCGATCACCTATGACAATCTGGTTTTGCGCGATCCAAAATTTGTCGAGCAGGCAGATTCAGAATGGTACGAACGCTATTTTCAAGAGAGCGGCTACGACTATCGCGAATCTCGTCCAACGCCCATGTTCACCCGCTATAAATTGCGTGATCTGGAATTACGTAATCGGGTTGTGATGTCGCCCATGGCTCAGTATTCCGCCGATGAAAACGGCAATCTCACCGATTGGCATATGCTTCATTACGCTGGCAACGCCCGTGGTGGTATGGGATTGATGTTTACCGAGATGACTTGCCCATCGCCAGACGCCCGCATCACTCAGGGTTGTCCCGGACTGTGGACGGATGAACAGGAAGCCGCTTGGGCCGCCATTGTTGATCGAGTTCACACCTACACCAGCACAAAAATGTGTCTGCAGCTGGGCCATGCCGGTCGTAAGGGTTCGACGCAACTCGGCTGGGAGAGAGCGGATTATCCGTTGAATAACGAGAGTGATAACTGGCCATTGTTGTCTGCGTCACCCGTTCCCTGGTTTGACGGTGTGTCGCAAACGCCAATAGAGCTTGATCGCGGCGAAATGGATCGAATTCTGGAAGACTTCTGTCAGGCAACCCGACGGGCAGAGCGTGCAGGCTTCGACATGATCGAGCTGCATTGTGCCCACGGTTATTTGTTGGCCTCTTTTCTGTCGCCGCTGACCAATCAACGCACCGATGAGTTTGGTGGTAGCCTTGATAATCGTCTGCGTTTTCCGCTGCGGGTGTTTAATGCCATGCGCGATATCTGGCCGCAACACAAGCCCATGTCTGTGCGTATTTCCGCGTCGGATTGGAAAGAGGGCGGTTTAACTGAAGAAGATACCTTTGCCATTGCCCGTGCTTTTGAAGAGGCCGGTTGTGATTTGATGGATGTGTCTGCCGGTCAGACTGTACCCGATCAAAAGCCGATTTACGGGCGCATGTTCCAGGTGCAGTTTGCCGAGGCGATTCGCAACGTTAACAAGATGGCAACCATGACCGTTGGCAATATCACCGACGGCGGGCAAGTGAACACCATCTTGCACACACGACGTTCCGATCTGGTCGCGATTGGCCGACCACATTTATGGAACCCATTCTTCACCCGACAGTGTGCTGCCTACTATGGTGTGGCGGATGATCAGGATTGGGAGAAACCCTACCTGTCTGGCAAGCAGCAGGCTTACAGTGTTTTGCAAAAAGCACGGGACGCCCAGTTACAGCTACAACGTAAAGCCAAACCCAAACGCCACTACAAAGCACACTGATTGTATTGATGTTCTTTCACGGGGCCGCTGGTAATAGCGGCTCCGTATTCTATGACGCAGTGCTCAGGATTTTTTCAGCGGACAGCTGCTCAGCCCAAATATTTTGTACGCGGGGCAGAAACCTATCAATCCAGTGCCCAGTGGAATCAGCCCAACCAAACCCCACAGGGTTTGCGGACCGATAAACGTCAGGCTTAGCAACACTAAGCCAACCACAATGCGTAAAATTCGATCGATCTTGCCTTCGTTGATCATCATCGCGCTAACCTCTCCGAAGAAATATTAGCAATAGCTTAATTGCTGTGATGCCTGTGAACATTGACTCAGATCAGCCCGCAGTCTGTTCGTCTTCCCCGCGGCGATAGGCCAGGGGTGAAATTCCCATCCAACGTTTAAAGGCACGACTGAAAGCACTGGTTTCTGAATAGCCGAGCCGCAAAGCGGTTTCTTCAATGCTGGTGTTCTCGTGGCGCAGCAAATCGATGGCGACTTCGCAGCGCAGGTTTTCCCGTACTTCTTTAAATTGCACGCCTTCCCGGCGCAGGTACGAGCGCAGTGTGTGCGGGTGTACCTTAAGTTGCGATGCAATATCGACGATGTCTGGGTTTTCTGGCAATTGTGGCAGCAGGGCGTGCTCGACCTGGCTGCGCCAGTTTTTCTGCTGAAAGCGCTGGGTAAGAATCGACAAGGCGGCGTGGTTAAGAAATTTACGCAGACTGTAGTCGTCCTGGCAGACCTTCTCCTGCAGCAGGCTGACGGGAAAGCGCAGTGCACAGCGCGGTTGGTTGAAGTGGATATTGCCGGTAAAGTAAAGGTAGCGGTATTCCTGGCGTTGCGGTGTTTCTGCAAACGGGAAATTAACGCCAATCAGCGGGATTTGCTGGTTGATCAGCCAATTACTGAAGCGGTAAATATAAAAGACGAAGGATTCGTACAAGTAGTCGTTTACATGGAAGTCGTGCCCCGGCTCCACCACAAAGTGGACTTCGTCCCCCTGCTTTTTTAAACGGGTGGTCATGCCCCAGGGGACCAAACGATAAAACCGCGCCATGCGCCTAAGAGCTTCGTGCAGATCCCGGGCGCCGATGGCCAGTTGCGTCATTGTCACCCAACTGCCCACCGGCTGCAGGGTGTAGGCATGGCCCATTTGCTCATCGCGGGTTTCGAGGACGACATCGCGGACCAGATTGGCAAAATCATCGCCGGGAATGCGCGCTGTGGGGCTGCTGAGCATGTCCGTTGGTATGTGATTTTGCCGCAGCAGCCTGTCCCTCAGCCAGGGTTTATCCTGCAGGTGCGTGAGTGTGGCATTGACAAAATAAATCGCGACAGAAGGGGCTCGCATAGGGAATCACGGCAGTTTTAGGAGTCTGTGATTATAACGAATTATCAAATTCTTCGGGAAGCCCGGTCATTGTTTGATCGCTATGGGATCCCTATCATACGCCCCAATATGAGGGTATGGTTGCACAAAAAGTGTGCAAGAAAGCGAGCAAAAAAGCGTCTTCATAAAGGGTCAATCATGCAACCTTTATGAAGAAGCAAGACGGTAGTTCCGCGGATCATTGGCCGATCATCAAAAGAACCGTCCTTATGCCATGCCGTCAAATAACCCTGTGATTCACGTCTGGAGGTAGTTATGACAAACGAAGCTTGGATTATTGATGCCTGCCGTACCCCGCGTGGTATTGGCAAGCGGGGCAAAGGCGCCCTGGCCGATATTCACCCGCAGCAGTTGGGTGCCGCGGTCTTGCGCGCGTTGGTGGAACGCAATCAACTCAATACCGCCGATGTGGATGACGTGATTTGGGGCACCTCCTGTCAACATGGTCGACACGGTGGCGATATGGGACGTATGTCGGCATTGGCGGCGGGTTATGATATTCGCAGCAGTGGCGTCACTCTGGATCGCTTTTGTGGGTCTGGCATTACCAGCGTCAACCTTGCGGCAGCGTCTGTGCTGTCGGGTATGGAAGACGTGGTTATTGCGGGCGGGGCAGAAATGATGTCCAGTTACGGTTTCGACAACGGTCTGCCCACGTTTATGGACAGCGGCAATTTGGTCCTGCGTGAGATGCATCCCCAGGGCCACCAGGGGATTTGTGCCGATGCCATTGCTACGCTTGAAGGCATTGGCCGTGAAGAACTGGACGAATGGGCGGTGGTCAGTCAGCAACGTGCCGCAGCGGCGATAGAAGATGGGCGCTTTGATCGCAGTTTGATTCCTGTCTACCACAACAATGGCGAGCTGGCGTTGGCCAAAGACGAATACCCTCGGCCACAAACCACCTTGCAGGCTCTGTCGCAATTGAACCCGTCGTTCGTTGAATTGGCCGATAAGCCCATGGACGAAGCGGGTACCACCTATCGCCAGCTGATTTTGGCCAAGTACCCGGATTTAAACATCAACCACGTCCACCATGCGGGAAATTCCTCTGGCGTGGTTGATGGTTCTGGCGCGCTATTACTGGCCTCACCAGACTATGCGCGCACCCAGGGTTGGAAGCCGCGTGCCCGCATCGTTGCGACCGCAAACATGGGCGATTGCCCGACCTTGATGTTAAACGCACCCGTCGCCTCTGCGCGCAAAGTTCTGAAGCGTGCAGGCATGAGTGTTAACGATATCGACTTGTTTGAAATTAATGAGGCGTTTGCGGTTGTTGCCGAGCGCTTTATGCGCCATCTGGAGCTGGACCGCGAAAAGGTCAATGTGAATGGTGGTTCGATTGCGTTGGGGCATCCGATTGGTGCGACAGGGTCAATTCTGATTGGAACCGTGTTGGATGAGTTAGAGCGTCGCGATCAGCAGATTGGCTTGGTCACCATGTGTACTGCGGGTGGTATGGCACCGGCCATTATTATCGAACGGATGTAAGGCGCAAAAAAATCGCAGGCAACCGAGAGGCGAGTTGCCTGCGATTAATTATCCCGCTTCTTTTGCTAGAGCGCGAATCATCTCGCTGCGGTTGTAAAACCTTCCTTCCTTAACAAACCCGGATTCCAGGCTGGGAATAGAGCGCAACGCTCGGCCCTGATCACTGAATTCCTCGATCACCTCCTTCGGAAGCCCTTCCAAAAGATGAATCGGTGCAGGGCGCCCATCGGCAAAGCAGGATAGAAACACGTTTCCTGTTGCGTTATCGCGAAACGCCGGGCGACAGCCGCAGTGTTGATTGTTGGCACTAACGCCAGCGGTGTTGGCAAAGCGGCGGTTTTCTTCCTGCAAAGGGCAGTTGGTGTTGCTGACTTTCTTCATGGGTGGCATCACTCCGGACAACACACTCGGTGTGGAACGAACTTCTTTACTTCACACCATTGCAAATGGCAATTTACGCGCCATTTGAGGCAGGTCTTTGAATTAATTACGGTATTTCAATCGATGTTCTGTTGCCGTGGCGGTCACCGGCAAATTGGCGCGCGATTATGCCATTTGGCGTTAGATTTTCCGACACTAATTTGTCACGAGTTTTACACCGGCGTCTGTTCCGCCACTTTGGGTTTCGGGCGAGCCGCGTATACCGTCACCAAAATTAAGGCGGCGCCCAACCACTGTTGAGCAGACATGGTTTCCCCCAAGACGACAACGGCGATCAGTGCCGCAAACACCGGCTCAATCAACACCAATACCGCTGCGCGATCTGCCGAGGTTTTGCCCTGGCCATAGGTCATCAACACAAAGCGCAAACCGGTAGAGATAAAAATCATATAAAACAAGGCGGCGAACAGACCGGCCGATGGCGCAAGATTCCAATGCCCCAGAAAGGGTGCTACAGCCAGCGACATCAAGCCGCAGGTGACAAATTGCGCCCAGCTCATCACGATGGGATCGAAGCGGCTGGAATAGCGGGAATTGGTCACCAGATAGAGACCCTGCATAAACGCACACAACAACATCCACCGGCTGGCTTCGCTAATATGCAGGCCGTCTTTCAACGTCAATAACGCCAAGCCAACCGTAGCAATAAGCAACCCGATGAGCGTTGACTTTTGTAGTGGCGTGCCGAAGATAATTCTGGCGAGAAAGGGCGCGATAATGCTCATCAGCGCAATGATAAAGGCGACGCTCCCCAATTGATCGGTGATCATAATGCCGTAAGACCAGGCCACAATGCCCAACCACATAAAGAGCCCTGGCAGCGCGGCTTGCCACAGGCGGCGCCAGTCCGGTTTGCGATGCAGCGCTACCGGCAAAAAAATCAGCGCCAACAGCGGAAAACGAATAATGTGGAACAGCAGTAGATCCATCTGACCCAAAGTCCACTGGGCAATGGGGTAGGTAATTGCGCCGATGGTTGCAGCACTGAAAATGCAAAGTTCGGCTTGCCAGGATTTCATGGAGTAGGAGCAGGTGATGAGCGGGACGCCATTGTGTGGTGACTTGCCCAAAACCTCAAGTAGTTTACATGTAAAGTTTTCGTTCGGCAGATGGTCTGGCTGAGTAGAGGCCGGCCAGATGAATGCGTATAATCGCGCCCTAATTTCGTTCTGCTGTGGCGATGCTCTTCGCTGCCAGCACTCTCACCCAGTAAGTCAGTAAGACAGGACACTCATGAAGGTTCGTACTCGTATCGCTCCATCTCCCACCGGAGATCCCCACGTCGGCACCGCCTATATCGCGCTGTTCAACCTCTGCTTTGCCAAACAGCAAGGGGGTGAATTTATCCTGCGTATTGAAGATACCGATCAAGTGCGATCGACACCGGAATCCGAACAGGCCATTTTGGATAGCCTGAAATGGTTGGGACTAAGCTGGGCCGAAGGGCCGGATGTGGGTGGACCCCATGCGCCTTATCGTCAGTCCGAACGCAGCGACATCTATAAGCAGTATGCCGAGCAGCTGGTTGCCGAAGGCAAAGCCTTCCATTGCTACCGTACCCCGGAAGAATTGAACGAATTGCGTACAGCCCGTCGAGAGAAAGGTGGCTTTACTGCACTCAAGCCCAGTGAATTGATTTTATCGGAAGAAGAGCAGGCCAAACGCCGCGAAGCGGGCATGCCCAGCGTGATTCGCATGCGCGTACCGGAAGAAGACGGCCCATGCCCAGTAGAAGACCTGTTGCGCGGCACAGTAACCTTGGACTGGGGCCAAGTGGATGCCCAGGTACTGTTAAAATCCGACGGACTGCCCACATACCACCTGGCCAATGTGGTTGATGACCACCTGATGGAAATCACTCACGTACTGCGTGGGGAAGAATGGTTGAACTCCGCGCCCAAGCACAAATTGCTGTACGAATACTTCGGATGGGAAATGCCAGTGCTCTGTCACTTACCGCTACTGCGCAATCCTGACAGCTCCAAACTCAGTAAGCGCAAAAACCCAACCTCCATTACCTACTATGAGCGCATGGGCTTTTTGCCTGAAGCAGTGATCAACTATTTGGGGCGTATGGGCTGGTCCATGCCCGACGAGCGGGAGAAATTCACCCTCGCCGATATGATCGACAATTTCGATATCCATCGGGTATCCCTGGGTGGTCCTGTTTTTGACGTGGAAAAACTCTCCTGGCTCAACAGCTTGTGGATCCGTGAAGACTGTAACGTTGAACAGCTGGCGGAACGCCTACACAACTGGGCACTGAATAAAGACACTCTGCTGTCGGTCTTGCCCCACGCCCAACCTCGAATGCAAACCCTCAGTGATTTTATTCCCTTGGTCGCTTTCCTGGTCAGCGGCAATTTGCCCATTACCAAAGACAGCTTTGCCAGCTGCAAAATGGAAGACGACAAACTCAAAGAAGTCATGCAGTTTGCCCTCTGGCGACTGGAAGCCCTCAGAACCTGGGAGCGGGATGCCATTTTCAACGAGTTAAAGACCCTGGCGACGCAAATGGAGATCAAAATTAAGGATTTCCTCACGCCAATGTTTATCGGGATTACCGGTTCGGATTCATCGATTTCTGTCATGGACGCCATGGTGCTGTTAGGACCGGATATGAGTCGTGCACGACTGAGATATGCACTCAACCAATGCTTTGGTGAACTAGGCAAGAAACAGCAGAAGAAGCTGGAAAAGACGTATCAGGCGCTACTTTAAAATTAAGCGTTGAATGAAGTGACAAAAAGGAGCTACGGCTCCTTTTTTTGTGGGCAAAATCAAAGCAACGCGGTATTTTTACTGAGGTCTAGAAAAAAGGATTATAGATCAAGGGGTTAATCCACCAATAAAGGTGATAACGCGCATGCCTAGGTATTTGTACAAAGCGAGCTTGCTCGGTTACATTCTCTAGGATTTTTAAATGAAATCAAAGAGATAGTTTTATTCTAAATCGGCAAAAGAGGCATGCCTCATATAGAAATGTTAGCCGTCTTCCGAGTTTGAGAGTATGAACAAGTATTTGGCATCTTCAGAATACATTGACTGGAAAACAACCCACGTCTTCGCGCAGGCAAAAGAACTTGCACGCGGCGCTTCTGAGCCAGAAGAAATTACTCGTAGATGTTTTGAGTTTGTGCGCGATGAGATTCAGCATAGTTGGGATTACAAGAAAAACCCCGTAACTTGTAAAGCATCAGATGTTCTAAAACATCTTACAGGTTATTGCTATGCCAAAAGTCATTTATTGGCAGCGTTGTTACGTGCAAATGAAATTCCAGCGGGCCTATGCTACCAACGTTTAACTATTACCGACGTACCCCCGTTTTGTCTTCATGGTCTAAACGCCATATATTTAAAAAGCTATGGCTGGTATCGCATGGATGCGCGGGGCAACAAGCAAGGGGTTTCAACTGAATTCTGTCCACCAGTTGAGAAATTGGCTTTTCCTATAGTAACGCAAGGTGAAGCAGATTTGCTTGAAATTTGGGCTGAGCCATTGCCGGTTGTTACGGATACTCTTCTCAAGAGTACAACTTATCAAGAAGTCGCTGATAATTTGCCAGACGTCGAGCTAGTCACGGCTAACAAGTCAATGTTGTCGGACTCGCTAACGCTCGCCGCAAATTGAGGCGTTAACCCATATGAGCGATTCAGAAGATATAGAAATCTACATTGAAGGGAGCGAAACAGAACAGGTGGTTTCATTCCTAAATAATGAGATCGGCACTTTGTCTTACGATTCAGAAATTGATGAAGGACATGTCCTTTACACATATGGTGATGCAAAGGTTCTCATTAACACCGGAATCCAAGACGGTTACATGTCAATCTATTTAAAGGGCATAGTAAAATGGAAATCCGATGTTGAATTTGCGAGGTGTATCGTAAATTCGCTTGAGGTTAAAGTAAGGTGTGACCCCGGTAATGAATATCCCGATGTGTCGCCCTATTCGGACCTGGTTGTTGAAATAACTCGGCAAGGGGAGAGTCTCGTTGAGTGGGGTTAACAAGTCAAAGCACGCGGACTTGGTAAAGCTGTCACCTTTTTTGTTCCAAAAAAGCCGCCAACTTCACCAAGCCGGTGTTTGAGGCGTTAGTTGCCCACAGGGATAGTTTCGTGAAAAAGATACAAATTGATTATTTGAAGGTCGGTGTTCTCGCTCTATGGTTAGTTCCATCCATGGGCCTGTTATTCTTGATAAACTTCGCAGTTAATAAGTCATTTATGGCGTTTGTTGCTGTAATTTTTGGTTGCAACTTTGTTTATGATGTCGCTAAAAAAATTGCCTATTCACCAATTAAAGAAAGGAAACAATGGGTAACACTTGCAAAGCACTTTTCGCTAGCAATTGTATTGTTCGTTTTTTCGTTTGTGGGTATTTACATTGAGATTTTTGCCAAAATTTTCCCATACGTTGGCTTGGGGGTAATTTGGCTCCCATGCTATATTTTTAGCCTTCACTATTTTGCCGAGGCAGAGAAATCATATAAAACAGGCATTGGAAACTATGGCAGCAACTAACAAGCGGCTGCACCGGATAAATTTCCGCTGTCACCTTTTGTGCAAAGACACGCACAAAAGCCGCCATCAAAAATTTGCTCAGTGAGCCGGGCGTTATGCAAACGAGGAATAGCAATGGATTGTGTATTTTGCAAAATCGTTAGTGGTGAAGAGCCATGCCATAAAATATGGGAAGATGAAAATCACTTGGCCTTTCTCTCAATTTATCCGAATACAAAAGGATTTACCGTTGTAATACCAAAAAAGCACGTTTCAAGCTACGCTTTTGCACAAACAGATGAAGTGCTTATGGATCTGATTGTTGCTACAAAAAAGGTAGCATTAATACTGGATAAGGCTTTGGATGGGGTTGGGCGAACAGGTATGTTCTTAGAAGGTTACGAAATAGATCATCTACACAGCAAACTATCTCCGATGCATGGAACAGGCGAGTCGTCAGAGTTCAAGCATATAGAGCCGACGTTTGGACCCTTCATTGAAAAATATGAAGGGTATTTGTCCTCTCATGATTGTCAGCGAGCTAATGACAACGAATTGGCTGCTTTAGCAAAACATATAAGAGAAACAAATGCATAACAAAGCGGTCAAGTCTGACGGCTATTCCGTCGCTTGTTTATGTGGCGGTGGCTACGCTGCCACAAAAAAATCAACTACATAGCCGCAGCTTACCGCGGCGTTATGTGAACCATAGCTGGAGATAAAGATGTTTAGCCATATAATGTTAGGAACTAATGATCTTGAAGAATCAATAAAGTTCTACGATCAGGTGATGCCAATATTAGGCTATTCACGACAATCTACAGGTGCATCATTTGCCGGTTATGGAAATAAAGCCGATATATCAACTGGTATGAATTGTCTATGGATAGGAAAGCCATTCAATGGTGAAGAAGCAAGTCCTGGGAATGGGGTAAATGTTGCTCTACTTGCTGGCTCACGAAAGCAAGTAGATGCTTTTTATAAAGCAGCAATAGACGCCGGAGGTATTGATGAAGGTTCTCCAGGTATTAGAGAAGAAGCCCACCCAAATTTTTATGCCACCTATATTCGCGATCCAACGGGCAATAAACTCGTCGTTGTATGCCATGACTAACCAATCACATAACAAAGCCAGCCAGAGGGACAGCCAAACCGCTACGCGCTTTGTCT